>JACDEU010000040.1 GCA_013816245.1 Actinomycetota bacterium | reverse complement strand
GTCCTTGCCGTAGATCCGTCCTTGCTCCATGCCGAGGTTGTTGAACAGCCAGCCGACGTGCGTGGACGAAGCCCTTGACCGCGCCCCACGCACCGTCGCCATTGCCGACATGAGGCGAGTGAGGATCGCCGGGCGCCGCCTGGTGGGCGAATTGGCGCGTCTTCTTTCTCGCCTGCTCCGAGGTCTGGGGCTTTCGCGCCGGTCGCGAATGGCTCGTCTCGCACTACCTCTTCGAGAAGCGTGACTTCACTGCATAGCTGCGACCTGATACAGCGCCGGCGAGATCAGCAAGCAGAACGCGTACTCGCGAGGTATCGCCCAGTCCCGCCGAGCCGGGCTGCGAGCCCTAACGATTCGCTAAACGACGTTTCGTGGGAGCGTACACGCGGGTAGAAGCGAATGATGGCCACACACGACGTCACCGCGAAGTACTCGCCCCGCGAAGAGCGCCCTCTCGCGGGCTACGCAGGTCTCGTGGCGGTGTTCAATGCTGTCATCGTCGGCTCTCTCGTCGGTCTGCGCGCGAAGCGCGAGGCGTTGCCGGAGCGGGTAGCCGCTGGGGATCTCGCGCTGCTCGGGGTCGCGACTTTCAAGCTCAGCAGGTTGATCGCGAAGGACAAGGTCACGAGTTTCTTGCGCGCACCTTTCACCGAGTACGAGGAGTCGGCGGGCCACGGTGAAGTCGAAGAGAAGCCGCGCGGCCACGGTCTGCAACTCGCGATCGGCGAGCTTCTCGTCTGTCCGTATTGCATCGGCCAGTGGGTCGCCACCGCTCTCGGGCTCGGCTACGTCGCCAATCCGCGCGCCACTCGCCTCGCGGCGTCGACGCTGACGCTGGTTGCGATCGCCGATGCTATCCAGCTCGCGTGGAAGGCGGCCGAGGAGAACACATAGCGCTCCGCGGTAAGCATGCGTGACGATCTGATGGTGCTCGACGGCTCGGCGTTCTTCATCTCGGAGCGCTCGGGCGACATCGGTACGTCTTTCCCCTCAGGGTTCTTCATCGAGGACGTTCGCCATCTCTCGACTTGGCAGTTGCTCTTCGACGGTGAGCCCGCGCAGGTTTTGACGAGCCGAAACGTCGACTACTTCTCCGCCCGGATCGCCCTTGCCCCGGCCGGATCG
Source organism: Actinomycetota bacterium (assembly GCA_013816245.1). Lineage (GTDB taxonomy): Bacteria > Actinomycetota > Thermoleophilia > Gaiellales > Gaiellaceae > 3-1-20CM-4-69-9. Next base: position 23,522 of record JACDEU010000040.1, on the reverse strand, counting down.
AAGGAGTCGACGCTCGCGATCGTGCGTGACCGCTTCGTGATGGACGGGGTGCATGAGGATCTCGCTGTGACGAACCACAGCGAGTCGGGACGCCGCGGCCGCCTCGAGATCTGTTTCGCCTGCGATTTTGCGGACGTCATGGAGGCGCAGGATCCGGCTTTCGACGACGACGGGGAGCTTTGGGTCGACCTCGACGCCCAGACCGCGACGCTGTGGTATGAGCGCGGGAGCTTTCGCCGTGGAACCGCGATCACGTTCGGCGCGCCGTGCACACTGTGGGAAGACCGCGCGGTGTTCGAGCTCGACCTCGAGCCGCGCGAGCAGTGGCACAGCTGCATCGACGTCGCGTCGGTCATCGGGGGTGAGACGCGCGCGCCCCGCCTGCGTTGCGACTCATTCGGCAAGGCGGAGCCGCAACAAGCGCAGACGATCGAGGCCTGGATTGACTGTGCGCCGCAAATCGAGACGGACTCCGACGATCTGCGGCGAATCTACCGTCGTAGCCTCGCCGATCTCGGCTCGCTGCGCCTGCGACCGGATCCGAGCAGCAAGGAAGCGATGCCCGCGGGCGGCATCCCGTGGTTTATGACGGTCTTCGGCCGCGACAGCATCTTGGCCGCCTACCAGGCGCTGCCGTTCCACGCGGACCTCGCGCGCACGACTTTGCGCACACTGGCCCGATACCAGGCAGACGCGGACGATCCAGAGCGCGATGCGGAGCCGGGCAAGATCCTGCACGAGCTCCGCAAAGGCAAGCTGGCGACGCTCGGCGAGATCCCGCACACGCCGTACTACGGCGCTCACGACACCACGATGCTGTTTCTCATCCTTCTGGACGAATACGAGCGGTGGACCGGCGACGTCGACCTCGTCCGCGAGCTCGAACCTCATGCCCGTGCCGCACTGCGTTGGATCGAAGAGAGCGCGGACCTCGACGGCGACGGCTATCTCGAGTATCACAGCCGCTCCTCATCGTCTCGCGCGCTTGCGAACCAGTGCTGGAAGGACTCGCACAACTCGATCCTCTTTGCGGATGGGCGGCAAGCGAGCCCTCCAATCGCAACCTGCGAGATCCAAGGCTATGCCTTCGACGCGCGCCGCCGCACCGCTCGCCTGGCTCGCGAGATCTGGCGCGACGAGAACCTTTCCTCGCGCCTTGAACGTGATGCTACGGAGCTCGCAGACCGATTCGACCGCGACTTCTGGATCGAAGGCCGCGGCCATTACGCCCTGGCACTCGATCGCGACAAGTGTCATGTCGACGCCACGACGTCGAACATCGGCCACCTGCTCTGGAGCGGCATCGTGCCCCAGGCGCGGGCCGAGGGAACCGTGCGGCGGCTCCTCGATCAGGACATGTTCAGCGGCTGGGGAATCCGCACGATGTCAGCGAACGACGCGGGCTACAACCCGCTTGCTTACCACAACGGCACTGTGTGGCCCCACGACACGGCCCTCGTCGCCGAAGGGATGCGTCGCTACGGGTTCGGCGTCGAGGCGGCGAAGCTCGTGGCCGCTCTCCTCGACGCGGCAGATGCGTTCGCCTCGCAGTTGCCGGAGGTGTTCGCCGGACTCGCGCGCGACGTAACGGAGCTCCCGGTGGAGTACGCGGACGCCCTCAAGCCCCAGGCGTGGGCAGCCGGAACACCCCTGCTCTGCCTCCGTACGCTCCTTGGGCTCGACGTCGACGAGGGCGTGCTTCGCTGGGACGCGCAACTTCCGGATTCGATCGCCCTGCTCCGTTTACGAGGCGTGATCTTCCGAGGGCGCCGGGTCGACGTACTGCCTGACTGCCGGTCGAGTTAGCAAGCCAGGGAGCCCGTGTCTGACACGGGCTCCCTTCCTCTGCCTGAGTTCGGCCCGATCCCAACCGTGTGTTAGCTCGCGGCGAGCCCCGCAAAAGTTGAGGGGAGACCGCCGTAAGCTGCGATCTTCGTCAATGTACCGTCGGTGTTGACTCGGAAACTGTTGACCGTGAGCGTCCCAACATCGATGGCGTAGAGATACGTGCCGTCGTTCGTCAGGTCGGCATCACGGGTACCAAAGCCGCCCGGTCCGCCGGTTACGCCGGCGACTGCTTGGAGCAGCGTGATGCTGCCGTCAGCCGCGATCGTGTAGCTCGAGATCGTGCCACTGCCGTTATTCGTGATGTAGGCGAAGCGTTCGTTGTTGGTGATGACCGTCCAGCACACGTCCGATTGGGTGTCGCCGACGGTGCCGCTAATCGTCCGGAAGCCGCCGGTCAGCGCGTATGACGACGCCGCGGCCGCGCCAGGTGCCCCATTGAACGACTCGGTCACGACAAAGACGCCGTCATGGCGAAAGGCGAAGCCAAAAGGCCCTATGCCGCTGCTGCGGTGCGTGACAACGTGAGTTGGACGTCCCGTCGGGTTGAGCGCGAAAGTGTCGATCAGGTTGGTGTTCCGCTCCGTGACGACGAGCGTGCCGCCGTCCGGGCTGAACTGGACTTCGGCCGGCAGGGCACCTTCCTGGCTCAACTGCCGAACCGAGCCGGGCAGCCGGGCGAGGTTGCCGTTCCCGTCGAGCACGTACCCCGAGATGTTGTTCGGCGACCCGGTATTCAGCACGTAGACGAGGCTGCCACGGATGGTGATGCTCTCCGGCCGGTCGCCGTTCGACGGTTCCCGGTCGGTAAGAGAGAGCCTGCCGTCCGAGGCGACAGCGAAGACAGAAACGTCGTCGCTGCCAGGATTCGCGACCAGCAGCCAATGGCCGTTCGGTGTGAGAATCACGGAGCCCTGCGAGCCAAGCCGCGGCTGTCCAGTACCGGCGCCGCCGGTCGCATAGGCTCCGTTCGAGTTGAGGGTGCCGTCGGCCGCGTGCGTGTATGCGATGACGGTGTTGGCAGAAGCGGAGTTCGACATCGTATAAACAAAGCCGCTGCTTCCCGCGGCTCTGGCGAGGCCGGGTGCCGCGAACGCGATTACAAAGACGAACATCACGAGCGCGGGAAGGCGCACGCGAGCGAGCTGAAAGCGTTTCACGAAGACCTCCTGAATAGGGAACGGGCAGGAACGCTGAGCACCCCGCTGAGCACCCTGCAGCTCCTTGGTCGCCTTGTGTCCTGCCCGCGAGCACCGCGCATTACGCGCAAAGTCGCTAAACGATTCCTAAAATCATTCGGTGCGCGCTGCGCGAGGTTTGGTGGTCTCGCCGTTGCCGTAGGACGCTGCGAGCGGCAGCGTGATGTCGAACCTGCAGCCGTCTGGGAGGTCTTCGACGCCGATCGTCCCGCCGTGAGCGTCGATCAGCCCCTTCGCGATCGCAAGGCCGAGGCCGGTGCCGCTGTTCGGATGCCGTCCCTGTTCCCGGCTGCGCCCCAGCGGCGTCCCGAGCAGGCGTTCGAGGTCTTCGGCCGAGACTCCCCCGCAAGCGTCCTCGATAGAGACATACGCTTTGTTTGCCGCCGTCCCGACTTCGACGCGCACGCTGGAGCCCGGCGAGCTGTACCGGATCGAATTGTCCAGAAGGTTCGAGAGCGCCCGTTCCAGGTGCTCCATCGAGGCCTCGACGACCGGATCCGGTCCTCGCAGATGGGCGTGAAGCTGGACGCCGGACGCCCCCGACAGCGCCGCAAAGGCAGCGACCAGATCGGAAACGAGGTCTCCCAGGCGCGTCGGCTGGAGCGACAGCTCCATCGAGCCTGCGTGAATACGGCTTAGCTCGAACAGTCCGTCGACCAGGCCGCTCAGGCGATCGGTGTCGAGACGCAACCGGCGGTGGAACTCGGCGGCGCCGTCGGCTTCAATCACCCCGTCCTCGAGCGCCTCGACGACCGCACGGATCCGGGCAAGCGGCGTGCGCAGATCGTGCGAGATCCACGTCACCAGCTCCCGTCTGGCGGCCTCGACACTCGCCGCATGCGCGCGCGACTCTTCGAGCCGCCGTGATGTCGACTCCAGCTCTTCGGCGAGGCGCCCGAGCTCTTCAGTCGGCTGGTCCGGTAGCGGAGAAGCTGAGCCGCCGCGGCCGATGTCACGTGCGGTCTCGGCCAGCAGCTCGCTCGCGCCCTGAACGCGCGCAGCCAGGAGGAGGCCAACAAGGATGCCCACGGTACCGGCGGCTGCGAGCACGACCACGAGTGAGGCGAACGGGCGACTCGTGGCGAGGATCGCATTGCCTGCGGCGACCGCCCCGGCCGCAAGCGCCGCAACGGTCGTGAACGTCACGATCGTCAGCTGCGCCATCAGTGAGCGGCCTTGAACGATCTGTAGCGACAGCGCTCCAATCAGGCCAACGAGGAGCGCGCCGCCCGACGCACGGCCCGTCAGCTGAGCGGCTCCGACGACCGACCCCTGCAGATTCCAGGCCGCCAGCGTCGCGATAGCGGATCCGGTCACGAAAACGATGATCGCTCGACGGAGCGTCATGCGTCGAAGCGGTAGCCGGCGCCCCAGACGGTTGCGATCCGTTGCGGCCGCTCGGGGTCCTGCTCGATCTTCTTCCGGAGGCGTTGGACGTGCACCGTCACCGTGGGCGTGCCGCCGAAGGAGTAGCCCCAGACGTGCTCGAGCAGCTCCTCACGCCGGAAGACCTTGCCCGGGTGTTGCATGAAGAAGAGCAGCAGCTCGAACTCCATCGACGTCAGCGAGACGGGTGACCCATCGACATTGGCCGTACGCGCGCGCGGGTCGAGCTCGATTCCGGCGGCGGCAACAGGCGAGAGGTCGTCGTCCGCCGCCGAGCCGGCGCGGTACGACCGGCGAAGAACGGACTTCACGCGGGCAACCAGCTCACGGGGCGAGAAGGGCTTGACGACGTAGTCGTCGGCGCCCAGCTCGAGGCCCATGATCCGGTCTCCTTCCTCACCCCGGGCGGTCAGGATGATCACCGGCACCTGCTTCGACTTCAGGCGCCGGCAGACCTCGAAGCCGCTCAGCCGCGGCAGCATCAGGTCGAGCAGCACGAGGTCGGGCGGGTGAGTCTCCACTCGCGCGAGAGCAGTTTCTCCGTCGCCAACGTGATCGGCTGTGAAGCCATCGCGCTCGAGGTAGCGGCCGACGATGTCCGCAACCGTGGCGTCGTCCTCCACGACGAGCACCCGGGCTCGACCTTTCCCGGTCATCCGTAGAGCCTTCCCGCCGCGGCCCGGGCGCGAACGTCCGTTTATCGAATCGTTAGGCGGAAGGGCTCCGCGGGGGAACGAGATGCGCGGTCGGTCTCTGACGTCTCAGACGGCGGGAAGCCGCCGAGGGCGGTGGTTGCTCGGCTAGTTGCTTATAGCCCTGCTGCATGTCGGGCGAGATCGATGCGTCGGGAGCGCAGACGAGGAAGTGCTCATCCGCGTGGATCGTGAGGCTTGGCGGGCCAACTCTTACTTCCACGCGCGCCGCTCCTAGATTCCGCTCTTAGAGACGTTGAGCAGAGCTCGGTCCGGCATCACCTACGTCTCCCCGGCCACAGCCGCGTAGTTCGCCATCAGCGGCTCATGCGGACTAGGCCGGCTGCGGCCGCGGCCGCGCCGGCTACAGCGGCGGCGACGAGCGGCCTGTGCGTGTTCGCCCAGAGCTGGTAGCTGCGCGCCTGGGCCCGACTGTCGAACATGCCATGCGTCGCGGCTTCTTCGGGGACCGGCTCGTACAGATTGTCCGGCCGGCCGTTCACCGGCATGCCCTGGATCTGCTGTGACTTGTAGCCGGTTCGGGCCAGGTACCAGTCGGCGAAGCGGGGCGCGAGTTTGTTGCCGAAGATCGCCTTGACTGCGCTGAAGCCGACGTCGATCTCGCGCCGATGGTGGTGCGCTGCCCAGTAGACCGCCTCGGCGGGAACCTCGGGCTGGTAGATCGGCGGCACGGGCTGCGGGTGATCGGGCAGCTTCGTTCGGCACCAGTTGAACTGGGGCGTGTTCACCGCCGGGAGTTGCACCATCGTGATCCAGACGTTCGAGCCGTCGTGCATCAGCTCGGTGCGCACGGAATCGGTGAAACCCCGCATCGCGAATTTGGCCCCGCAGTAGGCGGACTGGAGTGGGATCGCCCGGTAGGCGAGCGCGGAGCCGACCTGAACGACAATGCCGCGGTCGCGGGGCACCATCCGCTTCAGTGCCGACATCGTCCCGTACACGGCGCCGAGGTAGGTCACTTCGGTCGCCCGCTTGAACTCCTCCGGCGTCACCTCGAGGAAGGGCGCGAAGACGGTTGCCATCGCATCGTTCACCCAGACATCGATCGGGCCGAATTCGCGCTCGACTGCCTCGGCCGCCGCCTCGACCTGCTCGTGGTCGGCGACGTCGGTCGGTAGGACGAGCGCCTTTCCGCCGAAGGACGAGACCTCCTCCTGCGCGCCGGTGAGGCCGTGCTCGCCGCGCGCCACCAAGCCGATGTGGGCGCCGCGTTTGGCGAAGGCGTGTGCGATCGCTCGCCCGACGCCGCCCGAGGCGCCGGTGACGACGACCACCTCCGGGCTCCCGTTCTCGCTCATGTTCCCCCTTTCGCTCAGATGCCGGCCGCGTTGGCGTAGTACTGCAGGTCATCCCGCCAGCCGCCTCGGCCCTGGAAGCCGTAGTACATCAGTGTGCGGCCATCGCGGTCGCGCGCGACCCTCGTCTTACTTTGACTCGTTTCGCCGCTCGCCGAGTCGCGAGGCGAGCGCCATGATCGTGAGGGCTGGGTTCGCTTCCGTGGGTTGGCATCACGCTGCCGTCGCAAACGAAGAGATTCGGGATCTCCAGGCGCGGTGGTCGGCGTGGACGACGCTCGTCTCGACGTCGAAGCCCATCCGGCAGCCGCCGACGAGGTGGGCGTAACGGTCGATCGTCAGCACGTCTTGTGCACCCGCGGTCTCCCAGATCTTGTGTGCATCGTCTTCTTCGCGAAGGCGATGTTGGCGCGATCGTTCTCGCACTGGCTGTAGTCGAAGCGCGCCACCGGCATCCCGAACTGATCGTTCTCGCCCGCGAGCGTGACACCGTTCGCCGGCAGCGGCAGCAGCTCGCAGAGCGCGCCGACCACCGCCCAGTGGTTGTAGTCGCGCATGTACTCCCGGAGCGCGGCGCCGCGGTGGCCGTCGGAGAGCACGTGCTCGGCCCAGCCGATCGGGAGCGGGCTCACATTCTGGATCGAGAAGCCGCGCGAAGCCGCGCGACTCATCCGTCTCGTAGAAGTCCTCCGAGGAGACCTCGCGCGGGGGCGCCTTGTACATGCGCAGCTGCTCCGGGAAGCGGCCGGCGACCTGGCTCGCCCCTTGCACCATGACGCAGCGGCCGACCTGGTCGTGCCAGCTCGCGCCGCGGGTACCAGCTCGCACGAGCGCTCGGCGTCGAAGGCGAATATTCGCTCGTCCCGGGTGCACTGCACGGGATCCGCGCTACGCACGGGCACGATCGTCTCCTCCCGCTGCCTCGCGCAGGGGCCTGGGTCCATCGCGTCGCGACCGAGCTCGAGCGCTTTCAGGAATCGCTGGGCTGAAGACGCCGCCGGCCGATCTGATCGGCGTCCGGCACCTTGACGTTCCAGACGAGCCCAACCTTTTCCAATCCGTGGATCACCCACCACGACACGTCCAGCTGCCACCGCTGCAGTCCGTGGCGCGCCGACGCCGGGAACGCGTGATGGTTGTTGTGCCAGCCCTCGCCGAAGACCAGCAGGGCGACGAGCCAGTTGTTCCGTGCCTCGTCCCGCGAGAAATAGTCCTTACGGCCGAACATGTGACAGATCGAGTTCACGCTGAAGGTCGCGTGCTGGTAGAGAAAGATCCGCAGTAGCCCACCCCAGACCAGGGCTTCTGCTCCCGCTACCGCGGTGCCGCCGATGGCGTAGCCGACCGCGAACGGAATCCCGAGCGTGAGCACGATCCAGACGAGATACAGACGGTCGACCCAGACGACGAGGTTGTCCTCGTAGAGGTCCTTGCCGTAGATTCGTCCTTGCTCCATGCCGAGGTTGTTGAACAGCCAGCCGACGTGCGCGTGGACGAAGCCCTTGACCGCGCCCCACGCGCCGTCGCCATTGCCGACATGAGGCGAGTGCGGATCGCCGGGCTTGTCGGAGAGGGCGTGATGCTTCCGGTGGTCCGTCACCCACTGGGTCAGCGGCCCCTGCATCGTCATGCAGCCGAGGATCGCGAGCACTGCTTTGAGAGGAGCGCTCGTCTGGAAGCCGCGGTGAGTGAAATAACGGTGGAACCCGATCGTCGTGCCGAAGGCGCACACGACGTACATCGTCACGAGGAGCACGAGATCTCGGAGGTGGAAGCCGACCCCCCAGAGGAGCCCCATCGCCGACAAGAGCGCGAGCGGCGGAACGACCACCGCGATCAGGGTGACGATCTGGCTGACTAGACTTGTCCGCTCGCGAACCGTCGCGATCGGTGCAGGGGTTCCGTCGATGATCTGTCCCGCTTCCAGGTCGAAGAGAGTAGCTCAACCGTTCTTCGCTCGGCCACGAATAACGGTTTGATGCGAGTTGCCGTCATCGGAAGCGGTGTCTCCGGGCTCGGAGCCGCAAACCTGCTCTCCCGTATTCACGAGGTCGAGGTGTACGAACGCGAACAGCGTGCGGGTGGGCATACGCGCACGATCCAGAAGAATGGAGTGTCGCTCGACACGGGGTTTCTCGTCCACAACGAGCAGAACTACCCGCTGCTGACACGCCTTTTCCAGGAGCTCGGAGTCCGGACGCAGGACTCCGAAATGTCGTTCTCCGTGTCCTGCGGGTGCGGGCTCGAATACTCCGGCAGGCGACCGTTCGCCCAGCCACGGCGCTTAGGCGATGCGCGGTTCCACGCTCTGCTCTGGGAGGTCGGGCGCTGGCTGAGGACGGCACGACGTTCGCTGCAAGAGCTCGATTGCGAGTACTGGTCGCTCGAGCGGTACCTGGACGAGCGGCGATTCTCCTCTCGCTTCCGCCGACACTTCCTCGTCCCCCTGACTTCAGCGCTCTGGTCGACCGCACCGGGTCGTGCGCTCGAGTTTCCGGCCGGGCCCGCGATTCGCTTCTTCGACAATCATGGGATGCTCGGCTTCCGTCGCTTCGGTTGGCGTTATGTCACCGGCGGAAGTGATACCTACGTGAACAAGCTGGCAGCGCGGCTGGGCGGTGCGCTGCACATGGGTCTCGGCGTCCGCTCCATCAAGCGCAGACCAGACGATGTCGAGCTCGTCACCGAAGACGGCGAGCTGCGTCGGTTCGATGCCGTCGTGGTGGCGACGCACGCCGACCAAGCCTTACGGTTGCTCGAGGATCCCAGTCGCGAGGAGGAGCGCATCCTGAGCCGGTTCACCTATACCCGTAACGATGCCGTCCTCCACACCGACTCGTCACTCCTCCCGCACGCCCGTGCGGCTCGCGCCTCCTGGAACTACCGCCTCCGCGACGACGGCCGGCCGACGGTCACCTACTACCTCAACAAGCTGCAGCGACTGGAAAGCGATGTCGACTATTGCCTGACGCTGAACGAGGAGGTCGCTGACGAGCACGTCCTCGACCGTGGCGTTTTCGAGCACCCGCTCTACACCGTCGACGCCGTTGCGGCGCAGCGAGAGCTGCCGGAGCTCTCAGGAGCCAGACGGACGTACTTCGCAGGCGCGTACCACGGTAACGGCTTCCACGAAGACGGGCTGGCGTCCGGGGTTCGCGTGGCCGCTCAACTCGGGGTCTCGTGGTGAGATCGGCGCTTTACGAAGGAACGCTGATGCACGTCCGGCGAACGCCGGTGCGCAATGCATTCACGTATCCGATCTCCTACTGGTTGATCGATCTCGATGAGCTGCCGGAGCTCGACAGGCGACTGAAGCTGGTCTCGGTAAACCGGCGCAACGTCGTCAGCTTCAGCGATCGGGACCATTTCGGCGGCGACCGCCCGGTAAAGCAGGCAGTGCTCGACCTCGTCGGGGACGCGGACGTCGAGCGAGTGCTGATGTTGACTCAGCCGCGCGTTCTGAATTACGTCTTCAATCCCGTTACGTTCTACTGGTGTTACCGCCGCGACGGCTCGCTCGCGTGCATGGTCGCGGAATTGAACAACACCTTCGGGGAGCGGCTTCCGGAAGTGCTTCGCGGCGCGGGGCCCTCATACGAGCACGAGAAGCATCTGCATGTGTCGCCCTTCATGGGTCTCGACCAGACGTACGAGTACGCCTTTGCCGAGCCCGGCGACGAGGTCTGGGCCCGCATCCATGTGAGGGAGCACGGCGACCGTCCGCTGACAGCGGTGCTCCGCGGCCGCCGGCGTGAGCTGACGAACGCAAGCGTCGCCCGCACGCTTACCCGCTATCCCTTGATGCCGGCGCGAGTCCTCGGTCTGATCCACTGGCAGGCGGTCCGTCTTTGGCTCAAGCGAGTTCCTTTCCATCACAAGCCGGCCTTCGAAGAGGGGAAGGGGTCGCTCCGGCCATGAGCACCCTCGACCGCACCGAGCACACGCTCCGACACGCTCCGGCCGCGATGCGCATTCCTGCTTTGGAGCGCGTCGCCATGTCGATCCTCGAGCGAGCGCTCGCCCACCTCGAGGGAGGCACTCTCGAGGTCAGGCTTCCGGGAGGCATGACCAGAAGCTTCGGCTCGGGGCCGGTCGTCTCGATGACAATTCACGACCGGCGTTTCTTTCGCCGTGTCGCGACGCGCGGAAAGATCGGGATCGGCGAGTCGTACACCGCCGGGGAATGGGATAGCGACGGCCTGGTAACACTGTTCGAGCTTCTCCTCCGCAACGCTGCCGCCGCTGCCGGCCGTCACGCCCGGGTCCGTCGCCTACTCGAGACGCGGCCACGATTGAACACGCGGAACGGCTTTCTGCGCGCGCGGCAGAACATCGCCTACCACTATGACCTCGGTAACGACCTCTTCGCGCTCATGCTCGACGAGACGATGACGTACTCCTGCGCCATCTTCGAGCACGAAGGCGAATCGCTGGCCGCCGCCCAGGAGCGCAAGTACGAGCGCATCTGCAGCAAGCTTCAACTCGAAGCAGCTGATCGCGTACTGGAAGTCGGTTGCGGCTGGGGCGGTTTCGCCGCCTACGCCGCCCGCAACCTCGGCTGCAGTGTCACCGGCCTGACGATCTCCGGCGAGCAGGCCTCACTGGCACGCGAGCGCACTGCGGGCCTCGACGTCCTCATCCTCGAGGAGGACTATCGACTCCACGAGGGGAGCTACACGAAGATCGCGTCGATCGAGATGCTCGAGGCCATCGGCGAAAAGCAATTTGCGACCTATTTCGAGGCTCTGGATCGCCTGCTCGAACCGGGCGGCGTGGCTTGCGTCCAGACCATTCTCGTTCCCGACGACCGCTGGGATCGGTACCGCAAAGCGCCCGATTGGATCGAGCGGTACGTTTTTCCGGGGTGCTTGATTCCGTCCATGAGCGCTTTGACCCGGGCGATGGCACGAAGCTCGCGCTTGATGCTGCACGAGGTCGACGAGATCGGGCCGCACTATGCCGAGACGCTTCGCCGCTGGAGGACGGCCATGCGTGAGAACATCGCAGAGGTGCGCAGGCTCGGCTACGACGAGCGGTTCGAGCGTACTTGGGAGTTCTATCTCGCCTTTTGCGAGGCCGCATTCCGCACGCGCGCTCTTCGGGACGTGCAGTTGACGCTGACGCGACCGTTCAACGAGGCACTCGGGTGAACCTGTACGGCCTCCTCGAGCGCACAGGATTCCGAACGCTCGCCCGCGTGCTGTACCGCGTCGACATCAGCGGGGCCGCGGCGATCCCCGCGGAGGGAGGCGTCATCCTCGTCGCAAACCACGAATCGCTGTTCGATCCCTGGCTACTCGCCCTCGCGACGCCGCGGCCCGTGCGCTACATGGCGAAGTCCGACCTCTGGCGCTATCCGCTCGTGGGCCGGGTGCTCGAGGCGTTCGGCGCGTTTCCGGTCGAGCGGGGCGCTGGAGACGCGACCGCTATTTCGAACGCGGCGGAGTTATTGCGCCGTGGAGAGGTGCTGGGGATCTTCCCGCAAGGAACGTCGAAGCAATTTCCGAACCGGCCATTCCACCGCGGCGCGGCGCGACTGGCTCTCGCAACGGGCGCGCCGATCATTCCTGTTCGGCTCATCAACACCCGGGGCTTTCCTCGTCCCGGTCGCGAGCAGACAAGGGTACTGGTGGGCGAGCCGATTCACGTCGAAGCGCGTAGGCCGACACTCGTGGCAGCGAAGGAACTGACGCAACGACTCGCGTGCGACCTCGCCGGGTCGGGATGATTGACCACCGCTGGCAGCTCTTTCTGCTCGGCTGGGCGCTGGCTGCCGCGACGCTCGGCGGCCTCTATCTCGTGCAGCGCCGAAGCGGCGACGCGACCGCCGTCGACGCAGGCTGGGCAGGCTCGCTTGTCCTGCTCGCTTGCGCCTATGCCGCACTCGGGCCTGGAGACCTCTCTCACCGGGTGCTGATCGCCTCGATCGCCGGTCTCGAGAACCTCCGCGTTGCCCTGCTCGTCGTCCGCCGCATCGGTCACGGGGAAGACACCCGCTATCGAGAACTGCGTGCTCGGTGGAAAGCGCGCGGGCGAGAGCAGCTGACGTTCGCGATCTTCTACCAGGCGCAAGCCCTCGTCGCTGCGATCCTGTCCGTGCCGTTTCTGCTCGCCTCGTTCAACAGGCATCACGGTCTTGCCGCAATCGAGTGGGCCGGTGCAGCGCTCTGGCTGGTCGCCGCCGTCCTCGAGCATGTCTCCGATCAGCAACTCAGTCGCTTCAAAGCCGACCCCGCGAACAAGGGAAAGACGATGCGTTTCGGGCTGTGGCGTTACTCCCGCCATCCGAACTACTTCTTCCAGACACTCACCTGGCTCGCCTATGCGTTCGTCGCAGTCGCGGCACCTTGGGGGTGGATCGGCTTTGTCTCGCCTGTCCTGATCCTCTTGCTCGTCCTGTTCGTCAGCGGCGTGCCGCCTGCGGAGGAGCAGGCGCTCAGGAGCCGCGGCGACGATTATCGCCGCTACCAAAGCGTCACCAGCGTCTTCGTGCCGTGGTTTCCCAGGTCGTCGACTCACTGATCGAGTCCGGGCGCGTCCCGGACCCCTTACTTCGACTCGGCATCCGGGCGAATCTGCGTCTCCGGCTCGAGCGGGAGCGCCGAAAGAAGCTCGACGAGCACCGTGCGTTCATCGCGCGTCTTCGCAATTCTCCGATCGCCGAACACGTCGAGAAGGCCAACGAGCAGCATTACGAGGTTTCGGCCGAGTTCTTCTCGCTTGCGCTGGGGCCGCGCCTGAAGTACAGCTCGTGCTTCTGGCCGCCGGGCATCGAGACACTCGCCGCTGCGGAAGAGGCGATGCTGAGCCTGACCTGTGAGCGTGCCGGGGTCGAGGACGGAATGGCGATCCTCGATCTCGGATGCGGGTGGGGGTCCCTGACGCTCTGGCTGGCCGAGCGCTACCCGAGCGCTCGGATCGTCGCTGTCTCCAACTCACGGCTACAACGGGACTTCATCGAGTCCCGCGGCGCCCACAACGTCGAAGTACGGACCGCGGACGCGAATGTGCTCGAGCTCGAGCACAACCGCTTCGACCGGATCCTTTCGGTAGAGATGCTCGAGCACATGCGCAATTACGAAGCCCTCTTCGGGCGCATCGCGGCTTGGTTGACGCCGGAAGGCCGTTTCTTCTGCCACGTCTTCTCGCACCGAACATATGCGTATCCATACGACGACACCTGGATGGCGCGCAAGTTCTTCAGCGGCGGCACGATGCCCTCTGACGACCTCTTGCTGCACTTCCAGCGCGATCTCGTCCTCAACGATCACTGGCGCGTATCAGGCATCCATTACGCACGCACGGCAGAGGCTTGGCTCGAGCGAATGGACCAGAACGAGGTTGCAGTGCTACGAGTGCTCGCCGAGCAATACGGAGCCGATCGTGCCGCCGCGTGGTGGTCGAATTGGCGCGTCTTCTTTCTCGCCTGCTCCGAGCTCTGGGGCTTTCGGAACGGGAGTGAATGGCTTGTCTCGCACTACCTCTTCGAGAAGCGGCCCCAGTGACCACGCGAGACCCCGAAGGCGCCGCTCACCAGCTGTCGGCGTGAGCTCGTTCCCGTGCTCGTCCGACGAAGGTCAGCCTCCCGTCGGGACTGCATTCACGAGATCGCGGAACCATTCGCGCTGCCAGTCTCGCTCGCGTTCCACCCCGCGGTCATACGCCGAAGTTCCGGGGGGTCCGGCTGCGGCGCCGGCGACGTGGGCCGTCACATATGCGAGGTTCGCTGCGACCGCACCCGGCGTGGCAGAGCCGCCGGTCTCGGCAGGAGTGTCTGCCGCTTCGGGACGCGCTCCCAGGGCCAGCGCAGCAGCGTCGGCAGCGAACGACACCGCGCCGCGTTCGTTGTCGGCGCCCTTGCGCATGATCATGGCCGCCGCGTCTCGGATCGACTCGAAAGTGGTTGCCTTTGCCAGTGCCGAAGCGTCGTCGGTCCGAACGGCGTTACGAAGGGCGTCGACGGCGAACCCCTGCGCGCGGTGTGCGCAGGCTTGCGCGAATGTCAGCGCGGCTTCTTTGTCCCAGCTCTCGACTCCGCGGACAAGCCGGCCTTCCTCCGCAAGCATCATCGTCTCGTGCTCGACGATGTCGCCGCGCACTTCGATCACCCAGAGCTCATCGTCGATCCAGTACGGGAGATCGGGCTCGCGACACACATGGATCCCCCGAATGCATCTCTCGAGAGGCAACTCGGCCTTGATCCACCGCCCTGGGGTGCCGTTGTCCGGCAGCGGCCACACGAAGTCGCTGAACAGGCCGCGCCCGGCGCTCAGGAATTTGAAGGCCCCGGATTTCGTCATCGCGAGGTATTCCAATCGCGAAATGCCTCGACTAGAGACCGTTCGAGCTCCGGCGAGATCGACTCCGGTGGAACCGCTTCGAGGGTGCGGGACGTAACGCGCATCTGCGACAAGAAGCCACGGCACGGAGGGCAAATTGCGACGTGTTCCTCGAAGCGCCAACGATCCGCCGAGTCGAGGTCGCCTTCGACGTAGTCGGTTACGAGGTTCACGACTTCAAGACAGCTGAGCATCAGGTCCCCTGCGAGTCATCGAAGTACCGTTCGAGCGCGCTACGAATTCGGTTGCGGGCCCGGTGCAGAAGGATACGGCGATTGCCGTCGGTCAATTCGAGCACTTCGCAGATCTCCTCGACCGGGAAACCCTCGATGTCGTGCAGGACGAGAACGGCGGCCTGCGACTCCGGCAGCGCGGACAGCGCGTCGCTCACCACTTTCATCGCCTCCGTGGAGAGAAGCTTCTCTTCAGGCAGATGGTCGAGCCTGGGCACCACCGTCGCCCAGGCGTGGGGCCAGCGAGGATGGTCGCCGGCGAAGAAGCGGTCGAGCTCGAAGGTGTCTTCCTGTTGGACGGTGTCGTTCCTACGGGCGATCGACGAGAACGGGGCGCTGCGCGCTTCGCGCTGCCCCCGTCGAAGGGAGGTGTTGATGAGCAGCGTCAAGACCCAGGTCTTGAACGAGGATCTTCCTTCGAAGCGATGCAGGTGCTCGAGCACGTTGATCCAGGTTTCCTGCACCACCTCTTCGGCCACCTCGTCGGTGCGAACGTAGATGCGGGCGACGCGGAACATCGTCGGGCCGATATCCCTGATCGCCTCGACGAACGCTGCCTCCTCCCTCTCCCGGAGGCGCCTGACCAGGACCTCGTCGCCCTGTTGTTTGCTGGGAGGCGACTCGGGGATCAGGGCGTCAGTCTCGATGGCGGGACGAGGCGGGGGCGTATCCGACGAGTCGCTCGCCGAAGAAGATGTGTAACGGGTGGCGGTCGCACCGTCTCTCAGCCTAGGTGAGGGCTCATCAGGAATCGTCCGATTTTAGACGGAGGCGACCCGGCACCGCGGCCGGCGATGCCGTGATCGATCGCCGCCTACTCGGACAAATCGCGAAGGGCGATCTTCGAGCCTTTGATTCGTTCTACAGCCGACACTCGGCAACCGCCTACGGCCTCGCCCTTCGAGTCGTAAAGGACACACGGCTCGCCGAAGACGCCGTTCAGGAAGCTTTCCTTGATATCTGGAGAAGCTCAGGCCGTTTCGACGGCCGCCGTGGCAGCGCAACGACATGGCTCTTCACGTTGGTACACCGTCGAGCAGTCGACGTGGTGAGACGCCAGGAACGTCATCGGCACGACGAGCTCGACGGCCCAGGCGAGCAACTCGATGAGCCGGGTTTCGCGGCGGTCGATTCTTCGCCAGGTAACGTGCGTGCCCTTCTTGCTGCTCTGCCGAAGCGTGACCGCGAGTTGCTGGTCTGGGCTCACTACGAAGGACTGACCCAAACCGAGATTGCAGACCGTGCCGGTCTTCCCCTCGGAACGATCAAGAGCCGAATGTTCAACGCGTACAAGGCGCTTCGCCCCCGGTTCCTCGCCGCGGCGCTTCAGGACTGAACTTCGAAAACGCCGGCCGCCTGCTACCTGGGAAGCCAGGAGATCGGATCAGCGGCACGAACGCGGTTCAGCGCCTGCAGGGACCGAGTGTCTTTTCCTGTTGTGTCCATGACGAACCACTTCGAACGGACAGCGTCGCCGTTGTAGTGGCCGAACACGATCTGCCCGTCGGGTAGCCAAGCATTAGGAGAGTCGGCGCCGACCCAGTAGGTCAAGCGCTTAAGTCCGGCCCCGTCGATGCCGATCGCGTAGATCTCTCGGCTCTCGTGCTGCCCGGCGCTGTAGAGAATCTGTCTGCCGTCGGGTGAGAAAGCCGCGGGGTAGTCGCCACCGGTTCCCGCCGGTTGGACGAGTACCGGGTGGGTGAGCTGTCGCTGGCCGGAGCCGTCGGCGTTCATGACCCAGACGGCCCAGTTGCCGTCACCGTCGTGTCCGCAGTACGTGATCTTGCTGCTGTCGGGGGACCAGGTCGTGCACTCTGCCGCCCTGGTCTTCGTGTGCAGGTCTTGTTTTCGTGAACCGTCGGGGTTCATCAAGAAGATGCTTTCGTGACCTCCCGTCAGGCCCGTGTAGGCGATCTTCTTTCCACTCGGACTCCATGCGGGGAACAGCCCTCCTGTTCGCGGTTGGACCTGTCGTTCGCGCGTCCCGTCGGAGTTGATGACGAAGATCCCCTGCGCTCCGCTGCCACGCGGGTCGCGGATGTACTTGCCTCGTTCCGTTCGGAAGACGATGTGCCGGCCGTCCGGCGCCCAACTGGGGCTGAAGTCCGTAGCGGTTCCCGAGCGCGTCAGTCGGCGGCGATCGGAGCCGTCGGCGTTCATCGTCCAGAGGTCACCGCCCGGTGCGGTGAACACGATCTTGCCCTTCAGTGGCGCGGAGACCGGCGCAGCCGAGATGGCACCTGCGACGATGATCGAAGTCGCGAGAGCGCCCACCAGGGCATGGATCAGACGCGTCACGAAAGGTTATACCGATCAGAGGCCCGAAAGGTTCCATTCTCGGCAATAGTGCGAGAGCGTTTCATTGCCGCGATTTCGCCGAGATCCAAAGGGCGACACGGCGGAGCCTGTACATCATCGCACCGAGCACGAGGGCTAAGGCGACCGCAGCGCAACGCTGCGTCATGAAGCCGCCGATCACCGAGAGCAGGATGACTGCCAGCGCCAGGAACACGAGGATGCGGCAGAACAAGAGATAGCCGGCGAGCACATCCGCGCCCGCCCGCTCGAGCCAACGCTGCGCGGCCGGCTGCGCGGGCTCCCGGCACTCGAAAGTGAGGGGCCTCTGGCCGGCGCAGGAGCGCGCGATCCGCAGCCTCGAGAAGTCGCTTGCCTTGGACCGACCCCGCGCGCTGATCCAAATGGCGACCGGCGCCGGCAAGACCTTCACTGCCGCCAACGTCGCCTACCGCCTCGTCAGGTTCGCCGACGCCCGGCGCATCCTTTTCTCGTCGACCGCGCCAACCTTGGTCGGCAGACTCTCAAGGAGTTCCAGAGCTTTACTACTTCCGGCGACGGGCGCAAGTTCACCGAGCTCTACAACGTCCAGCACCTGAGCTCGAACGCGATCGACCCGGTCGCTCGGATCACGATCAGCACGATCCAGCGGCTCTACTCGATCCTCCGCGGCGAGCAGGAGCTCGATCCTGAACTCGACGAGCACTCCGCCTACGACTTGCTCCCGACCGAGCCAGTCCCGGTCGAATACAACCCACGTGTCCCGATCGAGACATTCGACGTCGTCATCGTCGACGAGTGCCACCGCCGGCTTGCGGCGCAGGTGCCGGCCGTGGGATTGACCGCTTTAGCCGCTTGCACACAGCGCAGCGATGTCGATGCCGTAGACCGGCTGGAAGATCTGGCACCCCATTCGATCGGAGAAGAAATCACGATTGGTGCCGACGGCATACGCAACCCACGGTGCGGCGTCTCGCGCGAGCTCGACCGATAGGGCCGAATACGCGCGGTAGCGTGCTTCGGAGGAGAGCGTGCTGATGCGCGCGAGCTCGCGGGGGAGTCGCGTGTCGGTGTAGTACGAGCCGTTTCGGTTGCCTCGCGCTCTGATCCTCTGGTCGAGCAGAACGTTCAGGAAGTCCGACGGGTCGGCGTAGTCGGGGAACCAGTGGGAGTCGAGGATGTCGAATGGCTCCCCTTTTCTGCCAGCTCTCTCATGCAGCTCGTCCTTCGAAAATTCCCTGACGTCGACGTTGAGGCCGAGCGCGCCGAGATTCGACCGGATGACCTGAGCGTGCAGGCGGCAAAACGGGAGATTGCACGTGTAGAGAACCGCGGTTCCGTGGGCGTCAGGAGCCAGTCGACGCGCGGTCCGCAGGTCGCTCGCCGGGGGATAGAGCGCCGTGCGGCTCGCGCCGGGCATGGTCGGCGGCAGGTACTGATCGGTGGGGATGGCCGGGAATGGGCCGGAGACGAAGCTCCCCTGGCGGGCGAGCGCGCGACGGTCAATCGCGTAGCTGACCGCCTTCCGCAAGCGCGCGTTCGAGAAGAGCGGTCGGCTCGTGTTCAGGTTGAGGAATGCCAGTGCCAGCGTTGGATTGACGAAGTACCGCTGGTTGCCGTTGCGCGCGGCGGCGCTCGCCGGGCCGTAGCGGGCGGCGAGTTTCGCTTCTGCGTCGGGGTCGGCCGGGAGGTAGCCGTCGGCGATGTAGTCCGATCTTCCGGCCTCGACGTCGGCGACGCTCCGTGCCGGCGCGACGCCGGTCGCGTAGTCGATCTCCTTCAGCCGCTGCGGGCGGGACCCGTGGTAGTTCGGGTTCTGCTTGAGGACGAGACGCCGGTTGGGCACCTGCGCGGCGATGTAGTACGGACCCGCTGACGGAATCGCTGGTACGCCTTTCGGATCGATCGGCGTATTGAGCGGAACTGCGCAGAAGAACGGCATCGCGATCCGGGCGGGAAAGTCCGGCGCCGCCGCGGCGAGCGTGATCGACAGCTTGTCACCGTCTGCCACGACCCCAGAGATGTGCGCTGCCTTCCCCGATTGATACGGAGCCTCCCCAGCGATGTCCGTCACGTACAGGCCTGCGACGCCCATTTTCGGATTCAGGCTGCGTTCGATCGCGTACTTGAACGTTCGCGCAGTCACACGCTCGCGAAGCGGCGGCGAGAACGCGAAGCCCTTTCGGATCGTGAAGGTGTACGTCTTCCCGTCGGGCGAACGTACGGGGAGCGACGCGGCGACCTCGGGAATAGGACGCGTACCGGCGGGAGCGGGCGCATCCGGGTAGTTGAGCAGCTTGGCACAGGTTGCGTAGCTGATCTGGCCGTCCGGGTAGAGCGCCGGATCGGTTTGAAAGTCGTGTGAGGAGCTGAACCGCGCGACGCCGCGCTTGACCGCTACCGGGTGAGACGCCGGCGCGCCCGCCTGATCGGTGAACCAGACCGAGCCAGCCCCGACGACGATCCCCGCCGGACTGTTGCCCACCGGGATCGTCTTGACCACCGCGTTCTTCTCGGGGTCGATCCGGGAAACGGTGCCGTCGTTCCTGTTCGTGACCCACACGCCGTGCGCTCCAACGGCGATGCCGCTCGGGTGGTGCCCGACCGCGATCGTTTTCATCACCGAGTTCGTCTGAGGGTCGATCCTGACGACGGCGTCGTCGAGGCTGTCGACGACCCAGACCGCGCCTTCGCCGACGGCGACTGCGCTCGCGCCGCGGCCGACCGGAATCGACACGGTGATGACCCCAGTCGGATCGACACGCGAAACCGTGTTCTCGAAGCTGTCCGTCACCCAGACGTCGCCGAACCCGACCGCGACCGCCGTCGGTCCATTGCCTGTCGTGACCGTCCCTGCGACCCGGTTTGCCGTCGGGTCGATGCGAGAGAGGCGGGGAGTCGAGAAGAAGCCTCCGCCGATCGCCCAGACGGCGCGGGCAGTCGCCGCGATCGCTCCGGTCGCGGGAGCGGCTGTAAGGAGAGTTCCGACCTTCACGGTGCTGATCCGTTTGACGACCGCGTTGAAGAACGGGTCGATGCGCTGAACGACGCCTCGCTCGCCGCCGATCGCCCACACGGCTCCGGCTCCGCCTGCGAGGCCACTCGCCGCGATGCCGGTCGCGATCGTCCGGTCGATTCGCCGTGCTTTCGGGTCGATGCGCATGACGTTGTCGTCGTCGAGATTCGCCACCCAGAGTGCGCCGCTGGCGAAAACCACGCTCGCCGGTCTCGCGCCGACTGGAATCTCGGCGACGATTCGGTTCGTCTCCGGGTCGATTGCGGCCAGTGAGTTCGGTTCGACGGAGATGATTCCGGCGGACGTTCTATTGCGCGTTACCTCGAGAACCGCAATTGCGAGAGCGGCAGCGAGCAGGAGCGCCCCGCCGAGGCCGAGCAAAATTCCTTGCCGGCCCGAAAGCATCGGCAGCGGCGCGCGCGCACCTCGAGCCGTCTCGGATCGCGGCGCTACGCGAGCAGGCGCAGACAAGGCCGGGTCGTCCTGGAGAACTTCCCGGTGGAGCTGCTGCAAACCTTCGCTTGGGTCGAGGCCCAGTTCCTCAGCCAGCGCGAGCCGCGCGTCTTCGTAGACGCGCAAGGCGTCCGCCTTTCGTCCGGAACGATACAGCGCGAGGATGAGCTGACCGCAAAGGAGCTCGCGGAGTCGATGCTCCGCGACGAGCGCCTGCAGCTCGGGGACGACGTCATCGTGGCGACCGAGAGCGAGATCGACGTCGATTCGCGTCTCCACGGCGCGAAGCCGGAGCTCGCCGAGCCTTTCGATCTCACCCTTAGCGAACGAGTCATAGGCGAAGTCGGCTAGTGGCGGCCCGCGCCAAAGCGCAAGCGCCTCCTGCAAAAGCGCGCCGGCGTGCTCGGGATCAGCGGCGGCGAGTGCCCCTCGGCCCTCGTCCACGAGACGCTCGAAGCGGTCCGCGTCCACCTCACTGGGCGCGACCTCGAGAACGTACCCGTTCGCACGCGTGCGAACGATCTCCTTCTTCGGCTCGCTTCCGCCGAACTCGAGTGCCTTGCGCAGTCGAGAGAGGTGCACCTGAACGTTCTTGACGGCATTCGTCGGTGCACGCTCTCCCCAAACAACGTCGATCAGCCGATCGACGGAAACGACCTCATTTCGGTGCAGCAGCAGCGCCGCGAAAACGAGCCGCTGCTGGCGGCCGCCGAGCTGAACTGCGCGGCGCTCCTCGTCGTAGACCGCGAGGGGCCCGAGTATCCGATAGTCCATCCGCCCTCCTGGATTCCGACGCTAGCACCGAACCGGCCGCTTCCAGCTTCAAATGCAACTACGCGCAGCCGGTTTGCAGCCCGGCTGCAACCAACGCGGACGAACGTTCAGGCGATCGGCCGCACTCGGCGGTCGCCAACGGAGAGGGAGAAGGAACATGACAGGTCGTCACCATCGAGCGTTCCGACTGCTCGCGTCAACGGTCACCGCTGCTGCGCTGGCCGTACCCGCGACGGCTGCTGCCGGCGGCAACGCGGTCGCGGAGGGCTCGGCCAACGACTCAAACCCGATTCTGCAGAACGACATCCGCCATTTCGGAAATCCGGTCGTTGTGCGCGTCGAGGGAGGGTTCGACTGGACAGCGGCCGGCGTCGGTGCGGCCGGTGGGGTCGGCCTGGCGCTCATGGTCGGCGCCGGGACATTCGGCCTGCGACGTCGCCAGCGCGTTGAAGCGGCTCGGGCCTAAGCAGGCGCTGCGGGAAGGAGTACGAGATGTTCGAGACATATCGCATGCTCGGTGAGCAGCGCGAGTTGGAGCTCCTTCGCGAGGCTCGGCGACTCCATGCCGGCCAGGCCCTTTGAAGACGGCTGCAATCGTGCTCGTGATCGTGGCGCTCTTGACACCGGCCGCATACGCGACCGGCCAGGCGCTCGATCCACGAGTTCCGCAGCTCCGGCAGGAGATCGCGTCTCTCAAGCAGCGCCAGCATCGGACGGAGCAAACGCTCGAACGGTTCGCCAGTCGAGCTGATCTCTACTTCCGCTGCTGGGCTGGCTGGGAGCAGCTCACGTTGGACGTCATGGTTCCGTACGCGACGCGCGCATGCGTGCAGGCGTACGGGCAGCCATGAAGATCAAGCGCAAGCGGGCTGCCGTATCCCAGGGGCGCCCCGCCGTAAGGATCGCCCTATCAAGCTCGACCACTAGCTCCGGCGGCAAGCCCTTTCAGTGAGGGCAATGCCGCCCGCGTAGGCAAGAGTGCCGCCAGGTTGTTCGACATTGGGGTCGCTTCCGTTGTAGAGACCCACGACCTCAACGATCGAGTGAGGACTGTTCGACGCGAAGATGAGGTTTTTGCCGAGGGTGTAGGCGTACACGACTCCATGCTGGGTGTTGAACTTCGAGGGCTTGAGTCGGCTGCCGTAGGCGAGCTTCAGCTCCGTGATAGTTGCGCACGGCCCCACTCCAGCGGCGGTCTTGTAACTGCTATTCCAGGTAGTGATGACGGCACTGCGGCTTTTCTTGGGCGGGAAGTGGATGCTCAGCCCGCGCTTCGCATATACGAGGCGCTTCCAGGTGGAGAGTGCGGGGTCAGAGAACGGCTGCTGGTAGGCGGGCTTGCCGAGCAGCTTCGTATATGCGCGGGCTGTTAGGCCGATCCTCAAACCGCCGATCGACTCCTGTGTGATCGCCGACGTTCCAGCAGCGGCGATGGTCGCGACGACCATCAATGCAAATGCCATCGGGATTGCGATCCATCTCATTCCGGCCTCCGCGAAGGTCTCCCCATTCTTGCTCTTATGACGGCACAGGGCAAGCGAGTCGTGAGTTCACCGTCTAACCGTTTTCGTTCTTGAACTTCCGAATGGCAGCTCGGGCTTTCGCTACTTCAAGGTGCCCTTGCAGACCTGACGCTTCCTGGACGGCCGGGAGCTTGATCCCGCCGCTCGCCGCGGCCGCCAGCACCGCCTGGCGCGCGCCAGTTGCGCGCCAGGCGGCACCCCCGGAGAACGGATCTCAACGGTCTTGAGCGGAGACGCACACGCGGCTATTGACCGTCGAACTCCCTGCTCCCGCGCACTTGTCGGCGTGAACAGCGGAGTGCCCCCGACCGGAATCGAACCAGTGCACGCGGTTTAGGAAACCGCTGCTCTTTCCACTGAGCTACGGGGGCTAATCGTTTTGGTTGAGCCAAAAGTGGCTCCGAGTGGTCTATCCACTTTAGCCTCGTCGCCCCTCCTCCTCTGAGCGGTG
>JACDEU010000121.1 GCA_013816245.1 Actinomycetota bacterium | reverse complement strand
TCGGGCTAGTCGCAGGGATCGCCCTCGGTCTCACACCGCTCGTCTTCGTCATCAGCGGCCTGATCTTCGCCGCCACCGCCGCGAGCTACGCCGAGGGGACGGTGCGCTATCCGGAAGCGGGAGGCTCATCGAGCTTCGCCCGCCACGCCTTCAACGAGCTCGTCTCGTTCGGGGCGGCCTGGGCCCAGATGCTCAACTACATCATCACGATCGCCATCTCGGCGTTCTTCGTGCCGCACTACCTCTCGATCTTCTGGGGGCCCTTGCGGGAGAACCCGTGGGACATCGTCGGCGGGGTGGTCGTCGTCGTCTGTCTCGTCCTGCTCAACGTCGTCGGGATCAAGGAGGCGGCGCGCCTCAACATCCTCCTGGCGGTCATCGACTTCGCAACCCAGCTCTTGCTGGTGATCATCGGGTTCGCGCTGATCTTCAACCCGCATCTCGTCTTCTCTTCGAACCTGCACTGGGGCGTGGCGCCGACCTGGAGCCAGTTCTTCCTGGCGATCCCGATCGCGATGATCGCGTACACGGGGATCGAGACGGTCTCGAACCTGGCGGAGGAGGCGCGCGACCCACCGCGCGACATTCCGCGCTCGATCACGTGGGTCGCAGGCGCGGTGTTCGCGATCTACTTCACGCTGCCGCTGATCGCGCTCTCCGCGTTGCCGGTGGAGAAGACGGCCAAGGGCTACCAGACGCTGCTCGGGCTCGGCCCCGAGAAGGGCGGCTTCAAGAACGATCCCGTGCTCGGCCTGGTCGAGAACCTCGGCTTGCACGGCCAGCTCCTGCACGTGGCGAAGATCTACGTCGGCGTCCTTGCGGCGACGATTCTGTTCATCGCGACGAATGCGGGCGTCATCGGGGCGTCCCGGATCACGTACGCGATGGCGACCTACCGGCAAATGCCGGAGGTGTTCCGCCGGTTACATCCCAAGTTCAAGACCCCGTGGCTCTCGCTGGTCGTCTTCGCCGGGATCATCTCGATCCTCGTCCTGCTGCCCGGCCAGACGGACTTCCTCGGAGACATGTACGCGTTTGGCGCGATGCTGTCCTTCACGATCGCGCACATCTCGGTGGTCGCTTTGCGCATCAAATCGCGCGATGACCACGAAGCGTTCAAGGTGCGGCCGAGCATCCGCGTGCGCGGGGTCGACTGGCCCCTCTTTGCGATCTTCGGGGGGCTGGGCACAGGCATCGCCTGGCTCGTAGTGGTCGTTCAGAAGCCGGGGCCTCGCTGGGCCGGGCTCGGGTGGCTCCTCGCGGGCCTGATCGGGTACGTCGTCTACCGCCGGTTCGTCCTCCGTCAATCGCTGACCACGACGTTGCGGGCTCCGGTGATCATCGGGCCCGCGATCGCTCTGGAGTACCGGAACATTCTCGTCCCCGTCAAGCCCGGGAGGTCGTCGGAAGAGGCGATCGACCTCGCCTGCCGTCTCGCGACGGACCGGGGCGCGTCGATCTCCGCGCTGAGCGTCGTGGTCGTCCCGCTCGAGTCAGCGCACGACACTCGCCTGGACGAAGAGGAGCGCCAGGCCGACGAAGCCCTCGACTCGGCGGCGGCGATCGCCGAGCTCTACGGCGTCGACTTCAACGAGCGCCTCGTTCGTGCGCGGCACCCCGGCCGCGCCGTCGTGGACGAGGCGATGCTACGCCAGAGTGAGATCATCGTCATGGGCGCACCGCGGGCAGGCCGCGGCAGCGGGGTGTTCAGCGATACCGTCGACTTCGTGCTGAAGCACGCCCCATGCCGCGTAATGGTCGTCGCGGGGCAGAAGGCCGCATGAACGAGGCTTACCGTTACGGGGTCGCCCTCTTCGCCGTCATCTTCATCGGGCTCGGGCTGGCGATCATCGTCGTGACGACGGTCCGGGGCGGCGCGGTGTTCGGCTACCTGATGGGCTTTCTCTTCCTCGCGCTCGGAGCCGGCCGGCTCTACCTGCTCCGGCGCCGCCGCTAGTCTCGTCACGTGGCGCGCAAGCTGCCCCGGCTCAAGCGGGTCCTCGACGCTCCCGCTCTTTTCTCGATCGCGTACGGGGAGGTCGCCTCCTCGATCTACTTCGCGCTCGGGATCATCACGCTGCACGCCCTCGGGCTGACGCCGGCGGTCCTGCTCGCGACGGGCCTGCTCTTCTTGGTCGTCTCACTCTCCTATGCGGAAGGAACCGCGGCCATCAGGGAGACCGGAGGCGCGGCGACGTTCGTCCGCATCGCCTTCAACGACTTCTGGGGCTTCGTCACCGGCTGGGTCCTCTTTCTCGACTACCTGATCGTGATCGCACTTTCGGCGCTGTTCT
>JACDEU010000011.1 GCA_013816245.1 Actinomycetota bacterium | reverse complement strand
GAGAGAAACCGCTACGTAACCTGCGCCTCGGTGAGTTGGTGCAGGCGTCGATACCAGAGTAAGGCGCACGCGAGTTGAAGTAGTCCTCGGTAGTTCTCTGCCTTCTTGTCGTAGCGATCATTGATCGGTCGCGTCACGCAGAAAGCCGTCTAAGCAAACCCTCCGCCAGTCGCATGAGAGAGGAGCCGCGCCGCACCTACGGCACATCGGTTCCTCTCTCTGCCCTGATCGTCGGAATATCTAAATCACGGTCTCTGTCACGGCGTTGCCTTACCGCCTTCTGAGTGGTCCTATGCGCTTCAGGCAGCCACGCTCACGCCACGCGGCCAGAGAAATGAGGGACAGGTCCAGCTAGGTACTCAGCGGTAAACCTTTCGGGGTTAACCGGAAGGGTTGAAGAGAAGCCGAGGCCGCAACCGGGTGTTATGAGTGCGGCGGACGAACGGCGAAGACTCCGGCTACGGCTCAATCGCCTTTGGCGGCGCAATCCTCGCGGCTGCGATGTTCGCACTCGTCGGGATGCTCGAAGGGGCCGCGACGAGTGCAGCGCACCACGGCGACCAGCAGGCCGTCTTTACGCTCAGCCAGCTCCATTCCTTACGACTGGATAGCGTGGAACGCCGCTTTCGCAGCGATGTTGCTCGCAAACGGCCGACCCGGCCCCGCTTCGGCGGGTTCGCTTGCTTTTTCTTCAGGCCGCCACTCGGCAAAGCGCCAGCGTCAGTTCATCTAGCGGTAGCTATTTGCTTGGCAGCGGTTCTTTAGCCGGGGGGGACGAGCCCGGCGCGAGTCAGCGCCAACCAAGCGACAGCGGCAGCCTTCGCATGACCCCGAATCGAGAAATGGTTCATGTCTTCGGACATGTACGCTTGCTTGTCAACGACCCGCCCGAAGGCGCCATTGTCATAACGACAATTGGTGAAAAGCTTGCAGCCTGCTGCAAGTTGCGCCTCATAGCCATGGATAGTCCGTTCGAGACGAGCAAGGCGCTTGGGAACCAACCTGCCAGAGGTATTGATGCCATCACAGGGGCCGGTACCGCCCACCCCCAACCGCTCGATGCGGGTCAATACCTTCACCTGCGTCGTCGGACTGCCGAACTGACTCACAACAAAGACACTGGAGGTCGATGCGCCGTCAGCGAGCACCTTTAGCGCAGAAACATAGCCCGCCCGGAAACTCGCTAAGTCTCTCTTCGTGGCCGGGCAGACGATGTCATTGTCCATGATCTGAATGATAAGGAGGTCCGGCTTATCCTTAAGTGAGACGACTTTCTTCGTTTGTTCCAGCAGTTCGCGCACCGTTGCCCCGTCCTGAGCGAGGTTGAGATTGTGGCCTTTGATCTGCGGATGCTTGGCAAGGATTCGCAGGTAGACGCTGTTCACTGCGGGGTTGGTCCCCGTCGCCCATGAATTGGCGTTGATGTCAATCCTGGGCTGCTTCGGATCGGAGTCGTACCCGGTCGCACCGGAATGGCCGAGAACGGCAATCGAATCGGGATAACCGCTGTATCTCGAACGCGAAGATGCCGAACCCGACAGGACAAGCATTCCCAGCAGTGGAATAAGTGCAGCGATCCAACGACGTCCAGGGCTCATCAAAAGGAAGCTAAGCACTCCAATCCGTCGAAAACAAGCGGCCCGCCGAAAACAACAGCTCCCAAATCGCCTTAGCGGGAATGGCTTTTCGCTATCAGCGGGTGCGGTGCGTGCCGCCGCGCATGCTCCTTGGCCGCAGCCTCACGATGCCGCCGCACCTCTGCCTCACCATGAGCGCGATAGGCCAGGTGCGAGTCGATGAAGTGCATGGAAATGCCCAGATCATTCCCCCTCGTCGAGCGCCTCTACTGACCTAAGCCAGCAAAGACGAGGATTCAGAAAGTTCCTGTGATACCCCGACCGTCAGTGCGAAGCGACGGCCCGACAATCGTCAGCGGGGGTGTCCCCCCTCGCTTCGACTCGGGCCGGCGGCCTCGAGATTGGTTCACGTATTGGGAACACACCGGATCAGATGTGTTGAAGTTTTTTTTAGACCACAAGCCTCTGCAACTTGTACCGCAAAGAAAGACCCTGTAAAGCGAAGGGTGCGCGCCAGGTGCGCGCCACTCTCTTACACGCGTGTGCGCGAAGGAGCTGTTGCCCTCACTCCCCGCGATCGCCCTGATCGCCCAGGGAGCGGACATCAAACTCCTCCAGTCCATCGCCGGCCATTCGCAGGCGTCTATGACGCTCGACACCTATGGCCACCTGATGCACGAGCGGATCAGCGAAGCGGCCGATCTCTACGACCCGCTGCGAAAGGCCGCGCGGTAGACCAGTAGTAGATGGAAGCCACGGCCGGCCGCCCCGGACGGTCTCGGAAAAGGCCGTTTTCGTTATGGTTGAGCCGTTACGCGGACGTAGCTCAGTTGGTAGAGCATCAGCTTCCCAAGCTGAGGGTCGCGAGTTCGAGCCTCGTCGTCCGCTTCGGCCGATCGAAGTCCGGCCCCGCTCCGCGGAGCCATGATGACTTCGATCGGTCCGGCGTCGATTCGAGCGTTTGCGGCCGACGCCGGCAGAGCCGGCACCGGCGGCGACGGTCAAACCTCCGGCTACGCGTCTGTGATGACGACCGGTGTGCCCAGCTCCACGTGCTGGAAAAGCCACTCGGCATCTGGGATGTGCATACGGATGCAGCCGTGCGATGCTGAATAGCCGATCGACGTGTCGTCCGGAGTTCCGTGGATGCCGACACCCGGAGCCGACAAGCCCATCCAGCGCGTGCCAAGCGGGTTCCCGGGCCCTGGTGGGATCGGCTTCTCGCCCTTCGCCCACGCCGAGTCCGGTGGTAGCCACCACGGGTTCAGCTGCATGTCGACGACGCTGAAAGTTCCGGTCGGCGTCGGATAGATCGCCTGGCCGGTCGCCACTCCGAATAGCCGGACCAATCGGGCGCCCTGGTAGTAACGCAGTTGGTTCGCGCCGCGCCGGATGATGATCACCGGGCCGAAGTTCTTGACCGTCTGCAGTGGCTCCACCACTTTCACAGCGACCCTGATGCGACGGATCTGCGGGGACTGAAGAGCGCGGACGATCCGCTGCGCCGTCAGCCGGCGCAGCAGCTGGACGCCTGCCCGTTCCCTCGTGAACTGCGGGCGAAGCCCCTTGACGCCACTGAGCTCCGCATCGGTCGGCGCGAACGAGACGCGCTTGTCCAGCGCGCCGACGAACCGCCGCACCCCCTCCGTGTTCACCTCCGGCACGAGCGACACGCCGGAGCCGGCCTTCGCGCCGAGCGCGCGCATGACGCCGTCCGAGATCGTCACCCGGGCGCCGAAACGGGCCGGCTGAAGCCTCCAGGCACGATCGCCGTAGACGAGCCGCACGGTCCGGGCGAAGGCGGGTCGGAGCGCGGCCTGCGCCTGCTCGTTCGACATGCCGCCGACCGGCACCCCGGCGAGCGTGACGCCCGGCTCGATCAACACGGGCGGAGCCGCATCTCCCCGGAGAGCCGGGGCGAGAGCTGCGACGACCAGAACCATGAGGGCCAGACGGCGAATCAACGGAGTCGAATCGTACTTACGTCTACGACACTTACCAAGGCCCCATTACAGACCTCGTACACACAAGGAGGGGCGCCCGCCGCAGCGGTGCCCCTCAAATCGATGATCTTAGGGATACTTCCTCCCGGAAAAAGACCCAGGAGGACGAAACATGGACGTTCAGGAGCTAGAGAAGATCACCCAGTCGATCGTCGCGGACGGCAAGGGGATCCTCGCTGCGGACGAGAGCGACGGCACGATCAAGAAGCGCTTCGACTCGATCGGCGTCGAGTCGAACGAGGAAGCACGGCGTGCTTACAGGGACCTCCTGTTCACGACCGAGGGCGCAGAGGAGTACATCGGAGGGGTCATCCTCTTCGACGAGACCCTCCGCCAGAGCTCGTCCGACGGAACTCCCTTTCCAAAGCTGCTCGAGTCGAAGGGGATAGTCCCCGGGATCAAGGTCGACAAGGGAGCGAAGGCGCTCGCACTCGCCGACGGTGAGACCACCACCGAAGGGCTCGACGGGCTGCGCGAGCGCCTGAACGAATACGGCGACCTCGGCGCCCGCTTCGCGAAGTGGCGCGCCGTGATCACGATCGGCAAGGACATCCCCAGCGAGTACTGCATCTGGACGAACGCCCATGCGCTCGCCCGGTACGCGGCGCTGTGTCAGGAAGCGGGCATCGTCCCGATCGTTGAGCCCGAGGTCCTGATGGACGGCGACCACACGATCGAGCGCAGCTTCGAGATCACGTCGCGGGTGCTGCACGCGGTCTTCATCGAGTTGCGTGACCAGCGTGTGCATCCGGAGGGAATCCTGCTGAAGCCGAACATGGTCCTTCCAGGCTACGGGTGCCCGCAGCAGGCTTCCGACGAAGAGATCGCGCACCAGACCGTGCGCTGCTTCCGCCGCCACGTTCCCGCGGCCGTACCGGGAGTCGTCTTCCTCTCCGGGGGCCAATCGGAGGAGCAGGCGACCGGCAGGCTCAATGCGATGAACGCGATCGGCCCACATCCGTGGAAGCTCTCGTTCTCCTACGGTCGTGCGCTGCAGGCGGCTGCATTGAAGGCCTGGAGCGGCAAGGAAGAGAACATCGAGGCGGCACAGCGCGCGTACTACCACCGCGCGAAGATGAACAGTGCTGCGCAGACGGGCACCTACGCCCCGGACATGGAGAGAGAAGCGGTCCCGGCTTAGCGGTATTGCCGGCCCGTGAGGGCCTCGAGCTTGTCGAGCAGGTGATTCGCCTCGATCCTGCGCGACGTGCCGGACCGGGAACGCATGACGATCGAGTCGGTCACCGCGCCGTTCGGCAGATAACGCACTCCGCTCAGCAGTGAGCCGGCCGTGACGCCGGTCGCCGCGACGAAGACGTCCTCGCCCGCGACGAGGTCGTTCGTCGTCAGCACACGCTCGGGGTCGAGCCCGGCGTCGAGGAGCCGTTGGCGTTCCTCGTCGTCCCGCGGCCAGAGCTTGCCCTGGATGCCGCCGCCGACGCACTTGAGAGCGGCTGCTGAGATAACGCCTTCGGGCGTGCCACCGATCCCGTAGAGCATGTCGACCCCCGCCCCGGCCTGGGCGGCCGCGATCGCCGGGGCAACGTCGCCGTCACGGATCAGCAGAACCTTGGCGCCCGCATCTCGCAGCTCTCCGATCAGCGCTTCGTGCCGGTCGCGCTCGAGCACGACCACCGTGAGCTCTCGCGTCGACACTCCTTTCGCCTTAGCAACAGCGTTGACGTTCGCGGTCGGCGACGCATTGATGTCGACGACGTCGATGCCCTGCGGCCCGACGGCGATCTTCTCCATATAGACCGCCGCTCCGGGGAAGAACATCGTGCCACGTTCCGCGACTGCCATCACCGAGATCGCGTTCGGCTGGCCGAGCGCCGTCAGGCGCGTCCCTTCGAGCGGATCGACCGCCACGTCGACCTGCGGGCCGGTGCCGTCGCCGACCGATTCGCCGTTGAAGAGCATCGGCGCCTCGTCCTTTTCTCCCTCGCCGATGACGACGACGCCGTCCATCGAGACGGAGTCGAGCATCGCCCGCATCGAGTCGACGGCCGCCTGATCCGCGGCGATCTTGTCGCCTCGTCCGACCCAGCGCCCGGCGCCAAGCGCGGCCGCCTCGGTGACTCGGACGAGCTCGAGCGCGAGGTTTCGGTCGGGAAGTGCCCCCATCCTGCGCCGGGACCCTACATCCGTTCGGGCGCCTCGACTCCGATCAGGTCGAGCGCTCGGGCGATGATACTCTGCGTCGCGCGCGCCAGCGTCAGCCGGAAGGCCTCCGTCTCGGAACCGACGACGCGGTGCTCGTGGTAGAAGCGATGGAAGTCGTCGGCGAGACGGATCGCGTAGATCGGGATTGCGTGTGGAGCCCGCCGCTCCGCGGACTCTGCGACGACGAGCGGAAACTCCAGCAGCCGCTTGATCAGGTCCCGCTCTTCCGAGGCGAGGTCCGTCGGAGTCTCTCCGGCGCTGTCGCCCTCGACGTTTCGCAGGATGCCGGCGATTCGCGCATGCGCGTACTGGACGTAGTACACGGGATTCTTCTGCGTCCGATCCGCAGCGAGGTCGACGTCGATGTCGATCGGCTGATCGTGACCGCGCGAGACGAGATACCAGCGCGCCGCGTCGATGCCGATCTTGGCAATTAGCTCGTGCAGGAACACGACGTCCCCGCGGCGCTTCGAGATCTTCTTCGTCTCTCCGCCCTCGACGATGTGGACCAGCTGGTAGATCAGCACCTCGATGCGCTCGGGGTCGTAGCCGAGCATCGCCGCAGCTGCCTTCAGCCGCCCGACGTACCCGTGGTGGTCGGCCCCGAGCACGTAGATGGCACGGTCGAAGCCGCGCTCGAGCTTGTCGCGGACGTAGGCGACATCGGCTGCGAAGTAGAGGTACGACCCGTCGGACGAGCGGACGAGCGGACGGTCCTTGTCGTCCTCGTACGCGCTCGTACGAGCCCAGATCGTCCCTTCCGCCTCGAAGGTGTCGAGCTTCGGAAGCACCTCGGCAACGTGCTTCTCGATCTCGCCCTGATGGCGCCAGGTGTCCACGGGGATCCGGAACTCGGCGATTTCGCGGCGGATCTCCTCGAGCATGCGCGCGACGGGGTCGCCTTCGACCCTGGCGAGCTCGTCGATGTACTCGCCCTGGTACCCGCCCTCGGGCAGCTCGTCCCCGCGCCGCCGCGCCTCGACCGAGGCACGGAAGAGATCGACCTGCCGTCCCGCGTCGTTGAAGTAGTACTCGCGCTCGACCTCGTGTCCCGCGTAGGCGAGGACGCGTGCCACGGAGTCGCCGTACGCTCCGTTTCGGGCGGACCCGACGGTCAACGGGCCGGCCGGGTTGGCGGAGATGAGTTCGACCTGGATCTTCTGCGCTTGCTCGGGCGCACCGGCACCGTAGTCGGCCCCGATCTCGGCGAGCGCACGGACCAACCACTCGGTGGTCACCCAGAGGTTGAGGAAACCCGGTCCCGCGACCTCGGCCCGCTCGATCTCTTCGAGCTCGGCCGCACGAGCTGCGAGGTCGGCCGCGAGCTCGCGTGGCGGCTGCTTGTGTTGCGGCGCTGTCCGGAGAGCGACGTTCGTCGCGTAATCGCCGTGCGAGGGATCGCTCGGCCGTTCGAGCACGACGGCTGCTCCGGCGAGCTCCGAGAGGCGATCGGCGAGGCGAGCAACGGCGTTCCCGGTCGTGTCCGGAGAGCGAGTCATGCCCGTAGTATCGTTGCGGCGTGGACGACGAGGCCCAGGAGCGACAGCTCAACATCCACCTCGACCCGGAGCAGATGGCCGGCGTCTACGCGAACTTTGCGAACGTGACGTTCTCGCCCTACGAGTTCACGCTGACGTTCGCGCGGATCGACCACGAGATCGAGGAGGGCGACGTCCCGGGGGTCGTGACCTCACGCGTCAACATGTCCTCGCAGTTTTTCCAGGAGCTGCTTGCCGCGATGCAGGACTCGTTCTCGAAGTGGTCGACCCAGGAAGGGATTCGCAACCTTCC
Source organism: Actinomycetota bacterium (assembly GCA_013816245.1). GTDB lineage: Bacteria > Actinomycetota > Thermoleophilia > Gaiellales > Gaiellaceae > 3-1-20CM-4-69-9. Next base: position 57,497 of record JACDEU010000011.1, on the reverse strand, counting down.
CGAAGCGCCGCCCCGCACCGACACCTAGCGGTTCAGCTTCTGGAAGGCGTCGGCCTGCTCGACCCGCGTGAGGGGCGGCGGATGAGTGTCGAGGAAGACGTGCACCCACCCGGGTGGAGCGGGGTCCTGCAGGTCGGTCACGACGAACTCCTTGAAGACCCCCTTCGCGGCTTCGGGGTCCCGTGTCCCCTGCATTCCGACCCAGTCGGCCTCGGCTTCGTAGCGCCGCGAGACCGCATTCGTGAACGGCGACAGGGCCAGCTGCAGGGCGGTGAGCGTCAGCAGAGCGAGAGCTATACCACCAGGCCCCAGCACCCCGCCGCGCCGCCGCGTCACGAACGCAACGCCGGCAAGGAGCGGGAGGCCGATCAAGCCACCCCAGGCGATTCCCTTCCAGAGATGACGCCGCGCATGGTGAGCAAGCTCGTGACCCACGACGAAGTGCACCTCGTGCGCGGTGAAACGCCCGTCGAGCAGCGTGTCCCAGAGGAAGACGCTGCGGCTCGGTCCGAGCCCGGTTGCGTACGCATTCGCCGCAGTCGTCCGGTCGTGCACCGGCTGGATTCGAACCGTCGGGTTTCCGGTGCCTTCGCGTTTCTCCAGCCGGTCGATCGCGGCAGCGAGCTGGGGCGACCGGACCGGATGAGTCCCGAGCCGGCTGCCGTACGGCAGGACCAGCTGCACGAAGAACCCCAGTGCGAGCAGCACGATGCCCGCAGCGAGCCACCAACTCCGCGCGTACCGCTTCGCAAAGAGCAGGAGGATTGCCAGCACGAGAACCGTCCCCGCCGTCTGACCCAGGAGTGTCCCCCAGGGCGAGAAGACGATTTCGGTCCAGCTCTCCTTCGAGATGCCGTGCCGGCGCTGCCACCACGCGGAAGCGATGCCGAACGGCAGGGAGACGCCCCAGACGACCGTCAGCACGACGACGCCGGTGACGATGCCGGAGTTCACCGGGCCGAGCCCGAGCGAGCGGGCGAGCCGCGGCCCGCGCCGCATCATCACGACGAGCGTCGAGAGCGTCGCAAGCGTCCCGAGGAGCCAGTCGTAGTCGAGGAAGCGGTCGTAACGTTCTCCGGCGCGCACGGCCGCGGCGCCGAACACGGTCCGGGCGTCGAGAGATGGCAGCTGGAGGTTGGAAGGGACCTTCGTCCGCCAGAGCGCAGCGGCCGCGACTGCCCAGACGAGTGCCGCGACGGCTAAGGTCGCGAGTCTGCCGATGCGGGTCGCAGTCATCTCCGACGTCCACGCTAACTACCACGCGCTGGAGGCGGTGCTCCAGGAGATCGACGCCGAAGGCGTCGATGCGATCTGGTGCCTCGGCGACACCGTGGGGTACGGCCCACGCCCGAACGAGTGTTGCGACGCCGTGAGGTCACGCTCGTCCTACTCGCTGGTGGGAAACCACGACCTCGTCGTGCTCGGGGAGCTGACCGTGAGCGACTTCAACGACGATGCGGCCGACGCCGCAATCTGGACCCGCGGAGCCCTGACGCCGCAGTCGCGTGCCTTCCTCGAGCCGCTGAAGCCGGCAGGCGAGGCGGCCGGGGTCGATCTGTTCCACGCGAGCGCACGCGATCCGGTCTGGGAGTACGTGCTCACGGAGGACGCGGCACGCGGAACGTTCGACCTCTCGGACGCGGCGCTCATCCTCGTCGGCCACAGCCATGTGGCGCTGGCCCTGTCCGAAAAGGGAGACCGGATCTCGGGCGGGGTCGCCCCCGCCGGTTCGGAGATCGAGCTCGAGGGCCGCTGGCTCCTCAATCCGGGCTCTGTCGGGCAGCCGCGCGACGGAGATCCGCGAGCCGCGTGGCTGCTACTCGATTTCGACCGGAGGTTTGCTGCGTTCCGCCGGGTCGCATACTCGATTGAGCGGACGCAGGCCGAGATGGGAGAGCGGGGTCTACCCGAGCCTCTCGCAGCCCGGCTCGCGCGAGGCGAGTAATCGACCGCAGGGGGATCCAGATGGCGGAACTGACGAATCTAGAGACGAAGCTCGGCGAGGTCCTCGGCCTCGCGATGGCGGCACAGGGCGCGACCGAGAAGGTGAAGGGCCTCGACGAGATCGACGGTGACCTCACGAAGACACTCGAGCGGATGCACAACGAGGCGAAGCAGGCAGAAGAGCGCGCCACCGATGTCGCCGGCAGCTTCGAGGGCAAGAAGACGGCGATTCTGGAGGAGGCGCGCGAGGTCAAGAAGAAGGCGACCGAGATGATGCAGGACTACCTCGACAGCGATTCCGACGCCCTCGACGGCTTCGAGTTCCTGACGATGGCCGAGGCCGGCGAGGTGGGACACTGGGAGATCTTGAAGACGCTCAACGAGCGGGCCCGGGACAGCGGGGTGCAGGAGCTTGTCGAGTGGGGAATCCCGATCCAGCAGCGTCACCTCGAGCAGGTCAGGCAGGGTTCCCTGAAGCTTGCAGCGGAGGAAGACCCGAACGAGACGTCCTGAGCTGATCGCGGCCCTTGCGGCCGCGGTCTGTCTCGCCGGCTGCGGGAGCGGTCCAACTCCACGGGCCGCTCCGCCGCCGAAGCTCCCGGCTCCTATTGCAGCTGCGCTTGCGACGCGAAGCGACGAAGTGGCAAAGGCTCTCACCACCGGCGACCCGTGCCGTGCTGCGACGCTCGCGCAGCAACTGCAGCGGGAGACGCTTGCGTCGATCAATTCGGGGCGCGTGCCCGGGCCGTTCCAGGAGCACCTTGCGTCCGCCGCAACTGATCTCGTCTCGCGGATTCAGTGCGTCCCGGCAGCGAAGCCGCAAGTCAACGGCAAGCACAAGAGCCGTGACAAGAAAAGGAAGGACGAGGAGAACGATTGAACGAGAGGCTCGCCGAAGGGCGCTACCGGATCGAGCGGACGCTCGGGCACGGCGGCATGGCGGTCGTCTACCTGGCGCACGACGAGGAGTTACGCCGTCTCGTGGCGATCAAAGTCCTCGCCGAGCACCTCGCGGGCGACTCGGCGTTTCGCGAGCGGTTCCTGCAGGAGTCGCGGCTGGCGAGCCGGCTCTCGCATCCGAACGTCGTCCAGGTGTATGACGCGGGCGAGGCCGACGGCCGGCCGTACATCGTCATGGAGTACGTGGAGGGCGACACTCTCGCGCAGCGAGGGAAGTTGTCGTACGAGCACGCGGTGCCGCTCGCGCTGCAAGCGTGTGCGGGATTGCAGCACGCTCACGTCGCCGGGCTCGTCCATCGTGACGTGAAGCCCGCGAACCTGCTCGTCCGCGAAGACGATGTCCTCAAGATCGCGGACTTCGGGATTGCGCGGGCCGCCGAGCTGACGCGGCTCACCCAGCACGGAACCGTCCTCGGCACCGCCGCCTATCTCGCGCCCGAACAGGCTGCCGGCGAAGTGGTCACGACGGCGGCGGACGTCTACTCCCTCGGGGCCGTGCTCTACGAGGTCCTTACCGGGCGACCGCCCTACGCGTTCGACTCGCTTGCCGAACTGGCCGCAATGCAGACGAGTGGTGCGATCACACCGGTCCGTGACCTCGAACCCTCGGTGCCCGAGCCGATCGAAGCCGCAATCATGCACGCGCTGGCGCGCGACCCGCTCTTCAGGCCGGCGTCGGCGGCGGCGTTCGGCCACGAGCTCGCAGCCGCAACGGAACTTCCGACAGAGGCGCTCTTTGCGACCGCGGTCACCGAGCCCTTGCAGGCGCGCACCTACCAGACCATCCCGGGTTGGAGTGCCTGGCTCTGGATCACGTCCGCCGCTGCGCTCGGCGTCGTCGCAATCGTGCTGGGACTGCTCAGCCTCGGCAGCGACGGCAAACCCGACGCCAAACCAGCGCCCGCGCGGATCGAGGCGCCGGTCCGGGGAGCCACGTCCGCAGACGAGGCGCGAAACCTCAGCGCCTGGCTACGAAAGCACTCGCGCTAGAACCCTAGGACGCGGCGCGCTCGGCGACGGTCTGCTCGTTGTCGCCGAAGGTGATGCCCTCGCGGGCGAGTGCAAGCTGGACGTCTTCTCGCGCCTTGTAGATCCGCCACTTGACGGTGGCAAGCGTGATCTCGAGTGAGTCCGCGATCTCGGTGTACGAAAGGCCGACGATGTCGCGCAGCAGGAGCGCCATCTTCAGGTCGACGTTCAGCGCTTCGACGGCGCGCCAGACCGCGTCGATCGTCTCGATCCGCTCCATCGGAGCGTCGACGACCTCGAGCGGCGGCACGTCCTCGAGCGCGACGACCGCACGCGGTCGGCGCTCGGATGCCCGCAACTCGTCGAGCACGCGGTTCTTCGTCACCTGGAACAGCCACGTCGTGAACTTCGAGCGCAGCGAGAAGCGCGGCAGCCCCTGGAAAACCCGCAGGAAGACCTCCTGGGTCAGATCCTCGGCGAGCGAGCGATCGCCCACGAGCCGCAGCACATAGTTGAAAACAGGCACCTGATAGGCACGGACGATGAGCGAGAAAGCCCGCTCGTCGCCTTTCTGTGCCTTCCGCAGGACGCCAAAGTCAGGTTGCTGAAGTGACAAAAGGTTCCGGAGTATAGCCCGGATCAGTCCGGGATAGTTAGGGGTTTACCGGTCATCTGTAAAGGTTGTCGGACACCTAAAAACCCCAGCACAGTGGGGCTTAAATCGGACAATTCCCCGGTGCCTACAAGGGTCACTTCGGGGTCAGTGACGATCAACGGGACCGGGTTCGTCGTGTGCGCTGTGTGCGGGCTCGCTCCGTCTAGCTCGAGCATCTGTTCGGCGTTTCCGTGGTCGGCGGTGATCAGTGCCACGCCTCCGTTTCGGCTCACCGCCTCGACGATCTCCCCCAGGCATTCGTCGGCTGTCTCCACCGCTTTCACCGCAGCGGGGATGGATCCTGTGTGGCCGACCATGTCCGGGTTGGCCAGGTTGATGACCGCGAAGCGATAGCCGTCGCGGTCGAGCTCCTCCACGAACCGTGCGGTCGCCTCGCGGGCGGACATCTCGGGCTTCTGGTCGTAGCTCGCGACGTCTCGCGGCGAGGGCACGAGGATGCGGGTCTCCCCCGTCCATTCCCGTTCGCGACCGCCGTTGAAGAAGTAGGTCACGTGCGCGTACTTCTCGGTCTCGGCGACGTGCAGTTGGCGGACCTCGTGCTCCGAGAGGACCTCGGCTAGCGTCTCCTGGACTTCCTGCTCCGGGAACACGACCGGCACGTCCAGATCCGAGCGGTACCTCGTCATCGTGGTGATATCGGCACCCGCGCCCACGAGCTGCATGCTCAATTGGCGTGCTCTGTCGGGACGGAAGTTGAAGAAGATCGCCGTGTCCTTTTCCAGCCTGAGCCGTGGGCGGCCTGTGATCGTGATCGGCTCGATGAACTCGTCCGTGATGCCCCGCTCGTAGCTACGGCTCACGGCTTCGATCGGATCGGCTGCTTCTTCGCCTCTCCCTTCGACGATCGCGTCGAAAGCTCGTTGTGTCCTCTCCCAACGCTCGTCGCGGTCCATGGCGTAGTAGCGGCCCGTAACGGTCGAGATCCGGTCGACCGGCAGCTCGGCGAGGTCGTGCACCGCAGAGTGCGGCGAGACGTCGCGTCCGTCTGTGAAGGCGTGGATCCAGGTCTTCTCCGGAGCGAAGCGGAGGAGGGCACGTAGATGATCGATGTGCGAGTGCACCCCGCCGTGGGAGACAAGGCCGAGCAGATGAACACGCTCGCCGCGCTCGAACGCAGCAGTGAGCGCAGGGTTCTCGAAGAAGGAGCCGTCCTCGATCGCCTTGTTCACGCGCATCAGATCTTGGAACAGCACTCGGCCTGAGCCGATCGTGAGATGGCCGACTTCGCTGTTGCCCATCTGTCCCGGCGGGAGCCCGACCGCCTCGCCCGAGGCCTCGAGCGTCGTGTGCGGAAAGATTCGCCAGAGCCGGTCGAAGTTCGGAGTCTCGGCGAGCTCGACGGCGTTGCCCGGGCCGGCCGGCGCGCAGCCCCAGCCGTCGAGGATCACGAGCGCTACGAGTTGGTGCTCGCGCCCGCTCGGCAAATCGCAATGAAGGAGTCGAGTTCGAGCGACGCGCCTCCGACGAGCGCGCCGTCGACGTGCGGCCGGGCGAGGAGCTCCTCGGCGTTGTCCGGCTTCACTGACCCGCCGTAGATCACCGGGACGTCGAGCACTGACTTGATCAAGGCGTGGGCCTCTTGTGCCATGTCCGGTGTGGCGGTTTTACCGGTCCCGATCGCCCAGACCGGCTCATAGGCGATGACGAGATTGTCGTCGGGCTCGAGCAGAGAGACCTGGCGTCGTAGAACGTCCTCTGTCACGCCTCCCTCCCGTTCCTCCTCAGTCTCACCGACGCACGCGATCACGAAGAGCCCGGCCGAGAGCGCTGCTCGCGCACGCTCGGCACTGGTGCCGTCGGTGTCGCCGAAGTACTGGCGCCGCTCCGAGTGGCCGACGATCGCGCCGTACACGCCGAGCTCGAGCAGCATCGCCGCCGAGACCTCGCCGGTGTACGCACCTTCCTGCTCCCAGTGCACGTTCTGCGCCGCAACCGCGACTTCGGTGCCCGCGAGGAGCTGCACGCACACAGCAAGAGAGACGTAAGGCGGGCAGACGACGACGTCGACTCCGCCGAGATCCTGCTCGCGGAGGCGAAGGCAGAACTCCGCCGCCTCCGCCGGGCCCTTGTACATCTTCCAGTTGCCTGCGATCAGCGCCAAGGTCGTCAGATCTTACGGCGCTGCAGGTATCACGCTGACCCCGGGGAGATCCTTCCCCTCGAGAAGCTCAAGCGCTGCTCCGCCGCCGGTCGAGACCCACGAGACCTTGTCCGCGAGCCCGAGCTCGGTCAGCGCACGCGCGGAGTCGGCGCCGCCCACGACCGAATAGCCGTCCGAGGCGGCCACTGCCTGGGCCACCGCCTTCGTCCCTTCGGCGAAGGGCGACCATTCGAACACACCCATGGGGCCGTTCCAGAAGATCGTCCGCGCCTTCGCGATGTGCTGCGCGAAGAGCTCGCGCGTCTCGGGGCCGATGTCGAGCCCGAGCCAGCCCTCCGGAAGGGAGCCGTACGGGACGACCTTCGTCTCGGCATCCTCCGCGAACTCGCTCGCTGCAACGACGTCGACCGGGAGGACGACCTCGAAGGACAGCGGATTCTCCGACCTGATCTGCTCCGCCATCTTCCCCCCGACCAGCACGGCGTCGGCTTTGCCGCCGAGGTTTTGGAGAACCCCGAGCTTGTCATCCACCTTCGCGCCGCCGGAGATCAGGACGAAAGGTCGCTCGACGACCCCGAGCAGCTTGCCGAGCTCGTCGAGCTCCCGTTCCAGCAGTAGTCCCGCATACGCCGGCAGGAGCTCGGCGACGCCGACCGTCGATGCGTGCGCTCGATGCACCGAGCCGAAGGCGTCCTGCACGAAGAGGTCGTTGTCATCGGCGAGCTCCCGTGCGAACGCCGGATCGTTCTTCGTCTCCCCCGGATTGAAGCGTGTGTTCTCGAGGACTTGCAGGCGGTCGTCGGGCAGCAACTCACGGAGGCGATCCTCGACAGGCTCGAGCGAGAGCGCGGAGTCCTCCCCTTTCGGCCGCCCCAGATGCGAGCAGACGGTCACGGCCCTTGCGCCCCGCTCGAGCAGCAGGCGAAGGGTCGGCAACGACGCCTGGATGCGCGTCTCGTCCGCGATGCGACCCTCCTCCAGGGGCACGTTCAGGTCCGAGCGAACGAGCACGCGCTTACCGCCGATGTCGGCGTCACGAACCGAGCGTGGCCGATGCACCTATGCGGAGACTGCAGCGGGAATGTCCGCGGCGATCTTCGCCACGACGTCGACGAGCCGGCAGCTGTAGCCCCACTCGTTGTCGTACCAGCCGAACACCTTCGCCATCGTCCCGTTGGCCATCGTCAGCTCGCTGTCGACGATGCACGAGTACTGCGAGTGGACGATGTCGGTGGACACGAGCGGATCGTCCGCGTAGCGAAGGACCAACGAGAGCGGACCGTCGTCGGCTGCCGCACGGTAGGCCGCGTTCACCTCGTCGACTGTCACCTCGCGCCCGAGCCGCACGACGAGGTCGGTGATCGACCCGGTCGGAACCGGCGCGCGCACCGAGATCCCGTCCACCTTTCCCTTGAGGTCGGGGAGCACGAGCCCGATGGCGCGCGCGGCGCCGGTGGACGTGGGAATGAGGTTGATCGCAGCAGCGCGTGCGCGGCGCAGGTCCTTGTGTGGCAGATCGAGGATCTGCTGGTCGTTCGTGTACGCGTGGATGGTCGTCATGAATCCCTGCTCGACCGTGAAGTTGTCGTGCAGGACCTTCGCGAGCGGCGCGACGCAGTTGGTAGTGCAGGACGCGTTCGAGATGATGTGGTGCTGCTCGGGGTCGTAGGTGTCGTCGTTCACGCCGAGCACGATCGTCACGTCCGGATCGGTGGCCGGAGCAGAGATGACGACCTTTCTCGCGCCGGCATCGATGTGCTTCTGCGCGCCTTCACGGTCGGTGAAGAACCCGGTCGACTCGATCACGAGGTCGATCTCGAGCTCGCCCCAGGGCAGCGCCGCCGGATCCTTCTCGGACAGCACCTTCAACTCGTGCTTCCCAGCCCTGATGACCCCGTCCCCAACCTCGACGTCGGAGTCCAACTGACCCAGTACGGAATCGTATTTCAGCAAATGCCCCATCGTCTTGGCGTCACCGAGATCGTTGATGGCAACGATCTCGAATTCACTACCACGCTCAAGATGAGCCCGAAAAAAATTCCGTCCGATCCGCCCAAACCCATTGATCCCCACGCGTGTTTTAGCCATGGAGCCAGTCTAAATGAGCTTTCCGACCCGCCGCCGATGCCGGCTTTGCCGGCGTCGGCCATACGGCTGGCCGGTAGGACTCGAAGATCGTCGGAAATCATCATGGCGCGCAAAGCGCGCCGGATTTCCGACGATCAAGCGGCGGGCCGGAGGGGAAGCTCCGAGGACGACCTCCCCCTCCGGTTGAACCACGCTCAGGACCGTGGCGTCGGACGGGGTCTGAATCCGGCGCCGGACGAGCACGGACCCGCCGCTCACTGAGTATGACGAACTGCAGGGAGAAGTCACAACCACACGCGCAAGTCAGACTGATGCCAGTCGTTGTAACTTCCGTAAACGCCTGTGCACCGCCGTCTTGGTCGCCGGTGGACGGCATTTGAGCGCAAGTTCTCGCAGCGGCAGCGTCGGGTGCCGCTCTCTGAGCTCGGCGATCTCCTGTAGCGGCATGGGCAGTTTTTCGAGCTGACCGCTGTGTCTGAGGAGCTCGACGGCTCGTAGCTGCTCATGCGCAGCGCGACTCGTCCGGACCAGATTCGCGTGGTCGGCGTTTGCGAGCCGGTTCGCGCGAGACTTCGTCGCCGACATGACTGCACGCTCTTCGAAGAGCAGAACGGTTCGACCCGCACCGGCAAGAGCGAGCACGTCGACGATCGCCTCCAGCCCTTTCGCGTACGCGACGGCGTGGCGACCGCGATCGAGGAAATCGAGCCGTGCGCCTTCCTTTTCGGCGATGCGCGAGAGGAACTTGGCGCCGTCCAGCTCTGCGCTGCGGATTTCGAGATGCGGGGACCGCGGCCCGCTGAGCGAGCCGCCACCGAGGAGCGCGCCACGGAGATAGGCGGCGCGGCAGCAGGCACGCGCTACGACCCGCTTTGGCGGGTGCTCGAGCGGCGTCAACCGGGAGCTCAGCACTCCCGCCTCGTTCAACACCTGCAGGGCACGGTCGTCGCCGGCGACATGAAGCTGGTAGCGCGTCCCACCATCGAAGGCGCGGCGCCGGTAGGTCCGGATCTCCGAGCCGACGCCGAACGCTCGCAAAAGGCTGAAGGCCCGGCGCGCGACGGCGGGATCCGCGACGTCCAGGTGGACCGAGACTTCGCCGCGGCCCTTCAAGTGTTCGCTGCCGGCAGAGTGAAAGAGCCCCGAGAGCTCCGCAAGCCGGTCGCACGAGCTCTGCGGCGTGATCGCCGCAAGCTCGTGGCGTAGGTCGTCAGAGAGTGACACCTTCGAGGGCGAGCAGACGCCGCTTGTAGGCGAGGCCGAGTGAGCCGTACGAGCCGAGACCGTCGGCGGCGACGACGCGGTGGCAAGGGACGACGATGCCGAAGCGATTGTTCGCGCAAAACGTCCCGGTAGCGCGCTGAGCGCGGGAGTGGCCGGCGAGGCGGGCCAGCTCGCTGTAGGAGACGGTATCGCCGTAGGGCACGCGCCGAAGAGCGCGGACGACGTCGAGCTGGAAGGGAGTCCAGCCGTCGAGCTCGAGCGCGACGTCGTCGAACGAAGCCCGCTCGCCTGCGAAGTACGCCATGAACCTGTCGATCAACTTTTCCGCCATTTCCACACGGGCGTTGACCATCCGTACGCGTTGCGGCGCTAACGTCGACCGCGAGGGTGGTGGGTGTTTCACCCCACCCTCCGAACGGGTGGGGGTCGCCGCGCGCGCGCGTCTACCTATAGGCGGGTGGGGGAGCTCGTGCCAGGCCAGCTTCGTGCCATCGAGCCACAACTCCCCTCTGCCCCAGCCGTCGACCGAATAGGAGACGGACGTCACGGGCACGGTCCGCAAGCCTACAATCGCCCCCGATGTCCGCTGCTCCAGGCCTCTTCCGCCCACCCCCGCCCGAGAACGAGCCGGTGAAGTCCTACGCGCCCGGGACGCCCGAGCGCGAAGAGCTGCGGCTGCGTCTGCACGAACTGAAGTCACAGCAAATCGACGCCGCGATGGTGATCGGCGGTGAGGAAGTTCGGACACGCGACACCTTCGAGGCCGTCATGCCCCACGACAAGGCTCACGTGCTCGCGATGGTTCACAAGGGCAATGCACGACACGTGGAGCAGGCGATCAAGGCCGCGGGTGACGCCTGGGAGGACTGGCATCGCACCCCGTGGGAGGAGCGAGCCGCAGTCTTCCTTCGCGCCGCCGATCTGCTCGCGGGGCCGTGGCGCTCAACTCTCAACGCCGCGACGATGCTTGGCCAGTCGAAGACGGCACACCAGGCGGAGATCGACGCCGCCTGTGAGCTCACCGACTTCTTCCGCTTCAACGTCCAGTTCATGTTGCGGATCTACGAAGAGCAGCCCATCTCCTCGCCGGGCGTCTGGAACCGGATGGAGTACCGCCCGCTCGAGGGCTTCGTCTTCGCCGTGACGCCGTTCAACTTCACTGCGATCGGTGGAAACCTTCCGGGGAGCGCGGCACTGATGGGGAACACGGTCGTCTGGAAGCCGGCATCCACCGCCGCCTACTCGGCCCACTATCTGATGAAGCTGTTCGAGGCCGCCGGCCTGCCTCCCGGCGTGATCAACCTCGTCTACGGTTCCGGCGCCGAGATCGGCGACCCCGCGCTCGCGAGCCCCGATCTCGCAGGCGTCCACTTTACGGGCTCGACACCCGTCTTTCAGTCGATGTGGAAGACGATCGGGAACAACATCGCGAACTACCGCAACTACCCGCGCATCGTCGGCGAGACGGGTGGCAAGGACTTCATCGTGGCTCACCCCTCCGCCGATGCAGCTGCAGTCGCTACCGCCATCGTCCGTGGGAGTTTCGAATACCAGGGTCAGAAGTGCTCCGCAGCGTCACGCATCTTCGCGCCGTCCAATCTCTGGCCGGAGATCCGGGAGCGCGTGGTCGAAGAGGTGCGCTCGATCAAGATGGGAGACGTCTCCGACTTTCAGAACTTCATGGGCGCCGTGATTGACGCGGGCTCATTCAAGACCCAGAAAGACGCGATCGAGGAGGCGAAGGCGGCAGACAAGGTCAACGTCCTCGTCGGCGGCGGCTACGACGACACGGAGGGCTACTTCGTCGAGCCGACCGTCCTCGAGACCACCGATCCGAACTTCCGGACGATGCGCGACGAGCTCTTCGGGCCCGTCGTGACGACCTACGTCTATCCCGAAGCAAAGTACGGCGAGACCCTGGAGATGATCGACCAGGGCGCGCCCTACGGGTTGACGGGAGCGGTCTTCGCTCGCGAGCGCGACGCTGTCGACCTTGCGGGCGAGAAGCTCCGCTACGCCGCCGGCAACTTCTACGTCAACGACAAGCCGACGGGCGCAGTCGTCGGTCAGCAGCCTTTCGGCGGCGCGCGCGCATCCGGCACGAACGACAAGGCCGGCTCGATGTGGAACCTGATCCGCTGGGTCAGCCCGCGCACGATCAAGGAGACCTTCGTGCCACCGACCGACTACCGCTATCCGTTCATGGCGCCCGAAGACGGGCGCAACTCCAGCTAGCCCCATGAAGCGGCTGCTCCTGCTCGCGACCGCATCCGCGGCGCTCGTCCTCGTGCCCGCGGCGCAGGCAGGTCCGATCGTCGACCGAGCGGTAGCCGCGCTTCAGTCGAACCCAGTGTACGTCGAGACCGGTGCGGAGCTCGCGATCTCGTCGGCCGACCAGAACCGACTCCGCAAGAAGATCGACGGCGCAGGAGCCGGCCCGGTCTACATCGCGATCCTGCCGGCCGCCGCGGAGCAGGAGGCCGGAGGCAGTCCTGACGGTGTCCTCCAGGCGATCCACGATTCGTTGCAACGCAAGGGAACGTACGCGACCGTGATCGGAAGGCACTTTCGCGCGGGGAGCGACGTCCTGTCGCAGGGAGTCGCTGGCAGCCTGGCCACCGCCGCACTCGACGCGCACCGCGGCCAGGGCGTGACCGCGACCCTGCTCAACTTCGTCGACCGCGTAGCCACCGAGCGTGCAAGCGGGACGAGCGGCGGCGGTGGAGGCCACGGGTGGCGGCCAGCCGAGCAGTGGCGGAAGCGCATTGATCTCCCTGCTCGTCTCAGGAGGCGTCGGCTTCCTCGTTGTCCGCGGCGTACGCAAACGGCGACAGAACCAGCAGCAGCTGGCGGAGGTCAAAGCCGCGGCGCACGACGACCTGATCGCCCTCGCAGACGACGTGCAGAAGCTCGAGCAACCGGTCGAATCGAATGCGCAGGCGAAAGCCGAGTACACCGAAGCGCTCGGCTCCTATGACAAGGCCACAAGCTCGTTCGATCACGCGACCCAGCCGAGACAACTGGAAGCAGTTACCACTGCGCTCGAAGAGGGCCGCTACCACATGACCTCCGCCGAGGCGATCCTCGCGGGCCGGCAACCACCCGAGCGTCGTCCCCCGTGCTTCTTCGATCCGCGTCACGGCCCGTCGACCCGAGACGTCGAGTGGGCCCCGCCGGGCGGCACCCCCAGGAGCGTCCCGGCGTGCGAGGCGGACGCGCAGGCCGTCGAGCGCGGCGCCGAGCCGGCGTCACGAGAGGTCATGGCCGGCGGGCGGATGGTCCCCTACTGGAGCGCACCGCCGTACTTCGGACCGTGGGCGGGCGGCTATTTCATGCCCTTCGGAGGTGCGGGCTTCCTCTCGGGGCTCTTCGTCGGTGAGCTCCTGGGAGGCGCCTACGGTGGTTGGGGGTACGGCAGCTGGGGCAGCGCCGGCACGCCCGGTGGCTTCGGTAGCTGGGACTCCGGAGACGGAGGAGGAGGCGGCGATTTCGGGGGCGGGATGAGCTTCGGCGGCGGCGACTTCGGCGGCGGAGGCGGCGGCGGAGGCGGCGGCGGAGGCGGCGACTTCTAGTCAGGACTCGGCCACACTGAACCAGTGATCCATTCCGTTCTCCACGCGATCAGCGTGTTCTTTCACCACCTTGCCGCGGTGGACTGGAAGTGGCTCGCGATCGGCATCGCCTGCCACCTTTGCAAGCTGCTGGCCGTCTCGCGAGCCTGGCGCAACATTGTCGCGGCCGCGTACCCGGACCGGCCGGTCCGCTGGCGTCAGATGTTCGGTTCCTATGTCGCCGGCACCGGCGTGAACGCCGTCATCCCGGCGCGGGGCGGTGACGTCGTCAGGCTCTTCCTTGCGAGGCGGCGCATCGATGGGTCGACGTATACGACGCTCGTCTCGACGTCGCTCCTGCAAACGATCTTCGACATGGTCGTCGCGAGCTGTTTCATCATCTGGGCAGTCACCCAGCACGTACTACCGGGCCTGAACGTGCTGCAGAGCCCGAGCCTCCCGGCGCTCGACTACGGCTGGGCTTTTCGCCACCCGCAGGCGGGCTTGATCCTCTTCGGCCTGCTCCTGCTCTTCGGAACCGCACTCATCGCCTGGATCGCAGAACGCGTCGAGGAGTTCAAGGCGAAGGTCGCACAGGGATTCGCGGCCTTTAAGAACCGGTCTTATTACCTGGGCCATGTCGTGACCTGGCAAGTCGCCGACTGGTCGCTTCGACTGGCGACCGTCTTTTTCTTCCTGAAGGCGTTCGGGCTTCCGGCGACCCTGCACAACGCATTGCTCGTTCAGGTCAGCCAGAGCCTCGCGACCATCTTCCCCGTCAGCCCGGCCGGAATCGGCACGGAGCAGGCACTGCTCGTCTACGTCTTCCGCAACGTCACGTCGAAGAGCCTCGCGCTGAGCTTCAGCGTGGGCATGCGCGTGACGTTGATCCTCGTTAACGCCACTGTCGGGTTCGCCGCGATCCTGCTCATGACCGGCACGCTCCATGTTCGGCGTGCCGCCGAAGCCGATCGCGCCGGCACGAAGCCGGCGAAAGCGAATGCCTCGGACGGCCGCTAGTCGCGACCGTCCGAGAAGCCTTCAGTCCACGTCCCGTGGCTGTGCGTCACAGCCGGCGAGCTAGCGCTCTTGGGCTCGGCAGCAGCGTTGCCGACGCCGAAAGTCACGGCGACCACGGCGAGAGCTCCCAATGAGAAGAATTTCCGCAGCATCCTGATCACCTCCTTTCCTAGAACCTCACGTCTTGCAAGGCCTCTGCTGCACGCCGGTAGAGCGCAGCGGCGGTACTGTCGTCGCCGCGTCGCGATGCGAGATCGCCTTGGGCCGTCCAGGCAACCGCGCGATGGCTGGCAGAGGAAAGCTGTGACAGGTTGAGCTCGGCCTCGGCAAAGGCGTGCTCCGCCTCGTCGAGCCGACCCTGTTCGAGAAGTGCGCGCCCGAGGACGATGTGTGCGTTGCCGATCTCGTCCAGGAAGTCCGGGCGTCCTTCGAGCAGTTCAAGCGCGTGGCGCGACTGCTCTTCGGCCAGGCTCCAGTCATGCGCGCCGAGATGCACCTGCGCGAGCGACGACACCGCCTGGGCGGCATCGGCGTCGCTGCCGACCTCGAGCGCAACGGAGAACGCGCGCTTCAGATACGAAACAGCGTCGTCCGACTTGCCGAGGAGATAGTTCAATCCGCCGAGGTTGTTGAGCATCCGGCCGAGGTTCTGCCGGTCGCCGTGTACCTCGTAGAGCTCCTTGGCGCGCTCGGCGAGGTTCCGAGCGCGTAGCCACTGTCCGTCCCGCTCGGCGACGAGCGACGCCTGGAATGTGATGTGCGCGACGGTCAACGTGTCGTCGAGCTGCTCTGCGAGCTCGAGGGCGAGCTCGATGTCTTCGCGCGCGGCCTCGAAGTCGCGCTGGCGCCGCGAGCAGCGCGAGCGCCACTCGAGAATGTGGGAGCGAAGCCGGTCGCATGGGATTCCCGAGCGGTCGGCCAGGTGGAGAGCCTCGCTCAGCAGGGTTTGCGCCGTGTTGATCGACGTCAGCTTGTAGCGGCAGATGCCCATCCGATACAGGACGTCGGCCCGCTCGACGTCGGAGAAGCCGGGCTCCTCCGACAGTTCACGCGCCCGCGTGAGGAGCTCGAGAGCCGGCCTCAAGTCGGCCTGCTGCATACAGGCCCAGGCTCCGGCGAGCAGCGCACGGAATTCGAGCTCGCGTGCCTCCGGGGAAAACTCGAGCGCTGCGAGCGCTTCGAGAGCATCGTCGTACTGATGGCCTTCGACAGCGGCTTCGGCACGCGTGACCGCGGCCTCCACCTCTGCGTACTCGTCCCAGGACTGGCCCGTTTCGAGATACGAGACGTCGACGCCGAGCCGCTCGCCGATCCAGCCGAGCGTCTCCTTCGTCGGCCGCGTCTTGCCGCGCTCGATCTGGCTGACGTACTCCTTCGAGAAGCGATCGCCGGCGAGCTCCGACTGCGTCAGCCCCGCGGCAATGCGAAGCTGGCGTAAGCGGGCGCCTAGGCCAGAGGTCGCGCGCTGCGGCGCGCGAAGAGGGGTGAGGATGGGGCCTTCCATGTTGCGGCCCTCCAGGTATCGGCCTGGTGACCACTGAAGCTGATCGCTTACGAGAGTGCCCCCAATCGAGGGACTGGGACCGCTAGCCGCGGCCGGCTTTGTGCAGCTGCGCGTAGATCGACCGCGCCGTCTTCGCCGGCACGCCGGGAACGCCCTCGAGCTCCTCCTGACTCGCGGCCACGAAGCGCTCAGCCGAGCCGAAGTGCTGGAGCAACGCGCGCCGGCGGACCGGGCCGACCCCCTCGAGCTCGTCGAAGATCGACGCGAAGGAGCGCGAATCTCGCCGCTGTCGGTGGAACCCGACCGCAAAGCGATGAGCCTCGTCGCGGACCCGCTGGAGGAGCTGCAAGCCGGGTGAGTGCGGCGCGAGGCGGATCGGGTCGGGCCTGTCCGGCACGAACACTTCCTCCACCCTCTTCGCGAGGGCGACGACAGCGACGCGGGGTAGGTCGAATGCCTGCATCGCCGCGAGCGCCGCCGAAAGCTGGCCCTTGCCGCCGTCGATCACGACGAGGTTCGGCGTGGCCGCGAACGATTCGTCGTACTCCTCGCCGGTCCCGTCGGAAAGCCGTGCGAAGCGGCGCGAGACGACTTCTGCCATCGCCGCGAAGTCATCCATCCCTACCTGGCCCTTGATCCCGAACTTTCGGTAGTGCGCCTTCTTGGTCACTCCGTCCTGAAAGACCACCAACGAACCGACGTTGTCCTGGCCCATCACCGTCGAGATGTCGAAGCACTCGATCCGAATCGGCAGGGCTTCGAGGTTGAGCACTTCGCGGAGCTCCTCGAGCGCCTCGACACGCCGCAGGCGCTTGAGCTCCGCCTGCTGGGTGTCCGAGGCGAGCGCGTGACGAGCGTTCTCCGACGCGAGCTCTTGAAGACGCCGCTTCTCGCCACGCTCGGCGGCGCGCACCTCGACCCGGCCACCTCGCCGCTCCGACAGGAACCCGGCGAGCGCAGTGGTGTCCCCGGCGCCCCGAGGCACGACGATCTGAGGCGGCACGCTCGGGGCGGAGCCGTAGTACTCGAGGAAGAACGACTCGAGCACGGTGGGGACGTCCTGCCCCTCGACGTTCTCCAGATGAAACGAGTAGCGGTCGATCAGCTTGCCGTCGCGCAGCGGGAACACCTGCACGACCGCCCGGTTCCCTTCGATTGCGAGACCGACTACGTCGATCGTCCCGACCGAGCGAAGGTCTGCGGCCTGACGCTCCGCCAGGTGCTGAATGCTTCGCAGGCGGTTGCGGTAGCGCGCCGCCTCCTCGAAACGTTCCGCGGCGGCCGCCTCCTGCATCTTTCGCTCGAGCTCCTGCTGAATCGGCTCGATGTCCCCCGAGAGGAACTCGATCACCTGATCGATGATCGCCCGATAATCCTCCTTCGTCACGTAGCCGACGCAGGGCGCGAGGCAGCGCTCGATGTGGTAGTCGAGGCACGGGATCCCCGAGTGACGCCCGGGCTTCGGCCCCTCGCACGGCCGGTACGGGAAGACCCGGTTGAGAACGTCGAGCGTCTCGCGAACCTTCTTCGCGTTCGCGTAAGGCCCGAAGTAGACGACGCCGCGCCGGTGGCGCTCGCGCGTGAACATGATCCGCGGATACTCGTCCTCCACCGTGACGGCTATGTACGGAAAAGACTTGTCGTCCCGGAGACGTACATTGAATGGCGGCCGGTGCCGCTTCACGAGGTTCTGCTCGAGGTGCAAGGCCTCCACCTCGTTCTGCGTCACGATCACCTCGATGTCCTCGACCCGGTCCGGCAGCTGCTGAATCGCGGTCCGGCTGTCCTGGGACTGCTGGAAATAGGACCTCACGCGGGACCGCAGCGACTTGGCCTTTCCGACGTAGAGGACATCGCCGGCCCGGTCGCGGAACAGGTAGACCCCGGGCTTCGCCGGCAGGCCTTTCAGTTGGTCTTCGAGCCTGGAGGCCATTGAGGCCAGCGTAGCCATCGGGTTTCGGCCCAAAAAGACAGCGGCCCGGGTGGAGAGACCGGGCCGCCGCAAAAGTCGAGGATCGGTGTGAGGAAGGTGGCGACCTTCCCAGAGGCCCCCTGCGGCGAGAGCCTGGCGACACAATCCTGACTAGTGTCAACTATCGGCCTTCAAGCCTGGCCCCATTCCCCCGGACGAGTGATTCTGCTGCCGGCCGGTTCCCTGTTGACGCTGTCAAAGTCTGTTCCTACACTGGCCGCGCCCGGGTTTTTGCCTGCCACCGGGCCTTCCTCTTGCCCGAGCTTCGATCCCTCATAGCATTCGTCTGCGCTTTCGCAGCGCTCGTGCTGCCGACCCAGGCGCTCGCGAACGGGAGGATGTACATGGGTGCCGCCGAGGACGAGGGCCGCAACTCCGACCCCGCGGTGGCGATGGCCAAGATGCAGCTGGCCAAGGCCGCCGGCTTCGACACGATCCGGATCACCGCGATCTGGGAACCTGGCCAGACCGCCGTTCCTGCCGATCAGCTCGCCGCCTTGCAGGCGATCGGGGCAGCGGGAGACTTCCTCGGCATCCGCGTCGTCGCGACGGTCATGAACTTCGGCAGTAAGACGACGCCGCTCACGGCCGCCGCGCGAACACAGTTCGCACGGTTCGCCGCCGACATCGTCAAGCACGTCCCTGGAATCCGCGAATACATCGTGGGCAACGAACCGAACCTCAATCGCTACTGGCTCCCGCAGTTCGGCCCCAAAGGCGAGGACGCGGCTGCGACGTCGTACACGCAGCTGCTCGCCCGGACCTACGACGCGATGAAGACGGCTGACCGCAACGTCTTCGTCATCGGCGGCTCGCTCGCGCCACGTGGCATCGACAGGCCTGGCACGGGCCGCGACACGCACTCCCCCACGGCGTTCATCGCCGACATGGGCATGATCTACAGGGCGATGAAGCGCAACCGGCCGATCATGGACGGCTTGTCGATCCATCCCTACGGCGAGAATTCCAGCACGCCCCCGACCTTTGCGCACGTGAGCGGCACGTCACTCGGCCTGGCCGACTACGACAAGCTCGTCGGGCTGCTCGGGAAGGCCTTCGACGGCACGCCCCAGCTCGGCTCGAAGCTGCCGATCGTGTACGACGAGTACGGCGTCGACTCCCAGATTCCCGATGGCAAGCGGCGCTTCTACGGTGGCAAGGAGCCGGCCACCACCAAGCCGGTGAGCGAAGGCGTGCAGGCGGCGTACTACCGGAAGGCATTTCAGATGGCGGCCTGCCAGCCCACCGTCCGTGGGTTCCTGATCTTCCACGTCACCGACGAGAACGACTACAACCGGTGGCAGTCGGGCGTCTATTACGTGGACGGGACGCCCAAGTCGACCAGGAGCTTCGTCAAGCAGGGGATGAGTGAGATTCGCGCCGGGGCGTTCGAATGCGCCGAGCCTCCGGTCGGCACGGGAACCGGCGGCTGGTCGCTCGCAACTCCGGCGGACATTGCAGCAGCCGACAAGATTCCCACCGGGCTCGGTGGCTGGATCCTCGTGAACGCTTCCTCGGGTTAGCATTTCCGTGATGGAAGGCCAGTACGTCGCCTACAGCTTCTTTCGGGTCGACCCGGCCTGGCGCCGGCTGCCGATCGATGAGCGTGCGGCGGGGAAGGATGCCTTCGCCCAGGTGATCGAGGACTGGGCGGGGCGCATGGACGCGTTGCGCGCGTACACGGTCACCGGAGTCCGTCCCGACTCGGACTTCTTCCTCTGGAAGATCACGCAGCGCTACGAGGACCTCGGCGAGGTGGGTGCGGCGCTCAACGGAACCCCGCTCGCCGGGTGGCTCGAGACGCCGTACTCCTACCTCGCGACGACCAAGGCTTCGGTGTACACGAAGGCGCGCCGCCCGCGCAAGGTCGTGCCGAAAGGCTCGCCGTATCTCGTCGTCTACCCATTCGTGAAGCTGCGCCCTTGGTATGCCTTGCCGCCCGAGGATCGCCAGCGCGCGATGGAGGAGCACATGGGCGTCGGCGCGGAGTTCACGACGATCCACAACCACACCACCTACTCATTCGGGATCGATGACCAGGAGTTCATGACCGCGTTCGAGTGCGACGAGCCGGCCGACTTCATGCACCTGATGCTCACCCTCCGCGAGAGCGAAGCGTCCCGTTACACCGAACGCGACACACCGATCTTCGTCGGCCAGCACGTCGACATCCGTGCGGCGCTCGACGCGTTGGACGGCGCCGGCGCCCGCGTCGGCGCGTAGACTCGTTTCGACGGGCGATGGGGCTCGCCCAGAACCGCCGATCCGGCTGATGGCTCCTGGGACGAAAGGAGCCGAACGTGCCCCTTTTCCTCACTGTCGCCCTTGCCGGCGCCGCCGGAGCCGCCGCCCGCTACGGACTCGACAAGCTTTTCTCGCACCACGCTAACCACGTCCCGTGGGTCACGTTCGCGATCAACGTCGGCGGCTCCTTCGTTCTCGGGGCCGTGGTATCGACGCTCGACGCTCATCCGCACCCCGCGTTGCGCCCTGCGATCACAATCGGCTTCCTGGGCGCCTTCACCACGTTCTCGACGCTCTCGCTCGAGACCTACCGGCTCATCGATCGCGGTCATCTGGTCTTGGCGTGTGCCTATTCGCTCGGGAGCCTCGCCGCCGGGCTCATCGCACTCAGCGCAGGCGTGTTTCTTGCGCGTTCCTTCTAGTTCACGCCCGCTGCGAGGTCGCGCCAGCGCTTCAGGTGGCGCAAGCCGATCGCCGCGGGAAGCAGCGCCAGCCAGAGGTTGAAGATCCGGTAGGCGCAGACCGCGAGCACCGCTTGGCGAGCGGGATCCCGGTCCAAGCCAGAGCGAAGGAAACAAGCGCCTCGACCGAGCCTGCGCCGCCGAGAGGGAGCGTACGGCGGGTCAGCGCGTAGCCCGTGGCGTACCCGATGACGAGCGCCGTGATGTCCGGCGAATCATGAAAGACACGGAGGCACGCCCACAGGCAAGCGACGTCGCCGACCCAGTAGAGCGTCGTGCCGACGAACGCTCCCCGATGTTCGGCTCCCTGCGCAGCAAGCTTCTTCAGCATGTGAACGGCGTCGAGCGCGTGCCGGAGCGCAGCTCGCCATCTTCCCTTCTCCGACGCGGTGACGAAAGGTCAGCGCGCCGAAGGCTGCGACGAAACCGAGCGGGACCGCGATCGCCCACGGAAGTGTGAAGCCAAGGCTCGGGTGCCTGGCGCCCCGGGCGAGCAGGATCGCGGCAGCAAGCGCTGCAGCAGGTGCCAGCACCGCGTACTCGAGGCCGCCGGGCCCGAGCACGCGTGCGCGCGCCTCGCGTGCATTGAGCCCTGCCGTCCGAGTGCACGCCGGTCCACGACGAAGCCGCCGCGGATGACGAACGCGCCCGCTCGCGCAAGGCCGAGCCGTGGCCCTCCCTCGAGCCGTGCCACCTCGCGGTAGGCAACGACGTAGCCGAAATAGGCCGCAAGCTCCATCCCGAAGGCCACCGGCAGCCAGATCGGATCGATCTGGCGCAGCTCGCGCAGGACGGTGCCGAATCCTGCGGCCCAGGCGCATCGGCCGTTCCCGCCAGCCGCCTGAATTTGGAGGCTCGATGTGAACTTCCGCCGGCCGGATGACGCACCAGACGCGGCGCCGGATCAGCACGGTCGCCCGCGGCACGTAGCGCCCCACACACCGCGAACGCCCGCACTGCCCGACTTGGTCTGGAGCGTCCCCGACGTCGCCGAATTTCACATCAACCCTCTACAAGTAGGAATGCCGGCTGCGCCAGACCCGGAACATCGCATACCCGGATCCCGCGATGACTCCGATGAACCCGAGCTGCTCATAGCCGGGCAGGCCGCGCCAGAAGTAGAGGCCGAGCGCGGTGACGATCAGGAGTGCCGAACCGTAGAAGACGACCCGTTCGCGCGTCGACCAGCTGTCGATCTCGCTACGCCGGTCCCGCCACATCAGGTAGACGAAGAACGCGACGGCGAGGAAGAACGCGATCCGCAGGAGCATCGCGATCGCAAGCAGCGCGCTGTACTGGTTGAGGACGACCACGACGAGCGCAATCAGCCCGATGATCAGGAACCCGCGGAGTGTCGGCCGGTCTGAAAGGAACTTGCCCAAGTCAGGCGGTCATGTAGGCGCGGACTGCGAGCACGGCTGCGAACAGGGTAGCTCCGGCGAACCAGGCCAGCCGGCGTCGCGGATCGGGTGGCGCGTAGAACCAGGGCCAGGCCACCGTGAGCACCGCGAGGCCGCCGTACATGTAGTGCGCTCCCTTGTCCGCGTGGCGATGGTCGGCGAGGAGCAGCAGGCCGATCGCAACCTGCGCGACGATCAGCGTCTGCGCGAGGGCGAGCGCGTGAGCCACCAACCTTCCCCCATGCCCTCGCCGCCTGTAGGCGACGAGCGCCAGCAGGGCCGAGAGCACGCAAACCGCAAACACGAGGAATGCGACCGCGTGATGCAGCGTTAGCATCGCGAGCGCACCCTACAGAGAGGATCTGTCGTGATCGAGGAAGGCAAGCCCGCCCCTGACTTCGAGCTCCAGAGCGACACCGGCGAAACGGTGAAGCTCTCCGAACTCCAAGGCCGTCCGGTCGTCCTTTACTTCTATCCCAAGGACGACACGCCCGGGTGCACCACCGAAGCCCGCGAGTTCAGGGATGCCTACGACGTGTTCCGCGAGCGCGGCGCGGAGATCCTCGGCGTGAGCCCCGACGATGTCGCCTCGCACGGAAAGTTCAAGTCGAAGTACGAGCTGCCGTTCACGTTGCTCGCCGACCCGGAGCACGAGGTGGCCGAGAAGTACGGCGTCTGGGTCGAGCGAAATTCGTACGGCAAGAAGAGCATGGGCATCAAGCGCTCGACGTTCATCATCGACTCGGAGGGAAACGTCGCGAAGGCGATGCTCGGAATCAAGCCCGCCGGACACGCCTCGGAGGTGCTCGACTCGCTCCAGTGACAGGTTCACCCGGCGGAGGGACGGGTTGTCCCTCGGTCGGGTGAACCCCAGCTGAGCTTCAGATGGGACGCTCGGTAGGCGGCCCGCATGCAGCTTCGCCTCTCCGACCCGAGCTACACGGACCGTCTGGCGAACTTCCTACGGAGTCTGGGCGAGACGGCGATCGTGGCCGGGCCGGCACAACTCGAGGTCGACCTTTCATCCGCGAACACGAGGCCGGCAGAGCTCGAGGTCTATCTGCGCGTCTGGTGCGTGCTCTAGCCGGACGCCGAGGTCCAGCTGGGCGGCGGCGACGACGCCTGCGACGACGAAGCGCCTGCGGCGTAAGGCCGGACCGCACCGAGGTATGCGAGCGCATACCGCGTGTCGAACAAGCTCGAGATCTTCACGACGTCGCCGGTATGGGGTGCGTGGATAAAGGAGCCGTTGCCGACGTACATGCCTTCGTGCTGCGGCACGCCGGCCGAGTTCGCATGGAAAAACAAGAGGTCCCCCGGCTGAAGCTGGTCGCGCGGGACGCGAAGACCCGCGTAGTACTGGAAGCCGGTGTAGTGGCCGAGCTTGATTCCCAGCTGGCCGTACACGTACATCGTGAGCCCGGAGCAGTCGAAGCCGCCGGCAGGCGATTCACCGCCCCAGACGTACGGCACTCCGAGGAAGCGATACGCGAGCGCGACCGCCTGTCCGCCGAGCGTCGCGTTCGAGGGCAGGATCGTCGGCTCGAGGAACGTCGGCACACCTGACATCGACGCCTGTGCAGCCGGGAGCTGCGGCAAGCCGAGCACAGCGGCCGCGCGACTCGTCGACGAGTCCGGATGCGCGGCGCGCGCCAGCCCGACGAGCAGCTGCGTTCCAGGCGCGAGCCCGAGCGACGGATCGGAGACGTATGCCCGTAGTCCGACGAGGCCCGAGCCCGTGCGTCCCGGCGACACGGCCTCCTGCAGCGCGACGATGTAGCTGCCGCCGTCGAGCGGAACGATCGCGTTCGGACCGACGACGTAGCTCTTGCCGTCGACGACGAGGCCCTCGATCCTCGCCCCGTCGAGCCCACGAGCGGGAACAAGCAGCTGCCGAACGCTGACTCGGCCGTTGAACATCGAGATGTCACGAAGGACGACCCGAGCGGCTGTCGCCTGCGAGGAGCCGATCCGAAGCACGGAGCCATCCGCGGGGTAGGCGTACGCGCCGGCGCCTGCCTTGCCGATCAGGGTCCCGTCTGCAGAGCGCACCTCCGCGGGCCCGAGTGTCGCGGCGCCCGCAACCGGCGTCGCGAAGACGAGCAGTACCGCAGCTACCCCCAGTCCCCGGCGAAGCATCGAGGCTCCGAGTCTACTTCGGTCTCTGAATGGCGGCCAACGAGAATTGGCCCAGCAGGGTTTTGGCCGTGGCCGAGGTCTGTCTAGAAGAGGGACGAGCCCCTGACGGCAAACAGGCGGGGCGCCCCTGCGGCGAGGCGCCCCCGCCTGGACAGGGCTCGCCCCTCGACCCCTTGCTTCGATCCTCCGCCGGCTAGTCCTGGCGGTTCGTGGGAGGAAACGTGTGTCTGAGTCCGTAAGTGCAGGGGTGCGCTGGCGAGACTTGATCCGGAGCGAGCGGGGCGAGATCACTCCCTACAGTTCGATTGGGGACGAGTTGCAACCCGGGTATGGGTTCGATCCCAAGGCCTACCCGGCGCTGGCGGAAGAAATGGATGCGTGGGCTGACGGCTGCGCGAGCTGGCGAAAATGGCGGCTCGGGCTGCGCGGCAAAGGAACGGCGAGCACGCCTCCGTCTGATGCGCGTCGGTCTAGGACGCAGCGCTTACGGCGCTGACCCGGATCGCACGTCTCCCGTCTTGAACCACGGCTACGGCATGCTGCGTTCTCGACGAGGCGATGGATCGGAGCGCGTCCCGATCACGTAGGCACACCGGCGGTTCTCGGTATAGGTCGCGAAGCCAAGGCTGCCGAGGTCGGCCGCTCACTCATCCAACGTGTAAGGAGGGGGTGCGCCTCGACCCGGACCGAATGTACGCGGCCCAGGACTCCGCATCCCGCAGGACCTCGCGCTCGGCGCCCTCGATATCCATCTTGACGTAATCGACTTTGCCCCCGCTCGGAGTCACCCTGCTCAGGAGGAAGTCATCGAAAGCGCATGCGCTTGCGCCGTCCCTTCGGGAGCGCGCGTAGCGATCGCATGCGAGACCTCTCGGCGGTCTCGTCGGATATACGAGACCGGTCCGTCAGCGTTCCATACACCCGCCGGGATCACGCTGCACTGCTCGCCCCAGAGCCTCACGTTCTTGCGGCACAGCTCCGCACTCGAGGGATCGAGCTCAGCACCCACGATCCTGGCCGCCGATAGAGCGTCGCGAAGTGTGCCATCGTCACGCCCACATTCGAACCCAGATCCAGAATCAACGCCGGCGGGCGGGTGGACGTCGGTGGGAGGTGCTCGCGATCCATGAACACGTCGATGACCGTCTGCACCTCTGCCGAGCCCGACCGAAGGCGGACGGGCGCCGCCGAGCGGCCGCAGGCGGAGGATGAGCCGCCTCCGCGCCGAGTCCCCTGCCCACGCCCCTTCTCGCCAAGAAGAGCCGCCGGAAGCGAATTCCGCTGACGGGGTCGCTGACGAGGCGGACGACAAGGAGCATGCTCTCGAGCTCCGTGCCGAGCCGCCGCCTGGCGAACCGCGCCGACAACCTGGGGTTGACCACGGCCACATGATGGCCTTCGGTCGACGTGCCTACGGCCCCCTCTGCCAGGTTTCTCGGGCGTATGCCCTCGTGGCGGGTCTGCGTCTTTAGAGCTGGCTGATCAGCCAGGCTGACGCGACGGCCAGGACGGTGCCGAGGATCGGGAATCCAATCCGCACAGCAACGTCGGAGCGCCACCCCGGATCACGGACGAGCAAGAACTTTGGACGTTGCCGATCGGCCACGATTCCCGTATCGGCAACTTACTCATCGAACTTTACGAACCGCGTGGAAGAGGCGAGGAATCAAAGCGTGGGAAGAACCGCGACCCACGCATCTCGCCTCATTCCGCCTGGCAACTCAGGCGAATGAATTCGCTTCCGACTCGCAGGCTGCTCGATTTTCCGTCCGCCCACTTCACGAGAATCTGGATTTGGTCGGCGTACCAGACGCGGCCGCGACGGGTAATGCCACCACGCAGTAGCTCGATCTGGTCTCCGTGACTCGGAACGAAGTGACCGTCGTCTCTCCCCATAATGCCCTCTCCTTTTCTCACTAGACGGCCGTGAACCAGGTCCGCTTCCCTGGCCGCTCGCCGAGATTTGCCGACAATCGTGGCCGCGGACAGCGCCCACCTGACCTCATTCGGCAGGAGTGATCGGCCGGTTCGAGCAGTGGGAATCTCGCCCGGCCAAGGCCGATCTAGCTCTCTGCGCCGGGCGCCCTACTCCGACCTCGATACGGACTGGCCGAAAGTCCTGTCCGGTCGAGATTTCAGTCGCCACTGAACGCGGAATTGCACAACTGCGACTGGGCGCCTCGGGGAGAGGTTCCGGCACGGCGGCACATGCTGATTGGAGATTCCGTCATCTACGACGGGCGGGTTTAGGTGGTCGTTGGCGTCACGCCGATGAGGGTAAAGCCCACCCAGGTCGGGCTCAGTAACCCGACAACGCAACGACGGTCTGGGTCGCGTCGAGCATCGTCCGTGAGCTAGGCGCGCCGCAACGCGCCGCGCTGCGGGTCATCCTGCCAGACGAGGCTTCAACGGAGGGCTGGTGGCAATCTCAGAGCCTCAATTGAGACCGGATCGAAACGAGACCTCTCCACTCCATTCCCCGGCCTGCGGCAAAGGGCTCGAGTCGCCTCTCGTCGCCACAGGATCTCTTCGATGCCTCGACGGCCGCGGCGACAACGCCCAGCTGGAGCCGAGCCTCGCTCGGCAAGACAAACCGCTGAACCAGTCGAAACCCGAAAAGCCACTCCACGCCGTTTTCTGTGCAAGACAGCGCACGTCGGCACTCCCTGTCGGTGCGATTTGCTTTTGGTAGCTTCGTGGCTTCTGCGGTCTGACTTCTAGGTAGGGATAATGAAGCAGCGTCTTGTCGCGCTCGTCGCGGTGGTGGTTGCCGCACTTGCGCTCGCAGGTTCGGCTCTGGCGTTCGATTGCATCCGCGTCTCGTCGTCACTGCAAGGTCTGCAACAGTCAACGGGGTCCGCAACTGGGTGGCGTTTGACATGACCAGCGGGGGCATACCGCAACTTCTGTCGTTCTTCGGTGTGGAGCTTGCGCCTGCCGATCTTGCGTGCGTCAAGAGTGAGTATCTGGCGTCCACCGCACCGAAGTATTTCGCGCTCGGCGTCGGCGTGGCAGGTGGCCGGACGGGACATGGACCAGGTGTCCTTGCGCACAATGCGCCAGATTGGGTTCTCGCAAACGGCACGGGCATCGACCACCTCGACGACACGGTCATCCCGGCTGTCATCGCTTCATTTGGAGCGTGCGACATCCCGGTGCCTGGGAACGGCGGGTAGCTAAGCCAGGGGCCGGCGCTCGTGCGAGTTGCTGGTCGCTCCGCTTGGTGGGTTCCGTCGGCGCCCGAGACGGCGGAACCCGCTTCCTCACCGCGTTGCGGCGACCACTTTTCGAGTCGTTTGCGCACTGAGTACGCACCCAAACGCCTGATCTGGCCATGCGGATGAGAGGACTTGAACCTCCACGGGGTCCCGAGCGCGTTGGCGGTCGATGGCGAACTGTGGAGGACGCAGGCGTTGCTGGGTTCGACATCAAGCCAGCGAACGCGAATCAGGCGGGGTTCACAGACTGACTCGGGATTGCGATGGCCGGCCCCCCAAGGTCTCGCAATCGTGAGCCTCGAGTCCTTCAGTTTCGTCACGCCGCCGGGCAGGCGCCGGGCAGGAATTTCACGGTGATCGTGCAGGCATACATCCCGGGCCGTACCCGTGGCCGCACGAACGCGAGCTCCGGACGCGGGTGCGGGGTACTCCGGCGAGAATCATCGACCTGTCGCGGAGCCGGTTCTTGAGGCGTTGGTCGACGAAGCAAGGCGACGCAGATATTCCATAGACTTCCATGCTGCACGCCGTCGCCCCAGCGGCCATCGATCGATGACCAGCCAGGGGACAGCACACGGCCGCTTTCAACGCGCCATCCATCGCCGGCACGTTCAGGCAGCGGAGATGGCCGCCTGAGAGATGGGCGGACTGTCGCTTTCCGACGCGCTCTCGCTGTGCGAACTGCTGGCGAACGCGGATCCTGCGCGCTACGAGCGAGCCGGGTTGCGTTGGCTGCAGCGGTTCATCGATGAGCGACTGCCGCCACTTTCAGAGGTCGCGCTCGCTGCGTCAGCGCTTGCGGAGTTGCGGCACGGCCATCGGAATGTCGGAGTCGAGACGCTAAGACAACTGCTGCGGCGCTAACCGACGCGAGTAAAGACGGCCATTCACGCAACGGAACCCGTACTTTCGATTGATTGGGCACACCATTTCGACTAGAGGCAGACCGAAGGTTTCGCCCCCGTTGAACGTCTAATCAAAGGGGAAGGCCCTCGCGGGGGACGCCACGCCGGCGACTGCGGCGGCACCAGCATGGCTGAAGCGAGGACCTCCCCCTTCAGACTTACCCCCTGCGTCCAGACCCAGACCTGAAAATTCGAAGAAGTCCCTTTCCATTCGACCGGCTGATCAACACCGTGTTTCACGGCTGACTGAACCGTCAATCACCACTTCACGGCAAGGTCGACGGCGCGGGTGCTCTTGCCACCCAAGTTAGGGAGCGGGCGACCGTGTGGGGACACCTCGCCCGCTCCCCGACCTTCCTCTCGCCCAGTTTTTCGCGGAGAGGACGAATTCGCACCGTGAGCGCGGAGCAGGTCGCCCTCATACCTCTTTACTGCCCTGAGTGCGCTGAACGCGAGTTCGGTGAGAGGT
The DNA here is from genome assembly GCA_013816245.1 of Actinomycetota bacterium. Lineage (GTDB taxonomy): Bacteria > Actinomycetota > Thermoleophilia > Gaiellales > Gaiellaceae > 3-1-20CM-4-69-9. The sequence goes on along the minus strand of JACDEU010000011.1, from coordinate 28,652 downwards.
AGCCGGCCGCCAGCCGCCCGCCGAAAAAGAAGTGCGGGTGCCCGTGTGACTGACTGAGGCGTTGCGGCTAACCCTCTCTCAACACACACCCGCACCCATCCCTGCCCAAGAGAGACACCCTCGCAAACAGGGCATCACCTCAGGCGATTGACGGCCCGATGCTTCGTCGCTACCTCCTGCGGCTGTTCATTGCCAGCATCCTCGAGCGCCCGAGTAGGCGCCGCCGATGTCCACATCTCGGTCTCGTGCAGCTCGGAAATCTGGCGACCAATCGTTCCGAGGATCCTTGCGACGGCGAACGCCACGACGATTAAGAGGCTTAAAAACGAGCCCAACCCGATCGCAATCCACACCCACATCGGCATCACAAACCCTCGATGCCGCAGAGTCGTTTGTTGACTTCCCAGAACCAAGGATAGTGACAAGACGGGCCGCGTCAACTCGATCCAGAGACATTCGCGCGCGGAGAGGCCCGCCTTTTCGTACAGGCCCCTCCTCCGCGCGGTTACATCAAGGGTTGCAGGTTGCCGGGGCGTTTTCTTCGCTCCGCGGCGCCGCGCCCGTCGGGTGGACGAGCGTGGCCTCTACCTCGGTCGGCGTCGTACCTTCGTTCTTGACGAAGACAACGGCTTTGTCACCCATCTCGACGAAGCTTTGCCGGCTGTGAATGTCTGCTTCGAGCAGTCGGCCTTGAAGCGTGGCCGGCCTAGCGTCTAGAAAACCGAGTCGTCCGGTGAAGGGTGCGGCACCGCCTGGCTTCCCAGCGACGCGGAGCGGTGGCGGGGCCGAGCTCCTCGACGACGGCCCCGAGGATCGGCTCGAGTGGTGCGCCGCCTGCTGGGAGCGCGAGTTCGGCTCACGAGTGCACACTCGGGGGTTAGCGCGACGTCCTGGGAGTTCACGATCCGGAGTTTACGGACCCGATCTCGGCAATCTCCGCCGCAACCTGTTAACAATGGGTAGAGACGGAGCCCAGCGCTACCCCACCCCCTTACCTAGACCCCGTGGGGCTTAAGGTTGCCGCAAACCTCGCGCCAGGCTCCATCTACATAGACCCGCGTGGTGACGAAAACCTGCGCGGTGCCGCTAGTCGTTTCTGTTTGGATGCTCGAGCTCGTTCCTAGCTCGGCGACGATACTCTCGATGAAGGGCCTCGAGGTCCGCGTCTCTTTCGCGATCTCGGTCAGCGACCAGCCAGTCGAGAGACGTGTCGCTATCTGCCGCAGGGTCGCCTGGCCCATCGGCGAGAGCGTCGCCAAGCGTTCCGGGGTGACTCGATGCACCGATCGGAGGCGAACACACCAACCCGACGTATCCGCCACCCAATCCAACGCTGCCATAGCAAGCAGCAGACTGTCAAGAAACCGCCCTCAAAAGGGCGGTTTCTCTTACTGCCCTATTGAGAATGAACGGCGGAGTCTGCTGAAGACGAGGCAGCAGCCGAGTGCGAGGGCCTTTGGTTCGGCAAGGTGACGATTCGGGTGTCACGTGGCGTCCCACGCCGCCGTGCGAGTCGAGTTAGCGCACGCGGTTACGGCCGTCGTACCGGCACCGGTCAAGGTGGGCGCGGTAGTCGGCGACACTGATTAGCGGCCGGCTGTAGCCGTCGAGGACGAGCACGTCGCAGCTGCGGAAGATGGCGTCGATCGCGCGGCGCTCATAGCCGAGCTCGGCGAGGTCTGGTTCAACTCGACGAGAGCGACAACGTGTGGCTGAGGATCGTCGAGCGGTCGTTTGTGGACTGACCGTGGACTAGGACGAACGCCGCAACGCTAAAAGCCCTGCTAGTTCCGAGAGTGCGGATGAGAGGACTTGAACCTCCACGGGGTTGCCCCCACACGGACCTGAACCGTGCGCGTCTACCAATTCCGCCACATCCGCGTCGGACGCACAGTCTAGCCAGGCTCTCCGCGCGGGAACATCCGACGCGGCGGCGGGCCTTCCCGCCGCGTAGGCCGCCTCGATTCGGTTTACGTACCATTTTCGACCTGAGACGGGGTCTTCTGATCTGCGGCCTGGCGAGTCTGGCGTTTGCTTCACCGGCACATGCCGGCAACGTCGAGGTGCTCGTGACCCTGAAGCAAGCGCCGCTAGCGCAGGTTTTCGCCCAGAGGGACACGCTCGCCTTCTCGTCCTTTGCGCGACCACACCGCCTACTGCTCGGCGCGCCGGCAAGCAAGGACTACCTCCTTCGGCTCGCTCGAGCCCAGCGCACCGTGCAGACGCGCATTCGCGCCTCGATCCCCAGCGCACAGGTTCGCTGGCGCTACAGCGTCGTTCTCAACGGCTTCGCCGTCGTCGTCCCGAGCGACAAGTTGCAAGCCATCTCCCGGATCACCGGCGTCGCGCACGTATGGCCGAGCGTCACCTACCACTCGCTGCTCGACATGACGCCTCAGCTGATCGGGGCACCCCAGGTCTGGGGGCCCACGCTCGCCACCGCCGGGCAGGGAATGAAGATCGCGATCGTCGACGACGGCATCGATCAGACGCATCCGTTCTTCGCACCCGCCGGCTACTCGTACCCCACCGGCTTTCCGAAAGGTCAAACGGCCTACACCACGCAAAAGGTGATCGTCGCGCGCGCCTTCGCGCCCGCGACGCCGGTCTATCGCAACGCCCGCCTCCCGTTCGATCCCGAGCTCTCCGACCACGGCACGCACGTGGCGGGAATTGCGGCCGGTAACAACAACACAGCGACGCGGACCGGCGTTCGTCTCTCCGGTATCGCCCCTCGCGCCTACCTCGGGAACTACAAGGCCCTCGGGATCCCAAGCCAGTTCGGTGCGAACGGCAACTCTCCCGAGCTGGCCGCGGCCATCGAAGCGGCGGTCAGGGACGGCATGGACGTGATCAATCTCTCGCTCGGAGAAACGGAGATCGACCCGCGTCGCGATGCGGTGGTCAACGCCCTCAACGCCGCAGCAGCCGCCGGCGTCGTTGCGTCGGTGTCGGCGGGCAACGACTTCGAGCAATACGGCTACGGGACGATCACTTCTCCCGCAAGCGCTGCCAAGGTGATCTCGGTCGCCGCGTCGAGCGGCGGGCACGGCAGCCCGGACGTGGATCACGTTGCGGGCTTCTCCTCCGCCGGTCCGACCCCCTATTCGCTGACCTTCAAGCCGGACGTCACGGCACCGGGCGAGGACGTAGCTTCCGCCGCTCCCGGCGGCAGCTACGTCGAGCTCAGTGGAACGAGCATGTCGGCACCACACGTCGCGGGAGCGGCGGCCTTGCTGCGTCAGCGTCACCCGACCTGGACGCCGGAGCAGGTGAAGTCGGCGCTCACGCTGACGGGCGATCCTGTGCACAACGGCAGCACGTTCGAGGTCAACCCGCTTCGTGAGGGCGGCGGGCGAATCGATCTCGTCAAAGCCGATGTCCCGCTCGTCTTTTCGAGTCCGACTGCACTGACGTTCGGCCTCTTGAGACCCGGCGCGCGGGCGACGCGCAACCTGACGCTCGCGGATGCGGGCGGCGGTGCCGGCAGCTGGACGGTCGCGTTCAGCAACGCAGCTGCCGCTGTCTCAGGCCCGACGCAGGTGACTGTCCCCGGCGTCCTGCCAGTGCGTGTGAGCGTTCCCCGTGGCGCGCGCGAGGGCGACGTCACGGGCTTCGTCGTCCTGACGCGCAGCGGGATCCGCCGGAGGATTCCGTTCTGGTTCCGGACCGAACGGCCGAAGCTTCGGCTCGACCGGCATACATCCCTGGCAAGAACAGGGAACTACGCCGGCAACACGTCACGAGGCGCCTCCCGCGTCACGTCGTACCGCTATCCCGACGTTCTGCCGTCACATGCGCCGTTCCCCGTGCGGCTCACGGGTCGCGAGGTCGTGTACCGCGTGCAGATTCGCCGGCGAATCGCGAACTTCGGCGTCGCAGTCACGGCGCGCGATCGTGGCGTCAAGGTCGAGCCGCGCGTGGTCCGGGCCGGCGACGAGAACCGACTCGCGGGCTATACGGCGCTGCCGTTCGACCAGAATCCCTACCGCGCGACCTATGGTCGCCACCGGCTCGTTGCCGGCGTGGCCCTCCCCGGTCCCGGGACCTACGACATCGTCTTCGACACGCCGGTGGGCGGCAGGACGGGCGCGTTTCGGTTCCGCCTATGGCTCGGTGACGCGACCCCGCCGGCGGCGCGGATGGTCGGCTTGCGTGGCCGCTTTCTCGAGCTGGCGGTGCGCGACGGCGGCTCGGGCGTCGATCCGGAGTCCTTGCAGGCTCGCGTCGACGACGACTTCGTGCCTGTCTCCTACAGCGGCGGCCGTGTGCGAGTGCCTCTCACACGGATCTCCCGCGGCCGGCATGCGCTGACCTTCTCCGTCGCCGACTACCAGGAGACGAAGAACATGGAAAACGTCCCGCGCATCCTTCCGAACACGCGGACGCTCCGGACCTCGTTCGTGGCTCCTTAGCTCTTTCGGTCGGTTTCTTCGATCGTCGGCAGCTGGTTGAGGTCACGCTCGACGCTCGCGGCGAACTCTTCCGTCTCGGTCCGGAGGAGCTTCAGCTGGCTCTTGCGCTGCGAGCGCTCACGCCGCTGCCTGGCCTCGCTCCCGAACCGCGCCGAAACCCTCGGCCACTCAGCGCCGAGTACCGCCGCCACGGTGCCGATCAGCAGGGCGATCATCAACCAGCCCACGAGGCTCAGTCTACCCGGCGCCCGCGGGTGCTAGATTCGACGAGATGCGCCTGCTCGCACGCCTCTTCCTCCTGGCCGGGCTCGCGGCCCTCGTCCTCCCCGGGCAGGCGTCGGCGGGCACCAAGACGCTGGTGCTCGAGTCCGCGCCGATCAACGTCACCGCCTTCGAGGTCGCCCGCGGGGTGCGACTTGCCCCCTCCCCCCAGGTAGATGGGTACGTCGTCGGCCTGAGCGCCGAGGTAGTCGACATCCTCGGCAACCCAGTGGCGATGGAGGACGTGATGCTCCATCACGTCGTCTTCGCGAAGGTCGGCGTGCCCGACTACACCTGCTCGGGCATCGAGGATTACTCGGGGAACGCCTCCGCCCTTCGCGCGGAGCGCTTTTACGCCGAGGGCGAGGAGCATTTCGCCTTGAACCTTCCCGACGGGTATGGCTACCCGAATCGTGGCTCCGACACCTGGGGCATGCTCTACATGTTGATGAACCACCACCGGCAGACGATGGTGGTCCGGATTCGCTACACGCTGCGCTACGTCACCGGGGAGCTCTTGACGCCGGTAAAGCCGGTCTGGATGGACGTGGAGAACTGCAAGGCGGATCCGGTTTTCAGCGTCGCCGGGACGGGTGGCCCCGACGCCACGGTCTCCCGGACGGCCGACCTCCGCATGCCGGAGAGCGGTCGGTTCGTCGCCGGCGGCGGGCATCTGCACGGTGGCGGCGTGTCGCTCGACGTCAGCAACACCAGCTGCGGAAGCCTTTTCACGTCGTACCCGACCTGGGGACTCGTCGAGCCGCTTCCGGTCATGCACGAGCCCGGTCCGATGCACATGACCGGCTTCGCGGATCCTGCCGGAAGGGCCGTGCGGGCAGGTGACACCGTTCGGCTGACGGCGACCTACGACGATACGCGCCCGCATGTGCGCGTCATGGGAATCATGATCCTCTACCTCGCGACGGGACAGGTCTCCTCGTGTGCGAGCTATTCGTCCGAAACTCCGCCGACGAGCAAAGCCGATCCTGTCACGATCGGGCTGCTGATGCGCCCGGCCGGGCGCATCCGACGCGACATCCGGAGCACAGTGGTGCGTGACTACGCGTTCGCCGCGCAACGAGTCTCGCTCCGGCGCGGCGCGACGTTCACATGGCGTTTCCGAGGCGGAGTCGACCACGACGTGACCTTCGCGAGTGGGCCCGCCGGCTTCGCATCGCCGAGCATGAGGAGCGGCACGTTCAGCTACCGCTTCACCCGGCGGGGGACCTACCGGCTCTTCTGCTCGCTGCACCCTGCCCGCATGACCCAGCTCGTCGTCGTGCACTAAACCCGGGAGCCCTTGGAGCCGATACGGGGACAATGACCGCCCAGCTGCTCGTCCCTTACATGGTCTTCTGGGCCGTGCTCATGCGAGCGCTGCTCGTGCGAGCCCAGATCGCTCCGCCGATGTGCGCCCGTTGCGGCCTCAAGTTCGAGCGCTCCGAGCTGGGCGAGACAATCTGCCGCTGCGGTCACCACTAGTTCTGGGCTGAACCGCCCGGCTACGATCTGTCCGTGAGAGAGATTCTTTCGGAGCTCGAGCGCTGGCGCTCAGGCGGCGAGCGCATCGCGGTGGCGACCGTCGTCGCAACCCGCCGCTCTGCGCCGCGGCCCATCGGCTCGAAGTTCGCGGTTTCGCAAAGCGGGGAGCTCGCGGGCTCCGTCTCCGGCGGCTGTGTCGAAAGTGAGGTCGCCGAGGCTGCGCGCGAGGTACTCGCCGGCGGCGAGCCTCGGCTGCTCACGTTCGGCATCTCGGACGACCTTGCGCTCAGCGTCGGGCTTCCTTGCGGCGGTGAGATCGACGTTTGGGTGTCCGAGCCCGATTCCGAGCACCTCGCCCGTCTTGCCGATGTTGCCCGTGAAGAACGCCGGGCCGTTGCTTTCACCGACCTCGATGATGGCACCGAACGCCTCGTTCCCGAGGGCGACAATCCCGCCGCCGACGACCTGATTCGAAGCGGGCACAGCAGGGTGGTCGAGCTGCACGGCAGGCGTGTCTTCGCTGACGTCTTCGGGCCGCCCCCACGACTGCTCGTCTACGGCGCCGTCGACACTGCCGACGCTCTCTGTGCCACGGCACGCGGCCTCGGGTGGCACACGACCGTCGCTGATGCGCGAGGGCGCTTCGCGACCAGCGAGCGGCTTCCGAATGCGCACGAGGTGATCGTCGCGTGGCCCGAGGAGACCCTCGCGCAGGTGCAACCGGATCACGCCACAGCGGTCATCGTCCTGACCCACGACGACAAGTTCGACATTCCGATGCTCGTCGGCACGCTCACGACCGACGCTTTCTACATCGGCGCGCTTGGCTCCCGCCGCAATCAGGAACGACGCCGCGAGCGCTTGCTCGAGGCGGGAGTCGACGAGTCGGCGCTCGACCGGATCTCCGGGCCGGCCGGGCTCGACATCGGGGCGCATACTCCGGCGGAGACGGCGCTCTCGATGCTCGCGGAGATCGTGGCGGTCCGCGCGGGCCGCGACGGCGGGCGACTCAAGGAGTCGTCCGGCCGCATTCACGCCGAAGTCGGCTGAACCGGCCTAGGGCCGCGTCTCGCCCGCTTCGTAGATCCGCATCGGCAGTCCGGCGAGCGGCTCGCCGCCGTCGGCGGTGACGAGCCAGGTGTCCTGCATGTAGAGGCAGTCCTGCCCGTTTTCGGCGATCACGTGCGGGTGCATCGAGAAGACCATGTTCTCACGGAGCTCGGTCTCGATCCCTTCGCCGATCTTCGGATGCTCGATCATCGTCATGCCGATCGAGTGTCCCGTGACGTGGCCGAGGTGGTAGCCGCGGTCGGTGAAGCCTTTCGAGACGGCGCGGTGAACGTCGTGCGAGGTCGCGCCCGGCCGGAGCGCCGGTTTCGCCGCGTCGAAATACTCCTCGTAGGCTTCGAGCATCTTGCTCACCTCGGCGTTCGGCTTGCCGAGCGAACGCGAGACTTCGACCCAGTGCCCGCCCGGTCCGGCGATCTCGAGTGACGGGATGCAGAAGTCGCCCAGCACCGTGCTCTCCCTTGCCATCGCGAACTCCGCGCCGACGAGCACCATGTTCATCGTCAGCCTGCCGCAGCCCTCCTCGACGAACAGCTTCTCTGCCGGCGCGAGGACTTCGGCGGCCGTCTTTCCCGGTGCGTAGGCCTCGAGGAACGCCCAGAACCCCTCGGTGTTGATGCGCACCGAGTCGCGCACGGATTCGAGCTCGGTCTCGCTCTTCACTGCTCGTGCCAGGTCGAACTCGACGTCGAACGGGACGAACCCGACGCGTTGGTGCATGGCTTCGAAGTCTCGGACCGCCAGCACGTAGTCGAGCCCGTACAACCCGACCCGCTGCGCAGCGAGCCGGTCGCCGATGTACTGGCCGGGGCGCTCGGCGAAGATCTGGTCCTCGATCCACGAAGTTCCGTGCTCGCCGACGTAGCGGGCCTCTGCCGGAAACACGATCGTCGGTTCTCCTTCGCGCGGCAGGATCACGTAGGCGTAGCGATGGACGATCACGAAGCCGGACATGTACGTGACAGCGCCCTCGAACCCGGTGTACTCGGAGCCGCACACGACAACGGCGTCGAGGTGCTGCTCGGTCATCGCCTCGCGGACCGCGCTGTAGCGGCGTTCGATCTCTGTTCGGCTCACCACGATTGCTCCAACCCTTTCACGAGCGACCAGATCGCGCGATTTAGCGGTGTAGGGATCCCGTGCTCCTCGCCGAAGCGGACGATCCCGCCGTTCAGATAGTCGATCTCGGTCTGACGGCGGGCCTCCACGTCTTGCAGCATGGACGCCTTGTGCCCGTAAGCAACCTCGGGTTTCGCCGCGTGGTCGATCAGGTCCTCGGGATCCGCATCGAGCACGATTCCCTGGGCTGCCGCGACGGCCTTGCCCTCGTCGACGAGACTGCTCACCAACCGTCGCAACTCGGGTTCCTCGCACACGCGCCCGTGGGTCAGCCTCGTGAGCGCTCCGACCGGGTTCGTGGCTGCATTGAAGATCACCTTCCGCCATTGGGGCCCACGCGCATCCTCGACGGCGTGCGTCGGCATTCCGGCGCGGGTGCAGGCCTCGGCCAACCGGGCGATCTCGTCGCGCGGCGCCGGCTTCGGCTCGAACGGCCCGAACGTCGTGTCGCCCTTGACGTCCCACTGGACATGGCCTGGCTCGAGCAGTTTGCCGGCGGGGAACGTCGTCCCCCGGATGACACGCTCGGTGTGTTTTGCAATTGCTTCCTCGTTGCCCAGCCCGTTCTGTACCGTCGCGACGCAACCGTTCGCAAAAGCGGCGGCGGTCGCCTCGATCGCGGCCGAGGTGTGCATCGCCTTCGTCGCCACGATCCCGAAGTCGCACGGCGGGAGCTCGCCCGGATCCGACGTGGCCGTCGGCCGACCGAGCGCCTCCGCCGCTCCGCTCAGCCGCAGTCCGTCGCGGTTGATCGCGTCGACGTGCTCACGGTAGAGGTCGTAGGCCCAGACCTCGACGTCGTCGAGCTGCGCGAGCGTTGCCGCGAAGAGGGAGCCGACTGCACCACAGCCTACGACGCACACCCTCACGAGTACGACGCCTCGCGTGCGGCTACGAGCCGGTAGATCGCGGTGTGGAGCGGCGCATCGACGTTGCAGCGCGCTGCCTCGCGCACGAGCGCTCCGTTGATCAGCTCGACCTCGGTGGGGCGGCGCGCCCCGACGTCCTCGAACATCGATGGATAGTGCGCGCTTCCCCGCTGCGTTGCGAGGACGTTCATCTCCCAGGGATCGTCGTACAGCTCCACTCCTGCCGCTGCGGCAACATGCTTTCCCTCGTCGACCAGCGCATGTACGAGGTGACCGAGATCGGACGGCTCCGCCTCCGTTGCGAAGTGGCCGTCGTGCGGGAGACCGGTGAGTGCGGAGACGCCGTTCACGGTCGCGTTGAAGATCAGCTTCGACCACTGTGCGGGCCGCAGATCGGGAAGCGCCTCAGCGTGGAGCCCGCCTTCCACGATCAGCTCCGCGATCTCCCGCACTCGCTCGTAGGACGAGCCACCGTACGGCCCGAGCCACGTCGGCGTATCGAGGATGTACTCCACGTGCGTGTCGGAGTGCTTCGTCCCGCTCATGAAGGTGACGGCGGAGACGAGAGGCCAGTCTCCGTGCGCTCGCACGAGCTCCTCCGCGCCGAGCCCGTTCTGGACGGTCATGATCGTCGCTCCGGGGAAGCGGCCGACGAGCGCTGCCGCTGCACGTGCCACTCCCGTCGCCTTCGTCGCGATGATGCCGAGGTCGAACTCCGGCAGCTCGGCGGCCGTTGCAGCCGCAGTCACCCGCGCGGTGAAGTCGTGGCGCCCGCTGACCTTCAGCCCGTGCTCGTTCAGCGCCCGCGCGTGATCCTCACGCCGCGTGAGCACGGAAACGTCGGCGACGCTGGCCAGATGAGCCGCAAGGAGACTCCCGATCGCTCCTGCGCCGATGACGCAAACTCTCACGCGAACTTCGCATGGAGATACTCGAGGTAGGGCTCCGGGTCGATGCCCGAGCCGGTGACCCGGCGCAAGAGCTCCGGTGGCGCATATCGGCTGCCGTGGCGGTAGATCTGTTCACGCAACCATTCGCGCAGCACCGTGAACTCACCACGCGCGAACTGCTCCTCAAGGTCGCCGAGCTCGTCGACCGCCCGGCGCCAGATCTGAACAGAGATGACGTTCCCCAGCTGATAGGTCGGGAAGTATCCGAAGAGGCCGGCCGACCAGTGCATGTCCTGCAGGACACCGTGCGCGTCGTCCGGCACGTCGACGCTGAGGTACTCGCGCATGCGTGCATTCCAGACGTCGGGCAGATCGTGCACCTCTACGGTCCCCGCGAGCAGCTCACGCTCGAGCTCGAACCTGAGGATGATGTGCAGTCCGTAGGTGACCTCGTCTGCGTCGCCGCGGATCAGTCCGGGCCGCACCGCGCTCACAGCCCGGACGAACGAGCTTTCGTCGACTCCCCCGAGCGCCTCGGGCAAGAGACCCTGAAGTTGCGGGTAGAACCAGCGCCAGAAGCCGGCGCTTCGCCCGACGAGGTTCTCCCACGTGCGGCTCTGAGACTCGTGGATCGCGCTCGAGGTTCCCTCTCCGAGTGGTGTCCTCGCGAACGAGCGGTCGATGTCGAACTCGTACACCCCGTGGCCGAACTCGTGCATCGTGGAGAAGAGCGAGGTGATGTCGCGCTCGTCGGTGTGCGTCGTCAACCGGATGTCCCCCGCCCCCGGCTTCGAGGCGAAGGGATGCGGCGTCTCGTCGAGCCGCCATGAGCGCGGATCCCACCCGAACGCCTCGAGGACGAGGCGTCCCGCCTCCCGCTGCGCGGCGATCGGAAACGGGCCCTTCAGATCCGCGACGGCGTCGTCGCGATGACGCTCCACGAGCTCGACCAGCTCGCCCTTCAGCCGCCCGAAGACCTCCTCCACCTGTGCTGTCGTGAGCCCTTCCTCGTATTCGTCGAGCAGGACGTCGTACGGATCGTCCGCCTCCGGAAAGCAGGCGAGATAGCGATGCTTCAGCTCGAGCTGCCGCTCGAGGTGCGGACGGAAGATCGCGAAGTCCGAGGACAGCTTCGCCTCGTCCCAGGCCGCGACGCCGACGCCGCTGGCCTGAGCCATTTCGCCTGCCAGGTCCGACGGGATCTTCCGCTCTCGGTCCCACTCCCGCTGGGTGACGCGGACGAGCGCTCCGTCCGCAGTGTCGGGGTCCTCCTCCGCGGTGAGCTGCTCGAGAAGCTCACCTACCTCGTCCGTGACGAAGCGTCGATGTGAAAACTCCGCAAGCGTCGCGGCCACGTCAGCCCGCGCCTTCGCTCCTGCATGCGGCATCGACACGCGAGCGTCCCAATCGAGGATCTGCTCCGCGTGTCCGAGATCTGCAAGCACCGCGAGGATCTCCTTCAGCCGCTCGAGTCGCGGCTGGGCCGACCCCGTGGCGCTCAAACCGCTTGCGGCGCGAGCTTCTCGCGGAGGTAACGCACGTACGGCTTCGCGTCGATCCGGCTTCCGGTGACGCGCTCGATCGTCTCCTGCGGGCTGAACTTTCGGCCCATGCGATAGAGATGATCGCGCAACCACTCGCGCACGTCGTCGAACTCGCCGCGTTCGAAGCGCTCATCGACGTCATCGAGATCCTCTTTCAAGCGCTCCCAGATCTGCACGGAGATGACGTTTCCGAGCGAGTAGGTCGGAAAGTACCCAAAGCCGCCGCCGGCCCAGTGCATGTCCTGCAGCACGCCGCGTGCATCATCGGGAACCTCGACGCCGAGGTACGTTTCGATGCGAGCGTTCCACGCTTCGGGCAGGTCCCGCACGGCCAGTCGCTCATCGATCAGTTCTTGCTCCAACTCGAAGCGAAGGATGATGTGCAGGTTGTACGTGACCTCGTCCGCATCGATCCTGATGAGAGACGGATGCACCTTGTTCACGGCACGGTAGAAGGCTTCCTCGTCGACCGAGCCGAACTGGCCGGGGAACGTGGCCTGCAGGCGTGGGTAGAAATAGCGCCAGAACGACCGGTTCCGGCCGATGAGGTTCTCCCACGTCCGGCTCTGCGACTCGTGCAGGCCGAGTGACACACCCGAACCGAGCGGCGTTCCTGCGATCGACTCGTCGACTCCCCACTCGTAGACCCCGTGCCCGAACTCGTGCATGGTCGCGAAGAGCGAGCTCAGGTCGTCCCGGCGGTAGTTCGTCGTGAGCCTGATGTCGCCGTGTCCGGGGGTCGTCATGAACGGATGCTGTGTCTGGTCGATCCGCCATTCGTCATCCGTGTAGCCGAAGCGGCGCAGCACCTCGAGGCTGAAGGCCCGCTGTGCATCCTGGTCGAACTCCTGGTGGAGGAACGAATCGTCGACATCGCCGGCGTCGCCGATCTCCTGCATCAGCGGCACGAGCTCCTCCTTCAGCTGCTCGAAGATCTGGCGGACGTCAGCGGTCTTCATGTTCGGCTCGTAGTTGTCGAGCAGCACGTCGTACGTCTCGTCGGCCGGGTCGAAGCATTCGACGTAACGATGACGCAGCTCGAGATTGGTCTCGAGGTAGGGACGCAGCGCTTCAAAATTGGACTCTTCCTTCGCGGGCCCCCAGGCCGACAGCGCGACCGCAGAGGCCCGATTTAGGTCGCCGACGAGCTCGGGGGGGACGCGCGTCGCCTTCTCGTAGTCACGGCGGGTCACGCGGATGAGGCTCGCCTCAAACGAGTCGTACTCCGAGTTTTCTTCGAAGGCGCGCAGCTCCTCGAGCAGCTTGCCGATCGCGGGATCGACGAAGCGCTCCTGCGCGATGGTGCTGATGGTGCCGATCGCCTCCGCCCGGGCGGAGGCGCCTCCCGGCGGCATCATCACCCGTTGGTCCCAGAACAAGAGCGTGGACGCCTTCGTGAGGTTGTTCACCTCGGCGAGGCGCTGTTGTAGCTGCTCGAACTTGGGATCGGTCATCGAGCGAACTTTGTCAGAAGGCGCCGTGGCCGGGCCAGCGGGACCGAAAACTCACGCCCGCCGGTCAGCCCGGCCGGGCGCAGGATCAAGACGAGCGCCATCAGTGCGCCGACGACCACGATGCGCGTCCCCGCCGGGAAGTCCACCGACCGGCCGAAGAGGTGGATCCCGCTCTCCGCCTCGGCGAGGAACGAGTCGACTGCACTCACTGCGAGTGCCCCGACGACTGCTCCCCAGAGGCTGGTCGCGCCGCCGATCACAAGCATCGCGAGCGTGAGGAACGTCAGGTCGAGGTAGACGGATTCGGTATTGACGGGGAGCATGTGGACCAGCAGTCCGCCCGCGAAGCCCGCCAGCGCGCCGGAGAGCACGAAGGCGACGAGCCGCTGGCGGTAGACGGATACCCCAACGGCCCGGGCAGCAGCGGCGTCCTCCCGCGTGGCGCTGAGCAGCCGCCCGAACCGCATTCGCCTGTAGCCGAACGCCACGATGACTGCGAGCGCCGCACCGAGCGAGGCCTGCAGCAGCCCGGTGGTCTCCGGCACCGCGGAGAACGTGTTGAGGCCCGGTCCGATTTTCTCCCAGTAGCGCAGCACGTTGTGGGTGATCTCGAGCACGCCGAAGGTCGCGATTCCGGCGCCGAGGCCCGACAGCCGCATGAGCGGAAGCCCGACGACGAGCGCATAGGCGGCTCCGACGGCGGCCGCAAGGGCGAGCGACCAGATGTTCCCGACCGTGTGCTCGCCGAGGAGACCGAAGAGGTGCGGCATGATCGCCGGCTTTTCCTCCACCGGCATCGAGAGCACCCCTGCCGCCCAGGCGCCGACGGCGACAAAACTGATGTGACCGAAAGAGAGGACGCCGGAGTTCCCGATGAAGACGTACAGCGCAACGACGATCACCACGTTCACGAGCGCGTTGATCACGTAGGTCTCGGTCGACGTCGAGACCAGCGTGCCAACGAGCGCGGCAAGCGCGACGAGCGCGAGCGGAGCCAGTAGCTGCAGCAACAAGGCACGCCTCATACGCGCTCCACCGCTTGCTGTCCCTCACGTGTGAAGAGACCTCCGGGGCGGAAGAGGAGCACGAGGATCACCGCGGCGAACAGAAAGGACGGGAGGTACTGGCTCTGGTTCGTCGGAAGCGCACCACCGAGCAGCCCGGACGCGAAGCCGATCGCGAACCCGCCGAGCGTCGCCGGAACGAGCCGGTTCATCCCCCCGAGCACGACCCCGGCGAGTACGAGGATCGTGTCGCGCAGCGCAAAGTCCGGCGTCACCAGCGGGTTCTGGACCGTGAGCATGACGGCGACGATCGCCGCCAGGACACCCGAGATGACGACCGCCGCGCCGATCACCCGTCCGGCGCGCACACCCAGGAGCTCTGCGGTGCGGAAGTCCATGGCCGCTGCCCGCATGTGCAGGCCAACGCGCGTGCGTCCGAGTAGGAGAACCAGAGCGAGCAGGCAGAGGGCGCCGAGCCCGATGGCAACGATGGCGATCTTGCGAATGTCGACGCCGGAGACCGTGACAGGTTGGTTGAGCGTTGCAAGCGACGAAGCGATCTTGCCGAGAGGCCCGAACCAGAGGAGCGCGATGCTCTGGAGCAGGAAGGCGACTGCGAAAGTCGCGACGAGCATCACTGCAGGGGACTGGGTGCGCAACGGCCTGAAGACGATTCGGTCCATAAGCATCGAGAGAGTGACGACGACGGCGAAGCACAAAGGGATGCCCACCCAGAGCGACCAGCCGTGCTCCGAAGCAAACGCGAGTGCATAAGCGCCGGCCATGACGAGCTGTCCGTAGGCGAAGTTCACCAAGCGCAACACGCCGAACACGAGCCCGATCCCCACCGCCATGAGCGCATAGATCGCGCCAAGCCCGGTCGCGTCGGCGAGCGTCTGCCAGTCGATGTTGAGAACCGCGACGGTCATGCCATGTATGCACTGACGAGCGCGGCCGTGTCATCAGCCGACTCCGGGCCGAGGGTCAGGCGCTGCTGCCCGTTCGCGAGGACGTGCGAGCGATCCGCCAGCGCGACCGTCCGCTGCGCGCGCTGTTCGACGAGCAGCACCGCGAGGCCGCGGTCGCGGATCGTCACGAGAGTCTCGAAGACGACGTCGACCATGCGCGGCGCCAGTCCGAGTGAGGGCTCGTCGAGCAGGAGCACCTCGGGGTCGGCCACGAGAGCTCGCGCAATCGCGAGCTGTTGCTGCTGACCGCCCGACAAAGTGCCGGCCTTCCGGCGCAGAGACTCCCGCACGGCGGGAAAGAGCTCGTAGACGCGCGCGAAGTCGTCGTCGGCACCGTCACGCGTACGCCGGCCGGCGAGGCCCAGCTTGAGATTCTCCTCCACGCTCAGTTCGGCGAAGATCCTCCGTCCCTCCGGCACGAGAGCCACGCCCTGCCGAGCGACCTCCTCGGGACGCTTGCCGACCACCGACTCCCCCCTGACCCGCACATCGCCGGCAGCGGGGCGGACGGCGCCCATGATTGCGTGCAGAGTCGAGGACTTTCCGGCGCCGTTCGGGCCGATCAACCCGACGATCTCGCCCCGGTCGACCTCGAGAGAGAGGCCGTGAACGGCCGTCACGGCACCGTGGCGGACCTCGAGGCCCTCGATCGCGAGGAGCGGGGTACTCAACCCTCGTCGTCCGCGTCGTGAACTGCGCTCTCACCCAGATAGGCCGCGGCCACGTCGAGGTTGGCACGGATCTCGTCCGGCGTTCCCTCTGCGAGAACGCGACCCTGGTCGAGCACGTAGATGCGGTCGCAGAGGCCCATGATCAGCGCCATGTTGTGATCGATCAGCAGGACGCCGGCATCGTGGTCGTCACGAACATCTCGCACCGCTTGGGCGAAGTCCGGTACCTCAGCCTCGGGCAAGCCTGCGGCGGGCTCGTCGAGCAGGATGAAACGCGGTCTTGTCGCAAGCGCACGTGCGACACCAAGGCGCCGCTCGTCGCCCTGCGCAAGCGTCCCGGCGAGAGCCTCGGCCTGTGAGGTGAGACCCAGCGTCTCGAGCAACTCGGCGGCCCGCCGTCGTGCTTCGCGGGCCACCGTACCGACACCGAGCGCCGCGACCTCGAGGTTTTCCCGCACAGAGAGCGATCGAAAGGCGTGGCTGTGTTGAAAAGTGCGCGACAGACCGTGCCGCCCGCGGCGACTCGGGCTCCAGCGGGTGACGTCACGTCCTTCGAGCTCCACCGTCCCGGACGTCGGCCGGTCGAAGCCGCTCAGCACATTCACGAGCGTCGACTTGCCCGCCCCGTTCGGCCCGATGAGCCCGGTGATCTCCGCTCGGCCCAGTTCGAGCGTGACGTCGCGGAGCGCGTGCACGCCTTCGAATGACCGCGACACGGAGGAGGCCCGGAGTGAGTCTCCGGGCCTCCTCATCGTTTCGGCCGGGTTCGCTCGTCCCAAGCGAGCCTTAGATCTTGGGAACCTTCTTGGCGACGATCGTTCCGACGACCTTCGGAACGTTGTCCTGGATCCGGATCACTCGATAGCGGCGGCCGAACACCGTGTGCAGCGTCCGAGAGAAGTTCACGTTGCCTGAGATCGTCGGCACGTTCTTGAACTTCTCCATCACCTTCGCGAGCGTGCTGCCCTTCGTCGAGCCGTGTGCGCGCTTGATCGCCACCACGAGCCCGTCGATCGCAGACGGCCCCGTGATAAAGCCGCCGGTTCCAGCGCCGACCGTCTTCGCCATTGCGTTGACAGCCTTGCTCGGATCGTCTCCGAAGCACGACGCGAACGTGACGAACCAGTAGTTCGACACCTTCGGGCTCGTCGGGAGCCAGTACGTGCCGTCACCGGCCCACGAGTTCAGGATCGGTGTGTTGTTCCCGAGTGAGCGCAGACCGGTGATGAACGGCGAGAGAGCGCCGAATGCGCCGGCCGTCGATGTGACGATCACGTCTGCCTTGACGTCGTTCAGGCGGCTGACCGCGTTCTGCACGTTGTTCCCTCCGAGGGACTGGTACGTCTCCTTGGCGACGATCTTTCCGCCGAGCTGCCTGAAGCGGACGTCGAACGCCTGGATCACGTTCTTGAAGTAGACGATGACCGTGTCGGTTGCGAGGGACGCCGTCTTCCAACCCTTGCTCCGTGCGTACTGGGCCATGGCCGAGCCTTCATCCTGTGCGACGTTGCCATAGCTGAACGCAAGGCGTCCCTTCGGGCCGAATCGCTTCGGTCCCATCTGGTCGGTGCCGATGCAAGGCGCAATTGCAAGGACGCCCCGGTCGATCGCGGCCTTGACGACGGGCGCGGCGAAGTCGACGTCACACGTCGTGAAGAGGACGTTGGCCTTCTGCCCGAGCAGGCGCAGGGCGCACGCCTTGGCGGTTGCAGGAGTGTTCCCCTGCGTATCGCAGGTCCGGATCTGCAGCTTCCGCCCACCGACTCCGCCCTTTGCGTTGACCTTGGCGACCTGCAACTGCGCCGCGGCCAGAGCGGGTGTGTCGAAAGGCTTCATGGCGCCCGTGCCGTCGAACGCCCAACCGATGATGATCGGCGCCTTCGCCTGCGCTGTCCTGTGCCCTGACGTCGCCGCAAGCGCGCTCCCGATCAGGACGAACGCCAGCAGTCCAGCTGCGGCGAACGCCCACCTCCCTCGAACTTTCATCTATTGCCTCCTCTTGGGGTCGTCCTCATTGGTCAATTACACGGCACCGGGCGATACCTGGTCAAGCGTCGACTGGTTTCGCGACGACCAGGCACCTATGAACGCCTCCTTCCCCCGACGCGCAAGCTCCTCGGCGGGAACGTCCCACAGCGAGCCAGGCCAGGCGTTGCCAAACGTCCCGTTGTCCGAGAAGATCTCCAGGTCGTAGAACCCATCCCAGCCGGCACGCTCGAGCGCGCCGAGCAGCTCGGGGAGGTTCGCGACGCCGTCGCCGGGCAGCACCCGGTCAGCCCAGCTGCGGGTCGGCTCCCGCCAGTCGGCGAGATGGACACCGACAAAGCGGTGCGCATGCCGTTCGATGTCTTCGACCACCCCCGGCGAGTTCCACACGTGCCAGCTGTCGAACTGGATGCCGAGCGCCGGCCGGTCCGCGTCGTCGAGGAGCTCGACCGCTTCGGAGAGCGACGAGATGATCGTCCAGTCCTCCCCACCGATGCGGTTGATCGGCTCGAGCCCGATCCTCACTCCTGCGCGTTCCGCCTCGTCTCCGATCGTGCGCAGACCTTCGACGACGGTGTCGCGGTCGTCCCCCGGCCCCGTGAGGCACACCACCGAGCTCGGCTCGAACCGGGCGAGCCGGTGAACCGATGCGCAGATGGCGTCGATCCGCTCGCGCGAGTCAGCCGGGCCCTCCATCAGCGGCAGCGGCAAGATCGACGGCACCGCCGGGACTGCCGCTGCGCTGCCGAGCCCGCTCGCCCCGAGTTGCTCGAGCGCCTGGTCGTCGCCGCCTTCGGTCAGCTTGATCTCCCAAACACCGATCCCGTCGACTCCCGCAGCGGCATAGGCGCGCACGTCCGACTCGAACGTCGAGCCCAAGGTCGTGATCTGCGAGATCGAGAAAGGTGGCCGCATGCAGGGGATTCTATGCCTGTCGCGGCCGCAGAAACGAGCTGATCCGCCCGGCGATTCGCTCGGCGACCGGTGGTTGGAGAAGCTCCTTCGCGACGAGCGTCCCGGAGCCGGCGCCGAGCCCTGGGCCCGGCCACGTGCTCGCACCGATCTGGAACAGACCGTCGATCGGCGTGCCGTGACCGGGCTGGCGGGGAAACGGGCGCCAGAGAAAGTTCTGGTCGAGCGCGAGCGAGCCCGAGTAAGGATCCCCCTGCTGCAGATTGATGTTGGCCTCCTGCAAGTCTGCGGGGGAAAGGACGACCCGCTTGAGGATCGACGCGTCGAGGTTCGGGATGTGTTGCGCGAGCCGTGCCTGGATCCTGTCGGCATAACGCTCGCGGAGTGACTCTGTCCACGTGCCGTCACCGGTGTCGAGCTCGCCCGCCGCGTCGGCTCTCACCTTCCAGGGAAGCTCTTGCAGCTGGATCCAGAGGAGTCCTTTCCCTGCGGGAGCGCGTGTGTCGTCGAGCGTCAGCGGCTGCCCGACGACCACCGTGGCCTCCGCAGGGAGAAGACCTCGCTCGGCTTCGTTGACCGCCCGGGAGACGCCGTCGAGACCCGGCGTCAGGTGAACGATCGCCGTTCGGGCGAGGCGGTCGTCG
This sequence comes from Actinomycetota bacterium, assembly GCA_013816245.1. Taxonomy (GTDB): domain Bacteria; phylum Actinomycetota; class Thermoleophilia; order Gaiellales; family Gaiellaceae; genus 3-1-20CM-4-69-9. Next base: position 9,365 of record JACDEU010000011.1, on the reverse strand, counting down.
CCGTCCCAGCGCGGCGGTTCCGAGAGGGCGAAGTGAATCTGCATCTCGGAACGGCCAAAGCGAAAGCGCTTGCCGGCTTCGACAATCTCGGCGGGAACATCGCCGGGATCGAGCAGGCGGCCATACAGCTGCGTCGGCGTCACGTTGCAGACGACGGCGCGCTCTGCACTGAGAGCCCCTCCCCCTGCCAGCCGCACGCCGGTCGCACGGCCGGCGGAGACGACGATGCGCTCGACGTCCTGGCCGGTCTGGCACGTGCCTCCGTGATCCTCGATCAGCCGGACGAGCGCGTCGACGAGGCGTGCGCCACCGCCGCGCGGGATCGGCATGCCGCCGGCTTCGGTCGCGAACGCGATCACCCTGGTCATGAACCCGGACGCAGCGGCGTCGGGACCGAGGCCGGTGTGGAGCACCCAGGGAGCGAGCAATCCGTGCGTGCGCTCGGATCGAAACGTGGTCGTCAGCCAGTCGCGGCTGCTCTGGACGAGCTCGCCGCCGAATTCCGCAAGGCCTCTGCGCCCGAGTCTCCGGTAGGCCTTGACGCCGAGGTTCATTCCAGCACGGGACCAGAGCTCGGTGCCGAGAACACCGAAGGCGAGCTCTGCCTGGCTCCCGACCGCGGCGATCGTCTCCCGCCACGCATCGCCGTCGCCCGGCGCGTGTCGATCGAGCTCGGCGGCGTTGCCGTCGGTGTCCGTCGTCAGGAAGGCGCTCTCGCCGTCCGGAAAGAGCGTGCCCGTCGGGCTCTCGCTGTTCAGATACTCGAGCCCGCGCTCCGCAAGCTCGCCACCGAGCTCCGCATGTGCCGGTCCTCCGACCCAGAGTGGATGCCAGGCGCTGAAGACATCGTGGTGAAAGCCGGGCTCGGTCAGCTCTGCCGTGCGGACCGCACCGCCGAGCTCCGACTCGCGTTCGAGCACGGCGACCCGCCAACCTGCGCGAGCGAGGAAGGCGGCGCACGCCAGCGAGTTCACCCCGCTGCCGACGATGATCGCGTCGTGATCAGCCACGTGCGAGCTCGCGGAACTCGTCGTCCGTGACGAGCCCGCGCTTCTTCGTGCCCAGCTCCTTGACCCGTACGAGCAGATCGCGCTGTGCCTCGTCGGACAGGTCGAGCCCCAGCTCTTCCGCCTTGATTCGGATCGAGTCGATCCCGCTCTTCTTGCCGAGGACGATGCTTCGCTTCGCCGAGACGAGCTCGGAGGAGTAGGGCTCGATCGCAGGCGGGTCGTGGAACTGGCTGGCTACCGCACCCGACTCACGGCGGAAAAGGTTGTCGCCGACGAGCGGCTTGAAGGGCTCGAGCTCGTAGCCCGACATTTCGCGCACCTGTTCCGAAAACGCCCGCGCACGGTCGAGTCTCAGACTCGTCTCGATGCCATAGAGCCCGCGCAGCGCGAGCGCGATCTCGGGGAGGTTCGCGTTGCCGGCGCGCTCCCCCATGCCGTTGACGGTGCCCTGGATCCACCTCGCACCGGCGCGCACCGCTGCGAGCGCTGCCGCGGTCGCGAGGCCGAAGTCGTTGTGCCCGTGAAAGTGGATCGGGACGTCCGCTCCCAGCCAGTCCTTCGTTCGCCCGACGAGCTCTGCGACGGCTTCCGGGCTCGCGATGCCGATCGTGTCGACCACCACCGCTTCCTGCGCGCCGGCTTCGATCGCCGTCTTGTACACGGTCTCGAAGTAGCCAGGGTCCGCGCGCGTGCCGTCGACACCGAAGAACGCGACGGTCACTCCCTGTTGCACGGCGAACGAGATCGCATAGACGATGCGCTCGAGCATCGCTTCGCGGTCGACACCGAGTGCTGCGAGCTTGAGGTCGGAGATCGGCGATTCGATCACGCTCGCCTCGACACCGAGCTCGACGAGCGCCTTCACGTCGGCCTCGATCGCGCGGGAGAAACCCCAGACCTCGGCATCGAGACCCGCGTCGCGGATCAGTTCCACTGCACGCCAGTCGTCTGCGGACACGCGCGGGAAGCCGGCCTCGATCCGCTCGATCCCGAGTCCGTCGAGCCCTCGTGCGAGCTCGAGCTTGTCCTCGGGACTGAGGACGACGCCGACGGTCTGCTCGCCGTCGCGAAGCGTCGTGTCGTAGAAGTGGACCTCTGCGTCGAAGCCGTGCGGGTCGTTCAGCTCTCCTGTCCAGAACGTCATCGAAAATCGTCGGGGTAGGAGGACAATTTCTCGGGACCCTCGGAGGTGATGAGGAAGTTGTCCTCGATCCGCAGGCCGCCCCCGCCGGGCCAGTAGGCGCCGGGCTCGATCGCCAGCACCATCCCCTCCTCGACCGTTCCGGTGCCCGCCTGATGAGCGTAGGGAGGCTCGTGTGCCCGCGCCCCGACGCCGTGGGCGATCGGATGCGAGGGCTGGCCGGGGTAGCCGGCTTCCGTGAGCCCCTGCCTGATCAGGACGTCGAGCTCGGCCAGGCTCGCGCCGGGACGACAGTGCTCGAGAGCACGCCCGTAGACGGCCAGGAGGACGTCCAGGAGCTCACCGTAGGTGGGGTCGAGATCGCCGGGACAGACGTTCTTCGTGTGGTCGCACCAGTAGCCGTCCGCGCACACCCAGATCTCGAACAGCGTCGGCTCGTTCTCCGCCACGGGGCCGTCTCCGGTCGCCGTGAAGGTCCGGATCCCCGCGCCCGACCAGACGAGCGAGAAGCCCAGAGCGAGCTCGACACGGCCCTTCCAGCCGGTCCCCTCGCCATGCACGAATGCCTGCCAGAGGGCCGCGGCCTGGCTCTCCTTCATCCCGGGCCGGAGCTCCTTCGCGACGTGTTCCATCGCCGCTGCGGCGATCTCGTTCGCGAGGCGCACGCGCTCGATCTCCTGCTGCGTCTTGAGGGCCCGTGCGCCCGCCAGGAGGGGCGTTGCGTCGGCTGCCGAGGGGAAGGCGTCGAACCAGGCCTTCGTGAAGGTGGTCGGCTCCCCCACCATCCGGTCCGAGGCCTGGGTGCCGAGCGAGAGCTCGAGGCCGACCCGCTCGTACGGCTTCGCAGCTTCCTGGACCGCCTCCAGCGTCCGTGCGAGCGGAGGCCGCGGATCCTCTGCGTCGTACCCGGGAACCAGCACGACGGCGTCCGTCCAGGCGGTGCCGGCGGCGTCCTCGGCCGAAGGCTCGATCGTGATCAGGACCGGTTCCCCCTCGCGCGGAAACACGGCGGCGTCGTAGCCCTTCATCCCCCAGAAGTTCGTCAGGTAGAGGACGTTGTCGGGTGCGCGGACGACGAGCGCGTCGAGCCCGTCCTCGGCCATCAGCGCCCGCACGCGGTCGAGCTTGGCGTCGTCGCTCGGCCAGCTCACCACGCGACGCGCGGCGGCGCAGGCTCGCCGTGGGCTTCCTGCCACGAGATCACCGGATTGCGCAGGATTCCGATTTTCTCGATCTCCGCCTCGATCATGTCGCCGGGCTTCAGGTAGAGGGAGGCCGCGTCCTCGCTGAACCCCGCGACGCCGCTCACCGTTCCGGTCGAGACCACGTCGCCCGCCGAATACCCGAGCGCCGAGTAGTGCGACACGATCTCCGGGATCGTCACCGACATGTTGCCGCTGTGCGACTCCTGCCGCGCCTCGCCGTTGACACGCAACGTCATCTGCAGGTCGTGCGGATCGCCGATCTCGTCGGGCGTCACGATCCAAGGCCCGAGCGGGCAGAACGTGTCGATTCCCTTGCAGAACGAGAACACACCGGAACGCATCTCACGGCGCTGGATGTCGCGCGCGGTGATGTCGTTGAAGATGACGAAGCCGCCGATGTAGTCGGTCGCCTCCTCGGGGCCGAACCACTTGCCCGACTTGGAGATGACGACCGCGAGCTCGAGCTCGTAGTCGAGCTCCTCGGTCAGATGCTCGGGATACACAATCGGCTCGTCCGGCCCGATGATCGCATCGACGTTCTGGAAGAAGACGATCCACGGCGCGATCTCGTGCGACCAGCCCACTCGCTTCGACTCCTCTTCGTGCTCGCGGAAGTTTCCCGCGGTGTGGAGGAACTTCTTCGGGACGATCGGCGCGCGCAGCTTGACGTCTGCGAGAGCCGGCTCCCTCCCTGTCGGCGCCGCGCCACCCCGCTCGAAGTACTCGCGCATCGAGGGAACGTCTAGCTCCACGATCGCGTCGTCACGGAGCTCGCCGACCTTTCCGTCGTCGTAGGTGACAAGCTTCACGTGCGCTCACCCTCCAGCCAGTCGAGCACGTCCTGGGCGTTCCGGTCGGGTGGAAAGACGGGATAGAACACCTTGACGATACGACCTTGCTCTGCGATCAGTGCGAGCCGCTTGTAGAGCGTCAGGCCTTCGACCTCGAACGTTGGCAGGCCGGGATCACGCGCCAGCTCGAGCCACTCGTCGCTGATGACCGGGAACGGCATCTTGTTCCTTTGCGCGAACTCGATCTGATCGTCGAGTGTTTGCGCACTGAGTCCGGCGACGCGCGCTCCGAGAGCGGCGAGCTCGACGTTGTGGTCGCGGAAGGCACACGATTGCGGCGTGCAGCCACGGGCGCCGGGGATGTCGTCCCAACCCGGCACCATGTCTGTCCCGGGCCGGCCCGAACGTGGGTAGACGTACAGGACCTCGAAGTCACGGAGGTTGACTGCGCCCCGCGAAGACGGAAGCACGAGATCGGGAACCTCGCTACCGGTCAGATGATCGGCGGCGCCGTCGTCGGTCGGGACCGGCAAGCCTTCGGGAAGCACGTAAGGGTCGTGCGCGATCACGCTGCTTCGGCGCGTCGCTTTGCCGCTCGCAGCACGAGCATCCGAATGAGCCCGCTGAAGGGGCGGATGATCCGCCAGTAGCGGCCGAACTTCCGTCGCGAGACTGGATCCGGAACGTGAACCCGCGTCTCGGTTGCCAGCCGGCCCGGCAGCGCGCGAAAGTCGATGACTGCGGTCGCGGGCGGCTCAGGCCCGCGACCTCGGAGCCGCCAGAACTGCCCGGTCAACGTCAGGACCATGCCCTCTCCCGGTACATCCTCGAGAACGGTTGCGCGCGGCACCATCGTCGCCAGCATCGTGTCGTCCGCCCTACGGGTTCCGAGCCCGCGCACCAGTGACAGGGCGCGCACCAGTGGGCGCTCCTGGAACGTCACCTCGCGCAGCGCGCGATCGGCACGGACGGGGTCGACTCCGATTGCAACCTCGTGGCGGGTCGAGAATTCGTACGCCGGCAGGTATGCGTCGAGGCTCTTCACGTCGCTTCGCAGATCCGCTGCGCAACCAGCGCGTAGACGTTGGCCATCTTGACGAGCCCGTCGATTTCGAGATTCTCTCCGAGGACGGGATCAGGGAGGCCGCTCGACGTGCCGTAGTTGACGCTCTCGATGCCGTAGCGCGTCAATGCGGAGGCATCCGAGAACCAGCGTGCCGTGTCGCGTTCCGGCTTCGTCCCGAAGACCTCGGTGTGCGCGCCGTCGATCGCCTCGACGAGAGGGTGCTTCTCGGCGATCTCCGATCCGGGAGCGGTGACGTAGATCTCCTGCTCGATGCCATGGTCGGGGAAGCGCTCGCGCAGGCTGCGGACGAAGTCGCCGAGCGCGGCGCGTGCTTCGGCCATCGGCATCGTCGGCGGAACTCGGAAGTCGACGAAGAGATCGGTCCGGTGAGGCGTGCGGGAGACCCGCCAGGCGAAGCCGCCGTTGATCGCGCCGACGTTCACGATCCCCTTCTTGCCACCGTACGACGTGCGCTCTTCCCACTCCGGCGCGAACTCGAGCACGGCGTCGAGGACGTCGCGCATCCGCACGATCGACGTCTCGTCGCGCCGTCCTTCGCTGAAAGCCGTATGGATGAACGGCCCGTTCGTGGAGATCCGCATCCAGACCGCGCCGTAGTGGCCGAGCACGATCTTCTGCTCCGTCGGCTCGCCGAGAATGCACATGTCGGTCACGCCGCCGTGCGTTGGCAGAAAGCGGGAACCGGCCGCATAGCCCCGGTACTCCGCTCCGACGAACTCGGGGTGCCACTGCGTCTTCTCGATCTCACCGGCGACGCACGCGATCATCACATCACCCTTGAGCCGGACGCCCACGTCTTGCAGCGTATGCACTGCCTCGATGTAGCAGGCGAGCGCGCCCTTCATGTTCGAGATGCCGAGGCCGTAGATCCGGCCGTCCTGGACGAAGCCCTCGGGCTGGAACCCGCGAATCCCCTCGAGCCACGGCTCCTGGCCCGAGTACGAGGTGTCCATGTGCCCGTTGAACATGAGCGACTTCCCGCCGCCCGTCCCTTCCCAGAGCCCGACGACGTTCGGGCGGCCACCCTCGACCTCCTGCCACTGCACCTGGAGCCCCAGGCCCGCGAGCTCGTCGCGCACACGCTCGCCCATCGCCTGCTCGTCGCCGGTCGGGCTCGCCACCGACACGAGGTCGACTGCGAGCGCGACGAGCCGGTCGGCGTCGATCTCAACGGAAATGTGGCAGCACCTCCTTGCCGAAGAGCTCGATCTGCTCGTGACGGCGGTCGCCCCAGAGCTCGAGCATCACGTGCGTACAGCCGGCGTCGCGATATTCCTCGATCGCCGCGATGCAATCGGCGGGAGTTCCTGCGATCGGTTTGCACTTGTCGAGGATCTCGTCCGTCACCTTTGCCTTGGCGGCGAGGCGCCCGCCCTGCTCCATCGCGTCCGCGACCGGCCGGATCTCGTCCTGAGTCAGGCCCGCGAGGTCGAGCAGCGTGTTCGCGGACCCCTTGATGTTCTGAACCTTGTTCGCGAGGTACATACCCGCGATCTCACGCGCACCGTCACGACCCGCGTCGCGATCCGTCTCGTGGATCGAGGCGACGACCGTGCAGCCGATGTCGATGTCCGCCACGACGTTCTCGCGTGTGTACCCGACGAAGGGAGGCGTCGTGATGGACGGCGTGAGGCAACCGTCCGCGATCTCGCCCGCGAGCGCCTGCATTTTCGGCGCCGTCGCCGCGACGTACACCGGTGGAACGTCCCGCGGAGTCTCCGCTTCGTCCTGTAGGCCCGGTACGTCGGCGCTCCACGTGCCGCCCTCGTATGTGAACGGCTTGCCCCCGAGGACGCCGCGCACGATCTCGACGGCATCGCGCATCGGCCCGAGCGTGCGCTTGCCGTTCAAGCGGGCGTTGTTGAGGAAGATCTTCGACGTGCCGAAGCCGAGCAGGAACCGCCCGGGGCCGGCCGCTTCCTGGACGACCCGCGCATCCATCGCCACCTGGACCGGATGACGCGTGAACGGGGAGATGATCCCCCAGCCGACCGTGAGCCGCTCGGTCTCCTTCGCGATCAGTGCCGACACGACGGTCGAAGAGCGAGCCTCCATTCCGTGCTTGCGCCACCATGGATAGGCCTCGGCGAGCCAGATCGTGTCCATACCGGCGCGATCCATGGCTCGTGCCGACTCGAGCATCTCGTCGAGCGGCTCCATGGTGAGTTGCATCACCCCGATACGAAACGGCTGAGCCATCAGAGCGATCTTCTCACGCGGACAGCACCTTGAAGTAGAAGGCCCCCGGCCAGAGCGTGCCGTCCGGCCGCCGTGAGTAGTCGGGCATCACGCCCAGCTTGGTGTAGCCGATCGCTTCGTAGAAGGCGCAGGCTTCGGTGCCGTCATGTGTGGTCAGCCACAACAGGCCTAGTTGTTGCTCTCGTGCCGCGTCCTCGAGGGCCTGCATCAGCTGCCGTCCGATGCCGCGGCCACGCGCACGACTCGCCACTCCGACCCGCTGAACTTCCGCGCGATGATCGGCGTTCGTCGCACCGCTCGAGACGAGTTGTCCCATCGCGACGATTTCACCGCCGTCTTCGCCGACGAGAACGATGCGCGCAGCGTCGTCGAGGCTCGCAACGACCTCGCGGTACCAGCGCTCGAGAGAGGCCAGTCCCATCGTGTCGAGCGCACCGAGAGCCATCCCGGACCGGAGAGCGGCCAGGTGGACCGCGGCAAGGCTCCCGCAGATGTCTTCCGCCTCCGACGGGCTGACCCGGCGAAAGCGCAGCGACGCTCCTACGAGTCCTCTGTCGAGGTCGTCGGCCCTTCGGCGTCGGGGTCGTACGACTCGGGCGCCCACGGGCTCAGGCCTTCCTCGGCCCCGCTCGAGCCTTCGGGGTCGGCCGGCCCTTCCGCGGGCTCGCCCGCGTCCTTGAATTCTGGATCCGTCTCCGGGGGCTCGCGCTCGGTCGTCGGTTCGGGCGTGCCGGCGTTCCCCATCTCGTCGCTGCTCATCGCCCACTCCGTGGGTGATGAGCGGTGGAAGGGGCGTAACTGGAAACCGGGAGGTTTCGCCGCTCTCTCTCCTCAGCCCACGCGGCGATCCGAGCGGCGCGGGGGCTGAGGCGATCCCTAAAGAAGGGAGCTCGTGAGGGAAACATGGCTTCCCTCACGGGAGCGAGCCGAAGACGAGCGACGCTCATTCTGGCTTTGCCTCCTGGACCTGCTTGTCGAGCGAGCCGAGGACCTGCGCCACCTGCTGGTTGATGATCGGCTGCAGCACGCGCTGGCCCATCGAGGCGACGGGGCCGAGCAGGTGCACCTCTGCCTCCCACAGCATCTTCGTCACGCCACCTTCTTCGGAGAGATTGAAGGATGTATCCATGTTCAGCACCGCCCCGACGCCGTTGCCCTTGGCGTGCAGCTTCGCGAACTCGGGCTCGCGCTCTTCCATCTTCTCGAAGTCGATCGACATGCGTAGCCCGCCGAGCCCGAGCGGGATCTTCACGTGCGCCCGCCAGTGTCTGTCGTCCTGGATGTCGAACGACTCGACCCCGGGCATGGTCTTCGCCATCTGGGCCGGATCGTTCAACACCTCCCACACCTTCTCCCGAGGGGCCTGGAACTCTTTTTCCCCGGTGACCCTCATCTGCTCTCCACGCTGACGAGCTTGCGCGTCTCCTCCGGCCTGCGCAGCAGGTCCCACACACTCTCGTAGGGATTGCAGCTGCGCCAGACGATCGGCCCTTCACCCTTCTTTCCGAGCGCGTTCTGCAATGCGGCGCAGACCGCGTGGATCCCGGCGCCGCCTCCCTCCCCCATCCCTTTCGCGCCGAGCGGTGTGAACGGCGACTCCGACTCGATGAAGCCATTCTTAATAGGCGGCATGTCGAGCGCGTGCGGGACGTGGTAGTCGTAGAAGTTCGGAGTGAGCAGGTTGCCCTGCTCGTCGTAGGTGAAAATCTCGTGTGTCGCGGCGCCGAGTGCCTGCGCGGTGGCGCCGTGCACCTGGCCGTCGACGATCTGGGGGTGGATGCGGTTGCCGCAATCGTCCACCGCCGCGTAGTCGACGATCTCGTAGACCCCCGTCTCGGGATCGATCTCGACCGCGCACGCATGGATCTGCGTCGCGTACGTGAGCGTGAGGTTGCCGAACTTGCGCTCGAGGTCCGGCTTCTCGAAGTGGGG
>JACDEU010000039.1 GCA_013816245.1 Actinomycetota bacterium | reverse complement strand
AACGCGTGACCTACTACATCCGCAAGAACGCGAAGTGGAGCGACGGTGTACCGGTGACCGGCAAGGACTTCCGGTTTACATTGGCGACTGCGCTCAATCCGAAGTACAAGGATCACATCGACCCACTCGGCTGGCAGGACATCTCGAGCGTGAAGGGGAACGGCAAGGTCGTCACCGTCAGGTTCAAGAGGAACTTCGCCGCCTGGCAGCAGCTGTTCGGCTACGTCCTCCCACAGCACGCGCTGTCGGGCACCGACATGCTGACGGTCTGGAACGACTGCATCTGCAATCCGAAAAAGGGCAACGCTCCGATCGGTGACGGTCCGTTCCTCCTGACCAAGTTCGACCGCGGCTCGGGCATCACGCTCGAGAAGAACACCCGCGGCTGGTACGGCAAGCCCGCAAAGCTCAACTCGATCGTGTTCCGCTTCATCACGAACACGAACTCCGAGATCCAGGCGATCCGTGGCGGCGAGGTGGACGCGATCTATCCGCAGCCTCAGCTGGCGCTCGCCGACTTGAAGGGCCAGGCCGGCCTGAAGATCCAGACGCACCTGAGCCTCTCCTGGGAGCACATCGAGATCCAGCAAGGGGCGAAGGGCAATCCGCTGGCGAAGCAGACATGGCTCCGCCAGGCTCTGATCACCTCGCTCAACCGCGATGCTGCGGCGAAGGCGCTCTACGGGACGCTCAACTCGAAGGTCGGCGTGCTGAACAGCCTCGTCCGCCTGACGAACGAGCCGACCTACAACGCGAAGAACTTCAGCAGATGGAACTACAATCCGACCAAGGTCGCGAACATGATGCGCGCCCACAACTGCACCAAGGGTGGGGACGGCATCTACTCGTGCAACGGCACCAAGGTCTCGTTCCTGCTCGAGTCGACCCGCGGTAACAAGCTCCGCGAGCTCGCGTTCACGATCTTCCAGGATCAAGCGGCGAAGGCCGGAATCGAGCTCAAGAACGGCTTCATCCCTGCGGGCACGCTGTTCGGCAGCCATCTGCCCGAGCACAACTTCGACCTCGCGATGTTCACGCAGCTCGTCACGGTCGACCCGCATTACGTCGTGAGTGTCTTCTCCTGCGGTCTTCCGGGGAACTACACGGAGTACTGCAACCGCACGGCGACGCAGCTGATGTCGCGATCGGACCGGGAGTTGAACCCGGCCAAGCGGCTGGCGCTGATCGGAAAGGTCGGCACGATCCTCGGCAACGACGTGCCGATGATCCCGCTCTTCCAGCGGCCGACGTACTTCGTCTACAAGTCGAACATCAGTGGCATGGTCGACAACCCGAGCAGCCAGGGACCTAGCTTCAACGCTGAGAACTGGTCGAAGAAGTAACTAGAGCGCTCGGAGGTTGACCTCCGAGATCACGAGCCCGGCCCCTCCGCCGCAAGGGGGCCGGGCTCGTTCTCTCGTCCATCCGAAGATCGCAGCATGGCGACGGGCAAGACCATCGCCGCCGCGGTGCTCGGCCGGGTCGGCATCGATCTGTACCCCAACCAGCAGCGAACGCCGCTGGTCGAGGTGCGCACGTATCGACTGATGACTCCCCCGACGTTCTGCGAGGTGTCGCCGCCCGACCGTTCCCCGATTCACTTTTACCGTTACCCGACGGCGCCGGACTGGCAGCTGTCGTCGACCGACTTCGACGGCGCTGAGATCGCATCGGCTCCGTTCCTGCTGGCCACGGGAACGGGCCTGGCGCAATCGCCCAGTCGTGAGACGACGCTCGCAGCGCTCGCGGCGCAACGAAAGCACGACCATCTTCAACCTCGACTGGCGTCCGACGCTCTGGGAGCGCTCAGACGAATACGGCGAGCTCGCCCGAACCGCGGCCGGGCATGCCGACATCGTGATCAGACAAAAAGCGAAGGCCGTTCTCGCTGACGCAGGCTCCGAGGCCGCGAACTCTCAGGTGCGGAACTGCGCGTGGCTGGCCGAGCACGCTGGTCTGTGAGCTAGTTCAGTCCGGCCTGGAATCCGCTAGCGGATGCGTGAGACCGAAGCGCTCGCAGAGCCCGGGAACGCTTTCTGGATCCATGTCGACACCGTAACGCACGCAAAGCTCAGCGAAGCGAGAGCGGTCCGGCTCGCCGCCACCGGCGTAGACCTCGGCCAGTCCGCGGAAGAAGTTCTCGAAGCCTGCGGGAGAGATGATCTCGATGATCTCGCACGGTGTGTCGCCTGCATTCCAGAACGTGTGCCACTGGTCACGCGGCTTGAACACCCACGTCCCCGGCTCTGCAGTCACGACTTCGTCGCCGAGAAGCGCGCCAAGCGTGCCTTCCAGAACGTAGGAGTACTCATCCTCGCGGGTGTGGCGGTGAAGAGGTGCGGCGAGAGCCCGAGGTGCGAGCGGATGATGCACGACGGAGAAACGTTCATTGGCCTCGGCGCCCTCGATCTTCCAGACTATGCCAAGGCCAGCGAGGTCGACTCGCTCACCTCCAGCCGAAGGAATCGTCACTCGGTCGAGTCGGGTAGCCATTCGTTCCTCCTTGTGCCTCGTGGGGATTTTGGACTCTAGGTCAACGGCCCGTTCAGCCGAGATCGAATCTGAAGCGCGCCCTCCGTTTCGTCGACAACCTGCGAGTCGGGAACGTCGTCGTGAATGACTCCACCGACTACTGGGAAGCACACGAGCCCTTCGGCGGCGCGTCCGGAACCCAGAGCGGCTGGGGGCGTATCGGCGGGCGCTACACGATGCTCGACATGAGCGACCTGAAGACGGTCGTGCTCGACGTCGGTGCGCTCGACTAGACGATCGGGTCAGGCAGCCGACGCGGAAGAACGTCGGGACAACGCTTCGGTCGCCGCCGCGGCAGGTGCCGGGCGGCCGAAGTGACAGCCCTGCGCACCGTCGCAGCCGAGGTCCTGCACGATTCCCCGCTGGGCGTCGCGCTCGATGCCCTCGGCGACGAGCTGGAGGCCGAGTGGCTTTCCGAGCCCGACGATTCCTTCGAGCAACGCGAGGTCCTCCGCGCCGGAATCGATCATCGCCGTGAAGCTCCTGTCGATCTTCACGATGTCGACCGGCAGGCGCTGGAGGTAGGCGAGCGATGCGTAGCCCGTGCCGAAGTCGTCGAGTGCCAGCTTGACGCCGCGCTCCTTGAGAGCGGCGAGCTGCAGCTCGACGCGGTCGCCGGCAGCGACCAGAACGCTTTCGGTGAGCTCGAGTGTCAGCAGTGACGGGGGCAGGTCGGCCCGTTCGAGGGCAGCGTCGACGCGGTCGACGAATTCGGGATGCTGGAGCTGCCGCGCAGAGACGTTGACCGCGATGCCGACGTCGCGACCGAGCGTCTGGCGCAGCCGCGTGGCGTAAAGGCAGGCCTCGTTCAGCACCCAGCGGCCGATCGGGACGATCAGACCGGACGCTTCCGCCAGTGGAATGAAGTCGAGCGGCGGCACCTCGCCGAGGGTCGGGTGCTGCCAGCGCAGGAGCGCTTCGAGCCCGACCACCTCGAAAGGCTCGAGGTTCACGACGGGCTGGTAGGCGAGCGTGAACTGCTCTTGGCCGAGGGCTTCACGCAGCTCTGCGATCCGCTTGAAGCGGTTGAGCGCAGCCTGGTCGACGTCCTCGTCGTAGAACGCGTAGTCGGCATCGCCGTGCCCCTTGGCCCGGTACATCGCTGCGTCGGCCTGCTTCAAGAGCTCCGCGCTGGACTCCCCGAGTGAGATCCCGATGCTCGCGGAGATCAGAAGGTGCCGGCCCCCGATGTCGATTGGCGTGCCGATCTGGTCGAGCAGGCGCTCGGCGACAACTGCCGCCTCCGCCGGCTCCTGGACGGAAGTCAGACCCATAACGGCACTAACTCGCGCGTCAGTCCCTTCCACAGGTGACCGCTTCGGCCGCTGTCTTCGGGTCAGACCCGGGAGAAATGTCCCTATCGGACCAGCCGCCGTTCGAGATGCCAGGTGAGAGTCGGCCGCATGACGGCACTAACTCGCGCGTCAGTCCCTTCTCCACAGGTGACCGCTTCGGCCGCTGTCTTCGGGTCAGACCACCATGTCCGTAGCGGGCTCGCGCCCAATCCACATGCAAGCCGCCTGTCGAGCAGGTGCAGGCCGTACAGACGCGGCAATCGGCCTCGTCGAGACTGACCCCATGAAGAAGCGACTCCTCGTCTCCGATCTCGTGTTCGCAGCGTTGCTCTCGCCCTCTACGGCGTGATGTTCGGGACGGGGGCCGACTGGTGCTCCCGCTGACGATTGCCCTTTCGCTGGCACTCCTCCCGTTCGCGACTCTTCTGCCGACGCTTCGCCGCATGGCCACCGCCTCGGCCGCGTGACGCAAAAACAACAACCGCCCCCGAAGAACAGGAAGCGGTTGCTGAGAGTAAATGAGCCGGCGCCTGCCGAAACCACCCGGCGCCGGCCCGTCTTGTGCCGCGTCTAGCTCAGAAGCGCGGCGGGCCTCGTGCGGTGGAGTGCAGCGAAGGCCAGGACGATGAAGCCGATGCCGCTCAGCAGCAACGCGATTCCCACGACGATCCCGAACAGTCCCAGCCGGTCGGCCATATAGGACGTGTTGAGCGCAGTGGTCAGGGCGGTCTCGGTCACCCAGAGGTTTCGGATGCCGTTGGCCACGGGCTGCTTCGTGCTCGCGTCAATCAGGGCAGCCTGCGGGTTGTCAGTTCCGCCACCGACAGCAAGGTCGGTCTTGGCCGCGTCGGGTGAGGCCTGGAAACGACCCATCTGCGCGAAGGTGAAGCCGCCTGTTGCCTCGAGCGCGTGGATCCGCATGTAGCTCGCGAACGCTCGTGCCCTCGGCCCGGTGTTGATCGGGTCGCCGGCGACTGAGACGGTCGGGAGCTCGACGCCCGTGAGTCCGGCCGCCTTCGCTTCCTTGGCGATCAGAGCGGGAGTCATGTCGGCGCTGCCGACGATCTTCTCCAGCTTGAGGCTGTCGGCCACGGTCGCGCGACCGCTGAAGCCCATGATGATCGCGACGACGCCGAAGGCGACCAGAACCGCACCTGCGACGAACCCGCCCCACTCGAAGAGCTTCCGGAACAGGTCGCTCCTCTCCGTGGCTGCCTTCGTAATTCTTTGATCAGCTGCGATGGTGCTCATGTCTTGCCTCCAGTTCTTGTGGTGGTTCCGGGGCTCGCTTGAAGTCAAGCCGCCGAGCTCGAGCACGCCATCAGCGCCCGCCCGTTCTCTCTGTCGGAACCACCGCGGACTCGCTGCGGCTTACTACGGAGAGGCTTTTCTTCTGAAACCATTGGCTTCGTGGCCGCACCCGAAGAGACCGATCGCCTACGAACGCTCGTCGAGACCGGAATCGCGATCACCTCCGAGCTCTCGCTCGATGCGGTCCTCGAGCGCATCACGGTGGCCGCCGCACGTGTCACCGGAGCCGAGTACGCGGCTCTTGGTGTGATCGACCCTGCGGGCACGGCCCTCGAACGCTTCGTCACTCACGGGATCGATGCGGAGACACAGGCGGAGATCGGGGAGCTTCCGCGAGGTCACGGCATTCTCGGCGTCTTGATCCGGGACGCACGACCGCTTCGTCTGCACGACCTCGGCGAGGATTCGGCATCCGTCGGCTTTCCGGCCAAGCACCCGCCGATGCGCACCTTCCTCGGTGTTCCGATCATGCTTCGCGGAATCCCCTACGGAAACCTCTACTTGACCGAGAAGGCGGGCGGCGAAGACTTCACCAGCGAGGACGAGGAACTCGTCACGCTGCTCGCAGCGCAGGCGGCCGTGGCGGTAGAGAACGCTCGCCTCTACGAATCGTCGACCGAGTGGTCGCGCCAGCTCGAGTCTCTCAACGAGATCGGAGGAGCACTCGTCTCCGAGCTCGAATTGCCTCGACTCCTGGATCTCGTGGCGCGACGGCTACGAGGCCTGATCGGAGCGCGCCTGGTCACGATCGCGCTTCCCGCCGGTGCGGAGCTTCGCCTCGAGGCTGCCGACGCCAAAGAGGGAGCCGAGTCTCTGATCGGAACCACCTTGCCACGCCAGGCATCCAAGGCTGGTCGTGTCCTCGAGCGTGGACGCAGCGAGCGTGTCGATTCGGTGCTCGAGGATCCAGAGGTCGACCAGGCCTCCATTCGATTGTTCGCGGCAACGACCGGTCTCTACGTTCCACTGATGCTGCGAGACTTGCCGATCGGCGTGCTGGTCGCGCACGACAAGGTCGGTCCTGATCAGCGCTTCGACGACTCCGACCTAAGGCTTGCCGAGCAGTTCGCGCTTCGAGCGGCGATCGCGGTGGATCTCTCGCGGCGTGTCGCCCGTGATGCACTACGCCGCATCGTCAGGGGCCAGGAGCTCGAGCGGCGACGTCTCGCTCGCGAGCTCCACGACGAGACAGGCCAGGCGCTGACCTCGATCCTCCTGGGATTGCGATCTGTCGAAAACGCCGGCAACTCGGGTGACCTGCGGCATGCGGCGGCGGACTTGCGCGAGCTCGTAGTCGCGACGCTGCAGGACGTCCGCCGCCTGGCTGTTCAGCTGAGGCCGAAGGCGCTCGATGACTTCGGCCTCGTACCGGCGCTCGAGCGACTGGTACAGACCTTCTCGGAATCGACCGAGATTCGCGTTGCGCTCGAAGCGCAGCTCGGAGACGAGCGGCTGCCGGCCGAAGTCGAGACCACGCTGTATCGAATCGTGCAGGAAGCACTGACCAACGTTGTCAAGCATGCGGAGGCCGCCAACGTCAGCATTCTGCTCGTTCGTACGCAAGGGTCGGCGACGGTGGTGATCGAAGACGACGGACAGGGATTCGATCCCCGGATTGGGCGCGAAGGCGGTCTCGGTCTGGAAGGGATGCGCGAGCGCGCCGAACTGCACGAGGGGCGGTTCAGGGTCGAATCCGCACCCGGTGGAGATGGCACCACTCTCGTCGTCGAGGTACCGCTTTGATCAGGATCGTGCTGATCGACGATCACGCCGTCGTGCGCGCCGGGCTCCGGCTCTTGCTCGACGCTCAGGACGACCTCGAGGTGGTGGGCGAGGCGGGCAATGCGAAGGACGCGATTTTCCGGGCGCGGGCATTGAAGCCCGACGTGATCCTGCTGGACGTCGTCATGCCGGGTGAGAGCGGGATCCAGGCGCTACCGCAGCTGTTGCACGAATCCCCCGAGACGAAAGTATTGGTCCTCTCGATGGAGGACGACCCGGTCTACGTGCGCGAGGCTTTTGCCGCCGGCGCAAGCGGCTACGTCCTCAAGGAGGCAGCGGATGAGGACGTCGTCTCGGCGGTTCGCGAGATCGCGGTCGGCGGGCGATACGTGCACCCCACTCTCGGCGCACGGATGGTGGCGGCCGAAGCGGAGGAGCGAGCTGCCGCGGACGCCGACCCCCTGTCCGAACGCGAGCGCGAAGTGCTTCACCTGTTGGCACTCGGCCATACAAATCAGGAGATCGCAGAAGCGCTCTTCATCTCGGTGCGCACGGCTGAGTCACACCGCGCGCACATCATGCAGAAGCTTCGCTTTTCGACGCGGGCCGAGCTCGTGCGCTACGCGCTCTCGCAAGGCCTGCTCGCCGACGACGCTCCCTGACCAGAACTACTTCACGCGCACCGTCAGGTGGAGAACGTTGTCCTCGCCGATCGTCTTCATCGATGCCGCCCAGCGATAGTCCTCGCCGGACTTCGTCGTGAAGCGGTAGACGCCCTTCCGAGTCAGCTTGACCGTGGTCGTCGAAGCCATCTTGTTCATGGCCGCATGAATCAGGCGGAGCTTCGGGCCGCTCGTCTGAATCAGCTTCTGCGGCATGACGTCGTTGTTCACGAACTTGATCGCCGACCCGGCATTGACCACGACCAAGAGATTCGGCCGGAGTGGGCCTGAAGCGACTGACCAGACGTGACAGCCCTTCGTGTGGTGGCTGATCGTGATCGTGGTCGTGCTCGTGCCGTGGGCGGGTGCCGTCGACGCGAGCAGGAGCGCCGCCAGGGCGGCGAGCGCGAGTGGAGCGAGGTGAAGCGTACGCTTGAGAGTCATCATTTCTCCAATCTGAGAGGTTGGTTCAGTCTCGGCAAGATGGCGCGCACTCACATCCGCGTCCCAACTCAACCAACCTGCGGGTTTTCCGCAGACGCGGCGCGTGGACCTCGGATGCCCGATCGCCCCGAAGCGCTCATTCTTTGTCCATGCGCATTACCAGCTATGCCGTTTGGTGGAAAGAAGACGACGGCCCACGCCACGTGGGCAAGCTGGAGTTCATGCGGCTTCAGGCGCAGCTCTCGGGGAAGGGTAGCGGCCGACTTGCCGTTCCTCTGGACGAGATCACGTCGGTCGAGTACCGACGGGACGAGGTTCGCCTCGAGAGAAAACGACGAAGCACACTCCGGATCGGGAGCCTCGACGCACCTGGCGCTCTCCGCGAGCTCGCCAACCTGCTCGCTACGTAGCTACTCTGGCCGACAAGGGACGTATACCGATCGCGCGACGGCGCCTTCTTATCCGTTCGAGGATCCAGGGAGGTGCTTTTTTGTCGGTACACCGAACGAGTCCAGATCCGACCAAGGAGACCGGACTACACCGCTACTGCACTGGCTGCTCGCGGGAGACCAAGCACGTCTCCTGGGCAACGGAGCCAACCGCCAAGACTCCTGCGATCTTCCGGCCAGTCGGCGATGTTGCGAGAGGAACGACTATCTGTCTGGATTGCGGCGAGCCGCGAGCGGCGGCCGGCTACGCGAGCACCTAGACGAGAATTGGGGCCCCAAGCACGCAGGCGAACACCTTCGCGACCCTGACCTCTGGATCGGCGAGAAGACTTTCGAGGTCTTCCTCCAGCGCCCATTCTGCGGCGACACGTGTCGAATCCTCGGCCTGGCTGAAGATCTCGAACAGGCTGATCGATGGGCGGGATACATCGATTCGCTCCTCACTCGATCTGCGCAAGTCAACATAGCCGCAATCGCAACTTTCGGTTGATCGGTGCTAGCCTCGACAGGAGCTAAGCGAATCCGGTGACGCTCTCGCGCCCTCCCGCCTTCGTACGGAAGGGATCTGATCATCACCTGAGTGTGGAGCTGTCACGCCGGCACGGACCGTTCGACACCCGCTGGCCGACCGGACGCAGCGCGACCGCAGCTGCGCTGAGATTGGCTTCCTTGCTCAGTGCCGATGGCGCAGCAGCAAGGCTCGATTGGGCTGCCTTCTCGGCTCTCTACTTCCCCGCTTCCCGTCGGCACGATCTCGGAGCGCTCTCCGATTACGCGGCGTTCAAGCACGGTCGCGCAGGGCGGCAAGGCGGCCCACCGAGACTGACACTCGTGTCGACGCTCGAACCGGAGCCCGAGTGGAAAGGAACCGAGCGCCTACTGGCCGCGGTGGCGGCAATCCAGGAGGGACTCGACTCTCAGTAGCCGCTGAAGCGGTCCGCGTGGATCGACTCCTCGGCGACCCCGGCAGTGCGGAGCGTCTCTTCCACTCCTTCCACCATGGGCGGTGGCCCGGCGACGAGGTATTCGAACGAGCCGAGGTCGCTGCCGAGGTGCTCACGCAGCAGATCGGCCCCGATCCTCCTCGACTCACCGTCCCAGTCGGGATCGTCCGTCATCGTGAGGACGACCCGAAGGTTCTCCTTCTGCTCGAGCTCTGCGAGCTCGTCGAGAAATGCAGCTGAAGCACGGTCGCGGTTCGAGTAGACGAGTGTCACGCGATGCGCGAGCTGCTCTTCGGCGATGTAGCGCAAAATGCACCGGAACACGGTGATCCCGATCCCTCCCGCAATGAAGACATACGGCCGCTCGGTGTCTTCGGGGAGCAAAAAGGTTCCCTTCGGCTCTTCCACGTCTACCTCGGCGCCAACCTGAAGTTCCGCCAGCGAGCGCTTGAAAGCGCTGTCGCGCATCCGTGTACAAAGCCCGAGGACTCCTCGCTCGTTTGGGGAGGTGACGACGGAGATGTGCCGGCGCGGGCCCTTCTCGTCGTCGTAGGGCGGATCGAGGAGCGTCACCCAGAAGTACTGACCGGCACGGAAGTCGACCTCGGCGCCGAGCAGGTCGAAGACCACGAGCAAGGTGCCTTTCGCGACCTCACGCTTCTCTTTGATTCGGGCCAGCACCGCTCTTACGTTACCGCGCTTCAGGCGAAGCGGATTCGTGCGAGCGATAGACCCGTGCGCCAGACGACCGCCGCGAGCAAAACCGCAGCGCCGGTGAGGACCCCAAGGGCGCCGACTGCCAGGGCAGCGGCAAGCGCCTCGGACGACCCGACGCCCGACGCGATCAAGGCCGCAGTGCCCGCGCCGACCTGAGTCGCGGCGGCCGCCGGCCCGATCGGCAGCGCCGCCGCGGCGGCTCCCGAACAGAGGAAGAGGAGCGCGAGCGGAACCGAGAACCCGAGGCCGAGGCCTCCCAGAAGCAAAAAGCAGGCAACGGCGCGAACGATCCAGCAGGACGACACGAGCACCCATGCCTGCGATGCGTGCCGCCGCGACGTCGTACGAGAGCCGAGCCAGCGGCCGAGCCGGAAGCGAAGGAAACGATCCGTGGCCGCGAGACGCGGCATGGCAAGAATCAGGACGGCCGCAGTGACACCGGCGGCGGCCACGATCGCGAGGCCGACACGCACGCCCGCACCGACTCCCGGCAGAACCGCAGCGGCAAATGCGAGCGGTGCGAGGGCGACGCTGTCGATGAGGCCGAGCATCACCAGGGAAAGACAGAGCGAACGGACACCGGCGGGGCAACCCGGATAGCGGCGGACGACGGCGACACGCATCGCATCGTCGAAGCGGCCGGGCAGGACTACCCCGATCAATGCAGCTCCGCCGTTACCCGCTGCCAACGCAAGCGTCTTGGGTCGCTCGCTCCACACGAACAGCCGGCCCCAGCCGTAGGCCTTCAGCCCTCGGGCGACCAGCAGAAGGACGCTTCCTGCGACTAGTAGACCGGGCTGTCCGCCTGAGAGCGGCCAGGAGGTCGTCGCAAAATGCCGCACCGCCAGGAGCGCGAGCACGAACCCGAATGCACCCGATCCGATGGCGACGCCCCGACGGCTCCTCCGCGAGTGGCGGATGCGCATGAGCGTCCCCATCAGCATCCGGTATCTGCCCTCGAGCACGATCGGTGCGACCGTCGCCAGGGGTGCCGCGAAGCACTCTCTTCGGACCGCCTGCGTCCCTCGGCGAGGACGAGCAGGACCGCGAGCGCGGTGCCGACGCCGGATACTCCATCTCGATCCTCCTCATGAAGAAGTGGGTTGACCGCTGCTCCGGCCTGCCTCGCTGAGGACGGACTCCGGCGGCCCGTTGCATCGCCCGCCACGCGTTGCGCCAGTGATTTGAGGCGCCTACAGGGCGAAGTCTAGCGCCGGCGTGCGTCGGCAGCCGACCGCGCGCTGAGGTAAATTGAGCCGTCGTGCCGGGTGAGGACGGAATCCCCAAGCTGCGTGTCCTGATCGCTAACGAGCGTCGCGACCGGCTCGCACTGCTTGCCCAGGTCGTGTCCGATCTCGGCCATGAGGTGGTCGCACGCGAGATCGAGGTCAAGGAAGTCGGTGCCGTGACCGCCCGAGAGCGGCCTGATGTAGCCCTGGTCGGGCTCGGCCTGCAATCCGAGCACGCACTCGAGCTGATCTCGGAGATCGTCCGGGAGTCGTCGTGCCCGGTGATCGCGCTCCTGACGGCCAAGGACCCGAGCTATGTGCACGAGGCAGCGAAGCGCGGTGTCTTCGCCTACATCGTCGACAGCGCTCCGGATGATCTGCAGAGTGCGATCGACATCACGCTCCAGCGCTTCGCCGAATACCACAGCCTGCAGGGTGCATTCGGACGACGGGCGTTGATCGAGCAAGCGAAGGGAATCCTGATGGCCCGCCATGGAGTCGACGCCGACCGGGCATTCGACATGCTGCGCGACCACTCGCAGCACAACGGCCGCAAGCTGGTCGACGTCGCGCACGCGATCGTCGACAGCCATTTGCTGTTGTTGCCACCCGTTCCGGAGCCGCCGGCGCTTTTCGAACAGCCGGCCTGATCTACGGGCGTTTTTACTAGTTGCATCCGGGTTTCGCGCGTCCCATTCGCGCGGAAGAGGGTGCTACTCTTGTTCTTGCGAGCGTCTCAGCAGCCGGCGTCGCGAGAAGTCCACCCTCAGCAAAGCGGGTAGGAGCAGCATCTGGCCGATAGATTTCAGGATCGGCGACGGAGCTTTGACCGGAAGGACCGCTGGTGGACGTGTCGTGACGAGCAACCTGATCATCTTCACCGTGGGAGCGGCCATCGCTGTCGCCGCTATCACCGCCTGGATCGTCCTGCGCGTGCGTCCTGCGAAAGGCACGAAGGGCACGAAAGGAAGACGCTGGTAGTGACCTTGGAAGCGAACGACATCTTCTCGCGTATCTGGGCGGTCTACGACGCCGGTAATCTCCTCACGACGTGTGCCTGGTGCGGACGCGTGCAGCTCGACGGCGAATGGCTCGTGCCCCCTCGCGCCGCGCTCGATGCGATCGACGAGCAGAACGTGCTCTCGCATTCCATCTGCGACGGCTGCGCCGCGCATCAAAGCACGGCCGATGCTGCCGGCGTTGCGACGACAAAAAGCTAGCGTCGATCCGAATCGGGCTACGAGATCCTTCGTGCGCACGACGGCGAACAGCCGCTGCAACTCGTCTCCGAGCACATCCCGGACCTGGTCCTCCTCGACGTGCTGATGCCGAAGCTGACGGGGCTCGACGTCACGCGCCGGATGCGCGCAGACCCGGCGACAAAGGAGATTCCCGTGATCCTGCTGACAGCGCGAGTGGAAGAGGCTGACATCAAGCAGGGCCTCGAAGCCGGCGCCACCGCCTACCTCAAGAAGCGCTTCAGCCCCAAGGAGCTGCAGGGAGCGGCTCCGAACGATTCTCGACAGCCGCTAGCTCGTTGTCACAGCGAGCCCGGCCGCGATACTGACAGCCGTGGAGCGGGTCACTGAGGGGCTGAGGCCCGCGAAAGCCCTCGAGGGTCTGCTCGTGCGCGTCGAGCCGATCGACGAACGCCACCGCGAGGGACTGCGCGAGGCAGCCGAGCAGGAGCCGCAGATCCACCGTTACACCGGCATGTACTCGGTGGGATTCGACCGCTGGTTCGACGATGCGCTTGGCAGTGAGACGGAAGTGCCGTTCGTCGTCCACGTGGACGGACGGCCCGTCGGTTCGACGCGTTACATGAACGTCGAGCCCTTCCATCGCCGCACCGAGATCGGCTGGACCTGGCTCGAGCGCGCTCAGTGGGGAGCGGGCGCGAACATCGAGACGAAATACCTTTTGCTCCGAAACGCCTTCGAGAGGTGGGGCGCCATGCGCGTGGAGTTCAAGACGGACGCCCGAAATCTGCGGGTGCGGGGCGCGCTCCTCGGCATCGGTGCAACGTTCGAGGGCATCTTCCGCAAGCACATGGTGCTCCCCGACTCGATCCGCGACTCGGCTTGGTACGCGATCGTCGACGACGACTGGCCCGGCGTAAAGGGGCTGCTCGAGCAGAAGATCGCGAGGCGCGCATAGCGCTCGCGGCCTCCCCTCAGCACTTTTTGGCAACACCGACTGCCTTTGGGTAACCCCCCTTTTACGGGGTACGCAGCCCCGTTCCGCGTACCGAGATCACCCGTAACGAGTCGGGGGACCGAGGTGGCCGGTACGAGCGGATAGCCAATACCGTTCCAAATGGCATTCAAACCATCGCGGTCTGGGTGCCCCGATGAGCCCACTTACGAGACGGTGATCTTGTACGTGAACGACTTGTAGGCCCTCCGCGACTCGCCTTTCGTCAGTCCATAGGAAACCGTGGCCTTACCGCGCGCTGCCGCCCGGTAGACAACGACGATTGCGGGACCGAGGCTCCGCTCAGCCACCTGGCGAACGATTGTCGGGTTCCCGCGAGCAAGTCGCCACACGAGACCCGAGGACGAAGTCTGCGCGGGAAGCGCAATTGCGACGAGCGTCCCACGCTTGGCAGCGACCGACGTGACCTGCCCCGGCGGGAGCGGGCCGACCGGAGGCGCAGAGGCGACGGCCGGCGTGACGGCAAGGAGCAGCGCCGAAGTGAGAGCGGCGGCTGTCGCAGCAGTGTGCAGCGTTGTCTTCTGCATGCGACCAACACTAGCGAGAGCGGTATGAAGGGTGCGAAGAGCGCATCGGCACCCGCCGTCAATGCCGACGGTACGCTCCTCCGATAGACCAAAACGTGAAGGGAGAGAGCGATGGAGACGCGAGAACTGGGAAGCCAGGGGTTGACTGTGTCGCGTCAGGGACTCGGCTGCATGGGGATGTCTGCCTGGTACGGCTCGACCGACGAGCAGGAGTCGATCGCGACTATCCACCGCGCGCTCGAGCTCGGCATAAGGTTTCTGGACACAGCCGACGTCTACGGTCAGGGCGCTAACGAGGAGCTCGTCGGACGCGCGATCGCCGGGCGCCGCGACGAGGTTGTTCTTGCGACCAAGTTTGGTAACCGCTGGTTCGATGACGGGATACGCACGATCGACGGCAGGCCCGAATACATTCGCCAGGCGATCGACGCGTCGCTCCGCCGGCTGAACGTCGACTACGTCGACCTCTACTACCAGCACCGTGTGGATGCCAACACTCCGATCGAGGAGACCGTCGGCACGATGGCAGAGCTCGTCGAGGCGGGTAAGGTCAAGTACATCGGGCTCTCAGAAGCCGGCCCCGAAACCATCCGCCGGGCTCATGCCGTGCATCCGGTGACGGCGCTCCAGTCGGAATGGTCGCTCTGGACCCGCGACCCCGAGGCGGAGATCGTGCCGACCATCCGCGAGCTCGGGATCGGCTTCGTCGCCTACAGCCCGCTCGGCCGCGGCTTCCTCGCGGGACGCTTCGCGTCACCGGACGAGCTGGAAGAAGGCGACTTCCGCAAGAACCACCCGCGCATGCAGGGCGACAACTTCGTGGCGAACCGCGAGCTCGCGGAGAGCGTGAAGGAGTTAGCGACGGAGAAGGGATCCACGCCGGCCCAGCTCGCGCTGGCCTGGGTCCTCTCGCGCGGCGAAGACGTCGTCCCGATTCCCGGCACGAAGCGCCGCAAGTATCTGGAGGAGAACGCGGCGGCGACAGAGATCAGGTTGAGCGACGAAGAGCTGCGGCGTCTGGACGAAGCCTTCCCGCCCGGCGCCGCAGCAGGTGAGCGGTACGCCGACATGTCGTCGATCGGCCGCTGAGACGCGCCGAGTCCCGGCGCGTCTCGACACGACCTCAGCCTAGGCCGCTGCCGCGGCTTGCTCGAGCTCGTCGATCTCGATCTTCTTCATCTTCAGCATCGCTGCCATCACGCGCTGCGCCTTCTCGCGGTCCGGGTCGCCAAGGAGCTTCGGCAGCGCCGTCGGAACGATCTGCCACGAAAGGCCGAACTTGTCCTTCACCCAGCCGCACGGGCCCTCTTCCCCACCTTCCGACAGCGCGCTCCAGTAAGTGTCGACCTCGTCCTGGTTCTTGCAGCTCACCTGGAACGAGATCGCCTCGCTGAACTTGAACTCGGGACCACCGTTCAGAGCCACGAACTTCACCCCGGCCAGTTCGAAGCTCACGGTCATGACCGTGCCCGCCGGTCGAGGCCCGGCCTCGCCGTATCGCGCGACGTCGAGGATCTTCGAGTTCGGGAAGATCGAGGTGTAGAACTTGGCGGCCTCTTCGCCCTCGGTGTCGAACCACAGGCATGGAGTTATGCCGTTCATCTCTGCGTCCCTTCGGTAGCTGGCACGGCCATCGTTCGCACTTTTCCCTTTAGACGGCCGCGGCTCCGAAAACTCATCGGTCGCTAGGGGTTCGTCTTCATGTTCATCGGTGGGTCGCTACGCGGCTCCGTCAGGCCCGGCCCGCTCCCATGGGCGGCGGCCATCCCGAGCGCGACCAGGCCCACCGCGAGAGCGGAGCTGACGGGTTCGCCCCAGGGGATGATCTTCTGGGCGAAGATGACCGCGGCGACGAAAGCCATCCAGAACAGGCTCATCAACCCGAGCGCGAACAGCACGATCATCAAGCCCCAGCAGCACCCGACGCAGTAGGCGCCATGCTCGGAGCCCATGCGCACCGCCCCGTGCCACCCTGAGCGCCAGCCTCCGAGAATGAAGTGCATCGGACTGCGACAAGTGGCACAGGCAGACCGATTTCAGCGGCGTCAACTCGTAGAAGCCGGCGGCCGCGACCGCGGCGCCGACGACATACGGGACTCCCCGATTCCAGGCAAGGAAGCCAGGTCGAAAGTTCGGACGGCGCGGTAGAAGCCGTATGCGACAAGCGCGTACAGCGTCCAGACGGCGAGGTATGCGGTGACGAACACCCACGTCGGCACGACCGGCTCACCCGCCGGGCGCCTTCAGCCGACACACGCCCGAACAGAAGCACCATCGGAAAGACCGACGGCAGCATCATCGCGCCCATCATCGTCACCCAGATACCGAGGTACCAGCCCGCGCCGCCGAGGTCCGTGCGGAGGCCCCCGTCCATCCCGCGCATCCGGTCGACGGTGATGATCCAGGCGAGCAGCGCGCCCGCGAGGAGCCACGCTGCCGTCCACACCGGGCGGGGGAGGACTCGAAGCATCCGCACCAGTATCTAACCGGTCCTGCCACCCGATCTGGCACTCGCGCCGGGCATCTACGCTGTTAGCGGGGCATGACTTGGCAAGGCTTCACCCACGCGGGACACTTGACGGAATGACGAGCCCGAATCCTGCCCCCGGCGCCCCTTTCAGCTGCCCTAGCTGCGGCGCGGAAAATCCGGCCGAGTCGCGCTTCTGCAACAGCTGCGGTGCGCGGCTCGAGGAGCCCGGCGGGCCGCAGGAGGAGCGCAAGCTCGTCTCGGTCCTCTTCGTCGACCTCGTCGGCTTCACGGCACAGTCAGACCAGGCCGATCCGGAAGACGTCCGCGACGCGTTGCAGCTCTACCACGCGGATGCGAAGCAGAGAATCGAGCAGTTTGGTGGCGTGCTCGAGAAATTCATCGGCGACGCAGTCATGGCGGTGTTCGGTGCGCCGGTCGCGCACGGAGACGATGCGGAGCGCGCGGTTCGTGCCGGCCTGCGCGTCCTGGAAGGGATCGACGAGCTCAATCACAAGCACGGTCTCGAGCTCGCGGCCCGCGCAGCCGTGAACACCGGCGAGGCGGTCGTGTCGCTTCATGCGGCGAGAGACGGCGGCGCGCTTGCGACGGGTGACGTCGTGAACACGGCCGCTCGACTGCAGTCGGCCGCCCCGCCCGGGCATCTGATCGCGGGAGAGCAGACCTATCGGGCCACGCGCCACTCGATTCGCTATGCAGACTTCGATCCGGTCGACGCCAAGGGGAAGGCCGACGCGGTCAAGGCGTGGCTCGCGATCGAGCCCGCACTCGAGCCGGCAGAACGGCCGGTCGGCGCGAACGCCTTGGTGGGGCGGGCGCGGGAGCTCGACCTGCTGCGCTCCGTCTGGAACCGCTCGCTGAGGGAACGCCGTCCCCACGTCGTCACGCTCGTAGGACCGCCCGGGATCGGCAAGTCTCGGCTCTGCCGTGAGATCGCAGCGCTTGTCGCGGACGACGGCGGACGGATCCTTCGCGGCCGCTGCCTGCCGTACGAGGATCAGGCCGGCTACCAGGGATTCTCGCGTGTTGTTCACGAGGCAAGCGGGATCCTTCAGTCGGACCCTCCCGACGTCGCGCGCCAGAAGCTGCAGCGCTCAGTCGAAGACCTCTTTCCGCAGGAAGAGGCAGCCGACGCCCTTCGTCATCTGGCGCTCCTACTCGGGTTGGCTCCCGACGACGAGGTCCCCCAGGTTTTGCTGCTGTTCTTCGCAGCCCGACGCTTCATCGAGTGCGCCGGCTTCGACCAGCCCACGGTGTTCGTGTTCGAGGACGTTCACTGGGCGCAGAGCAGCGAGATAGCTCTGCTCGAGTATCTGGCGAAGCACGTTCGCGACTCGCCGGTGATGCTCATCGCCACCGCCCGCCCGGAGTTGCTCGACGCGCAGCCGACCTGGGGAAGCGGGCTCGGCGCGCAGACCACGATCCCGCTCGATCCGCTGTCGGCGGAGGAAGCCGGAGAGCTTGCCGCCCTGCTCGTGCATGCGGCAGGAGACCGCTCGTTCGACCTTGCACGCCTTGTCGACACGGCCGGAGGGAACCCACTCTTCCTCGAGGAGCTCGCAGCATCGGTCGTCGAGCTCGGAGACAGCGGCGACCTGCCGGTCACCGTGCGGGAGGCGATCGCCGCGCGCATCGACGCGATGCCGTCCAACGCGAGAAACACCCTGCTGTCCGCCGCTGTCGTCGGAAAGACGTTCTGGCGTGGCGTCCTTCAGGGGATCGGCCAGATCGACGACGTCGACGAAGCGCTCGCGCTGCTGGAAGCGCGCGACCTCGTCCGCCGTGACCCCTCGAGCCAGCTCGCGGGCGACTCTCAGTTCACCTTCAAGCACATGCTCATCCGTGAGGTCGCCTACTCGACGGTTCCCCGGGCAGCGCGGCGCGAACGGCATGCGGCTGTAGCGCGCTACGTCGAGGAGACGGTCGCGGGCGCAACCGAGACGCTTTCGGCGATCCTCGCGTACCACTGGCGCGAGGCAGCCGAGCCTGCACGGGCGATTCCGTACCTTCTCGCCGCCGCGGAGACCGCGCGGCGCGGCTGGGCCAAGGGTGCGGTGATCGATCTCTATTCGAGAGCACTGGAGCTGGCCGAGACCGACGAGCTCCGCCGGCAGATCCGGCTGCTACGCGGCATTGCGCTCGTCGAGCTCGCCGACTATGAGCGCGCCGACGACGAGCTGGCGCAATTGCTCCCCGAGCTGCAGGACCAGGAGAGGCTCGATGCCCTCATCGCTCGCGGGCACGCAACGCTCTGGACCGAACGCGACGCCGAGACGCTTGCGATTGCAGAAGAGGCGCTCCCTCTGGCCGAGAAACTGGGCGACGAGACCGCTGTCGCGGCCGCGTTCGCGGCGAAAAGCCAAGCGCTGGCGATGCGCGGCGGCGACGGCGACATGGATCGGGCGCTCGAGCTTGGAGATCGCGCCCTCGAGCTCTGGGTCCCGGGAACAAGGGCACTGGATCTCAGGCATCACCTCCATCTCCATGCGGACACCACGTACTGGGCGGGCCAGTACGAACGCTCGGTCGAGTTGTCTCGACGAACCAGAGTGGTCGCAAGTGACCTCCACAGTGCCGAATCCCTCTTGCGCGGCGGCGGCCTCCATGCATTGGCGCTCGCCGGCCTAGGACGTCATGAGGAGGCGATCGTGATCCTCGACGAGCTGTTCGGGATCGCTCGAGAGCTCGGGCAGGCGCGCCAGGTCTTGCTCAACTATTCGACGCTGGTCTATCGCGAACTGAACGACCTCGACGAGGCGCGCAACCGCACCGAAGAAGCGCTGTCGCTTTCAGCCGCGGACACGTTCGGCATGCCACGACAGTTCGCAGGCTCGGACCTCCTGTTCACGAAGATCCTCGCCGGAGATATCGGCGGCGCGCAGGCAGCCTGGCCTGCTCTCTGGGATGCCGCCGCAGAGGCGACGGCGTGGACGACCTGGCTGATCGCAGGGCGGCTCGCGGTCGCGCGAGCAGAGATCGCACTCCACGCGGAGACTCCGGAAATCGCAGCCGAGTGGGCGGACCGCGCGACGCAGATCGCCCGGCGGACGAGGCGTCGTAAGTACGAGGCTCGCGCGCTCTCGATGCTCGGACAGTCCCTCGCGAAGCTCGACCGCGGCGACGACGCGTTGCAGGCACTGCGCTCCGCCGTGGTGCTTGCTGATGAGCTGGTCGGCCAACCGGCACGCTGGCAGGCGCGGTCGTCCCTCGGGAAGATCTCCCATGCACTCGGCGAGGACAATGTTGCCGCCGCGGCATATGGCGAAGCCGCAGAACTGGTCGAGGAGTTCGCGAGCACGCTCGCCCCCACGCGGGCGACGGCGTTGCTTGCAGCACCGGACGTCGACGAGATCCTTTCGCTCGCGGGCCGTAGACCTGCCGGCTGAGGCCGACATTCGCTTCGTCGCCGTTGGCGACGTGATGGTGGACGTCGTCTGCGCCGGGTTACCGCCCGACGGTGCGCGCATCCACGCGGACGTCTCGGTTCGCGCAGGAGGATCGGCAGTCAATGCGGCGTTCTCCGCGGCGGAGGCGGGCGCCACCGCGACCGTGATCGGAAGGGTTGGCTCCGATCCCTCGGGGAACTTCGTTGTCGCAACGCTCGAGGAGCGCGGCATCGAGGCGCAGCTAGCGCGCGACCCGGACCACACGACCGGCGCAGCCGTCGCGTTTGGATCGAGCGTCGTCGCACACCGCGGGGCGAATGCTCACCTTTCGTCCGCTGACATTCCGGAGCTGCTCGTGGCGGATGCGCTGCTCGTTTCCGGCTTTGCGTTGTTCCAGGGCGGTTCTACGCAGGCGGCGCGTGCAGCGCTCGAGCGGCTCGACGGACGCTGGGCCGCCGTCGACCTCGCTACGCCGAAGCTCGCGCGCGCCGCGAAGCTCGACGAGGTAGCGACAATCGCAAACGTCATCCTCGCGACCGCCGAGGAAGCACACGCCGCCACCGGCGCTGCCGACGAGGAGGAAGCGGCGCGGATCCTCGCAGCGCGCTTCGCCGTTGCTTGCGTCAAGCTCGGCGAGCAAGGAGCAATCGCAGTGCAAGCGGACAATCTCGAACGTGCGAAAGCCACCCCCGTGGCGCGCAGCTCGCCGTTCGGTGCAGGTGACGCGTTTGCCGGAGCTCTGCTGGTGGCCCTGTCGCGCGGCGAACCGTTGAGCCGGGCTTTGGAGCTCGGCTGTGAAGCCGGGGCTCGATCGGCGGCCGCACAGGTCTTAGGGAGGTAGCCGGGCTCGACCGGCTACCTCCCGCTGCTACGACTCCTCACGTCGGTGGCCGGCTGCGAGTTGCTCGAGCGCGCTGCTGTCCAGTTCTTCGCCTGGCACGGCCACCACTTTGCACTTGGTCCTGGCGCGCAGGGTCGCCGTTCGAGTGCCGCCTTCGAGTTGCGCGCGCTCGCCCGCGATCGCTCCCGGCCCGAGCTCTCCGATCACCTCACCGTCGATGACAACCTCCAGTACGCCGTCGAGTACGAGGAAGACGAGACGCTCTTCTTCGGTCGCCTCACCTTGCTCGACCAGCAGCTCGCCTTCGGAGAGTTGGCGTGGATGCGGCTTACGATCCTTGCCCATGATCTCGAGCGACAGGTCCCGTTCGAGCGCGGTTTCGACTGCAGTCACGACGGCAGGCGAGTCCTCCTTGCCCCAAGGCGTGTTCTGTTCGTGTGCCTCGCGATACCACTTCTCGAAGTCGATGGCGCCGCTTTTTTGAACGAGCTCCGCCTCGTGGTTGTAGATCCAATGCCGAGGAAAGGGGCTGGCGCCGGTCAGCTCGTGCTCGACAGAACCGTCCGCGTGAATCGTTAGCGCGAGGGTCGTCCACGCGATGGCTGAATTGATCTGGAAGTAAGGCTTCCCACGCACGGTCCGAGGCGCCGGCATTCCGGTACGTCCACCGGCAGTCTGGGTGAAGCGAACCCAGCCGTCACCTACTTCCGTGTCCTGAAGGGTCGGAAGCGCGACCGCAGCAACCGCCATCTCCTTCGGGCCGACCCGCAGCCGGGTGAGCCCGATGCGCCCGCTACCGGATTGCCCGTGGTCCACGATCTTGCCGTCCTCGACGTCGATCCAGGCCCTGAGCTCGTTCGCCTCACGAAAAAGGTCGGCTCGATGAAGTGCCTCCAGGTCGTCGATGCGGTCCGGCGGGGGAGCGTCGTAATGGGCGACCCCCATGCTGAACGGCAGCTTCGGCAGCCCTTCGACCGCCTCGGACGGGATCCACGAGATGGACGTGACAGAGGACTCGATCCGCATTGGTTGCCCCTTCCCAGATTCGCCGGTTTCGGGGAGCCTATGACTCGAAAGTGTGAGTTACAAGCGACCTTCCGCGCTACACGGTAATGACGGTCTTTCCGTGCGAGTGGCCAGTTTGGACATACCGGATGGCCTCGGGGACTTCGCTCAGTGAGTACGTGCGGCCGATGACCGGCGTGACTTTTCCGGCTACGACCAGCTCGGTCAGGTAGTCCATGTCCTTGGTGCGGAGCTTTGCGAGGAACGGCAGGAGGCGCTGGCTCACAAACCGCGACAGGATGAACGCTCTGACTGGAGTGGCTAGCGGCCCGAGCAAGTTTCCGTCGTTCCCTCCTCCGACGAGCACGAGGGTTCCGTGGCGCCGCAGTGCGCATCGTAGGCCAGACAGCGATTGGTTACCCGCGAGCTGAAGGATCAGGTCGTACTGCCGATTCCCCCGGGTGAAATCGTCCACGGTGTAGTCGATGACCTCGTCGGCGCCGATCGACTTCACGAGCTCGATATTCGGCGTGCTGCACACCCCGGTCACCCGGCCGCCCATTGCCTTCGCGATCTGCACGGCGAACGTTCCGACCCCGCCCGCGGCGCCGTTGATCAGCACGCTCTGTCCCAACTCGAGCCGGCCCGCCTCGCGAAGAGCCTGGAGCGCGGTGCAGCCCGCCATCGGGATCGCGGCCGCTTGCTCGAAGGAAAGACCCGCCGGCTTGGTAGTGAAGTTTCGCTCCACCCCGCAGACGTATTCGGCAAACGCACCGGAGCGCCCGCCGAAGACTTCGTCGCCGGGCTGAAACGCCGTCACCTTCTCGCCAACTGCCTCGACGAGCCCTGCCACGTCCACGCCGCGGATGGGGTGCTTCGGTCTCCGGAGGCCCTCTGTCAGCCGGACGAAGTACGGCAACCCTCGCAGGACGTGCCAGTCGTAGGGATTGACGGAAGCCGCTCGGACCCGCACGAGCACGCTGTCCTCGCCGACCCCAGGCTTGTCGATCTCCTGAAGCTTCAGATCATCTGGCGCGCCGTACTCGTGGTTGACGATCGCTTTCATCTTGCCCTCCGCTCCCGTACAGTGTAAGTTTACGGCGTAAGGCTAGACGTACGCAGTAAGCCTGTCAAGAGCGATGCCTGCCGACGCCGACTCGAAGGCCCGCACTCCTCTCACCCGCGAGCGGGTGCTCGAGGCTGCGATCCGGCTCGCAGACGAGGGTGGCATCGAGTCGCTCACGATGCGCAAGCTCGCCCGGGAGCTCGGTGTCGAAGCGATGTCCTTGTACAACCATGTTGCGAACAAGGGCGACCTCGTGGACGCGATCGTCGATCTGGTCGTCGGGGAGATCGAGCTGCCCTCCACAGGAGTCGACTGGGTCGCGGATATCAAGCGGTGTGCGGTGTCGGCGCACGAGGCGCTCCTACGCCACCCCTGGGCCTGCGGCCTCGTGCTTTCGCCCGGCACGATCCGCGCGCTGCCGGCGCCGCGACTGCGTTACATGGAGTGGCTCCTCAAACGACTACGCGAGACCGGGTTCTCGCCCGAGCTGACGTACCACGCGTACCACGCCCTCGACAGCCACATCCTGGGGTTCACGCTCTGGCAACTCGGCCACTCGATCAGTGCGATCGACGTCGACGGAAGCAAGGACCTTGCAGAGCTCGTCGACAAGTTCCTCCGGCAACTGCCGGCCGCCGACTACCCGTATCTGGCCGAGCACGCGCAGCAGCATGTCACTGCCCCGAGCGGTGACGGCGCGCGCCAGTTCGAGTTCGGCCTCGACTTGATCCTGGACGGCCTCAAGAGAGCCCGCGAAACCGCCTGACTTTCAGGTGCTCGGGCGGCCCGAGGTGTTCCTCGACAGGGTGGGCGACGTGACCCTCCTCCCGAAGGTGCTCGACGCCGGCCCCGCTTCACCTCGCGGCCGCCCGACACAGCAATGGACGGCCCCCTGTCACGCCGCAAGCTCGTTCCGCTTTTCTCTCAGCCGAACCAGGCTTGCTCAAGCTGGGCCGCAGCGCCGTTAGCGACTCAACCTATTGCCGACCTCACTTTCTCGATCGCAGCGCCCTCTGCGGTGTCCCCTCCGCCCGCGGCTTCGGAGACAGACTGTGCGATCCCCAGAACGAACTCTCGATACGGCCCCAGCTCGTCCGGGGCCTTCGACTCGAGTGTTCTCTTTGCCGTCTGCAAGGCGTCCAGCGTCTCGCGCTCTACGGCGTCCGGTGACGACGTGACACCAAATCCGGTTCCGTGAACGTCTGCGAGTTCCCGAACGAGCTCGCTCTGGCTGCCCTGTTTCGCCTTGGCAACGTGCTTTCCGAGCGCACCAGCCTCCTTGAACGTGTCGAAAAAGCTCCGGTCGCTGAGCGACACCAACAGGCCGGCTCCCACGACCCCCTTCTGCAGCGACTGCCACTCCTGCTCGCTGAAATCCTCTTTCTTGGCCATGACTCCCCCTGACTCGACGACAGTGACGTAACCATCCCCGGTTCCTCCTGGTTTTCAACCTCGGTTCGGACTAGCGAGGACGCAGCCTCCGCCGGCCGGCTACAGGGACGTCCGCCGGCATCGGCGTTCCCGAGGCCGTGCGAAGTCCGGCGTTGCTGCATGGCATAGCGTTCGTGTCATGCGCGGCGCACCGACGCAGCGGCTCTACATCGAGGAGCACGGGGAAGGCGAGCCGCTGCTGCTGATCGAAGGGCTCGGCCAGTCGATGTGGGCGTGGCGCGAGCAGGTCCCCGTCTTCGCGCGCTACTACCGGACGATCGCGTTCGACACGCGCGGCACGGGCCGCTCCCTCGTTCCGGACGAGCCCTACGGCATCGACGAACTCGCGCACGATGCTGCAGGTGTCCTCGACGGACGCCAGGCCCGCATCGTCGGGATGTCGATGGGCGGGTACGTCGCGCTGACGCTCGCGCTCGCCCAGCCTGACCTCGTCCGGTCGCTCGTGCTCATCGGGACCGGCGCCGGCGGGCCCGACCGCGTACCGCGCCCTCAGGGCGTGCGCGACGCGTACGCGGCTGCAATCGGGTTGCCGTTCGACGAATACGGACGCACGACGATGCCGATGACGTTCTCGCCAGGCTGGACTGAACGAAATCCCGAACGGTTCGAGGAGATCCTGACGGCACGCCGGGAGCATCCGACGCCGGACGTCACGATCGATGCGCATCTGCAGGCCTGTTACGCGTTCTACGACGGAGGGTGCGAAGTGGAACGAATCCACGCGCCTGCCCTCGTCCTGCACGGCGATGCCGACGAGATCGTTTCGGTCGAGAATGGCCGCATGCTTGCGGCGCGCCTACCGAACGCACGCTGCGTCGAGCTCCCCGGTAGAGGACACAACGTCCAGCTCGAGGACTCGGCGACGGTCAACCGGCTCGTGCTGGAGTTCCTCGCGGAGTGAACATGACCTAGTGGCTCTGAGCCACTAAGTACGTTTTACGGCGCTAGTTCCGCCATTCTTCCGGCGACGTGACGTCGCACGCACCGCGCTCCACGACTTAGTGGCTCTGAGCCACTAGTCGGTTACAGAGCCAGTTCCGCCATGGTTCGAAGGGACATCAGGTCGCGGGTTGCGACGAGCAGCGTCGTCGCGCCCGACTCTCGCCAGGCTTCGAGGCGATCGCGGATCCGCTCGGGCGGCCCGACGAGCGAGACGTCGTCGATCAGCTCGTCCGAGACGGCTGCGATCGCCTCCCGCTGCTTGCCGTCGAGATACAGCTCCTG
>JACDEU010000091.1 GCA_013816245.1 Actinomycetota bacterium | reverse complement strand
TCTGTGCCTTCTCACGGTCAAGGACGCCAACCAGGTCGCGGACCTGCGGAACGCTTACCTTGCCTGCCTTGACGGAAACGATCACCTGCTTCGGCGTGGCGTCATCGTCGAAGAAGAACAGCCGGCCATCGATGCCGTGGTCAGCGCCTTTCTTGCCTTCTGCCGGTCGAGCCCCAATGAGTCCGAGCGCCCACCACTGGAATCCGTAGGGGTCAGTCTTGGCGAGTTCTTCCGCGTCGTCAGCCGTGGTCGGCTCACCGAACACCTTGTAGTCCGAAGCGCCTGCGGCGGTGAGCCGTGACTTGATTAGTGAGATCGCGAGAGCTGTCAAATCGATGCCGATCCAGTGGCGCTTGAGCTTCTCAGCCGCTGCGATAGTCGTGCCGCATCCGCAGAACGGATCGAGGACGACCCCGCCAGGATCGGTGCTCGCCAGGATGATCCGATCCATCAACGCAACGGGCTTCTGTGTCGGGTAGCCGAGACGTTCGAGTGCCTGAGAGTTGATCGGGTCGATATCCGTCCAGACGTCTTGCAGGGGTCGACCCGAGCCCTTTTCGAGGTACCGCTTGTAGGCGGGGAAGCCGCCCTTAGGCGGCCAGTAGACTCTCCCGTCCGCGTCGAGCATTTCGAGTTCCGAAGGCGGATGCATCCAGTGGCGACCTTTCGCGGTGACGTCGAAACCGCGCCACACGTCGCCGCTTTCCCCGTGTCTGATTCCCGAGCCGGTGAGATCCGACAGGCGATAGGTCCCGCGCTCGTCCTGGTAGCGATACTTCGCTGTGAGGTACTTCTCAGAGTGCGGAGCGACCTGAGGATTCCACGTCGCCTTTGCGGACTTGACGTAGTAGAGGATCACATCGTGGACTGGGCCGAATCGCTTGGCCGAGCTATGAGCAGTAGTCCGCTTCCAGATGATTTCGCTTCGGAAGTTCTCGGGTCCGAACACCGCGTCGAGCAGCAGCTTCAAGTAATGGCTCGCAGTTGGATCGCAATGCAGGTAGAGCGATCCGGTTAGCTTCAGAACACGGCGTAGCTGGGTCAGCCGGGGAGCCATCATGGACAGGTACGCGAGCATCGTGCTCTCCGGGATCAGCGTGCGGAACGCGACGAGAGCCTCAGCGACCCGTCCGCCCTGCTTCACCGTGTCCTGGAAGGTTTTCGCTGCGACTTCGTCCCAGCTCCAGGTGTCCTCGAACGCCTGAATCTGAGCTGCGGACTTTGTTCCGTCGACGTGGCCAAACAGGACTGAATAGGTCGCGTTGGAGTTGAAGGGCGGGTCGAGGTAAACGAGGTCTACGGATTCGTCTTTGACGTAGCGCCGAAGCACGTCGAGGTTGTCCCCGTAGTAGAGAAAGTTCCCGGCCACTCGCCGGAAGGGTAAAGACCTTCCTGGCTGCTATAAGGTCGGCTTATATGTCTGCTTGCCATGCTGAGGGGAGGCTAGGGGGATTAAGTGGTTGCGTCAAGTACATAATCCCCTGAACCCTTATGGACACGCGTCAGCTTGCTGCGTTTTGCGCAGTCGTCGAACGGAAGAGCTTCTCCCAGGCCGCAGAGCGCCTCGGGGTCACCCAGCCTGCCGTGAGCCTCCAGATCCGCTCGCTCGAGCAACGCCTCGGACGCCAGCTGCTCGACCGCTCG
The DNA here is from genome assembly GCA_013816245.1 of Actinomycetota bacterium. Lineage (GTDB taxonomy): Bacteria > Actinomycetota > Thermoleophilia > Gaiellales > Gaiellaceae > 3-1-20CM-4-69-9. The sequence continues at coordinate 5,236 of JACDEU010000091.1, read as the reverse complement.
GGCCGTCGCGTCGAGCCGACCGAGGCCGGGCGCGTGCTCTACGCGTCCGCACAGCGGCTGTTGGCGCTCGAGGAGCACCTGCTCGAGGAGCTCGACGCCGACGAGGAGGGCGCGGTCACCGGGACGCTCGAGCTCGGGGCGTCGACCGGGCCAGGTGGCACCGTGGTGCCGCTCCTGCTCTGTGAGTTCCACGAACAACATCCGGACGTGCGCGTGCGGCTGACCGTCTCCGACACTCAGACACTTGTCGACCGGGTCGCGAACCGCGAGCTCGAGCTCGGCATCGTCGGCGCTGCCCGTCGCCACCGCGGTGTGACCTTCGAGCCGTTCTTCCGGGACGAGGTCGTGCTCGCCGGCCCGGCCGGCCACCGCCTCGCCGGCAAGACGATCTCGCTCGACGATCTCAAGAACGAGCAGCTGATCGTGATGCAGGAAGGCGCGGGCGTTCGACAGGTGTTGGAGGACGAGCTGCGCAAGGCGGGTCTGCGTCTGCGCGATCTCGACGTCTCACTCGAGCTCGGGCTCCAGGAGTCCGTGCGCAGCGCAGTGCTGGCGGGTCACGGGATTGCGTTCATCTCCCGCCTCGCGATCGAGGCCGATCTCGAAGAAGGCCGGGTCGCGACGGCGCGCGTGCGCGGGCTCGATCCCGTGCGCGAGATCTTTCTCGCCCGCGCGAGCGGACGGAGCGAGACCCGGGCCGCTCGCGCGTTCGTCTCGTTCGCGCAGGAGCGGCTGCCCGGGTGATCGTCCGTTGGGGGCTTGCCAAGCTGCCGAGGGTGCTCGGTGAGCTCGGGATCGAAGAGCCGCTGCTCGTTGCTAGTGAACGCTGGGCCGGCACGAACCTCGGCGTTCGGACCGTTGCGCGCTGGACCGAGGTGCCGTCGGATCAGATCGCTGCTGCTGCGGAGCACGTCGGCGACGGCGTCCTCGCAGTCGGAGGCGGCAGCGCGATCGATCTCGGCAAGGCCGTCTCCGCCGAGGCCGGTGTGCCCGTCGTCTCGGTGCCGACGACATACGCGGGCGCAGAGTGGACGCCCTTCTTCGGCATTCGCGATCCCGAACGCAGGATGCGTGGCGGTGGAGCGGGTGCGCAGCTCGGCGGGGTTGTCTACGACCCGGAGCTGACTCTTTCGCTCCCGCGGCCGGAAACGGTCGGCACCGCGCTCAATGCACTTGCGCACAGTGCCGAGGCGCTCTACGTCGAGGGGCACAACCCTACGGCGGACGAGCACGCCCTGGAGGGAGCGAAGCTGATCGGCGAGTGGCTGCCACGTGTAGTCGCGCGGCCGCAAGACCTCGGTGCGCGGAAGAAGCTGCTCGAAGGCGCGATGCATGCGGGCATGGCGCTTGGCGGCTCGATGCTCGCGCTCGGCCACGCCATGGCGCAGGCGCTCGGCGGCCGCTACGGCGTGCCGCACGGTGCGATGAACGCCCTGACGCTGCCCGCTGCGCTGCGCTTCAACGCCGATGTAGCCCCGGACGCGATCCGTCGCTTCGCCGAGGCGCTCGGAACAGACGATCCGGCCGGCCGCGTCGAGGAGCTTGCACGCCTGGGCGGGTTCCGGGCACTGCGCGACTTCGGGATCCCGGAGGGCGAGCTTGGCGAGGTCGCGAGCGCGACGGCGCAGCGGCCCGGAGCAAAGGCGAATCCCCGGAACGTGACGGCCGCAGACGTCGAAACGCTCCTGCGCTCGATCTACTGAATAACAACTACTAATACTTCGAATTAGCAAAGTCGTGGTAGAGTGCGGGGGGTCGTGGCGGACTCCTCTTTTGACGTGCTCGTGATCGGCAGTGGGGCCTCCGGCCTCGCCGCGGCCGTGTCCGCCCAGCGGGCCGGCGCCTCGGTGGCGCTCGCCGCGAAGGGCTCGCTGCAGTCGTGCAACTCGGCGAAGGCGCAGGGCGGCATCCAGGCGGCTTTCGGGGAGGACGACTCGCCCGAGCAGCACGCCGAAGACGTCTGCAAGTCCTCACACGAGACTGCCGACCGGAAGCTTGTCGAGATCCTCACCGGCGAGGCTACGTCGGCGATCCACTGGCTCGAGGAGCTCGGCGTCGAGTTCACTCGCGAGAACGGCGGCTACCGCCTCGCGCGCTGCGGCGGCGGCTCGCGCAAGCGCCTGCTGCAGGTCGGGGACCGGACCGGGCACGCGATCACGACCGCACTCCGCGAGAACGCCGAGGGCTCCGACATCCAGACCTTTCCCAAGTCACCGCTCGCCGAGCTCGTACGGACGGAGAATGGCTGGCGCGCACGTTGCGGGGATCACACGATCGTCGCCACGACGGTGGTCCTCGCAGCGGGCGGGCGGTGCTTCCGCGTCGCCGAGGAGCGCGGCGAGCTCTCGACGAACCACTCGGGCGCGACCGGTGAGGTGACCCAGATCGCGGTCGACCTCGGTGCCGAGGTTCGTGACTTCGACGCGTTGCAGTACCACCCGAACGGCGGGGCCTGGCCCAAGAACATGCAGGGCTACTCGATTCCCGAAACGACCCGCGCGTACGGCGCCGTGCTCCTGAACGCCGACGGCGAGGAGTTCACGGACTCGCTCGGGCCGCGCGACGCGGTGAGCCAGGCGATCGTCGAGGAGGTCGAGAAGGGCAAAGGGGTCGAGACACCCGACGGCCGGCCTGCCGTGTACCTCGACACGACGCGGATCTCCGAAGCCGACGCCAACGTGTCGCTGCCGTACATGCTGCGGCGGTACCGCGCCGGCGGGATCGATCCGTTGCGCAAACGATTGTTCACCTATCCCGTCCTCCACTACCAGAACGGCGGCCTCGTGATCGACGCGAACGCCGAGACGACGCTCGAAGGGCTCTACGCATGCGGCGAGATCGCCGGCGGCACCCACGGCCGCAACCGCATGATGGGAAATTCGCTCCTGGAATGTTGTGTGTTCGGACGCCGCGCAGGCAAGGCCGCCGCGGGGAAAGCGAAGGCATGAGCACGATCACCATCACCGATCTCGAAGCTGCGGTCGAAGACGCAGCGGCGTACCTCTACGTCTGGGCGTTGAAAGACATCCCGCAGGACTTGCGCGACGCGCTCGCAGACGCTGCGAACCGCGAGACGTCCGTCCCGGGACAGCGCGTGCTGCAGACGATCCTGAAGAACGTCACCGTCGCCGAGACCGAGAAGAACCTCGTCTGCCAGGACACCGGAATCGCCGTGTACACGTGCCGTGTCGGCGAGCATTTCCCCCTGCATCCGGCACGAATTTACGCCGCGCTGAAGACCGGCACGGAGCGCGCGACCGTCGACCATCCGCTGCGCTCGAACGCGGTGCACACGATCACGCGCGAGAACACCGGGCCGAACACCGGCTACCGGTTGCCGATCGTGCACTGGGAGTTCATCCCCGACTGGGACGGCCTCGACGTGAAGTGCGTGCCGAAGGGGTCCGGCAGCGAGAACATGAGCTTCCTCAAGATGTGCGTACCGGCCGACGGTGTGAAGGGCGTGAAGCAGTTCGTGCTCGAGTCGATCGTCGGCGCGGGTGGCAAGCCCTGCCCGCCCGGCATCGTCGGCGTTGGGATCGGCGGCAGCGCCGACTACGCGATGTATCTCGCCAAGGAAGCGATCGCCCGGCCGGTCGGCACACGCAATGCAGATCCGCATGTCGCAAAGCTCGAGGAAGAGCTCTACGACCTGTTGAACGAGACGGGCATCGGACCGATGGGCCTCGGCGGCGACGTGACGGTGCTGTCGTGCCATGTCGAGCATGCGGACACGCACATGACGCTGAACCCGGTCGCGGTCAACTACCAGTGCTGGGCCGCCCGCCGCGCGAGTGCGCACGTCACGGCGAATGGAGAGGTGGAGTACGACCGTGAGTTCTAAGCGACTGAGTTTCCCTGCAAGCGAAGAAGCGATTCGTGACCTGCGCGCCGGTGACGAAGTCACGGTCGACGGTCACATCATCGGCATCCGCGACCGGACGCAGATCCGGATCTTCGACCAGGGCATCGAGCCGCCGATGGACCTGAGCGGCGCATTCCTGCTGCACACCGCGCCTGGCGTCCGCAAGCTCGGCCCCGGCAAGTACGAGAAGGTCTGCATCGGTACCACGACTTCGGCGCGCATGGTGCGCTTCACCGAGGGCCTCGGCTCGCAGTACGGAGTGCGCGCGATCTGCGGCAAGGGCGGGCTGCCGGACGAGGCGATCGAGCCCATGCAGCGGCTCGGCATGGTCTATTTCGCAATCGTCGGCGGCGCTGCGGCACTCGAGACCACGCAGATCGAGGAGATCGAGGAGGTCGCCTGGGAAGAGCTCATGCCCGAGTGCCTCTGGAAGTTCCGAGTGAAGGACTTCGGCCCGCTCACCGTCGGAATCGACTCGCACGGCAACTCCCTCTTCCACGACGTGCAAGAACGCGCGAAGGCGAAGCTCGAGGAGCTCTATGACCGCCTTTGACCTCGGGCTTCAACCGCGTCCGGGCGGTCTCACCCACGTGATCGACAAGGGCCTCGGCCCGCGAGCCTGGGAGGACGTGCTCGAGACCTCCGGCGACTACATCGACATCGTCAAGCTCGGGTGGGGCACCGCCTATGTGACGCCGAACCTGCGCGCGAAGCTCGACGTGCTGCACGGAAAGCCCGTCGTGATCGGCGGCACGTTCTTCGAGGCAGTCGTCGTGCAGGAGAAGATCAACGACTACAAGCGCTGGCTGCAGGAGCTCGGCCTGACGTACGTGGAGATCTCCGACGGCGTCATCGACCTCCCGCGCGAGCGCAAGCTCGATCTGATCGAGGAGTTCGCACGCGACTTCACCGTCCTCTCGGAGGTCGGCTCGAAGGACGCGGACGTCGAGTTCACGACCGACGAATGGACGCGCTGGCTCCGCGAGGAGCTCGATGCCGGCGCCTGGAAGGTGATCACCGAAGCGCGCGAGGGCGGAACCGCAGGAATCTTCGACAAGTCCGGCGAGATGCGCACCGAGGTCGTCGGCGAGATCGCAGGCGCAGTGCCGATCGAGGATGTCGTCTTCGAGGCGCCGACCAGGGCGGCACAGGCCTGGTTCATCAAGCAGTACGGTCCGGCCGTCAACCTCGGCAACATCGCGCCGGAAGAGGTCATTCCGCTCGAGACGCTTCGCCGTGGCCTGCGCGGCGACACGCTGAAGGAGGTGCTCCTTGGCGACCGTGCCGGGACTCCAGCTTCCTGACGTCGAGGCGATGACGGCGGAGGAAGCCCTGCTCTGGGCCTACGAGCAGTTCGGCGACCGCATGTGC
>JACDEU010000090.1 GCA_013816245.1 Actinomycetota bacterium | reverse complement strand
TCGACGTCGCGCAAGCGGCGCTGGAGGCAGCCGGCGGTGAGGCGGAAGCCGTTGCTCACGTCGAGCACTCCGGGCTCGCGCGCTTCGCCGGCTCGGAGGTACACCAGCCGACGCTGATCGAGAACACGATGGTGACGCTTCGCGTGGTCGAAGACAGTCGCGCCGGCGTGGCAACGACGAACAAGATCGACGCAAACGGACTGGCGGAAGTCGCCGAACGCGCGCGCGCCGCTGCCCGCAGCGCACCGCCGGACGACTCGTTTCCTGGCCTCGCGCCGCCCGCCGACCCGCCGAAGGTCGAGGGATACGACGAAGACACCGCGCAACTCGGGCCGGAAGAACAGGCACAGCTCGCAAGCGCAGCGATCGACGCCGGCGCCGAGGTTCCGGTCTACGGCTTCTTCACGAGCGCGATGTCGGAGCTTGCCGTAGCGTCTTCGATGGGGCTGTCCGTCCAGCAGCGCATGACCGATGCGACGGCACTCGTCGTCGCCGCTGACGAAAACGGCTCCGGATACGCCGAGCAGACCGCCTGGCGCGCGGGCGGGATCGATCCCGCACGCGTCGCGCAGGAGGCCGCGGAGAAAGCACGACGAACGAAGGGCGCGGCTGAGATCGAGCCCGGCGTGTATCGCGCTGTCCTCGAGCCGTACGCGTTCGCCGACTTGCTCGACTACTTCTCGCACGATTCCTTTGGCGCGCTCGGGCTCCTCGAGGAGCGCAGCTACTTCACCGGCCGCCTCGGAGAGAAGGTCTTCGACGAAAAGATTTCGATCACCGACGACGCGCTCGATCCACGCGGCCTTCCGAAGGCGTTCGATTTCGAGGGAACGCCGAAGCAGCGGGTGGAGATCGTCCAGGACGGCGTCGCCCGCGGCGTCGTCTGGGACCGCACGACGGCTGTACAGGCGAAGAACGGCCAGGCATCCACAGGTCATGCGCCTCCTGCGGAATTGCGCGACTGGGGACCGCTGCCCTCCGCACTCTCGGTGTCGCCCGGCGACGTCGCGTCCGTGGAGGAGCTCGCGATGCTCGTCGGCGACGGTCTCTACATCACGCGTTTGCACTACCTGGGCGTCATCCACCCGCGCGAAGGGATCATCACCGGCATGACGCGCGACGGGACCTTCCGCATTCGTGGCGGCGAGATCGCCGAACCGCTCGTTAACCTGCGCTTCACCGCCACCGTCTCTGAATTTCTCCGCGACGTCCTCGGGCTCACGAGCAAAGCCGCACTCGTGAACTCGCAGAACTTCTACGGCGAGCGCTATCCCTACGGCGTGCTCGCGCCGGCGATCGCGTCCGAACGCTTCGCGGTCACGGGCGTCGGCTCGAAGCCAGGGATCTAACCCCCGAGTAGTCGACGTTCCCGAGGACATCCTCTCGCCAGCCTTCCAGGCGCGGTGAGACAAGACGGGCGTCGACGACCCAGACGACCGGGATGAGGGACGCACGTGCGCGCAACTCCTCGTCCAGACTCTCCAGATCGGTTCGTTGCTCTGCCGCCCCGAGCGCACGCAGGAACGCGGCGCGCGAGTCGCCGGGGACGATTTCCGCAAACAGCGCCTCCTGTTGCGGGTACGCCGCAAGCGCGCGGCGAATGCCGGCAGCGGATCTGGCCCTCGGCCCGCTGACGAGGCGCGGGCCGAGCCCGACGTCTCGCCACTGCGCGTAGAGGAGCCGAGCGCCGTAGCGCAGCGTCCTGTCGGTTGGAACCGCGAACGGCACCGACAGCCGCGGCAAGGTGGGGATCGCATCGACCGCCCGGCGGAATGCCGCCGGGTCGGGCTTTTCGCCACCGAGGAACCCTGAGGCGCTCGAGCCGTCCAATTCGGTGATCAGCTGCTCGTAGTCACCGCGATCTGCCGTCTGCCAGTACACGCGCCGAAACCGTTCGCTGTATCCGGTGATGTCCACCACATCCAGGCCAAGGAGCGTGCGCGCCCTCACCGACGGGCCGAGCTGGGGATCTGCCTTGCTCGCGACGAGGTCGCCGAGCGGCACCGGCGCCTCGTCCAGGGCCCCGCGCCGGAACTCGCGCACGGCCGCGAGCGGGGCGAGCCGGCGAAATTGCACCGTCGTGCCTTGACCCTTCACCACGACCAGGCGTGGTGTTCCGCTGAGGAGCTCGAAAGGCCCCGGAACGAAACGAGGCGCGGCGCCGACGACCGTGAGCGCGTACGGAAAACGTCGCCACCGATACGGCAGGTTGACGACGAGCGTCGTCGCTGACGGAGCTGCGACGACCGCGTCCGCGAAGAGACGACGAGCGGGCGCGTCCTCGAGACGCTTGACGCGTCGCAGAGCCGCCGCGATCGGAGCGGCAGAGCGGCACGTGAAGGTCCAGCGGCGAAAGTCGGGCGACGCGCGCCAAGCCGTACAGAGACCGGGCAACACACCGCCGGTGGACGGGTCGGTGCGCAGCGGCGTCGAGTAGAGAGCTCGCGCCAAGGTCAGCTCGTCACGTCCAGCGGCAAGCGCCGGATCGAGCGGCCAGTGGAAGTCGGCGAGCGCGACGCGCACGACGTTCGGCGGCCCGACCGCCGGCAGCGTAGACGAAGCAGGCGCCGCCTGCTCGGAACTACAGCCGGTAGCGACGAGCGCCAAGGCCGCGCAGAGCGCCGCTACTTCAGCGCGTGGAAAAGGGCGATGCAGTTCGCTACGAAGAGGATCGCGACGACGACCGTGAGCCGCGTCAGGTTCCGCTCGACGATGTGCGTGCCTCCCTGCGATGCCGGCGTGAAGCCCATCCCGCCGAGCCCGGCGTCCCTCCCCGAGTGCATGAGAATCAGCCCGCAGAGGGTGATACAGAGCAATACCTGGATGACGGCGAGCGCCTGCAGCATGGCGCAGCCAGGGTATCAGCGGGCAACCACTTCCAAGATCGCGTCGATCAGTTCCGCGGCGATGCGGTCCTTCGTCACGTAGCCGGCGGCGCCGGCCTCGCGCGCCCGATCGACGTCGATGCGCGAGTTCGAACCCGTCAGCATCAGGATGCAGGCCTTCGGGTTCTGCTTACGGATCTGCTTCGTCGCCTGGAAGCCGTCCATGATCGGCATCGCGATGTCCATCAGGATCACCTCCGGCGCGAGGTTGAGCGCGAGCTGGACGGCTTCAGCACCATGGCCGGCATGCCCGACGACCTCGAGCCGGTCGTCTGTGGCCAGGATCGCTTCAAGCGCCTGCCCGAACAGCCGATGGTCGTCGGCTATGAGCACGCGGATCCTGTCCGGAACGTTGACGGCGGCCTCCATGACGGTCCCACCGAAATGTGACCTGTTACGGTCGATTTGTGAAGGGGGACGACAGGGAGAAGATTCAGAAGCTCCTGGTCACGGGCGACAACCGCCTCAAGCAGGGCGTCGACCCGAACAAGGTGAGACAGAGCTACGAGCAGGCCCTCGAGGCCGCACGCGAGGCCGGGCTCGAGAATGCGATCCGGCCGCTGGTCGAGCTCAGGCTCGCGGACCTCGAGCGGCTCGCTCGAGAATCGCCTCGATCTTCTCCGCCTGACGCCTGACGTCGTGCTCTTCGGCAGCGGCTCGTGCTGCCTGGTTCGGACACGGAAGCGCGGCCGCGCTTCGTAGCGCTTCGACCAGGGCGTCCTCGTCAGCGGGATCGACCAGCACGCCCGCGTCCGGCGGCACGAACTCGGGCGGTCCGCCGATCCGGGTCGCAACGACCGCGCGTCCAACCGCCATCGCCTCGAGCACGGCCTGGCCGAACGGCTCGATGAGGCTCGGCTGGACGACGACGTGCGCGGCGGCGATCTCGGCGGGAATCCTGTCGTAGGGAACTCGCCCCACGAGCTCGATCCCGGGCCGCCCTTCGAGCTGCGGACGCAAGGGACCGTCACCGACGAACGAGAGCGTTCCTTCGCCGAGCCGTTCGAACGCCGATGCGAGTCGAAGCACGTTCTTCCGCTGGATCAACGAGGCGATGCAGAGGTAGCGCGTCGCGCCGAGGGGTGCCGGCTGGACGGTGAAGCGCTCGAGATCGACACCGGAGTCGACCACTTCCGTCTTGCCGCGGGCTTCCGGGACCTTCGCCTCGAGCTCGCGTCGCAGGTAGTCGGACACCGCGATGATCGACGCAGCTCGTCGCGCGACAAGCCTGGTGGCCGCGCGAATGCCGGGAATCCAGCCGACGTTGCGCACGTCGCGCCCGTGCGCGGTCACCACGAGCGGCGCGTGACCGGCGAGCGCGCCGATCAGACCCGTCGGAAAGAGGAAGTGCGCGTAGACAACGTCCGGGTGGAAGCGCCGCGAAGCGGCCGCGGTCGCCCGCGCGAGGCGGAGGTACTTCTGCTTGCCGACCCCGCGCCGGTCGAGCACGGCACGTTCGACCTGGTGACCACGCGCTGCGAGCTGTTCCTCCAGTTCGCGAACGAACACGCCGAGATCGGGATCCGTCGCCCCGGGGTACATCTGAGAGACGAGCAGGATCCTCACCGGCAGATAGGTTGAGCGCCGTGTCGACCACGGCTTCGATCATCCATGTCTCCGAGCTTACGAAGATCTTCAAGGTGCCCGAGCGGGAGCCGGGTCTCCGCGCGGCTGCCAAGAGCCTCATCCGCCGCAAGACCCGGGACGTCCACGCAGTCGAGGGGATCTCGTTCGACATCGAGCCAGGTGAGGTCGTCGGCTTCCTGGGCCCGAACGGCGCTGGCAAGACGACGACTCTGAAGATGCTTTCGGGATTGCTCTATCCGACAAGCGGCGAGGCGCGGGTCCTGGGGCACATCCCGTCGCGGCGCGAGAAGGACTATCTCCGCCGGATGACGATGGTGATGGGAAACCGCAATCAACTGCAATGGGACCTTCCGGCGCTCGATTCCTTCGAGCTGAACCGGGCGATCTACCGACTGCGCCGCGCGGACTATGTGGCGATGCGTGACGAGCTGGTGGAGTTGCTCGACGTGGGCGACCTCGTGCGCAAGCCCGTGCGCAACCTCTCGCTCGGCGAGCGCATGAAGGTTGAGATCGTGGGGTCGCTTCTCCATCGGCCGCTCGTGCTCTTCCTCGACGAGCCGACCATCGGCCTCGACGTGACGATGCAAAAGCGCATCCGCACCTTCGTGGCGGATTACAACGAACGTCACGGGGCGACGGTCCTCCTCACGAGCCACTACATGGCTGACGTCGAGGCTCTGTGCAAGCGTGTGATCGTCATCCACCACGGCCGGATCCTCTTCGACGGAGACCTCTCCAGCCTGGGAAACGAGTTTGCGGCGTACAAGACAATCGGCGTCGTGCTCGAAGACGGCGATGCGAGACTCGACGACTACGGCGAGATCGTCGACCGCGACGGCGACCGCATCACGCTGCGTGTGCCGAAAGCGGACACGTCACGCGTCGCAGCGCGTCTTCTATCCGACCACGAAGTGCTCGACCTCACGATCGAGGAACCGCCGATCGAGGACGTGATCGAGATGGTGTTCGCTCAGTCTCGGTGAGCAGCCAGGCCACACCCTTGCCCGAAGAAGGGCGCCTCCGGTCCCTCGTCGACTTCTACGGGACGATGATGCGAACCTCGGTCGTCTCCCAACTGCAGTACCGGGTCGCGCAGTACTTCTACATGCTCGGCATGGTCGCCGAGCCGGTGATCTACCTCGTCGTCTGGACGACGATCGCGCGGCAACACGGCGGTGCGGTGAACGGGATCACGGTGGGCCAGTTCGCCGCGTACTACATCGTCTGGACGCTCGTACGGAACATGAACATCGTCTTCGGTGCACCGTTCTGGGAGTGGCGTATCCGGGAAGGCCGCCTGGCCGGCGACCTGCTCCGGCCGCTGAACATCCTCCACTACGACCTGGCCTTCTTCGCCGGGTGGAAGTTCGTCGTCGTGGCGCTGTGGATTCCGATCGCAGTCGGTCTGTCCGCGGTGTTCCATCCCGACCTGCATCCCTCCGCACTCGAGATCGTCGTCTTCGTCGCAGCGATCTGGGGCGCCTACTTCGTCCGCAGCATGTTCCAGGCCACGATCGGGATGCTGAACTTCTGGACGACTCGAGGCGCCGCGGTCTTCGACCTCTACATGGCGACGGAGATGCTTCTCTCGGGCAGGCTCGTGCCGCTGAAGCTGATGCCCGGCTGGGTGCAGACGCTGGCGGACTTCCTGCCGTTCAAGTGGACTTTCGGCTTCCCGATCGAGTCCCTGGTCGGCTCGCTCTCGACGCGCTCGCTCCTACTCGGTCTCGGCGCCCAGGTGATGTGGACCGTAATCGGCTACGTGCTCTTCACGTTTGCCTGGCGCGCGGCGATCAAGCGCTTTTCGGCGGTGGGAGCGTGAACACGCTTCGTGTCGCCTGGCTGTACTTGAAGGTCGGTGTGATGAACGAGCTGCAGTACCGGGTGAACTTCTTCGTGCAGCTCTTCCAGTCGCTGATCCAGGTCGGGACCGGCCTCGTGATGCTGTCGCTCGTGTACTCGCACACGACCGAGTTGAACGGGTGGAACGAATCGGAGCTGCTCGCGCTCCTCGGCGTGCAGATCCTGCTCGGCGGCTTCATCCACACGTTCATCCAGCCGAACATGGAGATGCTGATGCAGGACGTCCAGCAGGGAACGCTCGACTACGCATTGACGAAGCCGGAGGATGCGCAGCTCCTGGTCAGTGTCCGTCAGGTACGGATCTGGCAGGTCGTCGAGGTCATCTCTGGACTCGTGCTGATGATCGTCGGTCTGACCGGAGTGGAGAGCTCGATCGGCGTCCTCGACGCGCTGGCCTTCGCGTTCGCGCTCGGGCTCGGCTCGGTGCTCGTCTACTGCTTCTGGCTGATCCTCACGATCGGCGCCTTCTGGGTCGTGCGCATGGAGCACGTGCTCGAGCTCTTCGAAGGGATCTACCAGACAGGACGCTGGCCGGTCGGCGTCTACCCGGGCTGGCTGCGGTACAGCGTGACGTTCCTGGTGCCGGTGGCCTTCGCCGTGACCG
>JACDEU010000038.1 GCA_013816245.1 Actinomycetota bacterium | reverse complement strand
GCCTTCCAGAGCGGCACGAGCCCGTCCTTGCCCTTCAGCTCGAAGGCGCCCGCCTCCTCGTAGACGACCGTCTGCTCGGTGGTGCGCCGCGTCGACTCGCCGACGAGAACCGTGCCCGGGTCGGCGACCGACTGCACGCGCGACGCCGTGTTGACGAGGTCGCCGGCGACCATGCCCTGCCCCTCCGCGCCCAGCGTGACCGCGGCCTCGCCGGTGAGGACTCCCGCGCGGGCCCGGAGCTCGGGCGCGCCGAGCTCGTCGCCGAGCGCCGAGACGGCGGTGACCAAATCGAGCGCGGCGCGCACGGCCCGCTCGGCGTCGTCCTCGGTCGCCGTCGGCGTCCCCCAGACCGCCATCACCGCGTCGCCGATGAACTTCTCGACCGTGCCACCGTAGAGGTCGATGAGCCGGCTGCAGGTGTCGAAGTAGCGCGATAGGAGCTCGCGCACCTCCTCCGAGTCGCGCGACTCGGAGAGCGTCGTGAAGCCGACCAGGTCGGCGAACAGGACGGAGATCAGACGGCGCTCGGCGGAAGGGGCCTCGTGAACCGGGGCGGCAGGCGCCACGCCGGCCATAGCCCCAGGTGACAGCGGCGCGCCGCACTCGCCGCAGAACCGCTCTTCGGGTTGGTTGGCAGCCCCGCATGCCTGACAGGCAGCGCTGAACGCACTCCCGCACTCGGCGCAGAACTTCCGGCCTTCACGATTCGAAGCACTGCAGCTTGGGCAGAGCGTCATATCCGTGCGGAGCCTACTGCCCACGGCTTCGCCGTCAACGAGAATCAGCCTTTCAGATCGGGAGGTTTTTCGATGGCAACAGCACTGCTCGACGACGAACTCTGGCGGCTGGTCGAGTCGCTCTTGCCGGTCAGAAAGCGTCGCTTCCACCATCCGGGCCGGAAGCGGCTCGATGACCGCCGCACCCTTTCGGGCATCCTGCTCGTGCTGCGCACCGGGATCGCCTGGCAGCCGCTGCCGCAGGAGCTCGGCTACGGCTCCGGTATCACATGTTGGCGGCGCCTCAATGAATGCAACAGGCAGGTGTATTCCAGGCACTACACGAGCGCCTGCTTGCCAAGCTTCTTGCCGCCGGGCGCCTTGACCTCTCCCGGGCTGTCTGCGACTCCGCCTAGCCCTCATTCGAGGGATTCTGCGCCCATTTTTGGGTGATTCTCTCGCTTTTGTTGCTGGCCTCAACTAAGACACTTATGAGCGACGAATCGTGTCACTGCGGCACGAGCTCATGTTCAACTGCAGGTGGTTCGGCTGGCGAGGCTCGTTTGTGACAGGAGCGAACCATTTGAGTACGTCCAGCGGAATCGACACGGACCATTTCGCTGACGGAGCGACTACTACTACGGCATCCAAAGGGAGAGGTAATTATGCGGCGATCAATCTTGAAAGTGGTATTTGCGGTCTCACTGATCGCACTCGGCTTGGCGACGGCGTCATGGGTTGGTGGGGCGTCTGCGCAGCAGCCTCCGGCACCGCCCGGGCAAGGCCCCTGCAGTCATGGGAATACGGGCAAGGAGTGCAAGCCGGACCCATCTCCGAACGGGAAGGACTGCGACGCGCACGGCAACAATGGCGGGGTCAACGAGGATCACTGTCTCGATCAGACGACCACGACTGTCGAGACTACGACCACCGACTCGACGACCACGGGTCAGTCGACGACCACCAACGACTCGACGACAACGGATCAGTCGACGAGCACAAACGGGACGACAACGAACGGGACGCCGACCACAGAAACGCCGACCACGTCGGCGCCGAGCTCGTCTTCTGCCTCCACCGGCGTTCTGGGCAAGCCGCCAGTGACAAAAAAGACGGCCCACAAGCCAAAGGGCCATTTGTCTGGTGTGCTTGGCAACAGTGCGAACGCGCCTTCGGGGCAGCTGGCATTCACCCCCTAGGCCTCATTGCGGTGGCTGCTCTAGCAGCCTTGCATCCCGCTCCCGCCGCGAATCCCGCGGCGGGAGCCCGCCTCGGTGTCTTGACGATTCCGCGGTTGCACGAACACGTCACTTTCTACGAGGGAACCGCGCGACAGATTCTGGCGAAGGGACCTGGCCATTACAGGGGTACGAGCCTCCCTGGCGAGGCCGGCACTGTCGCAATTGCGGGCCACCGTGTCACGCATACGCACCCCTTCCTGCGCCTCAACTTGATCCGCTTCGGCGACATTCTCATCGTCCAGACACGTCGTGGACGCTTCTTTTACCGGGTCAATGCAAAACGGGTCGTCCTTCCATCGGCAACGTGGGTGCTTTTTCCGCACCGCAAGCTGCAACGGCTGGTCCTCACCGCCTGCCACCCGCCGCATAGCTCGCGGTATCGTTACATCGTGATGGCGACGCGGACGAAGCTGCGGCGCGGTGACGAAGTTCGATGAGCAGCTTGCGGCTGACTCGCCGGTTGCGAGAGGAGAGACTGAGTTCGTCTGCGAGAACTGCCTTACTCCCACGGAGCGGGATGAGCTCCGACGCATAGCGCCGAAGGTTGAGCTTTCGCTCATGCGTCGGGTGATGAAACCCGAACAAAACTGACCATCCTGGCTCGTGCGGTGCCTACCCAGGTGCCTACCTCCCGGAAAAACAGCCTATTTGCAGCATGGTTCGAATCCCGTATGGGCCCTCCTCAATCAAAGCCCCGCAGCCGCGGGGTTTTCGTGTCTTTGGCGCGGGCCGCGGGTCAGGCGATCGAATCTGCGATGAAGCCGACCGAAATGTAATACGGGAGGCCCGAGATCGTTCCCTCTTTCGCGGCGTAGCGGAAAGGATGGAGTGTCCCGTCCTTTGCGCAGAGGAGCGTGATTCCCGTTTGCTCGTGGCTTTGCACGAGCTCGTTGTAGAGCTCGGGCGCATCGGGGGCGACCGCGATGTCGGTCACGCTGAGGCCGAGCAATTCGTCCCGGGTATATCCGAGGGTTTCGCACGCGGTGCGGTTCACTGCGATGTAACGCATGTTCTCGTCCGCGACGAAGACGAGGGCCGGCGCTTGATCCCACGCCTCGTAGAGCAAGCCCTGCTGGACGAGGGGATGCACGAAGAAGCTCGTATCGGGATTCCCCTCAGGCACGGCAGACCTCCGGTCGTCGACGCCGGCACCGGAGTCCAGGGCGCAGGCTTACCCGAGTCTTGTACCACAGGCTGGGCAAGACTTGGTTCTTCTAGATCTCGAGCCGGTAAATCGGCACCAGGCGCTTCTCCGCCTCGGTGTCGATCCGCGCCACAACTTCGACGTACGGCTCGAGGCCCGAGCCTTGCAGCTTTGCCTTCAGCAGGCTGTCGACCTGGTAGATCCCGGACGAGTTGTTCATCGTGATCTCGATCAGGACGGGACGCTGCTCTCCGTCCTTGATCGCAACGTCCTCGATTGCCGCGGCGCTGAGGGAGTGGATCGAGATCGAGCCGCGCGCGAACGGAATCCGTGACCGGCCCTGCTCCATGTCCAGCGCGTCGGCGACGCGGACCGTGCCGGCTTCGATGGTCAGCGGCTTGCCGTAGTCGCGATGGCTCGTGATCGCCTGCAGCACCTCCGACACGATCACCGTTACATCCGGCTCGTCGTAGAGCCCTTCGAGCAGCTCGCGCAACTTCGGCTCCGCAAGGAACAGGCTGAAGTCCTCGTGACCCTCACGGTGAACGGACATGCCGATGCAGTGCGTTAGCGCCGCGAGCAGGACGACCACCTCGGCGTCGTCGTTGGAGTAGCCGTAGTCTCGGACGACGGACGGCTCGATGTGGTGCTTGGTCAGCTGGCGGAGGAGCTTCAGCGCGATGTTGGCGACGATCTGGATGTGAACCCACGAGTGGTCGTTGATGCGCATTCGGGCGACGGCGTTCACGTTCGCCACGTGCCACCAGCCCTTGAGCTGGGGGTCGCTGTTCACGCGCTCGAGCAGTTTCCGCAACTTCCGGTTGCCGCGCACAGGCACGTTGATCTTCATCTGGCGGACCGCCTGCTCAGGCGTCAGCCGTGTCTCGCGCTCAGCCTCCGCGGAGATGGGCTGTTCGATCCGCTCCTCGGTCTCCTTGTCGAGAGCCATGGGCCTGCATCCTACGACCTAGGCGACTGCCCAATCCCCATACAGCGAGGTGTAGAGACCGCGCTTTGCCAACAGCTCGTCGTGGCTTCCCTGCTCGATGATCTGGCCGTGCTCGAGGACGACGATGAGATCCGCGTCTCGGATCGTCGACAGCCGATGCGCGATGATGAACGCGGTTCGTCCCGAAAGCAGAATCCTGAGTGCCTGCTCGATCTTGCGCTCGGTTCCGATGTCGACCGACGAGGTCGCTTCGTCGAGGATCAGGATGCGCGGGTCCGCGAGCAGCGCCCGCGCGAGGGCGACGAGCTGACGTTGGCCGAGTGAGAGGCGGGAGCCGCGCTCCTGCAGCTGCGTCTCGTAGCCGTCCTCGAGGCGCAGGATGAAGTCGTGCGCGCCGACCGTCTGTGCGGCCTGTACGACCTCCTGCGCTGTCGCTTCGGTCCGGCCGAACTTGATGTTGTCCGTCACCGTGCCCGCGAAGAGGAACCCTTCCTGCGGAACGATGCCCAGCTGGTGGCGCAGGGAGGCCTGCGTGACGTCGCGGAGGTCGTGACCGTCGATCGTGATGCGCCCCTCCTGGGGGTCGTAGAAGCGCGCGAGCAATTTCGCGATCGTCGACTTGCCGGCGCCGGTGTGACCGACCAGCGCGACCGTTGTCCCCGCAGGCACGTCCAGGTCGAGCCCGTGCAGCACCTCGCCACCCTTGGAGTAAGCGAAGCGGACGCCCTCGAACTGCACGTGTCCGTCGACTTCCGGCAGAGGTGCTGCGCCGCCGTGGTCGAGCACCTCCGGCTCCTCCTCCATCACGTCCATGATCTTGTCGAGCGCGGCCGTTGCCGACAGGAACGTGTTGTAGAGCTGCGACAGTTGCTGAACCGGGTCGAAGAAGTTCTGTACGTACAGCATGAAGGCGAAGAGCGTTCCGAGCGTGACGTCGCCACTGAAGTAGAGATGTCCGCCGTAGCCCAGCACGACCGCGAGGGCGATCGAGGAGAGCAGGTCCACGAAGGGGAAGTAGAGGCCGTTCAGGACAACGGTCTCCATGTTCGAGTCGCGGTAGCGCTCTGTCACCTCCTTGAAGTTCCGCGTATTGGCACCTTCGCGCGTGAAGGCCTGGACGACGCGCATGCCGGCGATGTCCTCGGCAAGCGTTGCGGTCACCAGCCCGAGCCGCTCGCGCACCGCCCGGTAGGCGCGCGTCGAGCGGACCCGGAAGATCACGGTCGCGATGCTCATCAAGGGGATGACCGCGAGCGTCGCGAGCGCGAGGCGCCAGTCGAGGATGAAGAGCAGGATCGCGGTGCCGATGAGGGTCAGGCTGTTCTGCACGAGGCTCGAGACGCCGTCGGTGACGAGCTGGTCGATCGCCTCCACGTCGTTCGTGAGCCTGCTGATAATCACGCCGGCGCGTGTGCGTTCGTAAAAGCCGAGGGAGAGCCGCTGCAGGTGGCGGAAGAGCCCGATCCGCAGGTCGGCCAGGATCCGCTCGCCGACCCAGCCGGTGAGATATGTCTGCACGTAGCTCATCGCCCAGTTGAGCAGTCCTGCGAGCACGAACGCCCCGACGATCCACCAGAGCTTGGCGAGGTCGTGTTTGCGGATGCCGTCGTCGACGGCGTACTTCGCGAGGAGCGGCGGTGCGAGCGCCGTTGCCGTCGCCGCCAGAAGCGAGACGACCGAGAACGCCGTGCGAACCTTATAGGGCCGGGTGAGCCGCGCAAGCGCACCGATGCGGCGGCGCGTCCGGCGCCAGGACCAGTCGTCAACCTCGACCTTCTTGACCGAGCTGAGATGGGCTCCCGGCTGCCAGACCCTCATCGCAGGCAGCCCTTTCTAGGTAGACGCGCGCGCGCCCCCACCCGGGAGGGGAGAGTTGCCACCCGCCGCCCACGGCCGACGCTACCCGCGAACCGCGCACGCGTTTGTGCCGATTCCATGCCGAGTTCGGCCGTCATGAGGCGGCCTCCAGGGCGCCGTTCTCCGCACGTGCCTCGACGGCGTCGGCGAACTGACGCTCGAGCAGCCCGTGCTCGTAGATGTCGCGGTACACCGCGCTCGTCTCGAGCAGCTCCTCGTGCGTGCCGCGTGCTGCGATACGGCCGTCGTCGAGCACGACGATCTCGTCTGCGAGTGCGATCGTCGACAGTCGGTGCGCGATGATCAGTGTCGTGCGGTTTCGCATCGCCTCGCGAAGGCCGACGCGGATTCGTGCCTCCGTCGACGCGTCCACCGACGCGGTCGCGTCGTCGAGGATCAGCACACGCGGATTGACGGCCAGCGCACGTGCGATGGCGAGGCGCTGTCGCTGTCCGCCCGACAGGGTGATGCCGCGCTCTCCGATCACCGTGTCGTAGCGGTCGGGCAGCTTGTCGATGAACTCGTGCGCCTGCGCGAGGACTGCAATCCGCTCGACCTCGGCGTCGTCGAGATCCGGGGCGCCGAAGGTGATGTTCTCCCGAACGGTCGCGGAGAACAGGAAGGGGTCTTGAGAGATGACGCCGATCTCGTGACGCAGTGAAGCGAGCTTTACGTTTCGCACATCCGCGCCGTCGAGCGTGACGTGCCCGGACGTGACGTCGTAGAAGCGCGGGACGAGCGACGTGAGCGTGGTCTTGCCCGAGCCCGTATGGCCGATGAGCGCGATCGTCTTCCCCGGCTCGATCTCCAGATCGATCTCTTGCAACACAGGGCGGCCTTCCAGGTATTCGAAACTGACGCTCTCGAACCTGAGCCGCCCGCCGCCGGCGGGGAGCTCGATCGCGTCCGGCCGGTCCGCGATCTCCTCCGGCTCGTCCATGACCTGAAAGATGCGCTCGCCGGACGCAGTCGCGCGCTGTGCCTGGCCGACCCACATTCCGAGCGAACGCAGCGGCATGATCAGCATGCCGAGATACAGGTTGAAGGCCACGAAGGCACCGACGGTGAGCTCGCCGCTCGCGACCATGCGCGCTCCGACGAGCAGAACTGCAGCCTGCGCAAGCATTGGCACCCACGAGATGAACGGGACGTAGAGCGCGCGCTGCCGGTTGGCGCGCACCGTCTGCTCGAACACGGCCTCCGACCGCGCTCGGAACTTCTCCTCCTCCTGAGGCTCCTGCGCGAACGACTTGACGACGTGGACGCCGACGATGTTTTCCTCGGCGACCGTCGCGACGTCCGCCAGCTTCTGCTGGACGTCGCGCAGCGTCGGGTGCGCGACGTGGCTGTAGCGATAGGCAAGGATCACGATCACGGGAGTGATCGCGAGCGCGATCAACGCCAGCTTCCAGTCGAAGAAGAAGAGAACAGCCGTAACGGACAGCACCGTCAGGATGTTCTGGAAGAAGAAAATGAGCCCGTACCCGAGGAAGAAGCGAACGCCCTGGAGATCCACCGTCGCGCGCGACATGAGCTGGCCCGTCTGATGGCGGTCGTAGAAGCCGAACGAGAGCCGGACGAGGTGTGAGTAGAGGCCCTGGCGCATGTCCATCTCGACCGCCAGTGCCTGCTTCCCGGAGATGAGCCGCCGCCCGGCCATCAAGCCCGCACGCAGCACGCCGAGCCCGACGATCATCCAGACGTACTCCCACAACTTGGCCGAGTCGTGCAGCGCGATCGCGTTGTCGATCACATTCTTCGTGACCCAGACGAGCGCGATCTGTGCGCCCTGGGAGGCGACCGCGAGGACGATCGAAATGACGAGCGAGACCTTGTATGGACGCAGAAAGCCGAGTAGACGGGCAAATGTGTTGCGATACGGCGTTGCGCTGGGCTCGTTCACCCTTGAAATCTAGCCGGGCACGTTGTCCCTACAGACGAGAGATCTCCTCACGGACGAGCGCGGCAGCCTGCGCCGTCAGCTCCCGATTCGCCGGTGAGTTCA
The DNA here is from genome assembly GCA_013816245.1 of Actinomycetota bacterium. Classification (GTDB taxonomy): domain Bacteria; phylum Actinomycetota; class Thermoleophilia; order Gaiellales; family Gaiellaceae; genus 3-1-20CM-4-69-9. Next base: position 18,444 of record JACDEU010000038.1, on the reverse strand, counting down.
GCCAGCTGCTCGCGCCCGAAGGGTGAGGGAGTGGGACTGCGACGGCGCCGTCCAACGCGTACTTCCGACCGATGCAGTCCGCGAGGCTGCTCCGCATGCCGAGAAGAGCGCGGATCGCAAGGCCCCCGACCGGCACGACCACCTGCGGCCCGATCAGCTTCAGCTCCCACTCGCGCCAGAACGAGCAGAGCTCCTGCTCGCGAGGCGTCGGTGTCCGATCACCACGGCCGGAGGGCGCGCGCCCGGGATAGCAGCGGGTCACCGAGGCGCAGTAGAACGTCCGGTAGAACTCCTCCTCGTCGAGCTCGAGCCAGCGTCGCAACGTCTTTCCTGCGCGACCGCGCCACGGCCGGCGCTCGGCTCCTTCAACGATCCCCGGAGCCTGCCCGTACATGTACGCCCGCTGGTCGAGGTACTCGTTCACGACGGGCCACGACTCGAGGGGATAGCCGGCTTCCACGCACGCACGGCAAACGCGGAGGTCGCGTTGCAGCGAGGCGAGTGAGCGGTAGGAGGAACGCCGGCGTGTCAAGCGCGTGCGACGACGAACCAGCTGCCCTGGAACAGAAGCTCGCCGCGGAGCTCCTCCGCGAGGTCCTCGCCGTCGAACACGCGCTTGTGCACGGTCCAGCGCGAGCCGTCCCTGAGCTGTCGTTCCTCCCAGCGCTCCGCTGCGTCACCCTCGCCGCGGACGGAGGCGACTACGACGAGCTCCGGCGCTACACGCTGCGCCTCTGCGAGGAACCGCCCTCGTTTGTCTTCCTCGAGGTGGCAGTAGAAGTAACTCGTGAAGACACGGTCGAAGGTTCCGTCAGCGAACGGAAGGGAAAGCGCATCGCCCGGCACGAAGGTCGCACCTGGTGCCTGGGCACGTGCCACCTCGAGCATCCGGTCGCTTGCGTCGAGGCCCACGACCTCCCCACGCAGATGGCGCGTGAGGAACCCCGTTCCGCAGGCGACGTCGAGCGTTCGGACCGGCTCGAGGCCGGCGATCGCCGCGGCGAGCTCGCCGAGCTCGTCCTCCCAGCCCGGGCGTTCGCGGTCGGAGTAGAGACCCCGTCCGAGCCACCAGTCGTCGTACTCGGGTGCGCGCCGGTCGTAGTAGGTCTTCACTCTTCCTAGAGTACGCGGCGTGGACTTGCCGCTCGAATCGGTGCCGAACTTCTCGGAAGGCCGTGACGCTTCGACGATCGACGCGCTCGGCGCCGCCCTCGGAGCCCAGGCCGACCTGCTCGATGTGCACTCCGATTGGGATCACCACCGGTCGGTATTCACGCTCGTGGGTGACGACACGTCTCTCGTCGAGGCGTTGCTTGCCGGCATCGCTTGTGCGCGCGAGCGGATCGACCTGCGCAGACACGAAGGAGCACACCCGCGGATCGGGGCCGCAGACGTTGTCCCGATCGTCGCGCTCGATTCTGCCGACGAGGAACGCGCGAAAGACTGTGCCTTGCGGCTCGCGGACAGAATCGGGTCCGAGTTCGGCCTACCGGTATTCCTCTACGGCGACTCCGCGTCCGCCCGCGGGCCAGCGTTCTACCGTCGCGGGGGGCCAGCGGAGCTTCAGCGACGGATCGACGCAGGTGAGGTGCGTCCCGACTTCGGACCGGACCGGCTCGACGAGCGCGCGGGAGGCGTGATCGTCGGAGCACGCCGGCCCTTGATCGCGTTCAACGTGAATCTCGCAACCGACGACGTCGAAATGGCGCGTGCGATCGCAGCGGTCGTGCGTGAGACCGGCGGTGGATTCCCGGGCGTGCGAGCGCTCGGCTTGGCGTTGCCGCGTGCGGGCCATGCGCAAGTCAGCATGAACGTCGAGGACTACGAGGCGGCGGCGCTGCACGAGATCGTCGAGCGCGTGGAGAGCGAGGCTCGCGCGCGCGGCGTCGATCTTGCGGGAGCCGAGCTCGTCGGCCTCATGCCGGCTGGAGCGGCGGCAGCTGCCGCCGGCGCAATCCTCCGGATCGACGGGTTCAGTCCTGCTCGCGTGCTCGAGCTGAGGTTGCTCGAGCGGGGACGCGGCTAAGCGCAGCCAGTCCGGCGAGCCCCACGAGCGGGAGCGCGATAGCTGCACCGAGAAACACGGACCGTGTGGCGGCGATTGCGAAAAGCGGCCCGATGAAGATCAGCCCGGTCGCATGCGCGCCCCGGTGGACAAGGGAGATGAGCCCCATCACGCGCCCGAGCACCGAGTCCGGAACATTTTCCTGCGCGGCGGAATAGAGGAGGATCAGAACCGCGGCTTGGATCGCCCCCGAGATCGCGCCCGCCACGATCGCGGGCGGCAGTGACTGTGCGAGGGCGAACAGCACATAGCAGGCGGCGTACAGCATCCAGAGGTAGAGACTGATGCGAGCCTTTTGCCGCACCCTGAAGCGGGACAGCACGAGCCCGGCGCATACGGCACCGAGGGCGTATCCGGTTGCGATGAGCGAGAAGCTTCCAGCACCACGGTCGAGCGTCTGACGGACCAGTTGAGGGACCCCGACGATCCAGGTTCCGGAGCTGATCGTCACGCCGATTGCGAGCGCCGAAACCGCGATCGCGAGGCTCGGCAGCGGGCGCAGCGCCGCAAAGCTCTCACGGATCGGCGGAGCAGTCTCGTCTGTGGCCCGCGCGCGACGAGCGCGAACGCCGGCGAGCAGCACGCCTGAGAGGAAGAACGACGCGGCGTTGAGGAGAAAGAAAGTGCTCAGCGGCAGGAACACGAGCAGTGCGGCCGCCGCGGCCCAGCCGCCGACCCGAACCGCTTCGGCAGTCGCCCGCACGAGCCCGTTCGCGGCCTGCACGTTGCGTCGATCGACGAGCGTCGGCAACAGCGCGCCGTAGGCAGGAGCGAAGTAACTCGTTGCCGTCTCGACCACGAATGCCGCGACGACGAGCATCCAGAGGTCGAGGCGGCCGGCGAGGCCCGCGATCGCTACGGGGACGAGGATCGCGCCACGTACGACGTCCGCCGTGATCATCGTGCGGCGGCGATCGCGCCGGTCGGCGACGACTCCACCGTGAAGGCCGAAGAGGAGAGCGGGCACGCTGTCGGCGAGGCGCACGGCGACAACGCCGAGCGGGCCGGCGGTGACGAACGCGAACCACATCAGCGCGACGTACTGAAACGAGTCGCCGAGCTCGCTGACCACGACTGCGAGGTAGGTTCGGCGAAAGTCGCGCCGTCGCAGCAGCTCGAGAGCCCGCTCGGCCGTCGGCGGCGTCGTGACGAAAGCAGTCTCCTCGGGGTCCGCGGTCACCGGATCGGCCACGTGGCTGAGTCTGCCTGGCCCGGAGCTAGACTCGTGCACGATGGCTCAGGCGACAGCGATCCGCCTGACCGGGGACGATCTCCTGGTCAGCGATGTCTGGGCGGTCGCTCGAGGCGACGCCGAGGTCTCGCTTTCGGATGAGGCGCGAACGAAGATGCGGGCCGCCCGCGAGCTCGTCGAGCGTGCAGCGCACGGCAGTCGTGAGCACACCTACGGCATCAACACGGGTTTTGGACGCTTCGTCTCGCAGTCGATCCCGGAAGAGCAGACCGGCGAGCTGCAACTCCGGCTACTTCGTAGCCACGCCTGCGGGGTCGGAGAGCCCTATCCGTCCACGATCGTGCGCTCGGCGATGCTCCTGCGCGCGAACGCGCTGGCGAAGGGGAACTCGGGCGCGCGCGTCGAGACGGTCGAGCTCCTGCTCGAGTGCCTCGGGCGAGGCGTGCTTCCCTATGTGCCGAGCCGCGGCTCCGTCGGTGCAAGCGGAGATCTCGCGCCGCTCGCGCACCTCGCGCTGCCGTTGGTCGGAGAGGGAGAGGCGTACTACGCAGGCGAGCTGATCTCGGGCGCCGATGCGCTTGCCGCTGCAGGGCTCGAACCGACGCGGCTCGAGGCCAAGGAGGGTCTGTCGCTCATCAACGGCACGCAGTTCATGGCGGCCTACGGGGCGCTCGGCATCGTGCGTGCCCGTCGGCTGACGCGCGCGGTCGACATCGCCTGCACAATGTCACTGGAGGCGCTGCAGGGCTCGCGAACGAGCTTTCTCCCGCAGATCCATCGCCTCCGTCCACTTCGCGGCCAGTCCGAGTCCGCGGCGAACGTGCTGCGCCTGCTCGATGGATCCGCGATCAACGAAGCGCACAAGTGGTGCGACCAGGTGCAGGACGCGTACTCGCTCCGCTGCGCCCCACAGGTGCACGGGGCGTCTCGGGACTTGCTCGACTACGTCGAAGGGACGGTGGCGGTCGAGCTGAACGCCGCAACGGACAATCCGCTCGTGCTCGTCGAGGACGAGCTGCTCGTGTCGAACGGAAACTTCCACGGCCAACCGTTGGCGTTCGCGCTCGACGCGCTCGCGATCGCCTGCGCCGAGCTCGCCAACATCTCCGAGCGCCGCGTCGAGCGGCTCGTCAATCCGAATCTCTCGGGCGGGCTTCCTCCGTTCCTGACGACGGACGGCGGGCTGAACTCCGGGTTCATGATTCCGCAGTACGTCGCCGCCTCGCTCGTCAGCGAGAACAAGTCGCTTTGTCACCCCGCGAGTGTCGACTCGATTCCGACGAGCGCCGGCCAGGAAGATCATGTGTCGATGGGGAATGCCGCTGCGCTCAAGGCGTGGCAAGTGCTCGCGAACTCCGAGCGGGCGCTCGCGATCGAGCTTCTCGCCGGAGCTCAGGCCGTGGAGTTTCTCGCGCCGCTCGAGCCCGGACACGGTGTGCGCGCCGCACACGCGTTCGTCCGTTCGGTCTCGCCGCGCCTCGGAGACGATCGTTCGCTCTCGCATGACATCGAGGCGATCGCGGTCTCGATTCAGGACGGCTCGTTCCTCGCGGCGGTCGAGGCCGAGGTTGGTGAGCTCGCGTGAGCGCTACGCGTCCGCTCGAAGCGGTCGTCCAGGAGTTGTGCGGAGATCTGAGCCGGATCCGCTCGCCGCGCGGTACTGAGTTATACGCGCGCGCGTGGTCGACGGAGGCGCCGCTGCGCATGCTCCTCAACAACCTCGATCCCGAAGTTGCCGAGCGGCCCGAAGACCTCGTCGTCTACGGCGGGTCGGGCAAGGCTGCGCGAAATCCCGAAGCGCTGCGTGCGATCGTCAGGTCGCTGCTCGAGCTTCGCGAGGACGAAAGCCTGCTCGTGCAGAGCGGCAAGCCGGTCGGCGTGTTCCGTACGCATCCCGGTGCGCCGCGCGTGCTGATCGCGAACGCGATGCTCGTTCCGCACTGGGCGACGTGGGACGAGTTCCGGCGGCTCGAGGCCCTCGGACTGACGATGTACGGGCAGATGACCGCCGGCAGCTGGATCTACATCGGCACGCAGGGGATCCTGCAGGGCACCTACCAGACCTTCGCCGCGGCGGGCGAGACCCACTTCGGCTCAGCCGACCTTGCGGGTCGCACGATTCTCACGGCCGGGCTCGGCGGGATGGGTGGTGCGCAACCGCTCGCCGGAACAATGGCCGGTGCCGCGATCCTCTGCGTCGAGGTGGACCCAACTCGAATCGAGCGCCGGCTCGAGACTCGCTACCTCGACGAGGCGACAGAGTCGCTGGACGACGCCCTGGCGCGGATCCGTGCGGCGTCGTCGGAGGGGCGCGCGCTCTCGGTGGGATTGCTCGGAAATGCAGCAGAGGTTGTTCCCGAGCTTGCGCGCCGTGGCGAGCATTTCGATCTCGTCACGGATCAAACTGCGGCGCATGATCCGCTCACCGGTTACATCCCTGTCGGCTTGACGGTCGAAGCAGCTGCTTCGTTACGCGAAGCGGATCCGGACGAATATCTTTCTCGCGCACGTGTTTCGATTGTGCGTCATGTCGAGGCGCTGCTCGAATACGTCCGCGCTGGGAGTTATGTTTTCGATTATGGCAACAACCTCAGAGGTGAGGCCCGTGAAGGTGGTGTAGCGGAGGCCTTTTCATACCCGGGCTTCGTCCCGGCCTATATCCGGCCGCTCTTCTGCCGCGGCGTCGGCCCGTTCCGGTGGGCCGCGCTCTCGGGTGAGGCGTCGGACATCGCGGCGATCGACGCGGTGCTCCGCGACCTCTTCCCGGACGATCCGCTCTTGCAGCGGTGGCTCGAGCTGGCGTCAGAGCGGGTGGCGTTCCAGGGCCTGCCCGCCAGGATCTGCTGGCTCGGGTACGGCGACCGCGCTCGGGCGGGGCTCGCGATCAACGAGCTCGTTCGCTCGGGTGAGGTCAAGGCGCCCGTCGTTATCGGGCGCGACCACCTCGACTCAGGCTCCGTGGCCTCGCCGTACCGCGAGACGGAAGCGATGCGCGACGGCTCGGACGCGATCGCCGACTGGCCGATCCTGAACGCCCTGCTCAACGTCGCGGCGGGTGCGACGTGGGTGAGCGTGCACCATGGCGGGGGGGTCGGAATCGGCAACTCGATCCACGCCGGCATGGTCATCGTCGCCGATGGTACCGATGACGCTGCCGAGCGCCTCGAACGGGTGCTGGCGGCAGATCCCGGCACGGGCGTCATGCGACATCTCGACGCTGGGTACCCCGAGGCGATCGCCGCCGCCGAGGCGCACGGGCTCGAAGCGCCGATGCAGCCTCCCGGACTCGGATGACCCCCACGGGCGGTAGGCGCCGCCTGCTCGTCCGCGACCTCGAGCAGCTCGCAACTCCTGCGGGAGTCTCTGCACCGCTGCGCGGAAACGCCCTCGCCGAGGTCGAGGTGATCGAGGACGCCTATGTCCTCTGCAACGGCGGATCGATCGAGGCCGTGGGCCGTATGAGCGACCTTCAGAGTCTCGACGGCGAGGTGGAGGAGATCGACGGGCGCGGCCTCTGCGCAATCCCGGGACTCGTCGACTGCCATACGCACGCCTGCTTTGCCGGCGACCGCGTCGAGGAGTTCGCACTACGCGCGGCCGGAGCCTCCTACCAGGAGCTCCATGCCGCGGGAAGCGGAATCATGTCCACCGTCCGGGCGACGCGTTCAGCCGGGCCTGACGCACTCGCGGCAGTCGTGCGCAAGCACCGCAGCTGGATGCTGCGGGCGGGGACGACGACGTTCGAGTCGAAATCCGGCTACGGCCTCGACCGCGACACCGAGCTCGCATCGTTGCAGGCGATCCGAAACGAGGGCGGCATTCCCACGTGGCTCGGGGCTCATGCAGTCCCGCCGGAGTACGACGACGCGGGCGCCTACCTCGACTTCCTCCTAGTGGAGGTGCTGCCGGATGCCGCCAAACTGGCGGAAGCCGCCGACGTGTTCGTCGAGCGCGGAGCGTTCGACACCGCGCAGGCGCGGCGGTACCTGTCCGCCTGCGGCGAAGCCGGCCTCGTACTCCGTCTACACGCCGACCAGTTCACGGAACAGGGTGCTGTGGCGCTCGCGATCGAGCTCGAAGCACGGTCGGTCGACCACCTGGAGGCAATCGGCGCAGACGGAGTCGCTGCGCTCGGCGCGAGCGACGTCGCGGCGGTGCTGCTGCCCGCCAGTGCGCTCTTCCTCGCTCGCCCGATGCCACCGGCGCGGGCACTCGTCGAGGCCGGAGCGATCGTCGCACTTGCGACGGACTTCAATCCGGGCAGCGCGTTCTGCGAAAGCCTCCCGCTCGTGTGCTCGCTTGCGGCGACCCAACTCGAGCTCTCACCGGCGGAGGCCCTGGCCGCCTGCACGGTCAACGCGGCGTACGTTCTAGGTCGTTCCGGGCGGCTCGGGCGGCTCGCTCGCGGGTACAACGCCGATATCGTGCTGCTCGAAGCGTCGGACTGGCGGTATCTCGCCTACCACCTCGGAGGGAACCTCGTGGCCGGCGTCGTTCTCCAGGGTGAGCCCGCGGAGTTAGGCTAGGTCCGGCGATGCCGACGAGAAAGCAGCGACGGCGCGAGGCGAAGGCGCGGCGCCACGAGTACGAGTACGTCTACGTCGACGACGAGGGGAACGAGGTCGCCGTCGAGCCGACGGAGCTCCGTGCGGAGAAGAACGAACAACGTGAGTCGAAGCCGCGGAGAGCGCAGCAGGGAAAGCCGGCTGCACGCGGTGGTGCACGCCGCACGATCGAGCCGCCATCCTGGCGCCGCTCGATTCGGCGCGCTGCCCTCTTCGGCCCGGTGTTGATCGTGGCGATGATGCTCCTCAACAAGAATCAGCCGATCGTGCAGCAGATCTTTCCGGCAGTCTTTCTGATCGCCTTCTTCATTCCGTTCAGCTACTTCACAGACTCGTTCACCTACCGCATGTTCCAGAAGCGCCTTGCCCGGCGCGACGCTCCGAAGACCCGCTAGTCCTTTTTCGCGTCGCCGCGGTAGTGCCCCTCGCCCGGCCAGGGCGCGAGCACGAGCAGGATGCGCGCGCCGGACTCGGTGGAGATCGAGCGTCGCTCGTCCGCGTCGAAGGAGAAGAAGCACCCGGCTTCGGCGTCGATCGTCTCGCTGCCGGCCTCGACTCGTACGGAACCGTCGACGACCGACACGAGCGCGCGCTCCTTCATCTGGTGATCGCCAAGCGCCTGGCCCGGTTGAAGCGAGATCAGCACCGCACGCGCCGCGCCATCTGAACGGAGGACCACCGGCGAGCGGATGCCGTCGGGAGTGTCGATCTCGCGAAGGTTCCAGCTCTGCATCGTGAGGATCTTAAGGGCCGCGAGAGGCCGTCGTTAGACTCAAACGCCCGTGAGCCTCGCAGTCGACCGATACGAGCTCGGCCCGATCGGGACGAACTGCTACGTCGTCCGTGCACACGACCGTGCGCACGAGGCGGTCGTCGTCGATCCAGGCGCTGACGCGCCGAGGATTCGGGAGCAGCTCGCGGCGCTCGAGACGAGCTGCGCGGCAATCCTGATCACTCACGGGCACTGGGATCACCTCGGTGGGGTGGCGGAGCTGGCCAGGGCGACCGGCGCCCCGGTCTACATGGCAGACGACGAGCGGCTCCTGCTCGAGGACGTCAACAGCTTCACCCCGCCGGGAGTCGAGCTCCAGCCCTACTCACCGGACGTGGCCCTCCAGGGCGACGAGATCCTCGAGCTGGCAGGCATCTCGTTCGAGACGCTGCGCGTCCCGGGCCACTCCCCGGCGCATCTCGCCTATTACGCCGACGGCGCCGTTTTTTCCGGAGACCTCCTGTTCGCAGGCTCGGTCGGTCGCACAGACCTTCCGGGGGCCGACTGGGACACGCTCGTCGGTTCGATCCGGACGCTTGCGGGCCGTTACCCGCGCGACACGATCGTCTATTCGGGTCACGGACCGGAGACGACGATCGGCGCGGAGCTCGATCGTAATCCCTTCCTCGCGGAGCTGCGCGCGTGACGCGCTACGAGGTGCCGCGCGGCACACACGACATCCTCCCGTCCGAGCAGCCGCTCTGGCAGTGGGTGATGGGGGAGATGCAGGACGTCGCTGCTCTGTACGGCTACCGCCGCATCGACACGCCTGCTTTCGAGGACACGGATCTGATCGTTCGAACCTCGGGCGGCGGCTCCGACGTCGTGCAGAAGGAGACGTACACGTTCGCCGATCGGGGCGGCCGCTCCTTGACGCTGCGTCCCGAGGCAACCGCGCCGATCTGCCGGGCGTACATCCAGCACGGGCTTCAGCGCGAGCCTCAGCCGGAGAAGCTGTACACGATCGGGCCGATGTGGCGGTACGACCGGCCGCAACGCGGCCGCTACCGCGAGCACTGGCAACTGTCGATCGAGGCGATCGGCACGGACGATCCTGCGATCGACGCCGAGGTGATCCAGCTCTACACGGAGCTGCTGCGCCGCGTCGGCGTCACCGACTACGTCCTCGAGCTCAACTCGATCGGCGACCGCAACTGTCGCCCTGCCTACGTCGAGCAGCTGGCCGCCTGGCTCGACCAGCACGAGCAGGAGCTCGACGACGAGGCACGCGCGAAGCGCGCCACGTCACCGCTTCGGGTCTTCGACGTGAAGAGTGAGCGCGTCCAGGCGCTGCTCGCGGACGCGCCGAAGGTCGGCGAGTCGTTGTGCGACGCGTGCCGTGAGCACTTCGAGCGCGTGCGAGAGTGCCTCGACGCCTACGGTGTTCGCTACGAGCTAACGCCGGCGCTCGTCCGTGGCCTCGACTACTACGCGCGCACGACATTCGAGTTCAAGGACGAAGCGATCGGAGCAAAGGACACGATCTGTGGAGGCGGACGCTATGACGGGCTCATCGAAGAGATCGGCGGCCCGCCGACGCCGGGCATCGGTTTCGGCGCCGGCATCGAACGTCTGCTGCTCTCGATCGGTGCGGAGCGTGCCGAGCCTGCACGCGCCGACGTCTTCTTCGTTTTCGAGGACTGCGCGGACCGCGCGCGGGTGCTGCCGTTGCTCGCCGAGCTACGGCGTCGAGGGCTGCGGGCCGACATGGACTATGCCGGCCGCTCGGTGAAGGGACAGGTGACCCAGGCCGGTCGTCTCGGCGCGGGGTGGACGGTGATCGTGGACGATGGCGCGGCCACCGTACGCGAGTCGGGCCGGCCCGACTTCACCGTGTCCCTCGACGAGCTCGTGGACAGGATCTCCGGATGAACCGCTGGCGTGACCTGCATACGGGCGAAGTCCGTCCCGAGCACGTCGGTCAGGATCTGACCGTCGCCGGCTGGGTCGCGCGCCGGAGAGACCACGGCGGTCTCATCTTCATCGACCTCCGCGACCACACGGGCATCGTTCAGCTCGTCGTGAACCCGGAGCGCGCACCGGAGCCGGCACTGATCGCACGCGACATCCGCGCAGAGTTCGTCGTGCGTGCGCAGGGCGAAGTCGTGCGGCGGGCGCCCGACGCCGTCAACCCGAACATCCCGACGGGCGAAGTCGAAGTGCAGGTGAACGAGCTCGAGATCGTCTCGCGCTCCGAACCGTTGCCGTTCCAGATCGACGACGAGAACGTCGAGGAGCCCGTCCGTCTTCGCTATCGCTACCTCGACCTTCGCCGCGATCGGATGCAGCACAACCTGCGGCTCTCGGCAACGGTGATCGGTGCAATCCGCCGCTCGATGGAAGAGCAGGGCTTCATCGACGTGTGGACTCCTTCGATGACGCTCGGGACGCCGGAGGGCGCCCGCGACTTTCTCATCCCCATGCGCCTGCAACCCGGGCGGTTCTACGCGCTCGCTCAATCGCCGCAGCTCTTCAAGCAGCTCTTCATGGTCGGCGGGCTCGACCGTTACTACCAGATTGCGACGGCCTGGCGTGACGAGGATCTGCGGGCGGATCGGCAGTTCGAGTTTCGTCAACTCGACCTCGAGCTCGCCTTTCCGACGCGCGAGCAGGTGCTCGACGTCCTGGAGCAGGTCGTCGTCGCGTCCTTCGAGGCGCTTGGGCGGACCCCGCCGTCACGGCCGTTCCCGCGCATGGCCTACGCCGACGCGCTCTTGCGCTTCGGCTCCGACAAGCCGGATCTCCGTTTCGGGCTGGAGATCCAAGATGCAACGGAGCTCACGCGCGACTCGCAGTTCGGCGTGTTCGCGAACGCCGCGACGGTGCGCTATCTCGTCGTGCCGAAGGCGTTTTCGCGCGGGGAGCTGCAGAAGCTCGAGGACTTTGCGAAGGAGTGGGGCGCCAAGGGGCTGGCCTATCTGGTCTACGACGAAGACGGGGCCGATGTGCGTTCACCGATTGCCAAGTTCCTCTCCGAGCAGGAGCTCGAGGCATTTCGCTCGGCTGATCCCGGCTCGACCGTGCTCTTCGTCGCCGATAACACGCCGATGGCGGAGCGAGTGCTGGGCGCTCTTCGTCTCCACCTCGGTCAAGAGCTCGGCCTCGTCGACGAGTCGCGCGACGAGTTCCACTGGGTGCTCGATTTCCCGCTCTTCCTGAAAGACGAGGATTCCGGCCGGTGGACGTTCGTCCATCATCCGTTCACGAGCCCTGCACCGGGGCACGAGCACCTGATCGAAACCGATCCGGGTGCGGCTCTGAGCCAGCACTACGACCTGATCTGGAACGGCTGGGAGCTGGGGTCCGGCTCGATCAGGATCCATCGGCAAGAGATCCAGGAGCGGGTCTTCCGTGCGATGGGAATGAGTGACGAGGAGGCGCGGGCCAAGTTCGGCTGGTTCCTCGACGCGCTGCGAATGGGTGCACCGCCCCACGGTGGGTTCGCCCTCGGGATCGAGCGATTCGTCGCGCTCATGGCCGGCGAGTCCAACATCCGCGAGGTGATTGCCTTTCCAAAGACCGCCAGTGGCTCGGATCCGCTCACCGGGGCACCCGCGCCGACGACGAAGGAACGGCTGGACGAGCTCGGAATCAGTGTGAAGACGCCAAAGGCTTAAGCCGCTGCTCTCGGCGGCCGGGTTTGGCGACGACGAGATCAAGAAGGTCGGCGAGGCGATCGTTGCAGCGGCGAAGGGTGTCACCGAGGCGAGTCGCACACCGCCGGCCGCCGTTCGTCCCGCCGCGCTGGCGACACCGCCTGTTTCGCCTCCGGCTGCACCACCGACGAGCCCGAAGCCGCAAGGAGCGCCCGATGCCTCCGACGCGGACGAGACGAAGCCCGCGGGCCAGGGGCCTGCGAACAAGCCGCCGGGCGCGCAACAACCGTAGGATCCCCCCGTGCCCGTCGTCGGCTCCCGCTTCCTCGTCGAGGCCGGATTCATCATCGCGGTCGCAGTCATCGCCGGAATCGAGCGGTTCAGTACCTGGTGGATCATCGCGGTGGTCGCCGGTGCCTGGCTCATCGTCGCGGCAGTAGAGATTGCCGTGTGGGCGCGGAACGTGGTCGCCCGGCAGCCTCGCGCGGTCGAAGAGCCCGCCGATCTCGCTCCTGCGCCTGCGCCCGCACACGCGTCCCGCCCGCCCGTGGTCGTGCGACCCCAACCAGCGGTCGAGACTCGCGAGCCGGAGCCTGAGTCAGAGCCAGAACCGGAAGCGGAGCCGGAACCGGAACGGAAGCCCGGATCGCCGAGGATCGTGGCGGTGCCGTCGCACGAGCCCGAACCGGAGCCGGAGCTCGAGCCCGAACGAGTCGTCGCCTACCTGCCGATGAACGACAGCCCGCGCGAGTGGAACCTCAGGGAGCTCGAGCGCGCTGCGCGCGACCAAGGCGGCGACAACGTCGCGCAAAACGAAGAGCGCTCCTACCTTCTGATGTACCTCCGTGAGTTCGCCGGTCCCGACGGGATCCTGCCCGCCGACTTCGACGCCCTCGTGCGAGAGTCGTTCGGCGACGTGCTCCACAGCGTCGCGTGAACTTTCCGCTGGCCCAGCGCACGGTCTGGCTGGCCGGAATCACACTCGTCGCTGCGATTGCAGCGCTGGCGATCACACATCGAGATGCGGGCTCCAACAAGCTTCCGCCCGGCGTCAGCGTCCCCGGCACGAAGAACGGCTACTACACCGCGCGGGCCGCGCCTTACGGACCCACTAGGTCGCGCCGGCGCACTGCTTGCGGCACACCCTTTCTCAAGACCACCGAAGGCGTGGCGCACCCCGTGCTCCCCTGCGGCGTCAAGCTCTACATTCGCTACCAGGGCCGGGAAGTGCTGACGCAGGTCGTCGACAAGGGGCCGAACGTCCCCGGGCGGGACTTCGACATCACCAAAGCGCTGGCAAATCGGCTGGATCTGCACGGTGCCCAGACGATCCAGTGGCGGTTCGCGCGTTAGGCGCTACGCTGCGAGCGGCCGACCCTGTTCGTGGCTGCGCATTCAATGTAGAACCAATAAAGACGCTAAGGGAGCCTGAGTCCGGCCAAGGCTTGCCGGAAGCCGGCAGGGCACCCACCTGGCTATCCAGGTTCACAGCGGGCGCAGTCACGGCAGGGTGGGTCGAAACGAAGTCCGGCTCCACCGAAACGAAGCCCGGCTCCGCTTTGCGGAGCCATGATGACTTCGTTTCGTAAAGCGTGGTCTCCGAGAGCCGTTGCGGCGAGCGCCGGCGAAGCCGGCACTCGCGGCGATTGCCGCTAGCCTGATTTCTATGGTTGAGCTGATTGGGGATTCTGCTCGTGGTGCTGATTTTGCGTTCGTCCGCCTCGCTTTTGACGGCGAGCGAATCGTCGAGGCTGATACGCCTGGGCTCGGGCGGTCGCTTGTTGGCCTGACGCTTTTGGAGGCTGCTGCCGTTGGTGGGGAGGAGCTTGCTGCTGATGCGCTTGCCAATGCGATCGGGCCTGTTTTTCGGGCTCCTTGCTCTGAAGGTCGGATTGCGGTTGCGATGAGTGGCGGTGTGGACAGTGCGGTTGCGCTGCTCAAATCGTTGCCCAACGCGATCGGGGTGACGCTTCGGCTCTGGCTCGATCCTGATGGGCCCGATTCGGAGCGCGCCTGTTGTTCGCCCGACGCGGTGTTGGCTGCACGTGCGACCTGCCACGCGCTCGGGGTGCCTCACGTGACGCTTGACCTGCGCGAGGAATTCCGGCGTGCGGTCGTCGATCCCTTCGTGCGCGGATATGAACGCGGCGAGACGCCGAACCCCTGCATCCACTGCAACGGTGGCTTCCGCTTTGCGCGGCTCCTCGCCTTCGCACAGCGCGCAGGGGCCGACACGCTTGCGACCGGGCATTACGCTCGCATCGTCGAGCATCGAGGACGATTGCTGCTGGCACGCGGCGTCGATCCGGCGAAGGACCAGTCGTACATGCTCGCGAAGATCGACCCGGCGAAGCTCGGCCGCATCTCGTTTCCGCTCGGGGGGCAGACGAAGGAAGAGACGCGAGCGGAGGCCGAGCGTGCCGGACTGGCCGTCGCGCGGCGCGGCGAGAGCCAGGAAGCCTGCTTCCTCGCCGGCGACGACTATCGCAACTTCCTCGAGCGCCGCGGTCTCGAGGGTCAGGAAGGAGCGGTCGTCGACGAGGGCGGGAAAGAGCTCGGCCGCCACTCGGGCTACTGGCGCTTCACGCCGGGCCAGCGCAAGGGTCTCGGCGTCGCAACGGGTGCTCCGGTCTATGCCCTGAGCATGGATGCACGAACGAACACCGTCGTCGTCGGCAGCCTCGAGTCACTGGCACGGACGGCGCTCGAAGCGACCGGCAACCTCTATGTGTCCGTCGAGCAGGTGGAGGCGAAGCTTCGCTACCGCTCGGATGCCGTGCCCGCTCGAGTTCTTCCGACAGCGGAGGGATTCCGGCTCGAGCTCGCGCAGCCCGTCTACGGGGTCGCTGCGGGTCAGGCCGCGGTGCTCTACCAGGAAAGCGTGGTCGTCGGGGCCGGGATCATCGACTCCGATCCGTAGTATCCGAGCCGGGTGGACTTCCTAGCGCTGACCTGCGGAACCGGCACCGTCGGTTCGTCGTTGTATCCAGGGTCGGACTGGAGGGACACACTTGAGCGTTGACGAGATCTGCCTGACGCTGCCTGCAGACGACGCATTCCACAGCGTCGCCCATCTCGTGCTCGGCGGGCTCGCGGTGCGCCTCGACCTGACATTCGAGCACCTCGAGGATCTCGAGCTCGCACTGGACACCTTGCTCGAGCGGCCGAGCGCCGGTGAAGAGGTGACGGTTCGCGTTGCCGTTGCAAACGGCGAGCTCAGAACGATCGTCGGTCCCTTCACGTCACTGCGGGCCGAGTACGAGCAGGATGGTGACTCAAAGGACCTGAACCTGCACCGCATTCTCAGCACCATCTGCGATGCGGTCGAGATCGAAGATCGCGACGGCGGGCAGTGGGCACAGCTTACGAAGCGCATCGACACCGCGAAAGAGGGCGTGAGTTGAACGAGTCCGACAAGGTACTCCTGCGCCGATATCACGAGAACGGTGATCTTCAGGCACGCGAGCAGCTGATCGAGCAGTACATGTCGCTCGTGCGTTCGCTGGCCAGGAGGTACTCCTATCGGGGCGAGCAGCTCGAGGATCTAGTTCAGATCGGTGCGATCGGACTGATCAAGGCGATCGACCGATTCGATCTCGACCGCGGCGTCGAGCTGACGACGTACGCGACGCCGAACATCATCGGCGAGATCAAACGCCACTTCCGCGACAAGGGGTGGGCGGTTCGCGTGCCGCGCGGGCTCCAGGAGTTGAACGTCCAATTGTCCCGGATCGTCGAACAGCTCACCGTGCAGCTCGGACGCTCCCCGACGATCAGTGAGCTGGCGAAGGCGGCCAG
Source organism: Actinomycetota bacterium (assembly GCA_013816245.1). GTDB lineage: Bacteria > Actinomycetota > Thermoleophilia > Gaiellales > Gaiellaceae > 3-1-20CM-4-69-9. The sequence continues at coordinate 2,456 of JACDEU010000038.1, read as the reverse complement.
CGTCGAGGAGGAAGAGGTGCTCGAAGCACTCGAGTCCGGACGCGCCTACTCCTCGCTCTCACTCTCGACCGGCAGCGGCGGGCAGGACGACGGCGAGGATCTCGACCCGCTCGAGTCGATCGGCACCGAAGAGCACCAGTACGACGTCTCCGAAGACCGCGCTGTGCTCGCACCGGGGTTCCGGGTCCTCGACGAGCGGGAGCGCACGATCCTCCACCTCCGCTTCTTCGAGGGTCTGACTCAATCCCAGATCGCACAACAGGTCGGGATCTCCCAGATGCACGTCTCGCGGCTGATCCGGCGGTCCCTCGAGAAGATCCGCGATGAGATCGCCTCGGAAGAAACCGAGCCGAGGGTGGCAAGGGGCTAAACGCGAAGAAGTCCGGCCCGGTTCTGCCGGGCCATCATGACTTCTTCGCGAACGGCTGGCGGCCCGCCGAAGCGCCGCACCCGGCAAAGCCGGATGCTTCGGTGGATGTGAAAATCGCCGTGCGCATTTACTGCAGTTGGGTGGATCTTGCCCCAATTCTCGAGCTACCTCCGCTCTCGGAATCGATCCGTATCAGGCGTCAGAGCACCGTCTTCGTCGCCGAGACCGCCTGACTTCGCCCCTACAATCGAACCCGTGCGAACGTCAGCTGAGCTGCGTGCGGGTTTCCGTGCTTTCTACGAGTCGAAAGGCCACGTCTTTCGGCCGTCAGCGCCTCTGGTTCCGCGCGCCGACGATCGCTCCACACTGCTGACCACTGCGGGGATGCAGCCCCTCATGCCGTATTTCCTCGGCCGCGAGCCGGCACCGGCGCCGCTCCTTACAACTGTCCAGAAATGCTTCCGGACGCCGGACATCGACGAGGTCGGGCTCGATGGCTCGCACCTCACGTTCTTCGAGATGCTCGGCAACTTCTCGTTCGGCCAGTACTTCAAAGAAGGCGCGGTCGACCTGGCGTGGGAGTTCGTCTTCGAACATCTGAAGCTCGACCCCGAGCGCTTCTGGGTGAGCGTCTTCGCCGGCGATCCCGAGCTTGGGCTCGATGAGGACAAGGTCGCGGCCGACCACTGGGCGAAGATAGGGCAGCCGATCGAGCGCATCGTCTTCCTGCCGAGGGCGGAGAACTTCTGGTCCGTCGGCGGGCCGGGGCCTTGCGGCCCGGACACCGAGATGTACTACGACTGGGGCGAAGAGCACGGGTGCGGCGAGCCAGACTGCAAGCCGAGTTGCACGCGCTGCGAGCGCTTTCTCGAATTCTGGAATCTCGTCTTCATGGAGTTCGAGCTCCACGTCGACGGCACACTCACGCCGCTGCCGAAGCAGAACGTCGACACCGGAATGGGCGTCGAGCGAACCGCTGCGATTCTGCAGAACGTCATGACCGTCTACGAGACGGACGTGTACCAGGCGATCATGCTCTGGATCGCGGACGAGAGCGGCGTCGCCTACGGAGACTCGCCTGAGGCGACGAAGGCGCACCGCATCCTCGCCGACCACGGTCGCGGCATGACGTTCCTTGCGGCCGACGGAGTGGCGCCGTCGAACGAAGGCCGGGGCTACGTCATGCGACGCGTCATCCGCCGGGCGGTCCAGCAGGCGGCGCGCGTCGGACTCGAGCCCCCGTACCTCGCCCGCCTCTCAGACGTCGTCATCGAGCAGATGAAGAGCGGGTACCCGGAGCTCGAAGAGCACCGTGACGAGATTCAGCGCATCCTGACCGCGGAGGAAGAACGGTTCGGCAAGACGCTCGAGCGTGGCATGCGGCTCTTCGAGGAGATCGCAGAGAAAGGCGGGGACATCTCCGGTGAGGATGCGTTCCGGCTCCACGACACGTACGGTTTTCCGCTCGAGCTGACGCGCGAGCTCGCCCGCGAGCGAGCCCTGGGCGTGAACGAGGAGGAGTTCACTCGCCTAATGGAGGTACAGCGCACGAGGTCGCGCGGGGCGATGTCGAAGGACGACGACCGCGCTGCCGAATTCGCGAAAGCCGCAGGCTTTCGCACGGAGTTCGTCGGCTTCGAGAAGACCGACGTGCTCACCCAGATCGGAGCGCTCGAGGAGATCGGAGAAGGGCTTTTCCAGGCCAAGCTGCGCGAGTCGCCGTTCTACGTTGCGGGCGGGGGCCAGGTGACCGACGCAGGTTGGATCGAACGTGACGACGGGAGCGGCACACGCGCCGAGCTCCGCGAGGCCTACCGGCTCGAAGACGATCAGGCGCTTGTGTTCGAGGGCGAAGGATTCGCGGCAGGCGACCGCGTCCGCGCAGTCGTGCCCTGGGCTGTCCGCTACCCGACGATGGCGAACCACACGGCGACGCACCTCTTGCACAAGGCGTTGCGCGACGTGCTCGGCGACCATGTCCGGCAGGCCGGATCCGCAGTGCGCCCCGACAAGCTGCGCTTCGACTTTACGCATCCAGAGCAGCTGACAGACGAGGAACGTGAACGGGTGCAGCATCTCGTCAATG
>JACDEU010000089.1 GCA_013816245.1 Actinomycetota bacterium | reverse complement strand
CCGACGAGGGTGAGATCGTCGTCGGAGATCGGAGAGTGACCTCGCTCTCGCGGGGCGAGCAGGTGGAGTACCGGCGGCGGATCGGGTTCGTCTTCCAGCGCTTCCACCTCCTGCCGGCCTTGACCGCTCTCGACAACGTGCTGGCGCCGGTCCTGCCTTACAAGACCGTGTTCGACAAGGATGCCCGCGGACACGAGCTGCTCGCTGCGGTGGGTCTCGCCGGACGCGAAGCTGCGCTTCCGTCCGAGCTCTCGGGAGGTGAGCAGCAGCGGGTTGCGATCGCGCGGGCGCTCGTGAACGACCCGATCCTGGTGCTGGCGGACGAGCCTACGGGCAACCTCGACTCCGAGACGAGCGCCGAGATCGTCGAGCTCCTGCTCGGCATGCGCGAGCAGCGAGGCATGACGGTGTTCATCGGCACGCATGACGCCGTCGTCGCGAGCCGCTGCGACCGGATCGTACGGCTCTTGGACGGCCGGATCGTCGACGAGGTCGAGGTGCCTCGCGGTCTCGAGCCGGATGTCGTCCTTGACCGAATCACTCGCGTCGAACCCACTTGACAATTCCGAACCCACTTGACGACTGTAGTCAGTGGGCGTATATTTTGCGGCCGACTACATAGGAACAAGCTATGGCTGCGGCAGGAGGGACCGCGGGGTCGGTGGAACTGTCGCTGCTCGGAATCCGCCTCTTCTTAGGGCTCAGCTTCGTCTCCTCCAGCGTGCCGAAGCTCGTCGCGCCCATTGACTTCAGGCGAGCACGCCGAAACTACCAGCTGTTGCCGGTCGGGCTCGTCCGCCCGGTCGCGGTGTGGTTGCCGCGGTTCGAGCTTCTACTAGGCGCCCTCTTGCTCACTGGCGTCGCAGTTCGCGTCGCCGCGTCTCTCGCCGCGGGCGCTCTGCTGACTTTCAGCGTGGCAATCGCGCTAAATCTGGCGCGTGGCCGGAAGATTGACTGCGGTTGCTTCAGCGGGTCATCGCGGCGGGAGATCACCTGGAGGCTCGTCGCGTGGGATGTCGCGCTCTCTGCTACTGCGATTGCTGTGGCGATGTCTCCACCGCCCGTGTGGATAGGAGCGGAGTCAGTTGCTGTATTCGTCGTAGTTGTTGGTCTCTTCGTCAGTGAGTATCTCATTGCGGAATCGGTGCGCCTCCGGCGAGCGATCGCTGCGGCCATCGTTGATCACCGTGAGGCCGTCGGCTGATGAGCACGCCGTGGATAGTCGCGTTCGCGGTACTGACAGTCTGCGTCGCGCTCATGGGGTTAGTGCTGGTCGGCACGCTCCGGCGCATCGCCGGTGTGCTGGAGCAGACCGAGGCGCGGCTGTTGGAAGCTGGGATCGGTGGGCCAGGACCAGGTGGGCTCGAGCCTGGCTCACGGCTTCCGGCGTTCAGCGTGCGGCGTTTCCGCGGCGGCTGGCTGAGCGACGACGATCTCCGCGGCCTTCCCGCGGTGATTCTGCTGATCAGTTCAACGTGTCCCGCATGCGGCGGACTTGTGCGTGAGTTGAGACGCAGCGTGGGCACGCTACCGATACCCGTCTACGTAGTCGCGGAGAACGACGATGAAGTGGAGGCTTTGGAACTGGCCCAGGTCCCAAACGTTCTCATCCAGCCGAAGCGCGAACTTTCGATCGCCTTGAAGACAAGTACCACACCACATGCGTTCGCAATCGACCGTAGTGGCACCATCGCTGCAACGAGCACGCCGAACACGCTCCATCAACTTCGAGAGCTGGTTGAGCCGGCCCTAGATGGAGGAGGTGATGCCGCTGTTCTTGAGCAGGTGCCGATGATTCCTACGCAGAGGAGGTAGAAGGTGGAATTCGAGGAACAGACGTCACGCCGACGATTTTTGCGACAGATCGGCGTCAGTTTGGCCGTTGGGCTTGGCGCCGTTGCGCTGCCGTCTCGCTCACGCGCTTCTGCACAGGACAACGGACAGTGCTGCATTAGCTCGTCCCATTGCCCGGGTTCGTGCCCGGGTGGCCAGGCGAGATACTGGTGCGACTGCCTCTCGTACAACTACTGCACTGGATGTCTCTCGACGGACCGCGGTACGTGCTATCTAGCACCGTGCTGACGCGCTGAGACGACCGAATCTGCGGCGGTTGGTGGGCGAGTGAGGGACTTCATCTGGAGTCAGTTTCGGCACCGGCGTGCGCGCGCAGGCGTGCTTGCCCTGGCAATTGTCGTCGCTGCCGTCAGCTTTGTCTTGCTGACCTCCACGGCGAAGACGAGCTCTCTCCAGATCCACGGCACGATTGAAAGCAGCTTTCGGCCCGCGTATGACATTCTTGTTCGTCCGCGCGGCTCGAAGAGTGCTTTAGAGCAGCGACAGGGTCTCGTACCGCCGAATTACCTCAGTGGGATCTTTGGCGGCATCACTTTTACTCAATGGCGTCGGATCCTGAGCATGCAGGGCGTCGACGTCGCAGCGCCCGTCGCGAACATCGGATACGTCCTTGCGCCGGGTGTTCAACAGTTGTCCCTCAACCGTTACCTCGCCAAGGATTGTCGCGAGATCTTCCGTGTCGAAACGCAGTGGCTCGCCCACGGCGGCAGCTCACGCTATTCCGGCGGTGCGCCGGCATACGTCTACACAACTTGTCATCGCGCGAGAATGCCGCACTTTGGTGGCGTTCAGGAGCTCGTTCCTGGCGATCGTCGGGCCAGGCGTCCATGCGACGGCTTCATGAACTACTTCCGGCTTCGCCGCGAAACGTCGCCATTCCAGAGCTTCCCGTACATCACCTGTCTCTCGACCCGCTCAGACGTGCGGATTAGAGATATCGAGGGGAAACTGCTTGCGAATCAGTGGCGAGGCCAGGGTATCGGGACGGCGAGTGTTGCTCTCTTCCCACTTCTGCTTGCGGCGATCGATCCGGTCCAGGAGCAACGACTTATCGGGCTACGGCGAACGGTTGTGGGTGGCCGCTATTTACAGTCGAACGAGGACGCCGCTATTGACAAACTCGGATGTCTCATCTGCGGGCCCATCGCACCGGTCCTTGTCGGGACTAAGACCTACTTGGACGAGCCTTTGGTCTTCCGTATCAACCGGCTCGAGTTGCCGAACGAGCCGGTTCTGTTACGCCGACTCGAGGCACCGGGGGCGCCACGGTTTGTCGCTCGTTTGTCGAGTCGAACCGTTGGCACGAAGCGTTATTCGTCGTCGTCGATGTACGCTGACGCCCTCGCGGGTTGGTTGCCGAGCGCGAAGTTGGAGCTTGGCCGGGGGGCGATCATCTCGGAGTACTGGACGGTCGGCCCAGCGCGATACCGGCAAATCGCTAAGGATCGTCTGCGGGCGCGACCCGTTCACAATCCACGCTCCGTCTGGCGCAGCACCAATTACGCAAGCGGCTGGTTGCCAGCGCCGCCCGGGAGCCGCGATATCTCTTTCCGCCGCCTTACGCCGCACAACGCGAGCCAGACGTCCTGTGGGACGTTGATCGTTGGTCTCCGCGCTGTCGGGCGGTTCGATCAGCGTCGGCTTCCGGGATTCAGTCCCCTCAGTCGTGTTCCGCTCGAGACGTACTCCCCACCGGAGGTAGCGCCCGCCAACGCTGAAACCAGACGTGCGCTCGACCGACGACCTCTCGGCCCGACGATGACACTCGGCGACTACGTCGCACAACCTCCGTTCATGCTCACAAGCCTTCGCGCTGCGGCGAAGCTGCTTGGACGCTGGAAGAAACCGCCGTCGTGCGTGTTCAACGAGCGGCCGTACATCTTTCAGAACGCGTCGCACACAGCGCCGATCAGTGTGGTTCGCGTGCGTGTAAAAGGGGTTAAGGGCCCGGATCCGTTGAGCTTGGAGCGCATCAAGTTGGTCGCCCAGCGGATCCACGACGAGACGGGGCTTGACGTGGACATTACGGCGGGGTCGTCACCGCATCCGTTGTTGGTCGAGTTGCCGGCGGGGAAGTTCGGTCGGCCGGAGTTGTTGTTGCGCGAAGGCTGGAGCAAGAAGGGCGTCTCGGTCAGCTTCCTGCGCGCGCTTGACCGCAAGGATCTGCTCCTGTTCGCGTTGATCCTCGTCATCTGCGGCTTCTTCCTGAGCAACGGTGCTTTGGCGACGGTACGGGCCCGCCGGCAGGAGATCGGGACCTTGCGGACGCTGGGGTGGCCCCGTCGGGCGATCTTCGGCGCGATCTTGGGCGAGGTGGCCGGCGTGGGGCTGGTCGCGGGTCTAATCGGGGCCGCACTGGCGCTGGTTCTCGTCCCGGTCTTGGATCTGCACCTCGACCTGTGGCGGGTTGTACTGGTGATTCCACTCAGCGTCGGGCTTGCGCTGATTGCGGGGCTGGGCCCAGCTGTGCTGGCCGGCCGTGGCGAGCCGCTTGATGCGTTGCGCCCGCCAGTCGCGGGGCGGGGGCGGCTGGGGCGTGTGCGGAGCGTGCTCGCGCTGGCGATGGCGAATCTGCGACGGTTGCCGGCGCGGACGCTGCTCGGCGCAGCGGGTCTATTCGTGGGTGTGTCGGCGTTGACCGTGCTGGTGGCGATCGAGCGTTCGTTCGGGGGTACGTTGGTGGGGACGTTGTTGGGGAACGCGGTTTCGGTACAGGTTCGCGGCTCGAACTTCGTCGCTGTTGGGCTGACAATCGTGCTCGCGGCGGTATCGGTTGCGGACGTCCTCTATCTGAACCTGCGCGAGCGCTCAGCTGAGCTTGCGACGCTGCGGGCGCTCGGTTGGTCGGACGGGCAGTTGCGCGCGACGGTGGTGCTCGAGGCTCTGGGTATCGGGCTGATCGGCAGCGCGGCGGGTGCTGCACTCGGGGTCGCCTTCGGCGCAGCGCTACTCGGGGTTGGGGTGCTCCCGTTGCTGGCGGCGGCTGCGATCGCGGGCGCGGGTGGGATTGCGGTCGCGCTCGCCGCCTCGCTCCTTCCGTTAACGCAGGTCGGGCGGCTCACACCACACGCCGTCCTCGCCGCGGAATGACCAAGCAAGCGCGCCTGGCGCGACTGTCACAGCGCGGTCACAGAACTGTCACAGCTCGCGGGCAGGCTTCTATCGTGTTCGTCGCGGCGATACATCGCGAAGCGCGAGGCGGCTGCGGGTGCGACAGGCGAGGGAGCTGATGGGCACGGCTTTGATCGGTCGACCGCCAATCTACGTCTGGGGAGAGTCGAGGTCTCATGGACGACTCGCGGAGGCTGCGAGTCGTGGAAGGTGAGGCCGATGCCAAGATCGGGCCCTTGCATCCGGAGGTCGCCGAGTCGTCCGCTGGTTCACCGACTGGTGGCTCACGCGCGGTGTCGAGCTCGTCGGAGAAGACGAGGAGACGGAGCGTAGGCGTGCCGCTTGAGGCCAAACAGCGGGCCGTGGCCTACGTGCGCGAGTCGACGGAGGAGCAGGGCCAAGGATTCTCGCCTGATGCGCAGCGCGAGGCGATCCGGCGGTTCGCCGCCGAGAACCGGCTCGAGCTTGTGGGGGAGTACTGTGACTACCACTCCGGCTGGCGCAAGGCAGATGGCCGCCCGGAGTTTCAGAAGCTGATGGCCGATGCGGCCGAGGGTCGGTTCGACTGCGTGCTTGTCTACCACACGTCGCGGTTCGCTCGGAACCAGGCGGACGCCCGCCGGTACAAGCACATGCTGCGCGAGCGGCTGGGGATCAAGGTCGTATCGGTCACACAGCCGCTGGGCGAGGACCCATCCGACCCGTCCGCCTTCCTGTCGGAGTCGATCCACGAGATGTTCGACGAGTACTACTCGGTCTCGCTCTCGTTCTGGACGCGCACTGGGCTGCGCGGGAAGGCGCGGCAGGGACACCTCGTCGGTGCGCTGCCCTGGGGCTATCAGCGCGATACCGATAGCAGCCTCGCAATCCCCGATCCGGAACGCGCACCGTTCGTCCGCGAGCTGTTCGAGCGCTACGTGAGCGGGCAGGAGTCGGACCGGTCGCTGGCAGTGTGGCTGAATGCCCGCGGCGTGCGTTCGGCAAAGGGGCGACCGTTCAGCAAGGGCACGGTGCGCGAGATGCTGCTCAACAGCGCCTACTGCGGCTACGTCGGCGGGTTTCGTAGTAAGGACCGCTCCATACGCGGATTGCACGAGCCGATTGTTTCGGAGGAGCTGGTCGATCGCGTGCAGGAGGTGCGGACGTGGCGGGCGCGTGTCGTCAAGCCCGGACCGCCCTCCGGGGATTACCTGCTGCGCAAGCTGTTGCACTGCGAGCGGTGCGGTGCGCGGATGCACGGGACACGCAGGTCTCGGCGTGGCGTCCGCCGCTACCTCTGCTCCTCTCGCCGGTCATGGCTGCGACCAACCGATCGCTCAATTGGGTCGCCGATTTCCAGCCCGACGCGGAGCTTCGCGCGGCCGTGCTGGCATCTATCCGCTCAGCCGCGCGCCGCTCCGGCGTTAAGATCGAGCGCCGGCGCGAGCTCGTTTTGCAGCTCGAGCGGCTGCGCGACCTCTATGTGATGGACGTCCTCTCAAAGGGGGAGTACGTCCTCCGCCGGCAAGCCCTCGAAGATGAGCTGGCGCGCACAAGTCCGCCGCTCGACGCGCGTCTTGACCAGGCCGAAGTTGTTCTTGCGGACTTCGGCCGCGTGTGGGAGCTCGAACACGACGCCAGCAAACGGACGCGGCTCGTTGCGACTCTTTTCGATCAAATCTGGCAGGACGGCGGCACCATCGTCGCCGTCAAACCCAGAGAGCCCTTCGTGCGCTACTTCCAGACCGCCGACGAACTCGCGAAGCGGCGAGCGACGAGGCGGGGTGTCGAAAGCGGGAGCGACGGGGCTTCGACCCGCGAACGACACCACATCGAGATCCGCTGCTAGCGGCCTCGAGTGCCTCGGCTTGACCGGCGCAAACGGCGCCCTCTCCGCGCCTGTGTCGCGTCGGGCCCTGAGCGCGGGAGATCGGCGTCGTGAGCGATGGCAAATTGCGTTCGGGCACCTGGCGAGAGGATCAGTTCGAGGCGCGCCGGCGAGCCGCTTGCTGCGTGCGAGTGGGACGTGCTTCTGCGCGCCGCGGCGCGAGTTTGGCGGCGGAGGCCTCGGC
>JACDEU010000120.1 GCA_013816245.1 Actinomycetota bacterium | reverse complement strand
CGCACTCGCACGGCCACGAGGGTCAGGCTAGCGCCACCCCTGCTACCGTGTCCCGGCAAACCAGGACGAGTACCGGTGGCGCTTTCCAGCTCTTCCACTACTTGTTCGTTGAAGAAGCAGGAGGACGCAAGTGGCAACCGGAACCGTCAAGTGGTTCAACGATGCAAAGGGATACGGCTTCATCGCCCCCGAGGACGGCGGCAAGGATCTCTTCGTGCATCACTCCAACATCGCGGGGGACGGCTTCAAGTCGCTCACCGAGGGTGCCAAGGTCGAATACGAGTCGCGCGAGGGTCAAAAAGGCCCCGAGGCGATCAACGTCACACCTCAGTAAGGGACACGCAGTCGCTGAGAAAGAACAGAAGATCGAGCTCGACGGCGAGGTCGTCGAGGCTCTGCGGAACGGCTATTTCCGCATCGCCCTAGAGGGCGGGCACGAGACGCTCGGGTATACGGCGGGAAAGATGCGGCGCTACCGGATCCGCATCTTCCCGGGCGACCGGGTGAAGATCGAGCTCTCGCCGTACGACCTCAACCGCGGCCGGATCGTCTACCGCTACAAGTAACGGGCTCGCCGGGCCGCGTACGATTGCGTCGTGGCCACTACCGGCGACGAGCGTCGTACCGACTCGGACATCGAGATCAAGCCGGTCTACACGGCTGACGATGCGCCCGCCGACGTAGAGCTACCCGGCGAGTTTCCGTTCACCAGAGGGCCGTACCAGGACATGTACCGCGGGCGGCCCTGGACGATTCGCCAATACGCGGGCTTCGCGTCCGCAGAAGAGACGAACCAGCGCTTTCGCTACCTGCTCGAGCGCGGCCAGACCGGTCTCTCCGTGGCCTTCGATCTGCCGACGCAGCTCGGCTACGACTCGGACGACCCGCGCGCCTCCGGCGAAGTGGGCCGAACCGGCGTCGCAATCGACTCGATCGCGGACATGAAACTGTTATTCGACCGAATCCCGCTAGACGAGGTCTCGACGTCGATGACGATCAACGCACCCGCTGCGCTCCTGCTCCTGCTCTACGAGCTCGTTGCAGAAGAACAGGGAGTGTCTGGCGGAGAGCTCCGAGGGACGGTGCAGAACGACATCCTCAAGGAGTACATCGCGCGCGGCAACTACATCTTCCCGCCGCGCCCGTCCATGCGCCTCACGACCGACCTCTTCGCGTACACCGCGAAGCACATCCCGAAGTGGAACCCGATCTCGATCTCGGGGTACCACATCCGCGAGGCCGGATCGACCGCAGTGCAGGAGCTCGCGTTCACCCTCGCCAACGGCATCGCGTACGCGGAAGCCGCCGTGGAGGCGGGGCTGTCGCCGGACTCACTCGGCGAGCGGCTCTCGTTCTTCTTCAACGCGCACAACCACTTCTTCCAGGAGGTCGCGAAGTTTCGCGCGGCGCGACGTCTCTGGGCGCGAATCATGCAGGAGCGCTTCGGCGTCACGAATCCGAAGGCTCAGGCGCTTCGCTTCCACGCGCAGACGGGCGGCTCGACGCTCACGGCGCAGCAGCCGGAGAACAACATCGTCCGAGTTGCGATCCAGGCGCTCTCGGCGGTTGCCGGTGGCGCGCAGTCGATTCACACGAACGGCTACGACGAGGCGCTTGCGCTGCCGTCGGAGCGTGCAGCGCGAATCGCGCTTCGCACGCAGCAGCTGATCGCGCACGAAGCCGGCGGCACCGATACGGCGGACCCGTTCGGTGGTTCCTATTTCATCGAGGCGCTCACGGACGAGCTCGAGGCGAAAGCGTGGGAGCTGATCGAGCAGATCGACGAGCTCGGCGGCGCGGTGGCCGCCGTCGAGCAGGGGTTCGTGCAGGGTGAAATCGAGCAGGCGGCGTTCCGCTGGCAGCAGGAGGTCGAAAGCGGTGAGCGCGTGATCGTCGGCGTGAACCGCTTCACCGAGGGCGAGGAGGAGCCGATTGAGCTCCACCGCCTCGACCCGGCGGCCGAGCAGCGTCAGCTCGAGCGCATCGCCCGCGTGCGCGCGGAACGAAATGCCGCCGATGTCGAGCGCACGATGGAAGCCTTGCGCGACGCGGCGCGCGGCGACGCCGATCTCATCGTTCCGATGCGCGAGGCGTTACGCGCACGCGCAACGGTGGGGGAGATCAGCAATGCTCTCCGAGACGAGTTCGGCACGTACGACGCGCAGCGCTGAACGTTACGCCGACGCGCCCGAATAGTTGCGCAAGCCGAAATGCCAGAACCACCGAGTGAACGCGAACAGCACGCCCGCGAACGCAACCGAGAGCACGAGTGTCGGCCAGTGGAGCCGCGACGTCAGTGCTTCCGCCGGAACGGTCACGGCGAAGGCCACCGGCACCAGGAACGTCACGCTGTACCGCAGCCAGCCCGGGTAGACGCCGACCGGCCAGCGTCCTGTCTGGTAGATCCCTTCGAAGAGCTCGAGCACGTGCTCCATGCG
>JACDEU010000001.1 GCA_013816245.1 Actinomycetota bacterium | reverse complement strand
CTCCGCAGCCGGTGCCGCCGCGGGCGAGGCGTCAGAGGCGACCGCCACGACAGCCGGCGCCTCCGCCGTGGTCGCGGGCGGCGAAAAGGTGTGCGCCGGCAGGAACGCGACCGGATCGACGTACCCCTGCGGATCGCCCGTGGTGCGCAGACCGAAGTAGACGTACGGCTCAGTGAGCTCCGGCACACCGCTCGGGCCGACGGTTCCTACGAGTGAGCCTTCCGCGACGGGTGCTCCGCGCCTCACCTCGATCGAGCCTAGATGGACGAGGGTGGTGGTGTAGCCGTACGGCGTCTCGATCGACACCGTCTTACCGCCTGTCGGCACCGTTCCCGCAAACGAGACGACCCCCTGCGCCGGAGCGAGCACCGGGCTACCAGCCGGTGCGCCCAGATCGACGCCGCGGTGCTGACCGCCCGCGTAGGGATGCGCATGATCGAACGAAAAGGACCGCAGAACCGGTCCATCGACCGGCCAACTCCACGCGCGGGCCTCAGACACGGGGAGTGCACACGCACACACGAGCAAGACAGCAAGACACCGCACGAATCCTCCTTGTTGCCAGTTTTGAGAACGTCGCGGACTCTAGCAAGGGCTGCGCTCCGTTGTCAATACTGGCTACAAAGTACGGCGGTAGAGCTCGTTCCGCGAAGCACCCGTCAGTCGCGACACCACGTCTGCCGCTTGCCTACGCGGCAACCCGGCCGAAACGAGCTCGCTGACCGCCTGGATCGCCTGGATCGCCTCACCTACGTCCGCGCCACCCCCACTGCCGGGCCCGAGCACGAGCGTGATCTCGCCCTTCGGCGGATCGGCGAAGCGCGCAGCCAGATCCACGGCCGCTCCGCGCACGACCTCTTCGAACTTCTTCGTGAGTTCGCGGCACACCGCCGCCTCGCGCGCTGGTTGCGCGTCGGCAAGCGAGCGCAAGGTCGCCGGCAGCCGTCGAGGTGACTCGAAAGCCACCACCGGATGGGGCCAGGCCGTGAGCTCGTCCCAGAGTGACGCGAGCGCGCGAGCCCCGCGCGGGAGAAAACCGACGAACTGATACCGCTCGACCGGAAAGCCGCTCGCGACGAGCGCGGTGTCGACCGCCGTTGGTCCTGGGAGCACCGTGACGGGAACTCCTCGCTCGAGCGCAGCAGCGACGAGTCGCGCGCCGGGGTCACTGATCGCCGGCATGCCGGCATCGCTAACTAGCGCGAATCGCTCCCCGCCCTCGAGCCTCGGAAGCAGCTCCGCCGCACGCTTCGCCTCGTTGTGCTCGTGGTAGGACATGAGTTTGCCGGAGATTCCGTGCCGATCGAGCAACACGCGCGTGTGACGCGTGTCTTCGCAGAGGATCACGTCCGCGGCGCGCAGCTCCTCGAGGACGCGCAGGGTGACGTCGTCCAGGTTTCCGATCGGTGTCGCGCAGACCGCGAGGGCCACTTACTCGACCGCGTCGAACGCGACGAGACCGGCGCCGATCAAACCGGCTGCGGTGCCGAGCTCTGCGCGAACGATCGGGATCCGGTCGCCCGCCTGAGCCAAGGCCTCCCGGCGCAGGACTTCGCGCGCCGGGTCGAGCACGAAGTCGCCGGCGGCCGCGAACCCGCCGCCGATCACGACCAGCTCCGGGTTGAAGATGTTGACGAGCGTCCCGATCCCGGAGCCGAGATGGCGGCCGATCCCCTCGAGGATCTCGACCGCGCGCGGTTCGCCCTCGGCCGCGAGCCGCACGAGCCGGTGCGCGTCGACCGCAGGGCCGAATTCCGCGTGGGCGAGCTTGGTGGCCGCCACACCCGTGACGTACGGCTCGAGGTGACCGTGCCCCGTGCACGTTCCTTGGCACGGAATGCCGTCGTGGACGATGACCATGTGTCCGAACTCGGCCCAGCCGCGAAAGAGCTTCCCGTCGATCACCGCACCGCCGCCGCAGCCGGTCCCGAGCGTCAGCATCACCATCGACTCGACGTCGCGGGCGGCCCCGAACCGAAACTCGCCGTACGCCGCGGCGTTCGCGTCGTTCTCGATCCCGACCGGCAGCCCGAATCGTTCACGCATCCTCCCGCGGAAGTCGACGCTCTCGTCGAGCGGGATGTTGACCGCCTGCAGCGCACGGCCCGCCTTCTGGTCGATCGGCGAGGGCAGCCCGAAGCCGATTGCCGCGATCTCATCTTCGAGCAGCTCCTCGATCGCCGCATCGAGCCCTGCAAGCAGCTCGTCTTGTGAGCCGGTCGGAGTCGGGTGTTCCCGGCGCTGAGCTACGTGTCCATCGTGGTCGACGACCCCGGCCAGGATCTTGGTGCCGCCGAGGTCGACGCCGATGACACGTTTTCCGTCCAAACCGCGCGGCTACCCTACTGCCTCGATGGCGACGGGAGAGAAGCCCTACCGCGTCTACCGGGGCGGACGCGTGAAGGGCAAGGTGCCGCTGGACCGGCCGCAGAAGGGCCCGGATCGCAATACCCGGGGACCCAAAGCGCCGAAGATCCGCAGGCCACGACGGCGCTGGAGCTGGAAACGGCGGATCGGCCTCGGCCTGATCGTCCTCCTAGTCGTCGGCACCATCTGGGGCATCGCCGGGTACCTCTCCTTCAGGAGCGGAGTCGAGAAGGCGAACGGCCGGCTGGATTCGTCGGTCACCCCGGTCCTCACGAAGCAGTCCGGCCTCTTGCTGTCGAACCCGACCACGATGCTCCTGCTCGGGCGAGATCACGAGAACAACGACAGGCGAGTCGGGCTCAACAACTCGGACTCGATCATGATCCTGCGCACCGATCCGAGCCGTCACCGGCTCGTCTACCTGTCGATCCCGCGCGACCTCCGTGTTCCGATCCCCGGACACGGCGACGACCGCATCAACTCGGCCTTCCCTCGCGGCGGAGCTTCGCTGGCCGTGCGGACGATCGAGAACTTCACCGGCCTCGAGATCAACCATGTGATGATCGTCGACTTCCGCAGCTTCACGAGCCTGATCGACAACATCGGCGGAGTCGACATCAACGTCCCGGATCAGATCCTGTCGAACAGGTTCGACTGTCCGTACAAGGCAGCGGGATGCGCCCGCTGGAAGGGCTACCGCTTTCATCCCGGGCTGCAGCACATGAACGGCAGGCGCGCGCTGATCTACTCGCGCATCCGCGAGAACCAGCTCGACCCGTCGGAGTCCGACATCACGCGTGGCGAGCGCCAGCAGGCGGTGCTGCGCGCCGTGCTGCACAAGTTGCTCGGCGTCGGCACCGCGTTGAAGCTGCCGTTCACTGGGGAGCAGCTGCTCCAACCACTGACGACGGATCTCAGTGCCTGGCAGTTCCTCCAGCTCGGCTGGGTGATGAAGCGGGCAGGCCAGAAGAACGCGCTGCACTGCCGCCTCGGCGGAACGGCCACGTCGATCGGCGGCGCGTCGGTGATCGTCGGGACGGAGGAGAACATCTCCGTCATTCAGATGGTGACCGGGCGTTCCGCGGTGCAGCCGCCGCCACCCGGATCGGGCCCCTACGGTCCCGGCTGCGTGGTCGGCAACCGGCAGTTCCGTTAACCGGCTTCGGCGGCCTTTTTCTCGGTGGAGGTGTCTTTCTTGTCCGTGTCCCCCGAACCTGAGTCCGACGAAGACGAGTCCGATTCCTTGGCCGCCTCCTTCTTCCGTCCCCCGCGGCCGTAGTCGGTCGAGTAGAAGCCGGACCCTCTGAAGTGGACGGGAACGGGATAGAGGACGGTCTCGACCGGGGAGGCCCCACAGACCGGGCACTTCTCGGGCTGCGGATCCGCGATCCGTTTGAAGAGCTCGAAGACGTGCCCGTTCGGACACTTGTATTCGTACGTGGGCACGAGAATTTAGGACGCTAGCAGTGTCATCGGCCTGGACAGAGTGAAGAGACAGCCCCTGGTCGAGCTCGCCGGTCAGGGCTCGCCGCTCGCGCGTGCCCGCACGCGGGTGCCGGCGACGGAGTACTTCTGGGCCGGGACGGCGGCAGTGACCGCTGCGCTCGCGGGCGTTCTGGGCTGGTTGCTCCGCGCCTGGCCGCCTCACGAAGACGAGGCGCTCGCCCTCTTCGTCGGCCGCGGTTCACTCGGTCACGTGCTGCGGACCGTTCTGTTCGAGCGCGGCGGCGCGCCGCTCCACTTCGGCTTCGCGTGGGCGATCGTGCACCTCGGCGGAGGCCTGACGGCGCTGCGGTTGGTCTCCCTGGTTTTCGCGGTGGCGAGCGTTCCGCTGATCGCGCTGCTGGGCAAGCGCCTTGCCGGCCCAGCCGTCGGCGTCGCCGCCGCGCTCCTCGCCTCCGGCACCTGGGCCGTGCTCTTCCACGGGATCTATGGCCGGATGTACAGCCTCTTCCTCTTCACGAGCCTGCTCTCGTTTCTCGCTCTCCTCTCTGCGCTCGATGTGGGAGGCCGTCGGCGGTTCGCGCTCTGGGGACTCGCCGTCCTCGCGATGCTCGCGAGCCATCCGTACGCCGTGCTCGTCGTCGCGGCTCAGAGCCTCTTCGTAGTAGTCCGCCGCCGCCGTGTGCGCGAAGCGGCGTTGACCCTCGCGGCCGTCGGTGTTTTCGGCGTTCCGTTTTGGTGGGCGGACATCGTCCTGCGCAACCGGTTCGACATCGGAGTCGGCGGAGGCGGGCCGCAGCTCGGTTCCCCCACCTCGGTGCTGCACTACTTCTGGTGGGTGTCCGGCGACTTCAGCACCGGCCATCACGCCTGGTCGATCCCGGTGTTGCTACTGGCGCTCGCCGGCGCGGTTCTGTTGTGGCGGAGACGACCGGAGGTCGTGGTTCTCATCGCGTGCGTCATCGCCATTCCTGCGCTCGCGTTCATGCTTGCGACGCTCAACTCGACGACTTCGCCCGAAGCGCGGCATCTGATCTTCGCGTTGCCGTTCTTCAGCATTCTGCTCGCCGCCCCGCTCGTCGAGCTCGCAGGTTTGCGGCCGCCGCTGACCGGAGTGCTTGCGCTCCTCGCAGTTGTCACGCTCGTGGTCGGCGAGGTGCGCTGGGTGCACCAGAAGACACCGCAGCTCTTCGACGGCGATCCGCCGGGCGAGGCGCAGGCACGCAGTACCGCGGGCGCCTGGCTCGCATCGACCGACCGGCCGAGTGACGTCCTGCTCGGCTACGAGCCCGTCTACCTGCGGGCATGGGAGCAGGACCGTTCTTTCACGGGTCACGTCCTGCCGCGCGCGGATCCGGCGTTGCTCGCCTCGACGCTCCAGGACATCCGTGAGCCGATCGGCCGCGGCATTTGGGTCTTGGATGCGAGCGACACGACGAACATCACCGAGCGGCAAACGATCCCCTTCGTCCTGCCTGCTCCGGGAGGCGCCGCCTTCGAAGGGCGCGTCTACGGACCGTTCCTCGTCATCCGCTCGCGGGAACCGCTCGTGACGCGCGCGCATTACTTGTCGGTCGCGGAAAACGTCATGCGGGTCGGCGTCCGCCTCGGGATCGGCGACGCGGACGTCAACCTGCGGACACTGCTCCGCGCGGCGTCACGGCTCTAACGGCTCGCGCTCCTTCTCGACGAGCTCGCGATAGCAAGGTGCGCTCTCGAAGGCCTCGAGCCCCTGGAAGACGGGCTTGTCTGGCCGGACCCGTCGGCGTCGCCGGCGAGCGGCCGCGAGAGTGGCGGAAGCCCCGAGCAGCCCGCCGACGACGAACGAGCCGAGACGGCCGCCCCTGTGCTCGCCGTCCATGGGACGATCTTAGGTGTGATCACGACACTCGGAGACGCGCTCCTCGATGTGATCGTCCGCCTGGACGAGCCGCTCGCCGCGGGCGCGGACGCCCTGGCGACGACGCAGACGGCTGCGGGCGGCCAAGCCGCCAACGTCGCGGCCTGGGCGGTTGCCCTTGGCGCCGAGGCGCGCTGCGTGGCGAAACGTGGTGACGACCTCGCGGGGAAGCTCGTCACCGCGGAGCTCGAGGCGCGAGGCGTGGAGCTCGCGGGACCGGCGCAGGGAAGGAGCGGGATCGTGGTCTCGCTCGTCGGCGCCGACGGTGAGCGGACGATGGCATCGGATCGCGGCGCCGCTCCCGAGCTCTCGCCCGATGAGCTCGACCCGGAGTGGTTCGCATGCGACTGTCTGCACATCTCCGGCTACGCGCTCCTGTCCACCCCGATCGACGACGCCGCTCTTCGCGCTGCGGAGCTGGCGCGCGCGCGGGGCGCAAGGTTGAGTGTCGATCTCTCCGCCTGGACCCGGATCCGCGAGTACGGGCCGGTTCGCTTCCGGAAACAGCTCGAGAAGCTGGCTCCCGACGTGATCTTCGCCAACGAGGCGGAGTGGGAGATCGTCGGCGCCGCGTACGGGCTCGCGCCGACCGCCGTTGTCAAGCGCGGAGCACGGGGGGTGCTCGTGCTCGGCGACGAGCGAGTCGAACTGCCTGCCGGCGACGTGGAAGTCGTCGATGCGACCGGCGCCGGCGATGCGTTGGCCGCCGGCTTCCTCTTGGGCGGGCCCGAGCTCGCGGTCGAGGCGGCCCGGCGCTGCGTGGGCAAGCTCGGAGCGATGCCGTGATCGTGGTCTCGGATGAGGTTCGCGAAGCTCCTGCGGTCGTCGCGCTCGAGACGACGCTGATCGCTCACGGCTTCCCCGCAGGAGAAGGCGTCAGTGTTGGGCTCGAGTCGGAGCGGCGTGTGCGCGAGGCAGGCGCGGTGCCCGCGACGATCGGTGTGCTCAACGGCGAGATCCGGGTCGGGCTCACCGAGGACGAGCTGACGCGTTTTGACGCGGGCGCGCGCAAGGTGGGGCCGCGCGATCTCGCTGCGTGTGTGGCGCAGCGTGCGGTCGGCGCGACGACGGTCGGTGGGACGCTCGCAGTGTGCCGTGCGGCCGGTATCCGGTTCATGGGCACCGGCGGGATCGGGGGCGTGCATCGCGGCTTTCCTCACCCGCCCGACGTGTCCGCGGATCTCGGGGAGCTCGCCCGCACGCCGGCGCTCGTCGTCTCTGCAGGAATCAAGTCGCTGCTCGATGTCCCCGCGACGCTCGAGCTCCTCGAGACACTCGGCGTGCCGGTGCTGGGGTTTCGCACGGACGAACTGCCGCTCTTCTACACCGCGCACGGGGGGCCGGCGGTTCCGGCGCGCGTCGAGTCCGCGGAGGAAGCTGCGCGCGTCGCGCGCGCACACTGGGAGCTCGGCGGAGGCGGGTTACTGCTCGCGCGTCCACCGGACCGAAGCCTCGACGACGTCGAGCCGCTGATCGAGGAAGCGCTGGCCGAGGCCGAACGCCGAAACGTCAGGGGCCAGGCGGTGACCCCGTTCGTCCTCTCGTTCCTGCACGAGCGAAGCGGGGGCCGAACACTGGCGGCGAACCGAGAGCTCGTGGTCGCAAACGCCGGCCTGGCCGCGGACGTAGCGGTCGTGTCCTCTTAACCGTCCGCGCCGCACGTGTGCGCGGGAGCCACGTCGGGGACTGTCCCCGACATGTCCCGCTACGACAGGTCCTGGGCTGGTCGCCTTTGGCCGGGATGGGTGTGACGAATGTGTGACCTTCTTTCCACACTGGGATCGCGCGGACACGGCTGACGGCCGAACGCGGCTTATGTTCGAGGGCGGCACGCCGCGGTCCCGTTCGGAATTCGGACAGGTGCTCGCTAGAGGTCGCGCCGGGCGAAGCCGGCGATCGCGATCGCCCCCACGATCACGAGATACGCCACGACCCAGAGACGCAGCCCGATGCCGCCCTGCTCCGCGCCTCCGAACGGACCGAGCCGGAGCAGGAAGCCGGTCAAACCCGACGTCTTCTCGGTGATCGCCCGCAGCGCGTCCTGGTAGAGCGCTTCGAACGGGATCGCCCACGCGGCGATCTTCGCCGCATGAATGAGACCGCTCGAGTTGAGCACGTGCCCGATGTTTCCGAGCAGCCCGGCCACGAGCCCCGCGCCGAACACCATGAACACCGCGATGCCGTTCGCGATCGAGCTGAGAAACACGGACCCGAGCAAGGACAGAGCCGCCACGACGAGCACACCGGCGGCGAGCTCGAGGCCTGGCGTCACGATCCGGTCCGGCCACCACGACCCCTCGAGCCCGGTGAGCAACATCCCCGCGAAGTAGAGGATCAGGACATACGGGACACACACGGCGGCCGCCCCGAGGAAACGCGCGACGAGCAGAGTGGCCCGGCCGATCGGACGGACCACGAGTGGTTGCAGCAAGTTCCGCTCTGCGTCGCCGCGCACCGTTCCGAGGGTCAGAAAGATCGCCAGGACGACGCCGAGAAAGAGCGTCGCGAACATCGCCATGCCGAACAGAAATGCACCTGCAAAGGTCCGCGCATCGACGCCGGCGGGCGGAACGACACCCTCCACATGGTGAAACGCGTAACGCGCGCCGAGCCAGTACAAAGCGAGAAACGCAGCGGTCAGCACGCAGACGACGACGAAGACCTTGCGCCGCAGCGCCTCGCGCAGGCCGTAGCCGGCGATCGTCAGCACCGCGGTCATGACGTCTCACCCCCTACCGCTTCGACGTAGACCTCTTCGAGCGTGGATGTCAGGACTCGCGCTCCGTACACGTCCTGACCGTCGCGCACCAGGTCGGCGATCAGCTTCGGAACATCCTCCCGACCGGCTTGCGGATACGTCCGTTTCCCCTGGCTCGTCTCGATCTCGACGCCGCGCGGACGCGAAAGCTCGGCGGGCGTTCCCGCCGACACGACCCTCCCGCCAAGAAGAATCACGACCCGGTCGCACACGAGCTCGATCTCGCTGAGCAGATGCGAGTTGAGGAGGACGGACACTCCGCGCCGCTGCAATTCCTCGAGCAGCTTGCGCACCGTTCGCCTCCCCACGGGGTCGAGCGCGCTCGTCGGCTCGTCGAGCAAGAGCAGCCGCGGTGATCCGACGAGCGCCTGCGCGATCCCCAGCCGTTGCTGCATTCCCTTCGACATCGCCTCCACTGCCCGCTTGCGCGCCTCCTCCAGTCCAACGAGCTCCAGCAGTTCGATGCGCTCACGTTCACCACCGCGCGAGCCTGCGAGACGCTGGTGCAGCTCGAGCAACTCGTCCGCCGTCATCCACCCGGGAAAGCGGAAGAGCTCCGCGAGGTAACCCATGGCCGCGCGCGCCTCGCGCGCGCCCGCGCGCGCACCGCAAACCTCCGCGCGACCCGACGTCGGCCGAACGAGACCGCAGGCGATCTTCACGAGCGTCGACTTGCCGGCACCGTTCGGGCCCAGCAATCCGACGAGCTCGCTCTCACGGACTTCGAGGTCCACGCCGACGAGCGCGTCGACCGCGCCGTAGCGCTTCACGAGACCGCTGACGGCGAGCGCGGCGGGCACGGCGCCGAGCGTACACTCACGCTCATGCCGCGCGGTTACGAAGAGGGCCCCGTTGCGGAAGAAGCACAGGCGCGGCTGGACGCGCTAGAGCGCGGCGAGCCGATCGAGCCCGTAGCCCAGCCCCCGAATCGGCGAGCCGTGTACGGGTCGACCAAGGACAACTCCGAGAAGCACTTCCTCGGCTGGGCAGATGAGATCGACCCGGACGAGCTCTTCGAGTCGGGACGCGCCTGGGGGATCTCGGTTCTGCGCGAGCGCGCGGACTAACCGAGAGCCTGCAGAAACTCGTCGATCGACAGCGCCGTCAGCGTGCGGATCTTCGTGCTGCCGCGGGCGCCGAGCGAGACGGACACACGCGCGATCGTCGCCGCGTCGGGCGCCTCGACGATGTTCACGAAGTCGTAGTCCCCGAGCGTCGCCCACTGGTGGAGCACCTTGGCGCCGAGCTCCTCGACGTCCTTGTTGACCTCACGGAGACGGTCAGGGTTCGACTTCAGGGTCTGAACGCCCTGTGCCGTCAGGCTCGAAAGCAGAATGTAAGTCGGCATCGCGCTTCCTCCTCGGTCGGGGGCTCGACTCTACTCGGGCTTCCTGGTCGACGTAGAGCACGGCCGCTCCGAGGACGAAGACCGGCGCGAGCACGACAAGCGCGAGCAATCCCGCGACGCGGATCGCCTGGTCGCTCAGCTCGCGCAGCGAGAAGAAGAGAACGAGACCGGTGAGGAAGATCGTGATCGCGAGCGTCGCGAGCGAACCGAGAGCGTGAACGTAGTCGGCACGCGCGAGCTCGATCCCGCGCCTGATCGAATCGCCGAAGCCGCGCCGCTCGACGAGCGCCGCCGGAACTCCGAGGCCGATGAACGCAAGCCAGCCGAGCGCCACGAGATAGATCCCCGGAAAAATCCAGAGCCGGGAGACGCAGAGCGGCAGAAACGCGACGAAGCCAACCAAGAGCGCGACGGGCACGGAGCTTCCGCGTCCGATCGGGCGCACGAGCGCGACGGCCCCGGCATACGAGCCTGCGAGCAGAAGCGGTCCCGCGACGAGGACGACCGCGATCCTGGCGGCGCCGTCGAGCTCGGTGTCCGTGACGCCCACGATCGCCGGCCCGATGCCGAGAGCGAGCGAAGGCCAGAATCGGGCGGCGTAGAGCTTGAGCGCTTCCGCGACGAGCTGCCCGACGGTGCGGGTCTCCGGAGGAAGCGGCGGCGGCAACTCGGTGCGGTGCACGCCGTCGAATCTAGCTGCGTTCCGGAAATACGGGCTTGCCGGCAATCCAGTCGAGCTCGAAGGCCACCCTTGAGTTGTGCAGTGCTTCGAGGTTCGCTACGGCTTCACGCGTTTCGGTGGCAATGACGTCGCCGGAATCCCCGACGTACACGAACCTCCCGTCTGCGCTGTGCTGGAGCGAGCCGATGCGACCGCATGCACGCACGCAGGGGCTCTCGTCACCGGAGATGGACTTTGTCAGACGAATGTCATCGATGCGTCGCGGCGGCTGACCCGGGAGCCCGCTCACGTCGAAGAGGTGCACGACGCTGTTCGGCGCGTCGAGCACCCAGAGCTCGGGCCGGTCCGGCGCCAGCGAGAGGCCGTGAGCCGGCGGGTCCGGCCCGAAGCGCGGGTTCCAGGTGAAGCCCTTGAAACGCGCCACGTAGACCTGTCGCCGCGTCCGCAGGTCGAGCACGCGCACGCCAAGGAGGCCGCGCTTGGTCTCGAAGACGACGGCGTGCTCGCCGTCAGCGACCCTCAACGTGTCCGAGGCTGACGGGATTGCGTCCGCGAGCCACTTCGTGTCGGCCAGCGAGAGCGCACCGACAAGCCGCTGCTGCTGAGACATGTCAAAGACGCAGGCGGAGCCGTCGAGGACGACGACCTCGTAGCGATGCGTTTCCGCATCCCTGGGCGGCCGCCAGGTATCGACCCCGGAAACGAGACAGCGCGGAACCTTCTCGGAGCTGTAGTAGATCGTCAGACCGGCCACCACGCCGATGACGGCAAGTGCGAGGGCCGCCGCCCGGAGCCAGACCCGGCTCACCGGGAAAGCTCGGCCAGCAGCCTCGGCAACGCATCGTCGAGCGCGGCGAGGGCATCGTCGAAGCGCCAGCGCGCACGATCGGGCTCGTCGATCTCGTTCGACACCGCTCGCACCTCGACCGCCGGGACGCCCGCCAGCTGCGCCGCGCTCAACACGGCGAAGCCCTCCATCGCCTCGACCTGGCAAACGCTCGTTCCGCCGACGTGCGCGCTCGTGCCGATCGGCAGCACTCGCGCGCCGGGTAGCGCCCGCTGCGCCGCGTCGACGAGACGTGGATCGGGCCGCACACGGTCCGGCACGAGGCCACTCGCGAGTGCGTCCTCGTACACCGCCTCCGAGCCGATCACGAGCTGAGGCACCGGAATGCCGCAGGCCCCGGCGATTCCGACATGGAGCAGGGCGTCAGGCCGCTGTGTGGTCAGCGCGGTCGCGGTCGCTGCCGCGGCTTCGACCGGACCGATGCCGCACGCGAGAGTCACCACACCGGTACCGGCGCCGGCAAGCTCCCGTGCGGTGGCCGCTACGACAAGGATCACGCGGGCACGGTAGCCGTGTCACCCGGATGGGTGAACGGGTGCAAGGATCGCCCAAGGCCGGCATCTCTAACGGTGCGGCTCATCCCTCTCCCCGTAACCCTCAAGGGGGATTTCTTCGCAACCCCGGCAAGATCCGGGCGCTCGAGGCATCTCAAGGTGAAAGCACCGATAGCAAGTCGCCCTTGAGGTCAGCCGCAGTCCGACGGGGCGAACAATTTCCCAAAGGGCCGCGGCAGCGGCCCTTTGCGTCCTCGGAGGTATGAGATGTACGCATTGCAGATCCAAACGGGCGAGCTGCGGGAGACCGATCTACCGCCCGGTTACGTTGAGTGGAGCGACTACGCCAAGTTCGCTGTGACGTTCGCCCCGAGAAATCGGGAGTCGTGCACCGAGTCTGCCAGTGACTCGTTCTCCCGCTGGCGGCGAACAGGCGATGTGCCACGGACGCTCGAGGAGCTCCGGGCGTGCCTCTGGTACGAGCAGCGTCGCTGGCGTTTCCTCGGCCGGGAGCCTGACACCGAAGGCATGCGCTACGCGGGCGCCCTCATCCGCGCGATGCGCGCTCACTTCAGCTAGAGCCCGGCTGCAAGCACCGCCTGGGTCACCGTGTCGTCCACCGACGACACCGGTGACTCGTGCGCAACCCAGGGATCCCCGCCGAAGTAGCGGACGAAGATCTTCTCCGCGGTACGTGTTGCGAGCGCCTGCGTCGTGAGCGTGGGATTCGGGCCGCCCAAACCGTTCGGCAGCGCCGAGTTGTCCGCCACGAACAACCGCTTCACCCAGCGCGACTCGGCATCGGAGTCGAGGACCGAGTCCGCCTGACGAATGCCCATCCGCATCGTGCTGTGCAGGTGCAGCAGCAGACCTGGAAAGTTGACCCGGATCACCTCGGTAGCGCCGGCGGCTCGCAGCAGCCCGACAGCACGTCCGGCGAGGTACTCGCGTCTCTTCAAGGTTCGTGGCGAGCGCGCAGGGATAACGAGCCGAGCGATCGGGCCATGCGCATCTGGCGCCATCGTCATCGAAAGCATGACGCGGTTCTCCGGCAGCACGTCGTCGTCGGTGATTAGTGCCACGCCCACCAGCCGGTCGATGTTGCTCATGAAGCGCTTGAGTCGCTCGCCCACGAGCCTGCCTACGGCGTCCGTCCCCCACGTCCCGACAGGCGCGCCGTGGTCGTAGAAGCCGGCGATGCCCGAATCGCTCGACGTCAGCGCCTGGCCCTGCAGGCCGGGAGAAACGCCGGCCTGCTCGAGCCCGCCGAAACCGGGGAAGTCGAGCCGCGCAGCGGAGGTCGGCCCCTTGCTCGAGCCGGTGTACGAGGGAAAGCGCCCGACGAGATAGTCGAGGTAGTGATCGGTCAGCCCCCGGCCGACCTGGTCGTTCGGGTTCGGCAGGCCGCTGTTCAACCAGAGCCGAGGTGTCTCGACGGGGCCGGCGGCGAGCACCACGACTTTCGCCTGCTCTGTCGTCGTCGCGCCGTTGCGGACATTGCGCCAGGTGATTCCCCTGACAACGCCTCCGTCGGTCTCGACGCGAACCGCAAACGAATCGGGGACGAGCGTCACCGCCTTCCCCCGCGTCCAACGATCCGCGGTCAGCGCCATCGGAACGTAGCTCGTGTGCGTCGACCGCTTCGCGCGCAGATTGCGCGGCGACCTCCGCGGCTCGACGCAGCCCTGTGGACAGTGACCACAGAAGGTGCAGCCCTGCGCGCGCGGATACACGAGCTTCTTGCGGTCGCCCGTTCGGCCGGCGGTTCCGTGCGGCTGGAGGATCGCGTTCTCCTGCGGCCTGAACGCCGCGACGGTGATGTCCTTCGACGTCTGGTGGGGCAGCCCGAGCTTCGCGGCACCGTGGAGAAACCGCTCCTCCTTCGTTCCCATGGCCGCTGTCTGCACGGGCAGCGTCTGCTCGACCCATTCGTAGTACGGGATCAGCTCGCGATAACCGAACGGTGCAACGTGATCCCTGTCGTACGCATCGACATCGGCGCCGATGTAGTCGGAGAACGCGCCCGGCATCGCCCGGGGCGAGTTCGCGAAGTAGTGCAGTGTCGAACCACCGACGCCGGCGGTCTGCCAGAGGAAGCAATTCTGCGGCAGGTCGCGTGCCCATGGCGGCTGCGTCCTGTCGCTCGGGCCGAACCGAAAGATCCCGGTGGCCGGATTGTTCGCCTCGTTCTCGAAGTGGGACCACTCGCTCTCGCTGTGCTCGAATCCGGCGCCGGCCTCGAGCAGCAGGACGTCGAGGCCACGCGCGGCCAACTCTTTGGCAACGACCGGGCCGCCGCCGCCCGCACCCACCACGATCACGTCACGCACTTGGGTCTGCCGCCTTGCGCCCCTGCCAGTACCCCTTCAGCTCCTTGCGCCCGTCCGAAACGCCCGCGTAGCGGGTCAGCCGCCAGCCGAGAGGGCGACCGCGCAGGCGGCGCCGCTTCGCGTCGTAGGCGCCCGCTTCCGAATAGGCGAGGAACGCGACGAGATCCGGCAGGTTGCCGGCGAGGAAGCGGATCGATCCCGCGCTCTCGGCCGACAGAGCCTCGATCGTCTGAAAAACACGAGCCTTCTTCGCGAACGCGAGGTTCGCGAACGGTGAGGCAAACGTCCCCTTACGCGAGGCCGGGTCGACCTGCGCAGCGAACTCGTTCAGGATCGTTGCGGCGGTCGCGGAGAGCGGCAATGGTCCAGGGAGGAAACGGTCGAGCGTGCGCGCCAGCACTGGAGTCGTACCTGCTTCGATTCCGCCGGGCGTCTTCGACTTCGTTCCCTGCGCGCGCGAGTAGCGATCGCGCCCCGGGACGATGAACGCCACGAGCCCGTTCATCGTTTGCGCGACCACATTCGGCCCGGCCGCATAAGCGTCTTCGAGCCAACCCTGCACCCGAAGAGCCTGCGGCAGCCGGTCGAGCACCGCCGCGCCGGCGACGAACGCGGTCGCGCGCGTGAGCAGTTCGCGGCGAGACACTCCGGACGACTCCGTCACCCGCGCGGGATGACCTCACGTGACGGATCGTTGGCTGGATCGTCCTCCGGCAGGACATCGTGAGCCCATTCGCTCTGCTTCCACTGCGGCACCGGCGTCTCGCACTCCTGCTTCGGGACGAACCGCGACCTCTTCAACAGCTTGTACTCGTGGATGTACCGCGGGCAGTTCGGGAAAACCTCGGTCGCGCTGACGCGAACGACCATCTGCGCCTCCGGATACTCGGCGAGCAGCGGATCGTCCTCGGCGACCGACGCGATGCCGTTCAGGCGCAACCGCTTTCGACCTTCGAAGTCGATGAAGAGCAAGCCGACCTTCTTAGTCGTCATGAGATTGCCGGCGGTGAGGTACATGCCGTTACCGTCGTAGAGCGGGAAGGCGATCGTCTGCTCGTCGACCACCCGCACGAATCCAGGCTCGCCCCCTTTGTACGAAGACTGCGGCTGACCGTCTTCGTCCGTGGTCGCGATGAAGAACATGTCGCGCGCCTCAATGAACGCCCGGTCGCCGTCGTCGATGCGGTCGTGGACGATCCGCTCCTCGATCCGGTCGGCGAGGCGCCTGGTGTCGAAACGGTCCTGGAGCTTACGGCTCACGTCGTGGTAGAGACCCACGCCCGGATGTTCTCAGGGATCCCTCACGATCACCAAACAATCTGGGGTCAGGATGGGCGTAGCCGTAATGGAGGGCTGCTTTGGGGAGCGGCCCTTTTCTTATGATCAGGGCTGTGGGCTATCACGTCGCAGACGCGTCGAGCTTCGAGTGGGAGGAACGGCCGCCGGGGGCCGAAGGGCAGGAGCCGCGCCAGGCCGCCGACGTCACGGGCGCCGCAGAACTGAAGCAGTCCCGTGGACGTGTCTGGCGCTACCCACCTGGGACGCGCGGGAGACGCCATGCGGACAAGGCCCAGGAAGAGGTGTTCGTCGTGATCGCCGGCACGCTGACGATGTTGCTCGGCGACCCGCCCGACCGGGTCGACGTCGGCCCGCAGAGCGTCGTTGCGGTCGAGCCGGGAACGCCGCTGCAGGTGCGAAACGAAGGCAGCGAGGAGCTCGTCCTCTACATCTACGGCGCTCCGCCCGAGCAAGAGGGCGCCGACTTCTTCGAGGATCCCGGGGACCTCTAGACGACCGTGGGCTCGCGTGTGGGTGCGCGCTCGAAGACGAGCTCGTCGCCCCTCGCGTCGACGCGGACAGCGTCGCCCTCACCGAACTCGCCTTCGAGCAGCCGGAGAGCCAGCGGGTTTTCCACCATGCGCTGGACTGCGCGCTTCAGCGGCCTGGCGCCGTAGGACGGATCCCAGCCGGCTTCCGCGAGAACGTGTTTCGCTTCGTCGGTGAGCTCGAGCTCGATACCGCGCTCGGCCAGGCGCACGCGCAAGCGCTCGAGCTGCAGCTCGACGATCTCCGCGAGCTGATCCTTCGTCAGTGGCTTGAACTCCACGATCTCGTCGATCCTGTTCAGGAACTCCGGCCGGAAGAACTCGCGCATCTGCTCCTGCGAGCGCAGGTTCGAGGTCATGATCAGGACGGTGTTCCTGAAATCGACGGTGCGGCCCTGGCCGTCCGTGAGTCGGCCGTCGTCGAGGATCTGGAGGAGCACGTCGAAGACCTCGTTGTGCGCTTTCTCGATCTCGTCGAGGAGAATCACCGAGTACGGGCGCCTGCGCACCGCTTCCGTGAGCTGGCCGCCTTCCTCGTAGCCGACATAGCCCGGCGGCGCGCCGATCAGGCGCGCGACGGTGTGACGCTCCTGGTATTCGGACATGTCGAGTCGCAGCATTGCGCGCTCGTCGTCGAACATGAACTCGGCGAGTGCACGGGCGAGCTCGGTCTTCCCGACACCCGTCGGGCCGAGGAACACGAACGAGCCGATCGGCCGATTCGGATCCTGTAGACCCGTGCGCGCGCGACGGAGCGCGTTGGCGACGGCCTCGACGGCTTCATCCTGGCCGACGACCCGCTGGTGCAGCCTCTCCTCCATGTGGATCAGCTTTTCCGTCTCGCCTTCGAGCAGCCGGTCGACCGGGATCCCGGTCCAGCGTGCGACGACCGTCGCCACGTCGTCCTCGTCTACCTCTTCCTTGACCATCGTGTTCTCCGGCTGGGCACCGTCGCGCTCGGCGAGCTCGCGTTCCAACTGGGGCAGCTCGCCGTGGCGAATCTCCGCGGCGCGGTTGAAGTCGCCCCCGCGCTCTGCGCGTTCGTACTCCATGCGCAGCACGTCGATCCGCTGCGTGACTTCCTTGACGCGGTCGAGCGCCTCCTTCTCCTGCGACCAGCGCGCGGCAAGCCCGGCGTGGCGCTCCTTCGCTTCCGCAAGCTCGCGCTCGACCGGCTCGCGCACGTCCTTCGACTCCTTCTGCATCGCGGCCAGCTCGATCTCGAGCTGGCGCACTCGGCGATCTGCCTCGTCGAGCTCGAGCGGGCTCGAGTCGATCTCCATCCGCAGCCGTGACGCAGCCTCGTCGACGAGGTCGATCGCCTTGTCCGGAAGGAACCGGTCGGTGATGTAACGGTCGGAGAGAACCGCGGCCGCGACGAGCGCCGCATCGCGGATGCGCACGCCGTGGTGCGCCTCGTAACGCTCCTTCAGCCCACGCAGGATCGCGATCGTGTCCGTGACGGACGGCTCGCCTACGAAGATCGGCTGGAAGCGGCGCTCGAGGGCGGCGTCCTTCTCGATTTGCTTGCGGTACTCGTCGAGCGTCGTCGCGCCGACGGCACGCAATTCGCCGCGCGCGAGCATCGGCTTGAGGAGGTTGCCCGCGCTGACGGCGCCTTCGGCAGCGCCCGCGCCGACGATCGTGTGCAGCTCGTCGATAAACAGGATGATCCGCCCCTCCGCGGACTGGATCTCGTTCAGCACGGCCTTGAGCCGCTCCTCGAACTCGCCACGGTACTTGGAGCCGGCGAGGAGAGCACCGATGTCGAGCGCCCACACGCGCTTGCCTTTGAGACCCTCGGGGACATCGCCGGCGACGATGCGCTGCGCCAGCCCTTCGACGATCGCCGTCTTGCCGACGCCGGGGTCGCCGATCAAGACCGGGTTGTTCTTCGTGCGCCGCGAGAGGACCTGGATCACGCGGCGGACTTCCTCGTCTCGCCCGATGACCGGGTCGAGCTTGCCGTCCTCGGCGGCGGCGGTGAGGTCGCGGCCGAACTTCTCGAGCGCCTGGTAGGTCTCTTCGGGATCCTGCGAGGTGACGCGCTGGCCTCCCCGCACCGCCTTGATCTTCGCCTCCAGCTGCTCCCGCGGCACCACGTCGAGCGCGAGCAGGAGATGCTCCGTCGAGACGTAGTCGTCCTCCATCCGCTTCGCGTCGTCGGCTGCCTTGTCGAGAACGCGCGAGAACGCGGCCGAGACGTTCGGCTGTTGCTGCATCCCCTGAACCGACGGCTTCGCGCGGAGCGTTGCCTCGGCCTGCGAGCGAAGCTCGGCCGCGTCGGGCACGAGCTGCTGCGGCAACTCCTGGTCGAGGAGCGCGAGCAACAGGTGCTCGGGGTAGAGCTCGGGGTTGCCCATGCGGCGCGCAAGCTCCTGCGCTGCCGCGACGGCCTCCTGGCTCTTGAGTGTCAGCGTCTTGAAGTCCATGTCACCTCTGTGGATCGTTCGTCACAATTTCGTGAGGGTGTCTGACACCGGGACGTGGTTCCGGGGACATGTCGGTGTGCGAGGCGAGCCCGCTCCGCCCCACGGCTTCGTGGCCCCCGGGCAGCTCCCACGACTGGTGTCCGACACCGGGTCGTGGCCATCAGTGACGGGTGGGAACCAGGTCGATGGGTGGCTTCCACGGCACGAGGTCGCGTCGGTACTGGCGGTGCACCTCGTCGATCGCCGCGCGCATCTCGCGCTGCATGCGGTCCAGCTGCCGGCTCATGCGCTGAACCTCGTCCTGCAGCTGCAGTACCTGCTCGACGCCCGCGAGGTTGAGCCGGAGGTCGTTCGTCAGCTGCTGGATCAGCTGCAGTCGCTCGATGTCGGCTTCGGAGTAAAGGCGCGTGTTGCCCGCCGTGCGCTTCGGACGGACAAGGCCCTTGTTCTCGTAGATGCGCAGCGTCTGCGGATGCATGCCGACGATGTCGGCTGCGACGGAGATCATGTAACGCGGGCGGTCGTCCATCACTCCTGCTCCTCCTTGAGCCGCCGCAGCTCCTCGAGCTTGCGGCGCATGAGCACGAAGGTCACCAGCACACCGATCGTGCCGATGCTGACGAGGACGACAGCAGCGAGCTTCACGAAAAGAGCGCCTCCCGCGGATCGTCGTGCGAAAGCTTCTGCAATTCCTCGAGTGCCTCGCGCTCCTTCTTCGACAATTTCTTCGGCACGCTCACGCGCAGACGCGCGATCAAGTCGCCCTTTGCCCCATTGGCGCCGAGCTTCGGCGCGCCGTGGCCGCGGATCCGCAGCAACCGGCCGTCCTGCGTTGCGGCGGGAACCTTCAGCGACACGCGCTCGCCGTAGGGCGTCGGGACATCGACGGTCGCGCCGAGCGCCGCCTCGGTGTAGGTCACCGGCACTTCGATCAGCAGATCGGCGCCGCGACGCTCGAACTTCTTCGACGGCTCGACGCGCGTGACGACGTAAAGGTCTCCCGCCGCGCCGCCCGATTCCCCGAGCTCGCCCTTCCCCTTCAACCGGATCCGCGTGCCGTCCTTGACGCCGGCGGGGATCTTCACGGTGTAGCGCTTCGTCCGCCGCTCTCGCCCCGAGCCTTTGCACTTCTTGCACGGCTTCTCGACGACCGTGCCGTTGCCGCGACAGCGTGGGCACGGCTGCGACAGCGCGAAGAGCCCTTGGCTCTCCGAGACGACGCCGCGCCCGTGGCACTCGGGACAGATGACCGGCGAAGTCCCAGGCTCGGCGCCGGTGCCGCCACACTCGCGGCAGGCGGTCGTCACCTCGACGGGAATCTTCGTCTCGAGTCCTCGCAGCGAGTCCTCGAACGACAAACTGACCGGAACCTCGATGTCGGCGCCACGCTCCGGCTGCGCGCGTCGCGCACGACCGGTCTGGCCGCGGTTGAAGATCCCGCCGAACAGATCGCCGAGATCGCCGAGATCGTTGATCGTGAAGTTGCCGCCCCCACCGAAGTTGACATCACCGGGATCGAAACCAGGCCCGCGACGCCCGTTCGTCGAGCCGAACCGGTCGTACTGCTTGCGCTTGTCCGGATCGGAGAGCGTGTCGTAGGCGTTCTGGACTTCCTTGAACTTCTCCTCGGCGGCAGCGTCGCCGGGGTTCTTGTCGGGGTGGTACTTGGCGGCGAGTGAGCGGTAGGCCTTCTTGACCTCCTCCGCAGTCGCGCCCTTCTTGACCCCAAGCGTGTCGTAGAGCGTCGCCAATTCAGCTCTCCGGCGGGGCCGCGACGACGACGCGCGCCGGCCGCAGCACCTTGTCACCGAGCTTGTAGCCCTTCTGGACGACCTCGATCACCGAGCCTTCCTCCTGCTCGGAGGGCTGTGACAGGAGCGCCTCGTGGACGTGCGGGTCGAACTTGCCCTCGGTCTCGATCTCCCCAAGACCTTCCTTTGCAAGCAGGTCGTCCAGCGCGCGATGAACGAGCCGAACCCCGTCCTCGAGCTTCGCCTCCTCATGATCGGCGGCAGCCTCGAGCGCACGCGCGAGATCGTCGAGGATCGGGATCAGCTCCTTGACGAGCCGTTCGTTGGCACGCCCGGCAAACGCAGCCTGCTCGCGCGCGTTGCGCTTCCGGAAGTTGTCGAACTCCGCGGCGAGCCGCTGGAGCCGATCGAGAAGCGCATCGCGTTCAGCCTGGAGAGCCTCGACGTCGAGGCTCTCCTCCGGCTGGTCGGTGACCTGCTCGTCGGCCATTAGGCCTTCGGAGCCTCCTGTTCCTCATCGATGACTTCGTAGTCGCCCTCTTCGACGACCTCGTCGTCGGAGCCGCCACCGTTGCCGGTCGCCGACGTCGTGGTGGTCGTCTGCTGCTGCGCCGATGCATAAACAGCCTCGGCGAGCTTGTGGGACGCCTCCTGTAGCGCCTCGGTCTTGGCGCGAATCTCGCCGACGTCATCGCCTTCGAGCGCCTGCCGGAGCTCCATCACGCGTCCCTCGATCGTCGCCGCGTCGGACTCGTCGAGTGCCGAGCGGTGATCCTTCAGCGAACGCTCCGTCTGGTAGGCGAGCTGCTCTGCGTGGTTCTTCGTGTCCGCGACCTCGCGCAGGCGACGTGCCTCGTCGGCGTGCGCCTCCGCGTCACGGATCATCTGCTGCACCTCATCCTCCTTGAGGCCCGAGCCGCCCTCGATCCGGATCTGCTGCTGGTTTCCGGTGCCGAGGTCCTTCGCCGACACGTTGATGATCCCGTTCGCGTCGATGTCGAAGGAGACGTCGACCTGCGGCATGCCCCGCGGCGCCGGCGGAATGCCGACGAGCTGGAACTTGCCGAGCGTCTTGTTGAAGGCGGCCATCTCGGACTCGCCCTGCAGGACGTGCACCTCGACCGACGGCTGATTGTCCTCCGCGGTTGTGAACGTCTCGGACTTCTTCGTCGGGATCGTCGTGTTCCGCTCGATCAGCCGCGTGAAGACGCCGCCCTTCGTCTCGATGCCGAGCGACAGGGGAGTGACGTCCAGAAGCAGGATGTCCTTGACCTCGCCTTTGAGCACGCCACCCTGGATCGCAGCGCCGACGGCGACGACCTCGTCCGGGTTCACGCCCTTGTGCGGGTCCTTGCCGATCAGCTCCTTGACCTTCGCCTGCACTGCAGGCATGCGGGTCATGCCGCCGACGAGCACGACATGGTCGATCTTCGACTTGTCGATGCCTGCATCTTCGACTGCCTGCCGCGTCGGACCGACGGTCCGCTCGAGCAGGTCACCGGTGATCTCTTCTAGTTTTGCGCGCGTGAGCGCGAGGTCGAGATGCTTCGGCCCGTCCTGAGTCGCGGTGACGAACGGAAGGTTGATCTGCGTCGTCATGGTGGACGACAGCTCGATCTTCGCCTTCTCGGCCGCCTCGTAGAGACGCTGCAAGGCCATGCGGTCGGCGGCGAGGTCGATGCCCTGGTCCTTCTTGAACTCGGCAACCATCCAGTCGACGATCGCCTTGTCGAAGTTGTCGCCGCCGAGGTGGTTGTCGCCGTTCGTGGACTTCACCTCGAAGACGCCCTCGCCGAGCTCGAGAATCGACACGTCGAACGTGCCGCCGCCGAGGTCGAAGACGAGGATCGTCTGGTCAGACCCTTCTTTGTCGAGCCCGTAGGCGAGTGCAGCTGCGGTCGGCTCGTTGATGATGCGGACGACGTTGAGCCCGGCGATCTTGCCGGCGTCCTTCGTCGCCTCGCGCTGCGCGTTGTTGAAATAGGCGGGAACGGTGACGACGGCGTCGCTCACGGGCTCACCGAGATAGGCCTCGGCGTCCGCCTTCAGCTTCTGGAGGATCATCGCGCTGATCTCCGGCGGGGCGTACTCCTTGCCGCCGGCCCTCACGCGCGCGTCTCCATTCGGGCCCTGCACCACTTCGTACGGGACGATCGTCATCTCTTCCGAGACCTCGTCCCACTTGCGCCCCATGAACCGCTTGATCGAGAACACCGTGTTCTCCGGGTTCGTCACCTGCTGGCGCCGCGCGGGCGCCCCGACGAGCCGCTGGCTGTCCTTCGTGAACGCGACGACGGAGGGGGTGGTGCGCCCTCCTTCCGCGTTCGGAATGACCGCCGGCTCGCCGCCCTCGAGAACGGCCATCGCGCTGTTGGTCGTCCCGAGATCGATGCCGATTGTCTTTGCCATACCTGGTTTCGCCTTTCCTTGTGGGTCTACTGAGAAAATCTAAGCCGCATCGTATCAAGTCCTCGGTCGTCTCAGGGCGCTGGCCAGCGCCCGGGCCGCGGCGGGCTCGGCCAGGACGATGCCGGCCATGATCACCGCACAGCCTCCCCACCCCAGCCAGCCGAGCCGGTCGCCGGCAAGGGTGTAACCGAAAAGGGCGGTCCAGACGGGCTCCATCGTGAACGCGAGGGCGGTGCGGGTCGCCGACGTGCGCCGCTGCGCCCAGGTCTGGACGAGGAATCCGAGCGCGCTCGCGAAGACGCCGGTGACTAGCAGCGCCCCCCACACCGTCCAGCCGTGGGGCACGTGGAGATCGCCGAGCGCCACCGCGACGACGCCGAGTGCGACCCCCGCGGCGAGCATCTCGACGAACGTGAACGCAACTGCGTCGTAGACGGGCGCGTAGCGCTCCATGAGGACGATCTGCAACGAGTACACCGCGGCGGCTGCCAGCACGAGCAGGTCTCCAGCGGCCGAGCCGGCATGGATTCCGGAGAGCATCGCGAGCCCGATCGTCGACAGAACGACTCCTCCCCACACGGAGAAGCCGATGCGCGACCGGACGAGGAGGAGCGCGATCAGTGGCGTCAGGACGACGTACATCCCGGTGATGAAGCCCGTGCTCGACACGGTCGTTCGCTCGAGCCCGGCCGTCTGCAGCGTGTACCCGGCGGCAAGCAGAAGACCGAGGAACGCACCGGCGCCGAGCCCCGGGCGGCCGAGGCTGCGCACGCGCGGCAAGCCGGGAACGGCGAGCGTCAGCGTCGCGATCCAAAAGCGGACGGCGAGGAACGCGAAGAGCGGATAGAGCGCGACGGCGTCCTTGACCTGCACGAACGTCACGCCCCAGACGGCGGTGACGAAGATCAACGCGACGAGTGCAGGCACCGCGCGATTCTCTCCGAACGCAGCGAAGGCGCCGTGACGGCGCCTTCGCGGTGGAGCTACGAGGTCCGACTAGGAAGCTGCGGGATCGTCGTCGCCGCCCATGCCGCCGTTGCCACCGGCGCCGCCGCCTTCCTGGCCGCCTCCACCCTGGCCGCCTCCACCCTGGCCGCCGCCACCTTCCTGACCGCCGCCGCCCTGGCCGCCTCCGCCCTGGCCGCCGCCACCTTCCTGACCGCCGCCGCCCTGGCCGCCGCCACCTTCCTGTCCGCCGCCGCCGCCGGCGCCGCCGCCTTCTTCTCCGTCGCCGCCCGACTCACCGCCGCCGGACTGGCCGCCGCCCTGGTCGTCGAAATCACTACCGGACATCAGATCCTCCTTGTAGAAGGCCGTTGAGCGGGTTTGCCTCCTGGTTTGGCCATGAAACCTTGGGCTAAGCTCGTTTCATGGATCCGCTCGTCGACGCGTGGGGCCGGGAGATCAAGTCGGTGCGCATTTCGGTCACCGACAAGTGCAACTTCCGCTGCACGTACTGCATGCCGGCCGAAGGGCTGGAGTGGCTCGGACGCGATGAGATTCTCAGCTTCGAGGAGATCGCGCGGCTCGTAGGTGTGCTCGCACGACTCGGCGTCGACGAGGTCCGGCTGACCGGCGGCGAGCCGCTCATCCGGCGGGACCTGCCGACACTCGTGGGCATGCTCTCCGCTACGGCCGGCGTCCGCGACCTCTCACTCACGACGAACGGCGTGCTCCTCGACAGGCTGGCGCGCCCGCTCGTGGAAGCAGGCCTCCAGCGCCTGAACGTCTCGCTCGACTCGCTCAACCACGTTCGCTTTGCGGAGATCACGCGGCGCGACGCGCTCGACGCGGTCCTGCGTGGGCTCGAGGAAGCGGAGCGTTATCCGGAGTTGCGCCCGATCAAGGTCAATTGCGTCGCGGTGAAGGGCTTCACCGAGACGGAGGTTCCCGCACTGGCGGAACTTGCGCGACGAAAACCGTACGTCGTCCGCTTCATCGAGTTCATGCCGCTCGACGCAGACCAGGCGTGGCACGAGGACGACGTCCTGACGGGCGGAGAGATCAGGGCGATCATCGAAGCCTCACACGGGCCGCTCGTCGAGCTCCCCGCGAAGGCCTCTTCGACTGCGCGCCGCTTCCGCTTTGCAGACGGGGCCGGCGAGCTCGGCTTCGTCAATCCCGTGTCGGAACCGTTCTGTTCCAGCTGCGACCGCATTCGCCTGACGGCGGACGGCCAGCTGCGCACGTGCCTTTTCTCACGAAGGGAATGGGATCTCAAGAAACCCCTTCGGGAAGGCGCCAGCGACGCCGAATTGACCCAGCTCCTGCGTTTCGCCGTGCGGCACAAGGAGTTGAAACACAGAATCAACGACCCCGGTTTCGTGCGCGCCTCGCGCTCGATGTCGCAAATTGGCGGATAACGCCGCCAAAGAGGGATTTATCCCCTCCTGAGCGACGTTTAGGATTAGTAGGTCATGACCGCCGCCATTGCAGCCGGAAGGCGTGTGTTCCCGCGTGGGTACGCGGACTTCGGCTACCAGCTGCTGATCTGGTTCGGGTTCCTCGCGGCGTACCAGGTCGCGCGCGGTGTCGCCGATCGCGATCCGGCCCGCGCATTCGCGAACGGCTGGCGCGTCATCAACATCGAGCAAAGCCTCACCGGGCTCGGCGAGCTGACGCTCCAGGGCTGGGCCCAGTCTTCACGGGTGCTCGAAACGCTCGTCTCGTGGACCTACTGGAACTCCGAGTTCACGGTGATCGGGATCGCCCTCCTCTGGGTGTACTTCCGCCGCAACGAGGCCTTCACGCGGTTCCGCAACACGATCCTGCTCGCGAACGTGCTCGGGCTGCTCGGGTACGTGTTTCTGCCGACCGCGCCGCCGCGCTTCTTCACGTCGATCGGCTTCAGTGACACGCTCAGCCAGTTCGGTGGGCTCAACCACGGGAGCGGTCTCGTCGAGCTCGCCTCGAATCCCTACGCGGCGATGCCGAGCCTCCATGCTGCGGACGCGCTCATCGTCGGCGTCGTCCTGGCGTCGGTTGCGCGCAGGCCCGTTTTCAAGGTTCTCTGGCTGCTTTGGCCGGCGTGGGTCTGGTTCGCCGTCATGGCGACCGGTAACCACTTCTGGCTGGACGTGCTCGCCGGAATCGTTCTGGCGGTCATCACCATGACCATCGTTTACCGCGACCGCGTCCAGGGCTTCATCGCAAGACTGCTATAGTTCGTCCATAGCAGGAATGCGATGGGTCAGGACATGAGGGACAGCGCCGTTCTCCACCGGGTCAAGCACGGCTACACAACGGGAGCGCGAACACTCGCATCCCGCTCGATAGTCGGGCTTGCACGCACCCGCGTGACGCCGAACGCGCTCACCACTGCCGGCGTATCCCTGTGCCTCGCAGCCTCGGTGCTCGTCTTCTTCGAGAACCGCAACACGTGGCTCTTCTACTGGGCCGGAGCTGCGACCTTCGTCGTGGGCTCGATCCTCGACATCCTGGACGGCGCGCTTGCGCGCGCCGGTGGGAAGACGACGCCGTTCGGTGCGTTCATCGACTCCACCACCGACCGCATCGGCGAGGGAGCCATGCTCGGGGCGATCGCGCTCATCTTTCATCGCCACGATCACCCGGTCGCGCTCGCTCTCGCCTTTGCAGGAGTGGCCGGCTCGTTCCTCGTTAGTTACACGCGCGCGAGGGCAGAGGCACTCGGCTTGCAGGGAGACGTGGGCATCGGATCGCGAGCGGAGCGCGTCGTCGTGATAACCGCCGGCCTCGTGCTCGCTCCGATCAGCATCTGGCTGCTCGTCGGCGCCATCTCACTGCTAACGGCGACGGCGTGGCTGACTGTGCTGCAGCGAATCCTGCACGTCCGCAAGCAGCTCCTTTCGCGCGAGAGGCAATGAGCCCATGCTGATCTTCATCATCGGGCTGGTCGTCTGGGGCTTCATCGTCGGCGGTCTTGCGCGACTCGCGCTTCCCGGGCCCGATCCGATGCCCTGGTACGCAACGATCGGCCTGGGTCTCGCCGGCTCGCTCGTCGGCGGCATCCTTGCCAGACTTTTGATCGGAACGGCCGGTGGCCTCATCTTCGCCTTCCTGGGCGCAGTGCTCCTGCTGTACCTCTACCGCCGGTTCGTCCAGGGCCGCGGGATCACCGGTCCCTCGGCACGTCGCCTGCCCTAGCCGTACTGGTCGAACGCAAGTAACCCGCGCATATATCGGCGTATGAGCTGGGGCCTGCCATGGTCCCCCGACGGCAGTAAGCTCGCGTTCCAGTCGGACCGGGACGGCCAGTCCGAGATCTACGTCATGAACCCAGACGGGACCGGCCAGCCTCGCCTGACGAACGATCCGGGCAACGACACGAGCCCGGCATGGTCGGCGGACGGAAGCACGATCCTCTTCACCACCGATCGGGACGGCGTCGGCGCAGACCGCAAGATCTTCGTCATGAACCCCGACGGCACCGGCAGACACCACTGACCACCAACTCCACGGAGGAGCGTTTCCCCGACTCGCAGCCACTCGGCAGTGGCGGAAGCGACACGGCGGCGCCCGTGCTGACGCTCCCGGCAAACCAGGCAGTGAACGCAACTTCGGCGGCAGGCGCTGCCGTCACGTTCGCGGTATCCGCGACGGATGATGTCGACCCAAGCCCACGGTGAACTGCTCACCGGCTTCCGGCGCAACATTCGGCGTCGGGACGACTACCGTCGCGCGCACGGCCACGGACGCGTCCGGTAACTCGAGCAACGGCTCGTTCACGGTCACCGTGCTCGGCGCGAAAGAGCAGCTCACGAATCTGATCAAAAAGATCGTCGACGTGTCGCTGCTCCCGCCGGCCGTTGGAAGGCTCATCGCCAACTTCAACCCGAACGATCCCGTTCAGCGGCAAATCGTGTGCAACTCGTTGCGCACCCTCGTAGTCCTCGTTCAGGCCAACCGACGGATTCCGCCGGCGCAGGCGGCTGACCTGGATCGCGGACGCGACCCGCATTCGCGCGCTGCTCGGCTGCTAGGGAGCCTGCGAAGACAGCGGGCGGCCTCGGGGACCGCCGCCCGCTTTTCCTTGCCCTCCTATATCGCATTCCTGCTATATTCCCGGAGGTATAGCAGGAATGCGATAGGAGGTCTCCATGGCTCATCAGAACGGCAAGCAGAATGGCAAGGCGCGGCTCGACGGCCCCGTTCGCGTTGCGATCGTAGGCGTCGGCAACTGCGCCAACTCGCTCCTCCAGGGAGTGGAGTACTACAAGGACGCGCCGGAGGACCAGTTCGTTCCGGGCCTCATGCACGTGAACCTCGGCGGGTACCACATCAGGGACATCGAGTTCACGGCCGCGTTCGACGTCACCACCGACAAGGTCGGCAAGGATCTGTCGGAGGCAATCTGGGCGCATCCGAACGACACGATCAAATTCGCGGAGGTCCCCAAGACCGGCATCACGGTCAATCGCGGCATGACCCACGACGGACTGGGCAAGTACATTTCCGAAGTCGTGACGAAGGCGCCCGGCGAGACCGACGACGTCGTCGGGATCCTCCGTGACACCAAGACGGACGTGGTCGTGAACTACCTCCCTGTCGGTTCCGACGCTGCTGTGAAGTGGTACGCCGAGCAGGTGCTCGAGGCCGGCTGCGCAATGGTCAACTGCATGCCTGTCTTCATCGCGCGCGAGGCCTACTGGCAGCGGCGCTTCGAGGAGAAGGGCCTGCCGATCATCGGCGACGACATCAAGTCTCAGGTCGGCGCGACGATCACGCACCGTGTCCTCACCTCGCTCTTCCGCGAGCGAGGCGTACGGCTCGACAAGACCATGCAGCTGAACGTCGGCGGCAACTCCGACTTCCTCAACATGCTCGAGCGCGAGCGGCTCGAATCGAAGAAGATCTCGAAGACGAACGCCGTCACGTCGATGCTCGACTACGACCTGGGAGCGAAGAACGTGCACGTCGGTCCGTCCGACTACGTGCCGTGGCTGAGCGACCGCAAGTGGGCGTACATCCGCATGGAAGGCTCGGCCTTCGGAGACGTGCCGCTCAACCTCGAACTGAAGCTCGAGGTCTGGGACTCCCCGAACTCCGCCGGCATCGTCATCGATGCGGTGCGCCTCGCGAAGCTGGCACTGAACAACGGCGTCGCAGGCGCCCTCGAGGGCCCGAGCTCCTACCTGATGAAGTCACCGCCGAAGCAAGTGCCGGACGACGACGCCTACGAGGCGACGGAGAACTTCATCCGGGACAACGCCCGAGGACAGACGACGCCCGTGGCGACAAGCCAAAGAGCAGTGACGTAGGACAGTAAGAGTTCGAAGCGCTGCCCTCTGTGTCAGAATCCGCCCCGCAACCAAGGGGAGGAGATGTGCGAGTTATGAAACGACCACTACTGGTCATTGTCGCCGTGCTCGGTGCGGTTGTGACCGCCGGAATGGCGGGGGCCGGCGACAACAGCGCAGGGTTCAAGACGGGCCAGGACGCGATGCTCACGCCGCTCGTACCGGGATCGAGCGTCACGCCGATCATCACGGTCGGTGACACCGTCAGGGGATATCGGTTCCAGGCCATTCCGGACGGTATTTCGATCGACCCGAATGGGCAGGGGACTGTCGATGTCTACATCAACCATGAGACTTCGACGGTTCCATTCCCGTACAAGGCGGGGACAGGCGCGGCGAACCAGAATGACTTCGACAACGCGCAGGTCAGCCTGCTACGGCTGAATCAACACAGCGCCGGGGTCTTGAACGGACAGCTGACGATCACGAGCGCTGAGAACTTCCAGCGTTTCTGCTCAAACTTCCTTGCGACAGAGAAGGAAGGCTTCAACCGTCCGATCTTCTTCACGAACGAGGAGACCAGCGACTTCGTCAACCGCACCGGCCCAGCGTGGCCGGCGCCGGCTTCGGAGCCGCCCGCGCAGCAGGCGGGGGTCGTCGTCGCCACCGACGTTCGGACGGGACAGCACAAAGTGATCCTCGGCATGGGCAGGCTCAACCACGAGAATGACGTCGCGATCCCGGGCTACGGCCACCCTGTGGTCTTCTCGGGGGACGACACGTTCACGAGCAACCCCGCGGGCTCGCAGCTCTACTCGTACATGGCGGACAGCTCGAACGGAGTCTGGAACGATCAGGGCAGCCTCTACGGATTCGTCTCGGACAATCCGGCGGTCGACGACTACTACGACTTCCCGGTCGGATCGTCGATGTCGGTGAGTGGCCATTTCGTGGCGATCGACAAGAGTGCGGCCACAGGGACGCAGAACGCCCTCGAGGCCGCGTCCGATTCGGCCCACGTTTTCCAGTTCGTCCGACTCGAGGACATCGCTTCGGACAAGCGGCCGGGCATGCAGAACGTGGTCTACGTCGCCGACACGGGCAGGGGCTCTAATAGCGCGAGCGGCAATCCGTTCGCTTCGACGAACGGACGCATCTGGAAGCTGGTGCTCGACCCGAACGATCCGACGAAGGTGCTGTCGCTGTCGGTCCTGATCGAGGGCGACGACCATCCGGTGAAGACGATCGGCGAGATTCATCAGCCGGACAACCTGGAAACCACCCGGAACGGGCTCTACATCACGGAGGACCCGGGCTCGAGTCAGCAGTTCCCGATCGGCTCGACCGACCCGAACACGACTCCCGCTCGACTCTGGCAGCACAGCTGGGCGACCGCGCTGAACGTTCCGGTGGCAGCCGTGAATCAGTCGGCGGACGAGGGCCCGACGGACGTGGACTCGGCCACAACTCCCGGACCTTACGGCTCGTGGGAGTCGACGGGTGTCATCGACGCGTCGTCGGTCTTCGGGCCAGGCGCGTTCCTGATCAACGTCCAGGCCCACACTCTGTGGATCGAGCAGGCACCGGGGCCTGACTGGACGTACAAGCGCGAGGGCGGACAGCTCATGCTCCTGCGCATTCCCGGCGCGTAGTCACTCGAAAGGGCCCGGCCGGATTGCGGCCGGGCCCTCCTCACTACACTCGGAGCAGATGGGTCTTCGGATCTGCCTCGTCACCCCTTTCGCCTGGTCGCAGCCGCACGACGTCAACGAGCACGTGACGGGCGTTGCAAACGAGCTACGCGGCCTTGGCCATTCCGTGACCGTGCTTGCGTCATCGAACCGCGCCCGTGACCTGGCTGCCGGGCGCCGTGCGCTTCTGGACGGGCTCGATTCGGAGGTGGTCGTGCTCGGCCCGGCCATGCCGATCTCGCGGCGAAGCCGCATCGGGGTCCCGGTCGGTGTGCGGGCAAATCTCTCGCTGGCCCTCGCGCTCGGCCGCTTCGACGTCGTGCACGGCTTCGAGCCCGGCCTGCCCTCGCTTTCGTATCTCGCGCTGCGCGATGCACAGGGGCTGGCGGTCGCATCTTTTCTCTCGCCCGAGCGTCTTGCATACCCGCCCGGCAAGGCGCAGCGCGACCGTCTGCTCGCACGACTGGATGCACTCGTCTCGACGAGCGACGAGACGGCCGAGGTGGCGGCTGCACGTTTCCCGGGGCAGTACCGCGTCGTCGGCGAGGGAGTCGACCCGACGCTATTCCGGCCTGGCGCGAAGCGCAACCTGATCGTCCTCGAGTGGCGCCCGAACGAGCGCGCTCTGCTGCGCGGCGTGTTCCGTGCGCTGGAAGAGCTGCCCGACTGGGAGTTGCTGTTGCTGCGGACGAAGCCGCTGGCAGGACGACCGACGATCCCGCGCCCTCTTCGCGACCGCGTGCACATGCGAACGGCTCGTGACGGCGCCGCGAGAGCGCCCCTCCTCGCGGAGACCAGCATCTTCGTGCCTGCGCTCGCCGGGCTGAACCGCGTGCGGCTCGAAGCATCCGCAACCGGTTGTGCGATTGCGGCTCCGCCGGGAATGCGAGAGCAGCCCGAGCTCGCCGGCGCCGAGGTCGCACGCCTCGCCGAGGATCCCGGCTTTCGGCGTCGGAAAGCCGGGCGTGCACTCGCTGGGGCCGAGGGGCAGAGCTTCGCCGAGGTCGCTCGTGAGCTCGACGCGCTATACCAGGAGCTCACGAAGCGACGGCATGCGCCGCGCGCAGCCGTGGAGCCGCTCGCA
The DNA here is from genome assembly GCA_013816245.1 of Actinomycetota bacterium. GTDB lineage: Bacteria > Actinomycetota > Thermoleophilia > Gaiellales > Gaiellaceae > 3-1-20CM-4-69-9. The sequence goes on along the minus strand of JACDEU010000001.1, from coordinate 209,655 downwards.
GACCGCGAATGGATCCTCTGCGATCTCCACATGCACACGAGCTGGTCGCACGACTGCGCGGTCGATCCGGCAGACCTGGTCATGCATGCCGAGGCGATCGGCCTCGGCGCGATCGCCGTCACCGACCACAACATCATCGGCGGCGCGCTCGAGACCGCACAGCTCGCGGCCGATCATGAACTGGTCGTCATCCCCGGCGAGGAGATCAAGACCGGCGGTCAGGGCGAGGTGATCGGCCTGTATCTGCGAGAGGAGATCCCGCGCGGGATGTCCTTCGCGGAAACCGTCGCGGCGATCAGGGAGCAGGACGGCGTCGTCTACCTCCCTCATCCGTTCGACCGCATGCATTCAATCGCCGATCCGGCGACGCTGCAGCGCCACCTCGCCGACATCGACATCTTCGAGGTCTACAACGCCCGCCTGCTCTTCGAGGCCTACAACGACGAGGCACTGCGCTTCGCCCGGAAGTACAACCTGACTATGGGGGCGGGCTCCGACGCTCACGTGCTCCAGGGGGTGGGCACCGGCGCCCTGCGGATGCGGGCTTTCCGCGGCCGGGAGGAGTTCCTCGTCAGCCTGCAGTCGGCGCAGGTTCTCCGGCGTCCGAGGTCGCTCGTGTACCTCCAGTCCCTCAAGTGGATGGCCCAGGCCAAGGAACGGGTTCGCTAGTCCCGAACCTGGAGAGAGCCGTGCCGGCGACCGACGAGATCTACGAGAAGTACCTCCAGAAGGCCATCGTCGAGATCAACGATCTCGCGCACGAGGTGGCGCGGACGGGCGGGCCGCGCGTGCCCGTGGTCGGCTCAGGGCACCCGCTTGGCGACGTGATGCTGCTGAAGTTCAAGCCGCAACCGGCGGAGGTTCAGGAGGGAGTCGCGTTCTACGGGCGCGCGGGCCAGGCGATCCTGAAGTCCCTGCAACGCCTGCATGTCGATCCGATGTCGGTCTACGGCACCAACTGCGTCAAGTTCACAGACGGTGACGAGGAAGAGTCACGCCCCTTTCTCACCCGCGAGCTGCACATCGTGCAGCCGAAGCTGATCGTGGCGATGGGAGAGTCCACGGTCGAGTATCTGAACTCGGTCGAGTTTCCGCTCGCGGATAAGGTTGAGTACAAGCCGGGAGAGCTCCAGCGCTTCACGCCGACAGGGCAGGTCCTCGTGGTCCCCGACATCGACACGGCGCTCGACGAAGCTCCCGCCAAGACTCAGTTTTGGAACGCCTTCAAGCCACTCGGCCAATGGTGGGCCGAGCTGCCGCCCTACTAGTACTCGGGACGGCGCTCGGGCTCTACTACTCGTCCCACGATCGGCTGTGGGATGCATCGACGTGGTGGGACATCGCGTTCTTGTCGTTCGTGCTCATCCCAGCGTGTTTTGCGCTCGTCTGGCTCGTGCTGCCGCTGCGTGTGGCCCCTGGCCTCGCGTTGGCCGCCCTGGCATTCGGCCTCGCGGCGTTTCTTCTTCACCTGGCGGGCGCGAGCACGCCGGAGAACTTCTGCAAGCTCTTCGGCGTCACGGCGCTCGGCTTCTGGTTCCTACGTTACTTCGAGAGTCTGAGCTGGATCGTGCTCGTGGCGCTGATCATCCCGTGGGTCGATGCCTACTCGGTGTGGCGGGGCCCCACGAAGGTGATCGTGAACGAGCACCGCAACGTCTTCACGAACTTCTCATTCGCGTTTCCGATCCCCGGCGAGACCGCGGCGGCGAACCTCGGCCTGCCCGACCTGCTGTTCTTCTCCCTCTTCCTGGCGGCGGCGGTGCGCTGGAACTTGCGGACGCGGCTGACCTGGGCGTTGCTGACGGTGTCCTTCGGCGCGACGCTTGCGCTTGCCGTGTGGCGTGACATCGGCGGCCTGCCGGCGCTGCCGCTGCTCGCACTCGGGTTCTTGCTCGCGAATGGCGACCTGCTGTGGACGCGCGTCAGGACGGAGCTGCGGGAAGAACGCTCCGATAGAACCGAAACACGTTCTTCGGGTCGTAGCGAGCCTTGACCGTCCGCAGACGCGGCAGGTTCGACGCGTAGTACGCGACGTTCGGCTGCTGGAGCTCCGGGTCGATGTAGTTCTGGTACGCCTGACCGGATACGAACGGCGCGATCGCTCCACGGAGCGCGCGCAGCCAGTCCGCGTCGGCCGCAGTCGAGCTCCCCGCGACGTACTGGATAGAGAAGAGCTGGTCGCGGTGCACGAACGCGGTGGCATTCTTGGCGACGCGGTTAATAGCACCGCCGTAGGCGTCCATGAGGATGCTGCCGCCTCCGAGCGTCGGGTCGTTCCGGCGCTCCTCGATCTTCTGGGTCATCGCCTGGATCCCGTCGCTCGGCAGCGGCGTCGCGACGTAGTCGGACTTGGCGAGGAAGTCGGAGCGCCCGACTTCAGCATTCGGGACCGCGATGTGACAGCGAGCGACCTCCGAGCAGTTGGCCCAGTCGAGCGCTGCGTTGAGGAACGACCGGAAACGGATCTCCATCGTCTTCGGCGGCGCGGCATTGACGAGCGGCTTAAGGAGCGTCTGCAAGGCGGCGGTACTGCCGAAGTACTGGCCGTTCGACGCCACGATCGGCCCACCCAGGCCGTCGGTCGCGATCAGGTCGCACATCGAGAACAGCTCATCGGGCGCAGTCGGCGCCCACGCCTGCCAGGCCGCGACGATCTTGGCGGCGTCGCTCCAGTTCCACGTCGCGCGATACGTGGACACATCGGTTGCCGGATGCGTGTTGAAGACGAAGCTGGTCACGATCCCGAACTGCCCCGCACCACCGCCGCGGCAGGCCCAGAAGAGATCCGGATGCTGCGTCTGGCTCGCAAGGAGCGCTTGCCCGTTCGCAGTCACGATCGTCAGCGAGCGGAGGTTGTCGCACGTCAGGCCGTACTTCCGACCGGAGAAACCGTGGCCGCCACCGAGTGTCAGTCCCGCGATGCCGACGGTGGGGCACGACCCCGCCGGAATCATCACGCCGTTCTGGAAGAGCTGCTGGTCGACGTCGATGAGCCTCGCGCCCGCGCCGACCGTCGCCGTTCCCGCCGCGATGTTCACGGTGACGTTGCTCAGGCGCGTGACGTCGACGACGACGCCTTGACACGTCGAGTAGCCCGCATAGCTATGTCCGCCGGCGCGCGCGACGACTCGAATCGAGTGCCGCCTCGCCCAACGCACGGTGCGCCAGACGTCCTGTGTGGTCTCGCAGAAGACGATCGCGCCCGGGCGGACGGTGTCGTAGCGGGGGCTGTAGAGGCGCCGCGCCGAGTCGTAGGCGGCGTCGGCCGGTGTCACCACCGTGCCCTGCACCAGTTGCGTCAATTCGGTGAGCCGCGGATCGACCGTCGAGGGCGAGCCGACAGTGACCCAGCCCGGAAGCGCGACCAGCGCCGCTCCGCCCAGGGCGAAACGGCCGCCCCGAGCGAGTAGCTCGCGCCGGTCGAAACCCTCCCGGCCAGGAGCCCTGGTGTCGGACACCGTGTCCTAAGTGTGCCTACGCCAGCTCGAGAAGCGAAACGGATTCCACGTGCGGCGTGTGCGGAAACATGTCCACCGGCTTCACGCGCCGGAGGTCGTAACCGTACTCCGTCCGCAGCCGCTTCACGTCGCCGGCGAGCGTCGTAGGGTTGCAGCTCACGTAGACGATCCTCCGCGCTCCGATCTCCCCCAGGCGCTTCAGTGCCTTGCCCGCGAGCCCCGCACGTGGCGGATCGACGACGACGACGTCAGGCGTGCCGCTCCGGGTGTGCAAGTCTTCGAGCGACTGCCCGACGTTGCCGGCGAAGTAGGCAGCGTTATGGATCTCGTTCAGATCGGCATTCTCGAGTGCGCACGCGATCGACTCCTCCGATACGTCGAGGCCCCAGACGGTCAGGGCATCGCGCGCCAGCACGAGCCCGATCGTGCCGATGCCGCAGTACAGGTCGTACACGGTCTCGCTGCCCGTCAGCGCGGCGAACTCGCGGGCGATCCCGTAGAGCTTCTCGGCCATCCCGGTGTTGGTCTGCAGGAACGCGTTCGGCCTCACACGGAAGCGGAGCCCGCACAGCTCCTCCTCGATCGCCTCTTCGCCCCACAGCAGCTCGCTCGGCAGATTCGTCGTGACCTCTGCAGGCCTGTCGTTCACCGCCCAGTGGATCGACCTGACTTCAGGGAACTCGCGCAGAACGTCGACGAAGCCGCCACGGTCGAACTTCTCGCCCGTGTTCGTCACGAGCTGGACGAGCATCTGCCCGGTGTTGCGTCCCTCGCGCACGACAAGGTGCCGGAGATAACCGGTGTGCTCGGTCTGGTCGTAGGCGACGAGCTTGTCGCCGCGCGCCCACTCGCGCACCGCGTTGCGAACGGCATTTCCGGCGTCCGTCGTCAGCCAGCACTCATCGATCTGAAGCACCTCGTCCCAGCGTCCGGCCTTGTGGAAGCCGAGCGTCGGACCGTCCTCGAGCTGCGTGAACGAGTATTCGAGCTTGTTGCGGTAGTGGAAGATGTCATCCGCGGGAAGTAGCTCATCGAGCGGCGGCTCGGCGAACCCGCCGATCCTGCGCAGCGCATCGGCGACCTGGTCGTGCTTCGACTGCGCCTGGGCCTCGTACGCGAGATCCTGGAAACGGCAACCTCCGCAGGCCGGATAGTGCTTGCAGGGCGCCTCGACGCGCAGCGGGCTCGGCGTCAGCACCTCCGTCGCGAGCGCCTCCGCGTGTCGCCGCTGCACCTTCGTGACGCGCGCCCGCACTCTGTCGCCGGGAAGCCCGCGTCGCACGAAGACGACGAAACCGTTCAGCCGCGCGACGCCGTTGCCACCGTAGGCGAGCCGATCGATGTCGAGCTCGAGCTCTTGATCTTTGGTAACAGGAGCGGCCACCTGCTGAGGGTAGCCGCTCCTGTGTTGGCGTCAGTGGAGGTCAGTCGGTGGATGCGGATTCAACAACAGCGTCCGACGCGGCTTCTGCGCAAAGTTGAAGTCGCGGACGAGCGTGCCGAGGACCGGCTCGTTCTCGCGGACGGTCGGCCGGGGATCCGGCCGACCGTCGGTCGCCGGATCGAGTCTCTGGCCACCCAGGAAGTCGTCCTCGATGAACTTGACGTACGCATCGAAGCTCAGAGTCTGGTGATCGATGAAGCCCTGACGCGCATAGGGACTGATCACGAGCCCGGGAACGCGCAAGCCATATCCGTTCTGGTCGACGCTCGGGGGTGTCACGTGGTCGTAGAAACCGCCCCAGTCGTCCCACGAGACGAAGATCGCCGTCGACTTCCAGTCGGGTCCCCGCATCGCGGCGTTGACCAGCTTCGTCACGTACGCCTGTCCTGCTGTGACGAGGCCCGGCGGATGCTCGCTGACCGCGCCGGTGGGGTTGATCCACGAAACAGCCGGCAACTTCCCGGTCTTCGCCGCGGTGAAGTAATTCGACAGGCTCGTGACATTCTGGATCTGCCCGTTCTGCTTGACGGTGTCGAAGTACGGCAGCGGGTTCCAGATGCCGGGTGTCTTTGCACCCTGCTTCACGGATTCGCAGATCATCGCGTCGTCCTCGCAGTCCGGCTCGGTGCCGCTGAAGACGTAGTAGCGCCAGCTGACGCGATGCTTGTGCAGCAGGTAGGTGAGATCCGTCCACGAATACTTTGGGGGGACGCCGTTGCCTCCGCGCCGGTCAGGTGGCGAGCCGGGATTCTGGAGCGCGTTGACGCAGCTCATCGGATCGTTCTCGCGTGAGCACCGGGCTGACCACTCCGAGACCATGAACAGATGCGCAGGAAGGCTCCACGATGCGTTCGGCTCGTAGAGGTGGTCCTGCAGGACGAAGTTCCGGGCATACGCCCAGTAGTTGGGGATGTCGCGCCCGTCGTGGTACCCCATCACGTCCGGATTCGCCGAGCGCTGAGAGCAGATCGGATCGTTGGGATTCTTCTTGCACCCCTTTCGCCTCGCGCCCTCGGCCTGCGCGATGAAGCCGTCCATCTTGCCCCCGTCGACGTCTACCACCGCACTCACATCGCCGTGAGGCCCGCCGGCGTTCAGGTCGTTCGTGTCGTGAAACGGCTGCTGGCACACACCCTTGAGCGGATCGGGAACGCAGACTGCGAAGTCGCCGTTCGCCTGACGTGGGAAGCCGTCCGCGCCCGGATACGTGCCGAAGTAGTGATCGAAGGAGCGGTTCTCCTGCATGATCACGATGACGTGCTTGATCTTGTGGATCGCGGCCGGCGCCTTCGGCGGCTTGCGTTGCGTTCCGGCATCCAGCGTCGAGGCGGCAATCACCGCGGCGACTGCAGCCCCCAAGAGCGCGATTGCAACGAGCGACTTTCGCATAACCCCTCCATTGCGTCGACCGTCGCGTTTTAGCGGCGCGCCTTTAGCTTTCGGTTAGGGCCGCGTTAAGAGATCTGCTGGTCTATGCCACGCCGCCGCGGACGGCACGGGCTCTAGCTCTAACTCAAAGGTGTGACGTAGACCTTCCGCTCGCGCGGGCCGTCGAACTCGCAGAAGAAGATCCCTTGCCACTTTCCAAGCGCGAGCCTGCCGTCGTCGAGCGGCACGAGGACGTGCGGGCTGATCAGGGATGCCCTGATGTGCGACGGCGCGTTCGGCCCGTCCGGATCCTCCACGTGCTTCCAGTCCCAGCCGTCGTCGACCACCTTCTCGAGCGCAGCCTCGAGATCCTGGGCAACGGCGGGATCCGCGCCCTCGTTGATCGTGATCGCCGCGGTGGTGTGCGGGACGTAGACGAGCGCGGCCGCCGAGCCGTTGGGCGAGCCGAGCGCTTCCTGCACCAGCTGGGTGATATCCACGAGCTGGGTGCGGCGCTCGGTCTTGATCCGGATCTCCTGCACGCTGTGCGTATCCTAGGCCCATGCCTCCTGCCCCGCCCTCTGACCGGGAGCTGGACGCCTATCGCGAACAGGCGGACCGGTTCATCGCCGAGCTCGACGAGGAGTTCTACCTCCACTACGCCGGGCTGAAGGAGACGTTCGACCTGGCGCCGATCTACGAGCGCCACAAGAACCTGACAGAGCTCGACCAGGTCAAGTCGATCGGCCTGGCCGTGAACGGCGGCGCACGCGTGCGTGAGCTGTGGCGCTTCGCGTGCGAGGGGTACTTCGGTGATCTCACCCGCGACCATGCCGAGAAGCTCGCCCAGCTCGAGTCGGAGCTCTCCGTAAGGGTCGGCGGCGAGGACATCCCCTACCGAATGGTTCGCCCGGCGCTCGCGAACGAGCCAGACCGCAACAAACGGCGCCACCTCGACACTCAGGCGAACGCGGTCCTCGACGAACACATGAACCCGCTCCACCTCGACGCCGCACAGGTCATTCAGCGTGGTGCGCGCGACCTCCAATTTGCGAACTACCTCGAGCTCTACCGCAAAGCGCTGCCATCGTCCGCACTCGACGATCTCGCAGAACAGTGCCGCAGCTTTCTGAGCTCGACCGAACGGCTCTACGAGGAATGGGCCGACAAGCTCTTTCGTACGCGCGTCGGCGTCTCACTCGGCGAGGCAGAGCGCTGGGACGTGCCACGCCTCTTCCGCGCACCTGAATGGGACCCCATGTTCCCGGCCGACCGCATGGTGCCGGCCCTGGAAGGCACGCTCGAAGACCTCGGCATCGACCTCAACGCCCAGGAGAACGTGACGCTCGATCTCGAGGAACGGCCGAACAAGAGCCCGCGCGCGTTCTGTGCGCCGATCGAGGTCCCCGACCGTGTCGTCCTTGTCATCCAGCCGATCGGCGGCCCGGACGACTGGCGCGCGCTCTTCCACGAGGGCGGGCACACCGAACACTTCGCGCACACGTCACGCGATCTCTCCATGGAGGAGAAGCGTCTCGGCGACAACGCTGTCACCGAGGGCTGGGCGATGCTCCTGCAGCACCTCACCGACGAGCCGGAATGGCTGACGCGGCGGCTCGACTTCCCGCGGCCGAACGAGTACGCGGTCGAAGGGGCGACAGGGCTGCTCTATTTCGTGCGCCGCTACGCGGCCAAGATCCTGTACGAGCTCGAGTTCCATGCCGCGGAAGACGTGACGACGATGCGCGGCCGCTACGAGGAGCTTCTCTCGGACGCTCTCAAGATCGACGTCACGCCTGCGAACTACCTCGCCGACATCGACTCGGGCTTCTACGTGTCGTCCTACTTGCGCTCCTGGGCCTTCGAGGCGCAGCTGCGCGCCTACCTGAAGGAGAAGTTCGGCTCGAAGTGGTTCGCGAGCCGCGAGGCCGGGTCGCTCCTGCGCGAGCTCTGGGGCGAGGGCCAGAAGATGCGGGCCGAGGATATGCTGAAAGACGTCACCGGCTCCACCCTCGAGATGGAGTCAGTCGCAGAACGGGTCCGCGAGGTTCTTCGCTGAGCGAAAGCGGCGCTTTCGCTCAGGATTAGGGACGGCGCTTCGCGCGAAACGTGCGTGGGCAAAAGCCCACGCACTCTCATTGGTGGTCACGCTAGGCGGCTGTTCCCTTCCGTGCGGGGCACGGGCGCTTCGCGACCGCGCCCCGCATCACTACGCCTACGGCTAAGCCCGGCTTCGCCTGGTCTTAGCCTCCGCCTTTCTTGGCTCTGCCGTGAGGGCGGTTCAGGCCCGACGGCTCAACTTCGCACGAGATCCGACTTAATGAATAGGCTTTATGCATGGCCAGGACACGGGTGCTGATCGCCGGCGCTGCCGGACGCGACTTTCACAACTTCAACCTCGTCTACCGCGACCGGCCCGAGTGCGAGGTCGTCGCGTTCACCGCGACGCAGATCCCGAACATCGACGGGCGCCGGTATCCGCCCGAGCTCGCCGGGTCGCTGTACCCCGAGGGAATTCCGATCCTGCCGGAGTCCGCTCTCGAGGAGCTCGTCCGCGAGCACGAGATCGACGAAGTCGTCTTCGCCTATTCAGACGTCACGCACGAGCACGTCATGCACATCGGCTCGCGTGCGCTTGCGGCCGGCGCGTCCTACCGCCTGATCTCGCCGCGCGAGACGATGCTCGCTTCGAGCAAGCCGGCCGTCGCGATCTGCGCGGTGCGCACGGGATCCGGGAAGAGCCAGACCACCAGGCGGGTCGCCGAGCTCCTGCGGGAGGCCGGCAAGAAAGTGGCCGTGCTGCGCCACCCGATGCCATACGGCGATCTCGCCAAGCAGGCCGTGCAGCGCTTCGAGCGCTACGAGGACCTCGAAGCGGCCGACGCGACGATCGAGGAGCGCGAGGAGTACGAGCCGCATCTCGCCGAAGGAAACCTCGTCTTCGCAGGCGTCGACTACGAAAAGATCCTGCGCGAGGCGGAGCAGGAAGCCGACGTGATCCTCTGGGACGGCGGCAACAACGACACGCCCTTCGTCAAGCCGGACATCCACATCGTGGTGGTCGATCCTCACCGCCCGGGACACGAGCTCCGCTACCACCCCGGTGAGACGAACCTCCGCATGGCGGACGTGTGCGTCGTCAACAAGATGGACAGCGCGACGCAGGAAGGCATCGATGCCGTGCTTGAGTCGATTCGCGCACACGCGCCGCGCGCCCAGGTGGTGCTCGCGGACTCGCCGTTCCACGTGGAGGGCGAGACCGCCCAGATCGAGGGCAAGCGCGTGCTCGCCATCGAGGACGGTCCGACCCTGACGCACGGCGAGATGACCTACGGCGCTGCCGTGCTCGCCGCCAAGCAGTTCGGAGCGGCGGAGCTGGTCGATCCCCGCCCCTTCGCGGTCCGCTCGATCGCGAAGACGTTCGAGGACTATCCGAACGTCGGCACACTTCTGCCGGCGATGGGCTACGGGCGCGAGCAGATGGAAGATCTCCGCGAAACGATCGAGCGCTCCGACGCAGATCTCGTGGTGATCGGGACCCCGATCGACCTGCGCAAGCTGATCGACGTGGACAAGCCGGCCCTGCGTGTCACCTACAAGCTTCAGGAACGGGGCGAGCCCACGCTGAAAGACGTCCTCGCCGAGAAGGGACTGCTGGAAACAGCACTCGTGTGAGTACGGTCGTCGCCCTCGGCGGGAACGCGCTCATGCGTCCCGGCGAGCGAGGGACAGCGGCCGAGCAACTCGCGAACCTGCGCCGCGCGGTCGCCGCCTTGCAACCGTTGCTAGGCGAGAGCGCGCTCGTGATCACGCACGGCAACGGGCCGCAGGTGGGCAACGAGCTGTTGCGCCAGGAGCGCGCCGCGGACGAAGCCCCTGCTCTTCCGTTGTGGCTGGCCGTCGCGCAGACGCAGGCGGAGATCGGTGCGCTGATCGTCGCGGAGCTCCACCCCGCCCTCGGTGACCGGCCCACCGCGTGCGTGCTCACCCACGTGCGCGTTGCGGCCGAGGATCCTGCCTTCGACCGTCCGTCGAAACCGATCGGGCCCTTCTACTCCGCCGAGCAAGGCGAGCAACTGGGACGTGAGCGAGGCTGGGCCATGGTCTCGGACGCAAACCGGGGGCACCGCCGTGTCGTCCCTTCACCCGAACCGCTCGAGATCTTGGAGCTCGAGGTGATTCGGACGCTCGCCAGGGACAAGACCGTCGTGGTCGCCTGCGGCGGCGGCGGCATACCGGTCGTTCGACGGGGTAACCGCCTTGCCGGCATCGACGCGGTGATCGACAAGGACCGCGCATCTGCGCTCCTTGCACGGGGTCTCGACGCAGACCGGCTCCTAATCCTCACCGAAGTTCCCGCCGTTTACCGGCGTTTCGGCGAGCCTGATCAGGAAGAGATTCGCGAACTGTCGGGCACGGAGGCGAAGGAGCTTCTGCCGACTCTCGCCGAGGGATCGATGAGACCGAAGATCGAATCGGCATTGAGCTTCGGCCGCGAAACGCTGATCACCAGCATCGACGCACTCGAGCGTGCTCTCGCAGGTGACGCCGGAACCCGGATCCACTTATAGGCTTCGAACTCGGGATGGTCGCCGTCGCCGACAGACTCAAAGGGCGCTCGTTCACCCGGGTGGCAGAGTGGAGCCGCGAAGAGCTGCTCGAGGTGCTCGACCTGGCGGACGAGCTCAAGCGCCTTCAGCAGGCCCGCGAAGAGCACCACCTGCTGCCCGGCCGCACCCTGGGGATGATCTTTCAGAAACCGTCCACGCGAACGCGGGTCTCTTTCGAGGTCGGGATCTTCCAGCTCGGTGGCACCGGGCTCTATCTCTCGGCCGGCGACCTCCAGCTCGGCCGGGGCGAGACGATCAAGGACACGGCCGTCGTCCTATCGCGCTATCTCGACGCGATCATGATCCGCACCTTTGCGCAGTCCGACGTCGAGGAGCTCGCCGAAAACGCGGCGATTCCGGTGATCAATGGTCTCACCGACAGCTCGCACCCCTGTCAGGCGCTCGCCGACGTGATGACGATCCGTGAACGCTTCGGCCGCCTCGAGGGACTGAAGGTCGTCTACCTGGGAGACGGCAACAACGTCTGCGCTTCGCTGATGGTCGCCTCGGCGAAGCTCGGCATGGACTTCGTCGCAGCGACGCCTCCGGGGTACCGCCCCGACGACGAGGTGGTGAAGGTCGCACGGGCAGCGGGAGGCTCGGTCGAGCTCGTCGAGGATCCGGGCGGCGCGGTCGAGGGCGCGGACGTCCTCTACACGGACGTCTGGACCTCGATGGGCCAGGAAGACGAGCGCAAGAAACGGCTGCGGGACCTGGCGGGCTTCGGGATCGACGGCCAACTGGTCGCGCGAGCAGGCTCGGACGCGATCGTTCTGCACTGCCTCCCCGCCCACTACGGCGAGGAGATCACGGAAGACGTCCTCTACGGGCCGCAGTCGGCCGTCTGGGACGAAGCCGAAAACCGCCTTCACGCACAGAAGGCGCTTATGGCTCTTGTGATTCGGTAAGACTCCGCCGGCATGCTGCCGCTGAAGGACAACGTCCCGACCAGGACGTTTCCGATCGTCACGGTCGGAATCATCGTCGTGAACGTGATCGTGTGGATCTGGGAGTTCACCGGCACAACGGTCGACACCGACGTCATCCACTACGGCTACTACCCGTGCAAGGTCGACGGTCCGTGCCTTGGGCCCGCGTTGAACGCCGCGATCCCGTGGTACGAGAACGCGTTCACTTCGATGTTCATGCACGGCGGCTGGGAGCACATCATCTTCAACATGCTCTTTCTCTGGATCTTCGGGAACAACGTCGAGGACGCCCTCGGCAAAGTCCGCTTCTTCCTCTGGTACATCGCGGGCGGGCTCGCGGCTACGGCGGCACAGACCGTCGTGACTCTTCACTGGGGCTCAGCGCAGGATGCGAGCATCCCCAACATCGGCGCAAGCGGTGCAATCGCCGCGGTGCTCGGGGCGTACTTCGTGCTGCTGCCGAACGCGCGTGTGCTGACGGCGATCTTCTTCATCCTGATCTTCTTCCAGGAGCTCCCGGCGATCTTCTTTCTCGGCTTCTGGTTCCTGTTCCAGCTCTGGCAGGGCGGCTTCTCGATCGTGCAGCCGGAGGCAGGCGGCGGCGTCGCGTTCTTCGCTCACATCGGCGGTTTCCTCTTCGGCGTACTGACCGTCCGGCTGGTGGCCGTGCGCCGGCCGCTGATGCCGAAGTACTAGTGATGGGCTTCGAGGAGCACGTCCAGGTCGCCCTGGACGGGCTTCCGGCGGATCTTGCCGCCGGGCTCGAGAACGTCGCGGTGGTCGTCGAGGAGGAGAGCCCCGACGAGCCGGATGTGTTCGGGCTCTTCGAGGAGGAGCCGTACCTGCCGGCCAAGATCACCGTCTATCGGCGGCCGCTCGAGGAGGAGTTCGGAGACGACCCCGCGGAGCTTCAGAGGCAGATCCGGATCACCGTCCTCCACGAGCTGGCCCACTACTTCGGGATCGACGAGGAGCGGCTCGAGGAGCTTGGCTACCGGTGACCTCGGTGCTCAACGCCGTAGCGGTCGGAGCCGCGATCTTGGGCGTCCTCGTGCTCGTCTTCTTCTTCCTCGGCCCCCGGGAATGAGAGCCGCCCGGTCCTCGTTTTTAGAGGCATGACACTGACCGAGATTCACTCAGAGATCCAGCAGGCGAGTGAGCGGCGGACCGAGCTGTGGCACATCCTCTCCCAAGGGCATGACCCAGCTGCGGCTTCGGAGCTCAAGAGCCTGAGCGAGCGCCTCGAGCGCCTCTGGAATGAGGACCGGACGCTGAAAGCAGAGCTCCGCTTCGGCGACCGCGACCATATCGTCGCCAGGGCGCGTGTCGAAGAGCGCCTCGAGCGCGCGGCCTAGGACTTCCCTCCAACACCCCGCGCGATCCGTCGGCCCCGGACGAGGGATTCTCCCCTCTTCTCCCGGGGCCGACATCTTTGTTGTGGCGGTCACTGCGGCGACCACAACGACAAGGAGCACTGATGCCGGGTTCGCACGCAGAGGAGATCGTCGGGGACTACTACGAGTCGGACGACTGGGCCGAATCCTTTGCCGAGGACGGCGAATCCGAGCCGGAGCTCGAGCTGCTGTCGCTGCCCGATCCTGAAGCCGCCTAAGTAACGGATTCGAATCCGCCTTCCGCTACGCGGAAGCCATGATGATTCGAATCCGCCAGTTTCGAATCGGAGCCGCAGCGGCGGCGAAGCTACACTGCGCGCCATTCGGGGCGTTAGCTCAGCTGGGAGAGCGCCGGCTTTGCAAGCCGGAGGTCACCGGTTCGATCCCGGTACGCTCCATTCGAAAAGCGGCTGCATTGGGAGCTTTTTGTTCCCTCAGCTGCCAACGCCTCGAGTCGAGTGCAAGCGATTCTGCAAGCGTTCGAGCCTAGAGCGTCGACTCTTGCGACCTTCTGAGTGCGATAAGGGGACAGCTGTTCTGCTCGACCGGGATCCTGTCAGAGCACCGACGTGTCGAGCGTGGCCTGGCCCAGGCTTCAGGAATGTCCCTTGATGCTTCAGACCTTTAAGACCGGCTCAGGTGGTAGCGGCCTGCCCTGCGCGAGTGTTAGGGAATATCCCCGAACGCTAGTCAATGGGTGCTGAATGTGTCCTGATCAGGCTGGAGGCGGTGCTTGACGACGCGCATGCACAATCGTAAGAACGACAAGCGTGAGTATGAGGACCGGCATCAGTACCGTCCAAGCGGTCGCGAGGAGTCCGAGAAACGCGCCGATGATGACGAGCCCGTCAGAGAGCCAAGGGCGCACGGTCGCTCGAAACACTCCGACGAGTACCAGTGCACCGCCGCCCCACAGCGCGGGCAGCCAGAAGAAGAGGGACAGTGGCTCGTCGAGATGCGTGACTAGTTCAGCGACGCCGAGCGCAAGGAAAACAACGCCGACCGTCATCCCGAGGGCTCGTGTGGCTCGCGAAGTCCGATCCCGCCGCACCGGCCGACACTACACCGCGGTGTAGGCGAGCACGACCCCCGTCACCGCGAACACGGCGAAGCCGGTCATGCCGAGCAGCACGACGCCCTGTGCGGCTCGGCCGGGGCTGCGCATCCGATCGGGCGCGAGCCGCTCGACAAGAAAAGGCACGGGTGCGGCCGTAAGTGCGACCGAGCCGACGATGAGGACAAGGCTGAGCGTCACCGGCAGGACCGAGAAGTCCTCACGGTTGCCGCGAACGATCTGGCCGAGCATGAAAGCCGTCGTGCCGAGCGTGAAGAGGATCGTCCGCACACGCGTTCCGGACGGCAACAACGTGCGCCCGACCGCGTAGGCCAGCCCCAGAGCGACACCGGCAATCGCCCCGAAGGCGTAGATCGACGCAGTCCCGCTGCCCGTGAACTCACCGACGATCGCACCCATCGCGGTCTCGAACCCGAGCGCGTCCTCCCTGGCGAGAAAGAGAAGACGCATGAAGACCCGACCCAGCGTGCCGCCGACAACGAGACCGACGCCGAAGCCGACCGTAAAACCAACAGCAACGCTACGCAGCCACCACCGCACGTTCCGGCCCCCTCGACGCTGACCGGCGTCAGTATCAACGGCTGGATCCGCCCATGCAAGAGGCACGGGCGGCAATCGTAGGGCAGGGGGCGCCAAAAAAGTGGCGACTCGGAGGCGGGCCTCAGTGGCCCCAGTTCAGTCAGGGCTCCCTTCGACCTGGGGCTGATTGAAAGTAGTCGTGCTCCTCGACCACAGCGCCGTTCGCCAAACCGCAGCCAGGCCGTGGCGGCAAAGGACTCTGCTTGCCCGTCGATCACGATGATCGCCCACCACTCTACGGCGGCGCGGTCGCCGCCGCCAAAGGCTCGCCGACCCAGACTTCGGGCCCGGGCTCGCCAAGCGACAACGAACGCCGCATGTGATCGCCGGCCCGCCGTGGGCCAGTGGGACAGACTTGAGCGAGCGCCAACGCGCTCATAGAGGTAACGTCCTCGCGGGGTTCTTTGCGGCGATGATCCAGTTCGACCTAAACGGGCGGAAGCTCGCACTCGAAGAGACCATCGTTCGAAAACTGCATGCAGAAGCCCTTGCCAGAGCCGGCTCGTCCACGACGCTCAACGACCTTGCAGTGATCCTGTCGCGTGCGCTTTCAGAACGAAAGACAATCACGCTTCGACGAGCGGAGTCGCGTGCGCTGGAACAGTTGCTGAATGCCGATGGGCATTGAAGCATCTCCGGTTATGCGTTCCATTTCGCTCGTTCGTTTTCGTACCTGCGAAAGAGGAGGACGGCGTTGTGGCCCCCGAACCCGAAGCTGTTGCTGGGCGCGATCTTTAGCTCGGCGTGGCGCGCTTTGTTCGGGACGTAGTCGAGGTCGCAGCTCGGGTCGAAGTTCTCGTAGTTGATCGTCGGCGGCGCGATGTTGTCCCTGAGCGCGAGAACGGTTAGCGCTGCTTCGGCCGCTCCGGCAGTGCCGAGGCAGTGACCGAGCGCACCCTTGATCGACGAGACCTCCGTCGCTCGCGCCTTCTCCTCGCTGAGTGCTGATTTACCTGGTGCGGCTCGCGGATGTCCTCGACATCGATCTCCTGGATGTGGCAGGGCGAAAGATTGCCGTGAACCGCAGCCGTTGGCCCGTAAGCGGGAGTCCCCCTGGTTCGTAGCGCCTTCAACTGACGATTCGTGGGGGTGTCGGTGCGCGTCTTAGCGTCGCCCCTCCGGCTATTCAGCCGATCGAACCCAAACCTGACCAGAGGGCCGATTAGAACATGTCCACGCAAGGCCCTCTCAAATTCACCGCTCATCCATTAGCTTCGACCACATGCCCTTGTTCGGCTCGAAGGAGCGCTGCCCGGGTCATGCTCGAATGACTGCTTAACTACTCCCTCTCGCAATCTGGAGGAGGAAGCCTGATGGATGACGCACAGATTCACGAGACGATCGAGGCCCTCGTTGCAGAAGAGCGACGGCTCTGGGAAGACGAAGCGCGCGGCGGGAACGTGGAAGCGGACCGGAAGAAGCTTGCCGAGGTCAAGGTGTCGCTCGACAAATGCTGGGATCTCCTGCGCCAGCGACGTGCCCTGGAGGAGCAGCGGCTCGACCCCGACGCAGCTCAGGCGCGTGACGAATCCGTCGTCGAGAACTACCTCCAGTGATGGATCCGGACCGAGCCCGTCAGCTACTGGTCGCCGAGCGGAAGCGGATCGAGCAGGCGCTGTCTCAGCGGGCGCACGAGGACACCGGTGAGCCGGCGGACGAGGAAGATCCCGGGAACCAGGCGACCGAGCTCTACCAGGACGAGCTCGACGAGGGTTTCGCCGACGATCTGCGCGAAGAGCTTGCCGCCGTCGAGCGGGCGGAGGCACGGCTCGCGGCCGGAACTTACGGCCTCTCTGTCGAAAGCGGGAAGCCGATACCCGATGAGCGCCTCGAAGCGCTGCCCACGGCCGAGCGGACCGTCGAAGAAGAACAAGCGCGCTGAGCAGGGAACATCGCGGGACCTCCGGGCGTTTATGGCTGTGTAGCGGCGCGTTGACTTCTGCGCGAAGCCGCCTTTCACACAAGGAGGACTCTTTTGACACAGCATCCCACCCTGTATCTCGTCGACGTGAACTGCTCCCCGTGCGGAGCAACGTTTGTCACCCGCTCGACTGCAGAGTCTCAGCCGACGTCTGCTCGAACTGCCACCCCGCGTATACGGGCAAGGCACTCGCGCTCGCGAGCGGCGGTCGCATCGAGCGCTTCAACCAGCGCCTCGCGCTGGCCGCCTAACTGTCCGTCCGCGAACGCGCGGCGGCTGCGATCCGCGCGGCGCCGGCGGTCGCACTGGCGTTCTTGCGCTGATCGCCGCGCGATGCCATCACGAGGGCGAGCTTACGTTTCCGAGTCGAATCCACGCTCGATTCGCTGGACGATCGGCCCCGCCCATTCGCCGTAGGAGCGCATCTGCGCAACCGCCCGCTCCACGTCGTACTCCGTTCTGCGAAAGGCGATGTCGCCATTCTCGTAGAGCGCCCAGGCCGCACGCGTGTCGCGGTCGAGGGGCGCGCCAACGCTTCCTGGGTTCACGAGCACCGTTCCGTTCGGGCCTGGTCGCTCGAATTGCAGATGACTGTGGCCAAACAGGATCGTCCGATCGGACTCTCCTGCGAGCAGGCGTTCTTCGCCCTCCTGCGCTTCGAAGGCGAAGCTCTCGACGTCGGAGAGCGGCGACCCATGGCAAACGAGGATGCCGTCGAGCTCTCCTTGCTCCGGCAACCCGTAGAGCCGGTCGACCAGAGCAGGGCCGAGAGACTCACGCGCTGCCGTCAAAGCCGCCGTCAGGAACTCCTGAACGATCTCGGGGGCCTCGGGCTTCTCGCACAACCAGCGGTCGGCGTTGCCGCGAATGCGAGCGATGGCTGGCAGGTTCTCGAGCAGCTCCGCCGTCTCGCGTGGCCATGGTCCCATCGATGCGTAGTCGCCACCGAGCACGTAGGGCGTCGCCCCGGCTTCCTGCGCATCCGCCAGCACGGCCTCGAGTGCGACGAGGTTCCCGTGAATGTCGTACAGCAGAGCTATCGGCGAACCGTGCACTCGGCTGGCGATTCTTTCAGCCGGGCACGTACTTTCGACTAGTGAGACATCGTCCCCTTGACGTTGCCGACGTTCAGGAGCCCGACCTGACCCAGGTCGACGCTCGCGAATGAATGATTGACGAACGGATAGAGGCCCGGTTGATCGATCTTGACGTCGAACACTCCGCCACCACCCGCCGGAACGACGGCCGTCTGCACATTCCGCTGAAACTGAGTCATGTCGGCGTTGACCCAGGCGCGATCCAGAATCGTTCCGACGACGTGAAACGCAGTGTCGAAGCTTGGCCCGGCGTCGACGACCCAGAAGCGGACCGTCTCTCCGGGATTAGCAGTCAACGGATGCGTGACGTACTGGCCCGCATAGCCGTTCCAGCTGACCCAGTCGGGCTCCTGACGTTGCGCCTTCGCCATGTCGAGCCCGGCCGGCTTCGGAAAGCCTGAAGCGTTCAGGTACCACTCGCTTGCGACGAGCACGTAATTCTTGTCGGCGTGCGGGAGTGGGATTCGCGGCTCGACGATGATTGCGCCGTACATCCCATTCGCGATATGCGCGAGAACTGGTTTCGTGCCGCAGTGGAACATGAACACGCCGGCGTCGCTGGCCACGAAGGAATAGTGGATCGAGGCGCCGGGAGCAACGTCCTTGAAGGCGATGTTCGGCGCGATGCGCGCCGCGTGGAAGTCCACGGAATGTGGGATCACACCTTTGTTGGTCAGAGTCAACTCCACCTTTTGACCCTGTCGCACGTGGATGAACGGTGCGGGCGCGCCTCCGTCGAATGCCCAGGATCGGTACGTCACACCCGGAGCGATTTCGATCGTCTTGTCAACGAGGACGAGCTTGACGCGCGCTACGGCGCCGGCAGGCGCGGGTGGGAGAGTTGCGTTCATCGCGACATGCTTCTTTGCCAGCACGGCCGCGTTGGCCGGCCCCAGTCCCGCGAAGCTCTGGCGGCCACCACCCGTCGCGCCGGACATGTCCATCCCGGGCATCGTGGCCCCGCCGGAAATGGCCTTCACAGCCTTGTTCGCATCCTGCCGAGCGCTGTGCGCCGAGAAGCCCATCCAGACGGCGACAGAACCGAGGACCACGACGAGCATGCCCAGCAGAAGCGAAAAGGCCGCCCAATAGCCGCCGTTCTCGCTCGGAATAATGCCGTCCGAGGCAGGCGGGCTCTGGTGCGCGACTGACGCTTTGACTTGCCCACTGCTGCGTGGGCGTTCGTGCGTGACTGGCATGGTCATCTTCTCCTTGGCTCGGTTTCCCCAGCCTAGAAACCGCCCAGACCCACGACATCCGTGCCAGCGGCAAACGCATTGCGGGTTTCCACGGAGCTTCGACCGATCTACCAGGTCTTGCTGGTCGATGCGTGAGCGGGTGGGGCGATGCGAACCCTTGCGTCGACGACGATGCAGCCATCCGGTCCGGCGATCACCGGATTGAGGTCGAGCTCCGCGAGCTCGGGGAGGTCCTCGGCCAACTGGGACAGGCGAAGCAGGAGATCGACGACAGCCGGAAGGTGTGCCGGCGGAGCGCCTCGGAAGCCTGCAAGCAGGCGTCCGGCC
This sequence comes from Actinomycetota bacterium, assembly GCA_013816245.1. Lineage (GTDB taxonomy): Bacteria > Actinomycetota > Thermoleophilia > Gaiellales > Gaiellaceae > 3-1-20CM-4-69-9. The sequence goes on along the minus strand of JACDEU010000001.1, from coordinate 190,254 downwards.
TTCCCTGTCCTCACGAGCTCATTCGCGTCGACGTCCGAAAGAGGTGTCATCCGAAATGCGGCATCTCCGATCAACTCGGCCAGCGTGCCCCCTGGTCCAAGCGCGATCAGAGGACCGAAGACGGGGTCCTGGACCGCTCCGACGAGGAGCTCGACCCCACCGACGACGAGTTGCTGGACTAGCAAGGGCGCGCCAATTCGATCGGCTGCAGCACGAACGGAATCTTCAGCGCGCAGGTCGAGCGCAACGCCTCCCTGCTCGGTCTTGTGGACGCCGGCTTGCGCGGTCTTCAGGACAACGGGGTAGCCGAGGTCGGCCGCTGCGGCTACGGCTTCGGCGACCGAGCCGACGCGGCGCTCGGCGACGAGCGGCAATCCGTACGCCGACAGCAGTTGGCGAGTCTCAGCCGGATCGAGCCACCGCTCGGCCGTGTCGGCCACGAGCTCGCGCGCGGCGCTGCGGTCGATGCCCTCCAGGTCCGCGACGCGTCCTTGTGGCCTCCTCAGCCACGCAGCGCGCCCGGCGGCGCGACCCAGCGCGCGCGCGGCGGACTCGGGATACGCGAACGGCGCCACGGCGCCTGAGAGCAACTGAGCCGGAGTTCCGTCCGCACTGATGACGCACGCGAGAACCGGCTTCTCACTGATCGCGGCTTCCTCGACGGAACGGACGATGGCCGCGGCAACTTCGTCCGCGCCTGCCACGACCGGGGGGACGAAAAGAACGATGACGGCGTCGACGCCAGGGTCGCGCAACAACACGGGCAACGCCTTTCCGTACGTCGCCGCGACCGCAGACCCGAGCATGTCCACCGGATTCGCGACGCTCGCCTCCTTCGGAAGAAGCTCGGCAAGCCGATCGACGCTCGCCGCCGAGAGCTCCGCCAGAGAGAGGCCGGCGGTTTCAGAAGCGTCCGCACAGAGGATGCCGAGCCCGCCGGCGTTCGTCAGGATCGCAACCCGGTTCCCACGCGGCAGCGGCTGCGTCGCGAGCAGCCCTGTCACGTCCAGCAACTCTTCGAGCGTGTCCACTCGCAGGACTCCTGCCTGTTGAAACAACGCATCTACCGCCGCCTCAGACCCTGCCAAGGCAGCTGTGTGCGAACTAGCCGCGCGAGCTCCCGAGGCCGTGCGACCCGCCTTCATGGCGACGATCGGCTTGGTGCGCGCAACCCGTCGAGCAGCACGCCTGAACTTACGCGGATTTCCGAACGACTCGAGATAGAGAAGCACGACGTCGGTGTTCGGGTCGTCCTCCCAGTACTCCAGCAAGTCGTTGGACGACACATCCGCCTTGTTGCCGACCGACACGAATGCGGAAAGACCCAGTCCGTGGTCGGCAGCGCGTTCGAGCAGCGCGAGCCCCAGCGCGCCGCTCTGGGACGAGAAGCCGACGTTGCCCGCGGGGATCGACTTGGGCCCGAACGTTGCATTGAGCCGGCAGGCAGCGACGGCGATGCCAAGGCAATTCGGGCCTAGCAGGCGAGCACCGCTCGCGCGAACGAGCTCGAGGAGCTCGTCCTGCCGCTTGCGGCCGTCCGGGCCGGTCTCGGCGAAGCCGGCGGAGATGACGCAAATCGCGCGGACGCCCGAACTGAGAGTCTCCGCTGCGGCATCGAGAACCGCGACTCCCGGCAAGCACAGGATCGCGAGATCGACCGCATCGCCGATCGCCGCGACCGAGGTGTAAGAGCGAACTCCGGCAACGGGCTCGCCGGAACGGTTGACCGGGTAGGCGATGCCGGAGAACTCACCGCGAAGGATGTTGCGAAACAGCTCACCGCCGATCGAGCCCGGATGCGCCGACGCGCCGATCACGGCCACGGTCCTCGGAGAGAAGAACGGCCGGAGCGACGCTGCCACTCCAATGTGGTCCCGCTGATCCACGCGTGAGACCAGCGCAGTGGTCGGCTCGAGCGCCAGCCTCACCTCGACGGTCCCTTCGTCCAGGACCCGCGATGACTCGAAGCCTGCCTCGGAGAACACACGCAGCATGGCTGCGTTGCCGGGAAGCACGTCTGCAACGAACTCTTCGACTCCAGTCGCCGTGGCCAGAGACCCCAGCCGCTCGAGCAGTCGCGTCGCGATCCCACGGCCCTGCAACTCGTCTGCGACCGCGAAGGCGACCTCCGCGGTGCGCGCGTCGCGCAGCCGAACGTAACTTGCAAGAGCCACGATCTTGCTCTCCTTCGTCCCGACGAGAGCGCCCCGCTCGATCCAGTCGGGACCGAGCACCGGCTTGCCGAGCTCCGCATCGACGGATGGATGTCCGTGGAATCGCGTGTAGAGGCTCTGGTCTGAGAGGCTGCGAAAGAAATCGAGCAACGCGGGTGCATCCGCACTCTCGGGTGGACGAAGCCGCATCGTCCAGCCGTCGCGCAGGACGACGTCGGAGACCAGCCGCAAGAGCAGATCGGGTGCCGTATCCAGCTCGACGGCGGGGGACAGTTCAGCGGACCGCAAGCGCCTCTTCGAGGGTGGGAGCCTGGATGAGGACGGGCTCCGCCTCGAGGACGACCTTGAGGGCGTGCGTGTCAGCCGCATCGGCAAAGGTGTCGTAGGCCGCCATCGTCTCGCCGAGTGGGAAGCGATGTGTGGCGAACACCGTCGCGTCGAGTCGCCCGTCGGCGACGAGCTTCAGCAGCTGCGGCGTCGTGAACGTGTCGACAAGCCCGGTCGTGATCGTCAGGTCGCGTGCCCACAGCTTCTCCAGATGGAGCGTCACCGAATGGCCGTGGACGCCGACGTTGGCGATCCGTCCGCCGGGCCGCACGAGCTCCGTGCAGAGCTCGAACGTCTGCGGTACGCCGACCGCTTCGATCGCGACATCGACACCGAGACCGTCCGTCAACTCCATGACGCGCGCGAGGGCATCCTCCTTGCCGTTGTCGATCGTGACGTCGGCCCCGAACTCGAGCGCCTTCGCGAGGCGCGAGGGAGCCAGGTCGATCGCGATGATCCGGCCCGGCGTGTAGAGCCTTGCCGTCATGATCGCCGCGAGCCCCACTGGCCCCGCACCGACGATCGCAACGGTGTCGCCTGGCTGCACTCCGCCGTTCAGGACGCCGACCTCGTAGGCGGTCGGGAGAATGTCTGAGAGGAAGAGCACCTGCTCGTCCGTCAGCTCGTCGGGCACCTTGTACACGGATGTGTCTGCGAACGGCACGCGGGCGTACTCGGCCTGAAGGCCGTCGATCAGATGGCCGAAGATCCAGCCGCCTCCGCCCGTGCAGAGACCGTAGCGGCGCTCCTTGCAGAAACGACAGCGGCCGCAAGACGTAATGCAGGAGACGAGCACGCGATCGCCGAGCTCGACCGTGCTCACGCTGTCGCCCTTCTCGACGACAGTGCCCACTGCTTCGTGACCGAGAATCGTCCCGTCTGTCACCTCGGTACGAGGGCTTTCATGTCGCATCTCCTTTGAGTCGCGTCCGAATCTCTTGTCGCGTCTAAATCTCGCCGACTAACCCCGCAGCGGCATCGGAGGCGGCCCGCAGCCGCATTGCGGATTTCCCGCAAACCCCTACGCCGCTTAGACTCGCTGAATGTTCGACTACGGGGAACGGCAACGACGGTTGGCCGAACGCATGGAGGCCGAGGATGTCGACGTCCTCTTCCTCGCACCGTCGGCGGACCTCGAATACCTCACTGGGGTCGAGCGCCAAATTCCAAACTTCGGCGAGGCCTCGTATCCGAACGGCTGGGTGACCGGTGCGTTCTTCACGCCGAATGCCGGGCCGCCGGTCTTCGTCTTCCCGCGGATGTTCGCCGCCTTCGACCTGCACGAGGATCCGGAGGGCGAGATCGTGATCGTCAACGAGACCGACGACGGCTTCGCGGCCTTCGAACGGATCTCGCGTGGCCTCGGCTCGACCACCATTGTCGCCGTCGGCGATCGCGTCTGGGCGGAGACGACGTTGAATCTTGGCCGCGTCGTGGGCTTCGATCGCCTCCGCACCGGCTCGACGCTCGTAAACGAGCTCCGCCGCGTGAAGACCCCCGAAGAACTGGAAGCGATGCAACGGGCAATCCGAACCGTCGAGCAGGCGATGGCCGCCGTGGCTCCGCTCGTCGTTCCAGGCGCGACGATGGCCCAGCTCGCCGAGACGACCGAGCACGAGTTGCGCGCCGCCGGATCGCGCACGACCTCGTTCACGACGCACATCTTCACCGGCCTCGGCGACGGCGAGCTCGACTCGACCACCGAGACTGCGCACAAATCGATGCCGGAAGGGACGTCGGTGATGTTCGACTTCGGCGGCGTCGTCGACGGCTACTGCTCGGACTTCGGCCGCACGATCTACTGCGGCGAGCCACCGGACGACTACCGCGAGGCCTACGAGATCATGCTCGCCGCCTACGAGGCCGGCCGCGCCGCCGCCGCCCCGGGCACGAAAGCGGCCGACGTGAACGCGGCGTGCCGCGCGCCGATCGAAGCGGCGGGGATCGGCGAGCACTTCCGCCATCGCATGGGCCACGGAGTCGGCATGGACGTGCACGAGCGGCCGTTCCTGTCCGAGGAAGACGACACGCCGCTCGAGGCCGGCATGACCTTCACCGACGAACCGTCGATCATCATCCCGGGCCGCTTCAGCCTGCGGATCGAGAACATCCTGGTCTGCGAAGAGGGCGGCGGGCGGATCTTGAACGACTACCCGACCGCCCTCGTCGCGAACAGCTAGCTACCTCGGCGCCACCTGCGTGACGTCGACCTGGTACTGCGCGTTGAAGACCGCGTTCTTCAGGTCCTTCGTCGCCACGAACACCTGAGTCGGCTGCAGGAGCGGGAAGAATGGCCCGACCGCGTTGAGCCTCCGCTGGATCTGCCGGTAGATCGTCAGGCGAGCCGACGCTTTCGACGTGATGCGCGCCTTTGCGGCGAGCTTCTCGATCGGTGGGTCGGACCCTGCAGGCCAGCCGGCTCGAACGCCGACCAGCTCACCGGGCATGAACGCGAGGTAGTCCAGGGGGTCGGGGTAATCGGGGCCCCACAGAGAGAGCCCGAATGCCATCTTCCCGTCACGGTACTTCTGCAGCCACGTGCCGACGGTCGCGCCGCCGAGATCCACGTGGAACCCGGCCGCCTGCAGGTTCGCCTGAACCCGTTGGGCGAGCGAGGCGAACGGGACGCCGTTGATGGTCAGATCACTCGGGAACTCGAGCGTGATCGTGCGGCTTCCGATCCCAGACGCGGCGAGCTCCGTCCTCGCCTTCGCCAGGTTCTGCTTAATCGCGTCCTTCCTGGGTAGGGCACCGAGAAACATCGATGGGATGATCCCGGGTGCCTGGATCGCGCCCGGCCCCGCGACGCTCACGATCGACTTGTAATCGAGCGCGTAGCGAACCGCAGCCTGGAAGTGCTTGTTCGGCGTGATCGACGAGACGTCCGGGTTGTTGTTCGCGAACAGCCAGAAGGTCCAGGTCGAAGGCCTGGTGCGGACGTTCACCCGCTTGTTGCCCCGGATCGTCTGGGCCTGATCGGCGGACAGGTCGATCGCCACCTCATGACTGCCGCGCTGGATGTTGATCAGCTGCGTCGGCGCGATCATGTTGCGAACCACGACCGTCTTGAAGGCCGCCTTCTTCGATCCCCAGTAGCGCGGGTTCGGCACGAGCGTGATCTGGGAGGTAGTGCTGTAGCGCTGCAACAGGTACGGACCGCTTCCCGCACCGCGCGACGACGACGAGTTGAACCACTTCTCCGCCTTGTCTTTCGTGTCCGCGCCGACCGCACTCGTTCCTCCGTGCTTGCGCACCAGCTTCGAGTTGACCACTCCGAGCGACGTGTTCGTCAGGATCGATGGCAGCGCCGCGTTCGGCGCCTTCGAGCGGAGCACGACGGTGTACTTGCCGCGCGCGGAGACGGTGATTCCGTCGAGCAAGAAGGACGGATTCCCCTTGAGATTGATCAAGCGCCTGAACGAGAAGACGGCGTCTGCAGCCGTGAGCCTCGTGCCGTCGGCGAAGTGGACGTTCCTCCGCAGGTTGAAGGTGAACGTCTTCGCGTCCTTCGACGCCTTCCACGACTGGATGAGCTGCGGCACCGGATGCGCCAAATCGCCGCCGCGGTAGGTGAAGAACGTGTCGTAGATGCCGCGGTCGACGATCGCCGCCGTGGGCTCGAACGCCCGCTGCGGGTCGGCCGTCTTGATCTCGAACGAGCGGTCGATGACGAGCGTCGCCGTCGGTGCCGAGGGTGCGGTCATGGCGCCTGATGCGGCTACCGCGGCGACGACGAGTGCGACTGCTGCGAGGGCGGCTCTAGCGCCCCAGCGGGTGCGAAAACGGTTCATGCAGGCCTCCGGGGAAAGGGGGTCAACGGCCTTTCGAGCTTATTCCTCCGCGTGCAAAAGGGGAAGCGGCTGCGGCCGTTCGCCCGGCCGCGCCGGCGGACTACCGCCGGCCTGCAGCCAGCAGGCAACGGTCCGCTCGCTCTCGATTGCGAGCGTCACGGGAGTCTCCTTCGAGCAGCGGTCGAATGCGTACGGACACCGCGGATGGAAGCGGCAGGCTGCCGGAGGGTGAGCGGGATCGGGCACCTCGCCCGGCAGCGCCTCGGGCAGGAAACCGCTTCCGTCCGGATGGGGCACCGCTCCGATCAGTGCCTCGGTGTAGGGGTGCAGAGGCAGTGACCAGAGCGATCGCGCCGGCCCTGTCTCGACCATCACGCCGAGGTACATGACCGAGACGACGTCGGCGACGTGGCGCACAATCGCGAGATCGTGAGAGATCAGCAGCAGGCTGAGCGAGAGCCTGCGTGAGAGATCGACGAGGAGGTTCGCCACCTGGGCCTGCGCAGACGCGTCGAGCGATGCGAGTGGCTCGTCGAGGACGAGCACGGACGGATCTGCGGCGAGCGCGCGGGCGACGGCGATCCGCTGCCGCTGTCCGCCGCTGAACTGGTGTGGGTAGCGCGCGGCAGCGCTCGCCGGGAGCCCGACGAGATCAAGCAGCTCCTCGACGCGAGCCCGGCGCTCTCGGGGCGCAGCGAGATCGAGGACGTCCAACGCGTCGGCAAGTTGTGAGCCGATTCTCCGCCGCGGGTTCAACGACGAGTACGGGTTCTGGAAGACCATCTGGAGTCTCGCCAGCTCGCGCGGACGAGCGCGCCTCGTCAAGGGCGTCACCTCGCGACTCTCGAACAGCACACTTCCGCCGGCGGCCGGCACGAGCCCGACGGACGCGCGCGCGAGGCTCGACTTCCCGCAGCCGGACTCGCCGACGAGCCCGACGATCTGGCCGCGCTCGACGGTGAGACTCGCACCCGCGACGGCCCGGACACGTTCGCGACCGCGCCGCTCGTAGACGACCTCGACGTCTCGCAGCTCGAGCGCCGGGCCTTCCCCGTTCAACGGCACGTTGTCACTCGCCATCGGCGAACGGGTCGACGTGGCAGGCGAGGCGACGGCCGTCTGTGGGAACGAGTGGTGGGTCGTCCATCGTGCAGACCTCGATCGCGTAGGGGCAGCGCGGGTGGTAGCGGCACCCGGGAGGGATTTGCTGCGGGCTCGGTGGCGCGCCCTTGATCGCGACGAGCGGCGTGTCGCGCGCGGCCTCGGGGTGCGGAAGCGCATCGAGCAGCGCGCGTGTGTACGGGTGTCGGGGACGCCGGAGCAACTCGTCCCGCCGTCCGGATTCGACGACTCGCCCCGCGTAGAAGATCGAGATCCGGTCGGCGATCGACGACATCACGGCCAGGTCGTGTGTGATCAGCACGACCGAGAGGTCGTGCTCGCGACGAAGCCTGTCGAGCAGCCGGAGGATTCCCGCCTGAACCGTCACGTCGAGTGCGGTCGTCGGCTCGTCCGCGATCAGCAGCCGAGGCCCGCAGGCGAGCGCGATTGCAATCGCGATGCGCTGACGCATGCCGCCGGAGAACTGGTGCGGGTAGGCGTGCAGGGCGCTCCGTGGCCCCGGGATACGCACCTGGTCGAGGAGCTCGACCGCCCGATCGCCGGCTGCGCGCCGGCCGAGCCCGAGATGCCGGCGCATGTGCTCGGTCAACTGCTGCCCGATCGTGAGCATCGGGTGGAGCGAGGTCATCGGGTCCTGGAAGACCATGCCGATGTCGCGGCCCGAGACCGCACGCAGTTCGCGGCCGCGCAGCCGCAGCAGGTCCTTTCCTCCGAACGCCGCTCGTCCCTCGACGACCGCGCCGGGCGGCAGCAGGCCGAGGAGCGCGAGCATCGACATCGTCTTGCCGCTGCCGCTCTCACCGGCAACGCCGAAAACCTGGGCCGGCTCGACGTGATAATCGATGCCGTCGACAACCGTCGCGAAGCCCCTCGGCGTCGGCAGCCGGACGCGCAGCCCTTCGACTTCGAGCAGGGCAGTCACCGCTCGTCGCCACCCCAGGAGGTCTGTGGATCGAAGAAGTCGCGGAGGCTGTCCCCGAGGAAGTTGAACGCCAGCACGGCGGTGAAGATCGCGAGCCCGGGGAAGGTGCCCATCCACCACCACTGGAAGTACTGGGCACCGTTGGCGACCATCGAGCCCCACTCCGCCTGCGGCGGCTGGGCGCCGAGGCCGAGAAACGAGAGGCCCGAGAGCAGGAGGATCGCGTTCGCAAGGTCGAGAGTTGCGAGCACGAACACCGGCCCGGCGACGTTCGGCAAAACGTCCCGGAAGAGCGTGCGGCGAGCGGAGGCGCCGAGCAGGCGCGCCGACTCGACGTACTCGGTGTCACCCACCGAGAGCACCAGGCCGCGGACGACGCGCGCGTACGAGGGCCACGCAACCACGACGATCGCGAGTGCCGCGTTCCGAAGACCGCGTCCGAGGACAGCGGCGACGACCATCGCAAGGATGATCGGCGGGAAGGCGAAGACGAGGTCGACCGTGCGCATGGAGATCCCATCGACGATGCCGCGGAAGTAGCCGGCGAGCCCACCGACGAGGCCCCCGATCAGCGCGGCGAGAGAGACCAGCAGCAGCGCGATCGGCACGGACACGCGGGCGCCGTAGATGACGCGGCTGAGCACATCGCGCCCGAGCTCGTCGGTTCCGAAGAGATGCGCGCCGCTGGGGCTCTGCGCGGGGGTAAATGTCTGGGCGAGGGGATCGTGCGGCGCGATGAAGGGCGCGAAGATCGCCACCACGAGCCACGCAATGGCGATCACGCCGCCGGCGACTGCAAGAGGCTGCCGCCACGCCGGGCGTGTCGTCCCGCCACGTCTGCGCGCGCGCATCCGGAAGGCAAGAGTGCTCACCTGACGCGAATCCTCGGATCGATGAGCCCGTAGAGGATGTCCACGATGAAGTTCACCGTGATGTACACGACTGCGACGAACAGGCTCACACCCGCGATCGCCGGCACGTCGAGATTGACGGCGGCCTGGTACGCGTACTGGCCGATACCCGGCCAGGAGAAGATCTTCTCCACCAGGACCGCACCGGTGAGGACGTTCGCGAACACGAGCCCAAGAACGGTCACGACCGCAGGCAGCGCTGCCCGCAAGATGTACCGCCTGACGACGACCCGCTCCGGAAGTCCCTTCGCGCGCCCGGCGCGCACGTAGTCGTTGCCGACGACCTCCAGGACCGCCGAGCGCGTGTAACGAGTGAGCAAGCTGACGTTGAAGGCGGCGAGCACGAGCGCCGGAAGCACGAGGTGGTGCAGGGCCTGCGCAAAGAGACCCCACTGTCCGCCGAGTAGTGCGTCGATCGTGTACAGCCCGGACTTGTGCGGCGGCGGCAGCACTCCGGGGTCGAGCCGGTCGGCGCCTGGGAACCAGCCGAGCTTGAAGAATCCGACGTAGAGCGCGACGAGGGCGATCCAGAACGTCGGCATCGAAATGCCGCCGAGTGAGACCACGCGAAGAACATGATCGGTGGGACGGTTCCGGCGCATCGCGGCGATCACGCCGAAGGTGATCCCGAAGAAGGCCGCGATGACGATCGAGTACAGCGCGAGCTCCGCGGTGGCCGGGATGAACTGCCCGAGGTCGTGGGTCACCGCGTCGTGCGTGAGCGACGATTGCCCGAGATCGCCCTGGAGCAGATGCCGGAGGTAAAGCCAGTAGCGCACGGGCAGCGGCTTGTCGAGGCCGTAGTGCGCCTTGAAGGCGGCGACCGCAGCCGGGTCGGCGGCCGCTTGCTCGCCGAGGTTGGTCGCCACCGCGTTGCTCGGTACGAGCTGGGTGAGAACGAAGACGACGAGCGTGATTCCCACGGCCAGCAGAACGAGCGCCGCCAGCCGCCGGAGCAGGAAGCGCAGGAAGCTCGAAGAGGGACGGGGTCTACGCCGTGCCCTCGGCGCGTCGACCATGGCGGTGGGCGCCGTCGTCAAGGGCCAACGATCGTACCGCTCGAGACGCTTGACCGGCTTCGGGTGTTGTGTGAGGCTTCGCAGGTGACGACGTTTGACCCTGTGCGGGTCGCAGCCGTGCAGGCGACTCCCGTGATGCTCGACCTCGATGCGAGCGTGGAGAAGGCGATCGAGCTGACCCGCGACGCCGCCGGCCAGGGCGCGAAGCTGATCGTGCTACCGGAGTGCTTCCTCTCCTTCTACCCGTCGGCGTCGATCACCCAATCGCGCTACGACGAGGGAATGACGGATCTCTTCGAGCGGATGTGGCTGAGCGCCGTTGACGTTCCCGGCCCGGTGGTCGACCGGCTTGCCCGCGTCTGCTTCGAGCTCGACGTCCACCTCGCGATCGGCGTCAACGAACGCGAGAGCAACCGGCCCGGCACGCTCTACAACACCCTCTTGCTCCTCGGGCCCGGCGGGCTGCTGCTCAAACACCGCAAGCTGATGCCGACGCATCACGAGCGACTCTTCCACGGGATCGGCCAGGGAGACGACCTGAGCGTTGCCGACACGACCGTCGGACGGGTCGGCGGACTGATCTGCTGGGAACACCGCATGCCTGTCGCGCGCTACGCGATCTACCGCGGCGGTCCGCAGATCTGGGTGGCGCCGACGATGGACGACAGTGACGTCTGGCTCTCGCTGATGCGAACCATCGCCTTCGAGTCCGGTGCCTGGGTGATCAGCGTGTGCCAGTACATCCACGGCGAGCAGTTCCCCGAGGACTTCCCGTTCGACATACCGGGCGGGCGAGACAGGGAGCTGTCGCGTGGAGCGTCCGCGATCATCTCAGGGGCGACCCGCGAGGTCGTCGCCGGCCCGCTCGTGGGCGAAGAGGGAATCCTCGTCGCGGACTGCGACCTCCGCGAAAGTCTCCGCGGCAAGCAGTGGTTCGACGCCGTCGGGCACTACAGTCGCGAGGACGTGCTCCTCGGCGTGCTCGGTGCGAGCAACGGCTCGGGGAACGGTGGATCGGAAGGCGCCTCGTCGCCGGCCATCGTCGGCATCGATCCGCCGACGCCGTCGCCGAACTGACGGGTGAACTAGGCGGCGGCCGGTAGCACGTGCGGTGCCAGGGGGACTACGACCCGGACAGTCGCGCCTGCGCCCTCGTCGCTCTCGACCGAGACCGATCCACCGTGCGCCTCGACGATCAGCTTGACGATCGAGAGGCCGAGACCTATTCCCGGGACGACGTTACGAGCTGCGGCATCGGCCCGGAAGCGCTTGAAAAAGCCGATCCTGTTCCTGCTTCGGAATCCCAATCCCCGTGTCCTTGACCGAGCGGGTCGGGTCTCTCCGATTTTTCGCTAGAAGATCGTGAGTGCTGCGGACCCGAGCTCGCCGCGAATCTCGCCGGCCGGGTTCTTCTTCGTGTGGACGTTCACGTAGGCGCGGCCCGATTCGAGTGCGTTCAGCACCGAGGAATCGACCGTAGTCCGACCTCTCGCACCGCTCTTGCACGGGGCGCAGAGAGGCACGATCACGGCGCCTGCCTTGCCGCGGGCACCACGATGGATGTGCGCCGCGACGGCCTTTCCGGTCAGGCGGCTGAAGGTCAGGCTCCAGGAGAGCACGGCCGCGGACCCCTGCTTCGTAATCGAGACGCTGAAGGTGCCACGTGCCCGACGCACATTGCCCTTCGGCCTCGGCCGTTCCTGTGCAGCGCGCAGCGCCGTCTTCAGGCCGGCCACGGGCGAGACCTGGTCGCGAATCTCACCGGCCGGATTCGTCTTCGTGTGCACGTTGACGTACGCGCGGTCGTTCTCGATCGCTTCGAGCACGACCGGTGTGATCGTGGCCGTCCCCGTGACGCCGCTCGTGCACGGCGCACAGAGCGGAACGACGACGGGCCCCGCCGTGCCCCGGGCCGCGACGTGGATGTGCGCAGCATTCGCAGGACCGGTTAGACCGGTGAACGACAGCTGCCACGTGAGGACCGCACCTGTGTCGGACTTCGTCAGCGTCCCGGTGAACGTCCCCTGGGCCGATCCGACGTCCCCTTTAGGAGCAGGCGTCTCATCCGAAGCGGCCATCGCGGCGGAGATTCTCACCTGGTTCGCCTGGCTGCGCGCCCCGGCACCTCCCGCCACGGCCAGCGCGACGGCGGCCGTCAGAGCGACCACGAGTAAGACGAGCTTCGACACCACATTTCCCCCTTTTGCGATTCGGGATCGTAGGTCGACCCCTTCACAGGCCAGTTACGCGCGACCACAGCTACCGGTTTGTGTGGTTCGCACTCCCTCGGTCGAGGGACGCCCCCCCCCGAGGGCCTGAAAGGCCGATGCTCCTGGCAGCCCCCTGCGGCGGCACACGTGGAAATCAAGCGGCGACAATTCACTTTTGCCTCGATGTCCTCGAGGCTGCTCTCGGCGATCGCGTCCGCGGCCTGCCGCTTCTCCCCGGTCTCGGCGCAGGCGGGAACAGCAACGTCGCGATCTCGCTCAGCAGCGCTGTTCTCGGCGTGCAAGAGAGCCAGACGTTTAGGTCACCGAACAACTTAACCGGCCGCCAGGCCCGGTTGCTCTCGCTTTTGCTTCCGGCCGGCGTTGGCGAAAGAACTTGCGACTGCCGAGCCACGCTCGGCTCGCTCGGCTGGCAGCTCGCGTCGAGTCGCTGATCGTCGCACTTCCGATACCGAAGGCCGCGAAGACTCAGGAGAGTGGCGGGACCTCGACCGAGCGGTCGCAGGCGCAGCTTAATCCGCCCCGGCTCGGCAGCCACAGGCGCCCGCGCCGGCTCCCCAACCGCCCGCGCCCGCACCGCCTGCCCCGAGCCCGGCGACACCGGCAGGACCGCGTCCGCAGCAGCCGGGCCCAAATCCGCCCGCGCCGGAGCAGCCCTCCACGCCTTCGACTCCGCCTCCGTCGTCCGACCCAGGAGACCAGGTGGTCGCCCCGCCGTCCGCCGACGGCGGCCAAGGACCGCAGCCGGCCGATCCGAGCGCACCCGAGAATCCGCAGTCGCCTGATCCCGCAGGGAATCCCGGCACCGTCGAAGGCGGCGACCCCGCAGCGACTCCGGGCGGAAGCGGAAACGGAAACGGCAACGCCGGCGGCAACAACCCGAACGCAGGCGGAAACAATCCGAACGCAGGCGGCAACAACCCAAACGCCGGCGGAACAATCCGAACGCGGGCGGCAACAATCCGAACGCAGGGGGCGCGAACGCTGGGGGTAATGGAAACGGCAGCGGAGCCGCCAAGGGCGGCCCCAAAGGGGCCCTAGGTGGGAGGCCGTTTCCGTTCCCGCTACGGGCGGGTCGCAGTCGCACGGGCCGCACTGGTCGTCTTCCTGCTCTTCTGCGCACTGATCGCGGGGATCGTCTTCACGCTCGATCTCAGCGCTCGCCGGTCGAACAGCCAGCAGGCAGCCACCGAGCTCGCGAGCACTGCGCGAGTTGCGGCGTCGACGTTCCCGACGATGCACGCCAATCTTCGAGCGCGAGTGGGCGAGCTGGCGGCGTCCAACTCGCTGCAGCAGGCTCTGCTTCACAAAGACGGCGCCCGCCTGCGCACGCTCGCCGCCTCCCACGATGCATCAGCTAGCGTCGCGAAGGGCCGAATCGAGCTCGGGAAGGTGTCGTTCCTCGCCAAGGAGACGGAGCTCGACTCGGGCGGGGCATCGCTCGTTGCCGTCGAGCCGGTGTCAGCGGTTCAGGCGCGCCTGAGCGCCTATAGACGGCGCCCCCTCTTTGCAGCAGGCATCACCTCGCCCTCGCCGCGGGCCTCGCCACCCGGCTTGCGCGACCGGTCGCCCGAATCTTCGCCGATCTCGCCCACCTGACGCACGCGGCCGAGACCGACTCGCTCACGAACATCGCGAATCGCCGCGCGCTCGACCAGCGTCTCGACGAGGAGGTCGAGCACGCACGCCGCCTCGGCACGAACGTCGCCTTCGTGATCGCCGACATCGACGACTTCAAGTCGATCAACGACCGCTTCGGACACCAGACCGGCGACGAGGTCCTGCGTCAAGTCGCTGCGGTCTTCACGGATGCCATCCGCGAGCTCGACCTGACGGGACGATACGGCGGCGAGGAAATCGCAGTGGTAGGGCCGGGTAAGAATCTCACCGGTGCACGCGGGCTGGCCGAAAAGATTCGGGCGCGAATCGAGCAGCTCGAGCTCCGGACTCCGGACGGAGATCTCTTCCAGGTGACCGCGAGCTTCGGAGCTGCGTGCTTCCCGGCGCAGTCGAGTGTCGAAGAATTGGTCGCTGCAGCAGACGCCGCGCTCTACGAGGCCAAGCGCAACGGCAAGAATCGCGTCGTCACGGCGACGGCAAAGCGCAGGCCGCGCAAACACGCTGCGGCAGACGAAGTACCCGCACCCACCTCCGCCTGAGGCGCCTTCCGGGCGCTACCCGGCCTCTATGGGATCATGGTGCGATGCGCCGCAGGGGTCTGTGCATGTTGGCGGTCGTGCTCGCCCTTGCAGGAGCGAGCGCTGGGCGAAGCGACGTCTGGGAGCAAGTTCACGTCCGAGTCGTCACGATCCACTACACGACCCATAACGGGCTCCGTCGCGCGGCGTACGTCGTGCTGCCCGACTGGTACGGGCCGGGCAACAACCCCGTCATTCCACTCATCATCTCCCCGCACGGTCGCGGGGTCTCCGCAGAGGCGAATGTCGACCGCTGGGGAAACCTCCCCTCGCTCGGTTCCTTCGCTGTCGTCAATCCAGAGGGACAGGGCCGAAAGTTCGCGCACTTCTCCTGGGGCTACCCAGGGCAGGTCGACGACCTGGCGCGCATGCCTCGGATCCTTCGGAGCGCGCTGCCCTGGCTGCGAATCGAGCCGCGCCGGGTCTACGCTTTCGGGACGAGCATGGGCGGCCAGGAAACGCTGTTGCTCGTCGCCCGCCATCCCAAGCTGCTTGCCGGCGCCGCCGCCTTCGATCCGGTCACCGACATGGCCCTGCGTTATCGGGATTTCACGCGGCTCCGGTGCAACAGCGGCTGCCTGCGCAAATGGGGAGATTCGATCGGCGTGGGGCTGCGGAGGCTCGCGCGCCAGGAGATCGGCGGCACCCCCAAGAGCCGGCCGCGGGCCTACGCCCGCCGCAGCCCGATCAGGTATGCACGTGCGATTGCGGAGTCCGGTGTGCCGCTCCAGCTCTGGTGGAGCAGAACGGATCGCGTGGTCAGGTCGAGGGACCAGTCAGTCCCGCTCGCGCGCAAGCTGCGTCGCCTGAATCCGGCTGCGCCGCTCCAGACATTCGTCGGCTCGTGGCCGCACTCGGCGGACATGCGCCCGTACTTCATGCTCATTCCGGCCCTGAGGACGTTCGGCCTCGTCCCCACCCGCACGACGTCGTCGGTGCGGGCCAGGCAGTCGCGTTTGGTGCATCCCCTCCTCCCCTGGCATGAGGCGGTGCGCGACGGCCACGGCAAGCTGTTGTCGTGGTATCGCCCGAATGCCGGGCTCGGCTACGACCGCGTCCTTCGACTCGGCTGGAACTTCATCGAGCGTGGCGTCCCACGCGATCCGAGGACCGGGTCGAAGGTGTACCTCAACTACGCGGTCTTCGACGGACAGACGCTCCGAGGGATCTACTGGCAGCACAACCCCGCGTTTCTCAACGCTGGGTTCGTCGACTCGCTGGTCTCCTGGTACCCGTATTCCGGCGACAGGCGCGCGATCGGTGCGGTGCGCGAGATGCTCGACTACCAGCTCCGACACGGGACGTCACCCGCCGGTTGGGCGTGGCCGCGCGTCGCCTTCACCACCGCTTGCGCAGGCGAGCGAACCTACGGGCGCTGCCTCGCAGGGCTCCCGCGGCGGTTCTACGGCGGCGTCGAAACGGACAAGGTCGGGCTGCTCGGCCTCGGATACCTCCAGTTCTACGAGTTGACCGGCGAGCGGCGATTCCTTAGCGCCGCAGTGGCAGCCGGCAACGCCCTCGCACGACATGTTCGCGCGGGAGACGCGACGCACACGCCCTGGCCGTTTCGCGTCAGCGCGAAGACCGGCGCAGTCCTCGACGGTGCGCAATTCGGAGGGCTCGTCGTTGGGCCGGTGCGTCTACTCGACGAGCTCGTCGAGGTCGGCGTAGGCAACACGGCTTCGTACAAACGAGCGCGGGACCTCGCGTGGGTGTGGCTGCTGAGACACCAGCTGAACCGGGACAGTCCGGCCTGGAATCACTGGAGCGGCTTCTACGAGGACGTTCCGTACAACCCGAGGAGCCTCAACCAGGCGACCCCGACGCTGACGGCGCAGTACCTACTCAGCCACCCCGACCCCGAGGCGATCGATCCCTCGTGGGACGAGCACGCCGCCACTCTGCTGCGCTGGGTGCAAAGGTCGTTCGGTCGCGGACCGTTCGTCGGGGCCTGGGGAATCGACGAGCAATGGGCGCCCGGAAAGCCGGGCTGCTGCTCGCGCGTCGGCCTCGGCAGCACCACGTCCCGGTGGGCCGCGACGAATGCTCTGCTCTATGCACGCACCGGAGACGAAGGCGCGCGCGAGCTCGCCGTGCGTTCGCTGAACTACGCGACGTACTTCGCCGCAAGCGACGGACGGATCTCGTGTTGTGGGCAGCGGCCGACCAACACGTTCTGGTTCAGCGACGGCTACGGCGACTACCTGCGCAGCTTCAACTGGGCGATGGCAGCGATGCCTGAACTGGCGCCGAAGCGGCGCGATCACCTGCTCGGGTCGAGCTCTGTGGTGCAGTCCGTGGCATACGGCCGGCGCAGGCTGACCTATCGCACATTCGACCTGCGCGGCACCGAAGTCCTCCGACTCCGTTTCCGGCCACGGCGGATCGCTGCCGGGGGCAACGTGCTCGCCGAACGGAGCGACCTCTCCGCAGAGGGATACGTCGTCGCGCCCCTCGGCGGCGGCGACTTCGCGGTCCGGATCCGTCACGACGGCGCGCGCCGAATCAGACTCGACGGCTGAGCTTCCCGTGCTCAGGGCGGAGGAACCGACCCAAAATCGCGCTACGCTCTAGGTCATGGAGTCAAGGGGGGATTCCTGGGAGTCGACCGGCTGGGAAGCTGCCTGGCAGCAGCCTGAGGAGACGCCCGACCGGGACGAGGTACTGCAGCTCGCACGGCGGCTCGCCGAGGCTCGCGAACGCCAGAGCGTGGAGGCGCTCGTTCAGGTCGAGGATCTCAAGCGGGCCCTGCGAGAGCGCGCCGCCGACGTTGCACGACGGGAGCTCGAGGTCGAGCGCCGGACGAAGAAGCTCGACGACGAGGAGGCCCGCGGGCACGAGGGACGCCGCCTGCGGCTCCGGCGCCCCGAGCGTGACACGGATCGTGCCTACGTAGAAGAGCTGCTCAGCCGGCGCGATGCGGAATTGCAACAGCGTCTCGATGCGCTCGCTCCGCGAGAGCGCGAGACGACCGAGCGCGAGACTGCTCTCCGCGCACGCGAGCTCAAGGTCGAGGAAGCAGAGACCGCACTGGCGACGCACGAGCAGGACCTCGCGGAGACGAGGGCCTCGCTCGACCGTCGCAAGCAAGAGCTCGAGGGCTTGTACGCGCGGCTCCGGGAGAGGGAGGCTGCCCTCGCTGCACGGGAGGCAGAGCTTGCAGAGAACGAGCGAGCGCTCGAGTCCTCACTGGGCGAAACGGCACGTGCGAGCGACGAGCTCGTCGCTCGGGCGGCTGTCGTCGAAGCAGCCGAGCAAGAGCTGGCCGCCGAGAGGGCGCGGCTCGACGACGTGGCCCGAGAGCTCGAGGTACGAGCCGACGTTGCCCGCGCCCGAGAGGAACGAAGCACCGGCGAACAGGAGCACCGGTTCGCGGAGCAAGCCCACGCGCTCGAGGAACGGGCGAAGGCCGTCGACGAGCTCGAACGGCAACTGGCCGCGCGCGAGCGAGACGCCGCTTCGATCGAGCAGCGCACGGCAGCTGAAGGTGAGCGCAACCACGCCCAGCTGCAATCACAGCTTGCGGCGCGAGAGTCCGATCTCATCGCCCGCGAGACCGAGCTACTGAGGATTCAGGCAGGCCTGGCGACCCAACAGGAGAGCATTCGCCGCCGCGAGCGTGCGCTCGAGGACGCCGAGCGGGTGCAGGAGCGCGAACGAGCCCTGCCTGCAATGCCGTACGTCAGCTTCAGCGACGGCCTGGACGCCTTCACAGGCGGCAGACCGCGGTCGAGCTAGAAGCTCTCCGCCAGAACCCGCTTGCAGACCTCGACGACGTCGGGGTCGAACTGCGTCCCGGCGTTCTCGTCGAGGCGCCGCAATGCTTCTTCTTTCGGCAGACGCTTGCGATACGGACGATCGGTCGTCATCGCGTGGTACGCGTCGCAGACGAGGATGATTCGTGACTCGATCGGAATGTTTTCGCGGCTCTTGCCGTCCGGGTAGCCGGTGCCGTCGAAGCGCTCGTGGCAGTGGCGCACGATCGAGCGGACTTCCTCGAGCCGGTCGATCGGCGCGATGATCCGCTCGCCGAGCGCCGGATGCTTCTCGACGAGCTTCCGCTCCTCGGGCGTGAGCGGGCCGGGCTTGGACAGGATCGCTTCGGGGATGCCGATCTTGCCGATGTCGTGGAACAGCGCGCCGAGCTCGAGCCGCTTGAGCGCGCGCGTGTCGAGTCCGAGGCCGGCGCCCACCTTGAGCGACAGGTCGGTGATCCAGCGCGCGTGTGACGAGGTGTATTCGTCGTTTGCCTCGAGTGCGTTCGCCAATGCTTCGACCGTCTCGAGGAACGTCTTCTCAAGGCTCCGGAAGTTGCCGGCGTTGGTCAAGGCAAGCTTTGCCTGGTGCGCCACGCCGGCGAGTAGGCGCAGCTGCCGCTCGGTGAAGTCGCCATCCTCGGGCGCCGCGACGGCGATGCAGCCCAGCCGTCCGCCATCGAGAGTCAACGGTGCGATCGCGAAAGGCTTGCCGACGCCGACATTCTTCGCGCCGCCGATCGCCTCGCGCTGCTCGTCCGTGACGACGAACGGCTCCGTGACGGAGAAGAAAGCCTCGGCGGACTCGTGGTCGAAATGCATCCGCGCGAGACGCTCGCGGTCGAGCTCGGTGTAACCGTGCGTCGCCCGCACCCGGATCTCGCCCTTGGCGAGCTCCTGAAACCAGACCGATGCTCGGGGTGACCCAAGGGTTCGCGCCGACAGCTCCACGATCCGGTCGACGACCGCGTCCATGCCCTCCGCACTCGAGAGTTGGCGGCTGAACTCGAGCAGCGCCGTTGCGCGCTCGGCCTCGCGCCGGGCGGATTCATAGAGACCGGCGTTCTCGAGCGCGACTGCAGCATGTCCGGCCAGCACCTCGAGGAGACGCATGTCGTCCTCGTCGAACTGGTTCAGGCCGAGCTTCGAGATCACGATCACTCCCACGACGCGCGTCCCATAGGTCAACGGCACGACGACCTGTGACTCGTCGATGGCGTTGGTGCCCGGTAGCACGCGAGCGAACTCGCAGTTGGCTGCGTCGCCGATCAGCAGAGACTCACCGGTGGCCGCGACGCGGCCGGTGATCCCCTGACCGACCTTGCAGGCGAGGATCTCGAGCGGCTCCTGCGTCTCGGACGTGAACTGGCCGACGAACGCGATCGGAGTCACGTCGTCGCCGTCGACGATCGAGACGCGGCAGTTGTGGTAATCGATGAGCGAGCGGAGCTCGGTGGCGATCACATGCCCGATCTGGCGCACGTCGTTGAGGCGGTTGAGCTTGCCTCCGAGGCTCTGCAGCATCTTCATGTGCGCAACCGACCGCACGTCCCTCGTGGACGGGACTTCTTCCCCTTCCGGACGCTCGAGCTCGGCGTCGTCGTAGAGGACGATCTGGTTCTTGCCACGAGCCTTCGCGGTCATCATGGCCGCTTCTGCGCAGGCGATCAGTTCCCGCGGATTCATCGCATGTTCGGGACCGCGTGCGAGCCCGACAGAGATGGTGATCCGGCCTGCCGGATCGAACTCGGTGGCCTCGACCCGCTCGACGAGCCGGTAGGCGAGCTGCTCGGCGCTCTCCGGCGAGAGCGCGGCGATCACGATCGCGAACTCCTCGCCGCCGAGCCGGTACACGACGTCGGAGGCGCGCACTGAATCCTTCAACGTGTCCGCGAGGCTACGCAGGATCTCATCGCCGGCGCCGTGACCGTAGACGTCGTTGACTCGCTTGAAGTCGTCGATGTCGAGCATGAGGAGCGAGACCATGTCGTGCGAGCGACTCGCGTCTGCCAACGCCTGCCTGAGCCTCTCGTGGAATGCGCGATGGTTGAAGAGTCCGGTGAGCGGATCCGTCTGGGCCTGGTGCTCGAGGCGTGCCCGGATCTGCGCGTTGTCGAGCGCGAGCGCGGCGGCGTCGCCGAATCGCTTCGCCAGCTCGAACTCGTCGTCGTCGAACGACGCGTCGTCACCCAGCCGGTAGATGTTGAGAGCGCCCTTGATCGAGTCGCGGGCGATGAGGGGAATCGTGATCAGCGCCTCCGGCTCGTCGTCGGGCGTGCCTGCGACAGTTGCGGTGCGCGGATCGAGGTGAGCCTGGTTCACGCGAACCGATTCGCGATGCACGACGCCCCAGCCGGTGAGGCCGACGCCGAACGGACAGCTGTCGGCGAGAATCTTGTCCGCCCACTTGTCTCGTGCCCACACCGGAATCAGAACGCGTCGCGGCTCGTCGGCCTCGTAGATCGTCAGTGAGTCATGTGGGACGAGCTCGGCGAGCGCGTCGGCGATGCGGTCGAGGAGCGCGTCGAGGCTCTGCTCTGCGAGCACGTCGTGGAACACGTCGGCAAGACGTCTGTAGGACTCGACGAGGGCGGTCCCGCGCGACGGGTCGCCGAGGACGTTCTCGTCGAGAAGCCGGAGTGGAAGCGCGTGATCGCTCATCCGCATCCTTCGATATGTCGGTGCAGCCGCAGGGGACGCTCCCTTTTTGCGAACCGAGACAAAGCAAAGCGAGGCTGAAAGCGGCTTGTATCCCCCTGTTGAGGGGTTCCTCGTGGCTTCGAGCGGTAATACCCAGACCGTAGAGGCTGGCGAGGGGACCGGATCGGCGGCAGATTTCCTCCCCGAGGAGGGTTCCCTGCCCGCCCTGAGGGAGGCTACGGCCGGCTGCCGGGGCTGTTTCCTCTGGCAGGTCGGGACGCAGACGGTGCTCGGAGAGGGGGCCGATACCGCCCGGCTGATGCTCGTCGGAGAGCAGCCGGGCGACCATGAGGACCTGGCAGGAAGGCCGTTCGTCGGGCTCGGACACCAGCTGCGCGACCTTTGGACGATTCCGGCCGGCGGGCCGGCTGCTCGACAAGGCGCTCGAAGATGCGGGGATCGACCGGGGGGCACGTATGTGACGAACGCCGTCAAGCACTTCAAGTGGCAGGCACGCGGGAAGCGGCGGATTCACCAGAAGCCCAACTGGGCGGAGATGACGGCGTGCAGGCCCTGGCTCGAGGGCGAACTCGAGGTCGTTCGGCCGCAGGTGCTCGTCCTGCTCGGGGCGACGGCCGCTCAGACCTTGCTCGGCCGCCAGTTCCGGGTGACCCAGGCCAGGCGTCAACTGGTCGAGTCGGATCTCGCCCGGCAGTCACGGCCACGATCCACCCGTCGGCGATCCTCCGTGGCAAACCGGAGCAGCGAGAGGCAGAGCTCGCCACCTTCGTCGGCGATCTCCGCTTCGTTGCGAACTTGCTCTAGCCCGCGGAGGTCTCTTCAGGGGCCTGCGCGCCCTCGGCTTCGCGCACCCGCTGCGCAAGGTCCTGGCTCAGATCCTCGGGGTCGTTGTCGGTCTCGTCCCAGGACGGCTGCGGCAGCGGCGCCGCGAACCACTCGCGCACCGCGTAGGCGATGCCTGCCGCCAACCCGAACCCCAGCAACACTCGCTTCATCTCAGCCTCCCCGCTTCGTTTCCGGAGAGACGTACCTTACGCCCGCTCAGTCGCCCCAGTCGAAGTCGCGGCTGCGGCCCCAGAGGCCCTCTTCGGACTCGGGAGCGGCGGCCTGCTCGGCGGTCTCCTCGCCCGGCCAGGCCAGAACAGGATGCTCCGCGGTCACGGCGGGCTCCTCGCCGTCCATCGTCTCCTCGAGACGCGCCTGCTCCTCCGTTTTGAACAGCGGATGGTTGTCGAACGGATCGGCGGTCTTGTAGTGGCCGAGGGGCATCGACTGATCGAGCCTCGCGTTCCGCTCCTTCAACTCGAGGTGATCCTGGATTGTCTTGGCGAACATCGACGGCGTTTCAACGGTCATAGAACCTCCTGGGTCCGGTGTCTGGGCGATCCTGCGGGCAGGATTGTAGCCCTTCAGGCAAGGTTTTCCAGGGAAAGTGCGGCGACCGCCCCCTCGGGGCTAGGACTGGCGGACGGGGTGCGGAGCCGTCTCGACCCTGTTCTTGCCGGCCCGCTTCGCCTGGTACATGGCGGCATCTGCGGCCGCGAAGAGCTCCGAAGCGGTGTGGAGGGGCGGAGTCGCGGCGACTCCGAAGCTCGCCGTGACCGGAATCGGCGTCCCGTCCGCGGCGAGAACGATGCGCCGTGCCAAGGCCACCCGGATCCGCTCGGCCACCTGCGCGCCGCCGGCAAGATCCGTCCCCGGCAAGACCATCATGAACTCCTCGCCGCCCCACCGGCCCGCGATGTCCACGTCGCGCAGGGTCTCCTGGAGGAGGGTCGCGAAATCGTGCAGTACCGTGTCCCCCGCCGGATGGCCGTAGCGGTCGTTGACGTCCTTGAACCAGTCGAGGTCGGCGACCACGACGGCGAGAGAGCCGCCGAAGCGCCCGACGCGGGCCAGCTCGTCAGCGAGCGACTCCTCGCACTGACGCCGGTTGGCGAGGCCGGTGAGGCCGTCGACGAGCGCCTGACGTTCGACGATCCGGTGCAGCCGGACGTTGTCGAGGGCAACGACGGCGTGTGAGGCGAGCGAGACCGCGGTCATCCGGTCCTCGTCGGTGAAATCGTCGCCGAAGAGAAGCAGGGCGCCGAAGTCGGTCGTCCCCACGCGAAGAGGCACCTCGATCTTGTCCTCGCCCTTGTCCGGATATCCGACTTGCACGAGCTCACCGTTCGCGCCGACGAAGACGCCGCCTGACGCACTGGTCGCCTCGATCGCGGTCTCGACAATCAATCGCATCAACTGGTCACTGTCGTGCGTGGCGCCGAGCGCCTCGCCGAAGCGAGAGATGACGTCTCGCAGACGTCCGCGTTCCGCCTGCAGCTCGTCGAGTCGGGTCTGCAACTGGAACGCCATCTGGTTGAACGTCCGACCGAGGAGCGCGAACTCGTCGCGTCCCTGCACGGGCACGCGTTGTTTGAGGTCGCCTCGCGCGATCGCCCGTGCCGCGTCGACGAGCCTACGGATCGTGCGGACGATTGCGCGACCCTCGACGTACGCGACACAGGCGACGAAGATCAGTGCGGCGAGCAGACCGACGAGCAGACGGTTTCTCGAGTCGCGGTTCGTTGCGTCGATGCGCGCCTGCGGGCTGATCACGCCGAGGGTCGCATTGGGGCGTTCGTCGAGCGTCCCGGCGACGAGGGCGCGGTAGCTCGTGTCGTCGAGCGAGATCGTCCGCGTCTTGCCGGAGTGAACGTCGACGCGTCCACCCACCCCCGGTGGCCCCGCGACGATGCGTCCGTTCTGGATCAGGAGGACGTGGTCGTAGTTCTCCAGGCCCGAGCGGGTCTCGAGGCTCCTGACCAGCGCGCCGTCCAGTGGCATCGAGGCGACGACCGTGCCCTGCGTGCCGTTCGCGCCCACTACCTCGACCTGCCGAGTGACCGCCCTCGGGTCACGCCTGCCGACGTGAAAACCGCCGGGAGCCTCCACCGAGAGATGGGGCTTGCCGCGCAGCATCTGCTCGAGAGCCGGCCGGTCCCGGGCGAGGAGTGCCCGCTGGAAGGAGGGCCGGTGTGCGAGTTGCCCAGCCGCGGCGTCGGCGGAGCCCAAGGCCTCCTGGTAAGCAGCTAGGGTGGCTCGAAGACCGGCCTGAAGGCGTGCATCGACCCGCCGGGTCTCACTCCGCGCCGCTACCGTCGAGAAGCCCCAGAAGGCGGCAGCCAGGGGGAGCAGGGACAGCAGTAGGAAATAGGCGACTAACTTGACTTTGAAACTACCCACGACTTCCCTTCAAGTCCTCCACCCCCGATGCCGATACATCCCTGGAACGAGGTATCGACAACCTAGGGGACAAACATGAGGGAAAAGAGCGCGCGCGTTCTAGCCGCCGCGCTGCTGACGGGAGCCATCGCCTTCGCAACGGCCATGCCGGCGCTGTTCGGCGGACCGCGTGAAACCGGGCAATCGTTGACCGCGCCACCGTCATCACTTCAGCGCTCCGTGCTCGCGGTGGCCAGAGCGTCATCGTCGCCGCCCCCGAGCGCGAAGCGGCTCGCAGCTGCCCGGTCTGGCACGACAAACCTCTTCGGATTCGACTCGAGCGGCGGCATTGGCTCGGACCACGCCCTTCGCCCTTCGAGCACTGGGTCGAAGCCCGTGGTGAGGCCGAAGCCCACCCCGGCTCCCGCCCCGGCGCCGGTCCCGACGCCGGCTCCCACGCCTGCAACGGACACACGCCAACTGGCGGCGACGCCCGTTGCTCCCGCACCTCCCCCGGCGGCGCCGGTCCAGACCACGCGACGCGGCCACGACAAGGGAAAGGCCAACGGCAAAGCGCACGACAGGGGGAAAGGCGGCGGGAAGGGCAAGGGCGCAACCCCCGCGCCGGTGCAAGCGTCGGCCCCCACCGCTCCGGCGGTGAGTCCGTCCGCCCCGCAGCCCTCAGCGCCGGCGCAGGATGCGTCCAACGGCGACAAGGGCCATGGAAACGGAAAGGCCAGCGGCGACGACAAGGGCAAGGGGAACGGCAAGGACCACGACAACGGGCACGGCAAATAGTGCCTATGCGAGGATAAGCCCGTGCCCCGCTTCACTCGACGACTGGGACCCGTCGGCGTTGCGCTCACCGCCTGGGACATCTGGCGGCGACTGCCGCCGAAGCAACGCAAGCAGGTCCTGAACGTGGCACGGAAGCACGGGCCGAAGGTCGCCGCGAAGGTGCTGAAGGCGACCGCACGCGCGCGGTCGCGACGGCCTCCTAAGTAACCCCGAGCGCAGCGCGCACGATCCGGTCCTGCTCACGCAGGTGCGCGGTCGGGTATCCCTCGCTCGGGCTCGCACGCCACGGCCTGCCTGCATAGCTGAGCGGGATCCCGGCCTCTCGGAGCGGTGCCTCGAGGCGGTGGCGGATCGTGCGCCACGCACCCATGTTCTGGGGCTCCTCCTGCGCCCAGACGACCTCTTCGAGCTTTGGATATGCGCCGATGAGCTCCGCGTAGGCGTCGACCGGAAACGGGTAGAGCTGCTCGAGGCGCGCGACTGCGACCTGGCTCGCCCCGGCGCGCAGCTCGTGCCCGGCGATGTCGTAATAGACCTTGCCCGAGCAGACGACCAGCCGTTTCACCTGCTCGCGATCCGCAGTCGGATCGTCGATCACCTGCTGGAACGAACCTTCCGCGAGGTCAGCGAGCGTCGAGGAAGCCTGCTTCAACCGCAGCAGTCCTTTTGGCGTCATCACGACGAGCGGCCGGCCTGCGGCGTCGAGAGCCTGGCGCCGGAGCAGGTGGAAGTGCTGGCTCGAGGTCGAAGGGTTGGCAACCCGAATGTTCTCCTGCGCCGCGAGCTGAAGAAAGCGCTCCAGACGAGCGCTCGAGTGCTCCGGCCCGTTGCCCTCGTAGCCGTGCGGCAGCAGGAGCGTCAAGCGTGTCGTCTCCCGCCACTTCGACAGGCCCGCGACGATGAACTGGTCGATCACGATCTGCGCGCCGTTGACGAAGTCACCGAACTGCGCTTCCCAGAGAACGAGGGCTTCCGGCGCCGCGACCGAGTACCCGTACTCGAACCCGAGGCACGCGTATTCCGAGAGCGGCGAGTTGTAGATCTCGAAGGACGCGGTTGCATCGTCGAGATTCTGAAGCGGTGTGAAGACCTCTCCGGTCTGCACGTCGTGCAAGACGGCATGACGGTGCGAGAACGTTCCGCGCTCGGTGTCCTGGCCAGTCAGCCGGATGGGGATTCCCTCGACAAGCAAGGAGCCGAAGGCCAGCGCCTCTGCCTGGCCCCAGTCGATCCCGCCTTCTTCGATCGTCTTGAGCCGACGCTCCAGCTGACCCTTGAGCTTCGGATGCACCGTGAAGTGTTCGGGCACGCGCAACAGCTCTTCGTTCAACTCGCGCAGCAGGTTGACCGCCACGGCCGTGACGACTCCGTCGCCGCTCGAGTACGGAATCTTTCCCTCCGGCGGATGCGCCGTGCCGAACGTCGCCTTGAGCGCCTCGTGCGCCTGCTTGAGCTCCAAAGTGACCTCGGCCAGAAGCTGGTCGGCTTCCTCCTGGGTGACGACGCCTTCCTCGATCAGTCGCGCGGCGAACTGCTCGCGCACCGTTGCGTGGTCTGCGATCTGCGTGGTCATCAGGGGCTGCGTGTACGCCGCCTCGTCCTGCTCGTTGTGACCGTGGCGCCGATATCCGACCAGATCGACGACGACATCGCTCTCGAACCTGCGCCTGAATGCGAGCGCGAGTCGCACGGCCGAGATCGCAGCTTCGGGATCGTCCGCGTTGACGTGGATGATCGGGACGTCGTACCCCTTGGCGAGGTCGCTGGAGTAGCGCGTCGAGCGACCCTCGCTCGGATCGGTCGTGAAGCCGACCTGGTTGTTCGCGATGAGGTGGAGCGTTCCCCCGGTCGAGTAGCCCTCGAGCGCCGAAAGATTGAGAGTCTCCGCGACGCCGCCCTGGCCTGCGAACGACGCATCGCCGTGGATGAGCACCGGGAGCGCGACGCTCGGGTCGTGCATGCCGTAGCGCGTCGAGCGGTCGGTCTGCTCGGCCCGGGCGCGTCCTTCGACGACCGGGTCGACCGCTTCGAGGTGACTCGGGTTCGCGGCGAGCGTGACCGTGATCTCGCCCGTCGGCGTCGAACGCGTTCCCTCGGCGCCGAGGTGGTACTTCACGTCTCCCGTGCCGCCCTCGTCGGTGGCCACGACGGCTTCAATCGTCCGCTCGCCCTCGAACTCGCGGAGGATCGAGTCGTAGCCGAGCCCGAGCGTATGCGCGAGCACGTTCAGACGGCCCCGGTGCGCCATTCCGATCACGACTTCATGCGCGCCGTTCTCCGCCGCGAGCTCGACCGCTTCGTTGAGCATCGGCACCATCACGTCGAGCCCTTCGATCGAGAACTGCTTCTGCCCGAGAAACGCGCGCCGCAGGTACTGCTCGAAAGCTTCCACACGCGAAAGACCCGCGAGCAACGCCTTCCGCTCGTCCGCCGCCAGGGGCCTGCGGTACTTACCCGACTCGATCGCCTGACGCAACCACACGCGCTTCTCGTGGTCCGAGATGTGCTCGATCTCGTACGCGATCGTGCCCGTGTAGGTGTCGCTGAGCCGCGGCAGGGCGTCGGCGAGCGTCGCACCCGGCACGTAAAGGCGGAGCACCGACGCAGGAACCTGTTCCTGCAACTCCGGCGTTAGCTTGGGGATGAGCCGCTCCGGCTCGAGCGCCGGGTCGCCCGGAGGCTCCGAGCCGAGCGGGTCCAGGTGAGCAGCGAGATGGCCGTGCATCCGGTGCGCCTTCACGAGAGCCATCGCGGCCGCCACGGCGCCGAGGACCTCGTCCGAGGCCGGCTCGGCGGCGGCCGGGTCGGCGGGAGCGGCCACGGAGACGGGGTGACCGTTGCCGGCAGCCTCCAGGAGACGCGAGAGCCCGGGATGGGCGGCGACGACGTCGCTGTGGCCGCTCTCGAACAGCCTCCGCCATTCGCTCGGGACCGCGTCCGGATTCTCGAGGTACTCCTCGAGCAGGTCTCGCGCGAAGCCCGAGTTCAGGCCGTCGACGTCAGTCACTTCTACCTTTGTAGCAGCGGAGCTCTGGTTACCAGAGTGGATGGCTCGTGATCACTGCCACGGCCAAGCCGAGGGCGAAACTCGCCGCTCCGATCGACGCCGCCCAGGTCGCGAGGCGCTCGTTTCTGCCCCCGATGCCGACCGCGATCAGCGCGAGGACGATCGCAACCGGAATCAGCCGCAACGGCCGGTACGCGATTCCGGTGAGGCTGACGAAGATCGAAGCGGCTGCCAGAAAACCGCCTACCGTCTCGGCGGGCCGGCTGCGCTGGTACGAGGCCGAGCTCATGCGCGAACCGTAGCGCGAGCGGTGCGGGCATAACCCCGGGTCGGTCGGCCGTGCGGGCCGGTTCGCCGCGGCTGCCGGCCCGGGCGCCAGCGCGTCGGATCGGAGTCATCCGGATCTGCCACGAGGGCTGCGGGCTGGTCGGGGCGAGGCTCCGACTTGATCGCCCAGTAGACCACCCAGCAGAGGTAGAGGATGGGGATCTTCATGATCACCATCAGCCAGATCAGCTCCCACACTATGGGCCGAGTCTAGCGCCGAATTCAGCCGGCGACTGCCGCCTCGAGTGGCCCCTCGACCAGCGCCTTTCCGGCGGCGTCGTACTGCGTCACAGCGAACGTTGCGCGCGAGCGCCCGAGTTGGATTCCACGGCTCGTCGCGACTCTCACCGCGAGCCCGGCGAGCACTTCGTAGACCTCCGTGTAGCTCCCCTGGTCGACGCCGATCCAGCGCGCGCCTGCAACCGGCTCGACCCAGGCGTAGGCGAGCGGCCGTCCTTCGTGGTCGCGACAAAGGATGTCGAGCCGCGGGTCCACGAGCCGGCCGTGCACAAGCCGTCCAGATGAGCCTCCGCACCACGGTGGACGGCGCTCCCGGGTGGGATCGGTGCCACCGTCGCACGAGTAGAGCGTCTTCCCCGCCTTGTCCCCAAAGGTCAGGCTTTCGCCGAACACGCCGATCCTCTCGACGATCACCCCTCCGTCGACGGCTCCGCCCGGACTGCAGCTCGTGAAGCGCCGACCGAGCGTCGGAGCGTCGAGCACGCGGCCGATTGCGATGGCACTGCCTGGCACGGCTGTGAGCTCCTGAGCGGTTTCGCCGTAGAGCAACTGCGGCGGCGTGCCCTTGTCGCTGTCGCAGGCTGAAAGTACGACGACGAGCGCCAGTGCGACGACGATCAGCCGGTCCAGCCCCACCTGGCCACTCCGCCGTAGCTCGGATCGCTGCGATACGTGCGGTAGAAGATGTTCGTCCCGCAAGCTTCGCATTTCGCCTCGACGATCTGATCGCCTCCGTAGAGTGAACGAGCGAACACCATGCCGATGTGGGAGCCACTCGCGAAGGCATCCATGACGCCGGCAGTCGACTTCGCGACGACGTGATTCGGAGCCCCTACGCCGTTCTTGAAGTCGCCGGCCGTGTACGGCCCGTGCACGTTGCGTAATGCACGCCAGTAGTAGCGGCCGTCGCGCCACTGATCAGTCGACTCGCGCCACGTCTTGAACGTCAGGCCGGAGCAGTCTCCTCCTTCTCCATGCGTAGACGGGTCACCTGGAGCGTCGAAGGGATACGAGTCGACGTCGTCGTAGTTCCAGCAGCCGCCGCTCCACTGGTAACCCTCGTAACGCGCAGCGTTTGCGTAGTCCTGCGCGGCATCGCGCGTCATCGTCGTCATGAACGTCGGGTCGTCGAAGTTGCATCTCGCCCAGAACCGGTGGTACGCCTGGGCCCCGGTCGCGCCTGCGAGGAGCAGCCCGGCACCAAACGTGATGAGAAAGATCTTCATCGGGACTCCTTCAGGTCGAAGCGGTCGACGAATACACCGGTCGCGGTCGAACCAAGTTGATAGAGGGACGAACCTGCGAGACGGAACCGAGCGAGCGGCGCCGACTCCGCCCATTCGAATGGCTCCACGGAGAAACGTTCCGCAGCACCGCCCTGGCGAAGCACGAGCACGACATACTCGGCGCGCTCGTCGGTGTACGTCTTCAGAACGGCCACCAGCCCGTCGCCGCGCGGTTCGACGAGTTGCACCTCGCCGAGCGGCGTGGCGCTCTTGATGCGCCAGCTGCGCAGGACGGCGTTGCCCACAACCTCGGCAACGCGTAGCTCGGCGGAACCGACACGGTCGACGACTACCTCCCGGCCGTGTGCGCCCGGTCGGCCCGGCCGCCCGCGTGCCGCCTGCTCGCCGCGATCGAGCGCGTTGCCGTGCTCGGCGCCAGGTAGCCATTGCTCCGACGGTTGCTGCTGAACCGTCGGCCCTCCGGGCCCGAGCGCGAGCTTCGCCCAGGTTCGGTCGGCCAGCCGCTGAGCCCACTTGCCAGTTCCGTCGTCACGGAAGCTCCGCAGAAGCGGCACGGGAGTAACACGGTTCGGCGGCTCGAGGACGTCCATCGTCCCGTCGGACTCGACAGCAAAGTCCGCTAGACCGCCGCTCACGGGAAGCGCCACCGTCTCGACCCGCCCGTGAGCCCACCGCTCGGCGCGCCTGTTCACCTGATCGAGGAGCGTGACGGTTCCGTCTGCGCCGACGTCGAACGAGGAGGGTCCGGCGAATCCGAGTGCGCGTGAGCCGGCCAGCCCCGCCTGCCCCGGATCGCTTCCCCAGGAAGCGCGTAAGACATGCGCGTCCGCGCGACGAGGCGCGCCGAACACATGCGCGCCGAGATCGACCTGCGTGGCATCTTCGAGCGGAAAGCTCCGGTCGGGAGCCGCGGCGCCCCCCGCCGGCACCGTGACGCTCGCCCCGCTCGAGTCGTCGTGCAAGACCGAGTAGTACGAATAGCCGGCGCGCGCTGACACAAGCGCCTGCGGGACCTCGGCGAAATACCGTCCTTCGCTCGAGTCGTCTCCGCGTACGAGCGGGATCCGCTGGTACTGCCCGCGCTGCCCCGGACGGATGTACACCTCTCCCGATCCAGCGCACGGCTCGCCGTCCTCACGCGGCCCGCAGAGGATCGCGTACCGCAGCGTGACGGGCTCCCCGGGAAGCGAAAGCGCCGACGGCACGTGGCTGGCCTCCAGCCCTGGGGCGGGGCTGCCGGGTGCGGCGAGCCCCGCTGCGGACAGCGAGGTCAACGTGATTCCCCCGATGACTCCTGCTGCGATCCCGGCCGCTCCCCCCACGAGCGACCGGATTGCTGGCCGGCGCATGAAACACCTCCTGGTCGGGATCGCTCCGACCGTACGCGGCCAACTCGGACGCCTGGGTGACGTCTTTGCATCAGAAGTGCACAATCAGAGTTAGAGCACCCTTCGAAACGGGGAGAGGCCGCAAGATGGTCGTCGACGAACGCCTACAAGCGCTGCTGGAACAGGGAGAGGAAGCCGGCTGCCTCAATCTCTCCGCGGTCAGCGAGTTCCTGCAAGAGGCAGACCTCGACGACGACCAGACAACGGGGTTCTTCGAGCAGCTCCAGGAGCGAGGCATCGACCTGACCGACGATTGCGCACGTCTCGACGCAAAGGGGAGCACGTATGTGAACGGCGATCTGGCAGTCGCCACCACCGACGCCCTCCAGCTCTTCCTCAACGAAGCCGGCCGCTACAAGCTGCTCACCGCGCCGGAGGAGGTCGAGCTCGCCAAGCGCATCGAGGCCGGCGACAAGGCAGCGAAGGATCTGATGATCAACTCGAACCTCCGCCTCGTCGTGTCGATCGCGAAGAGATACCAGGGTCACGGCATCTCGCTCCTCGATCTGATCCAGGAGGGAATTATCGGCCTCATCCGCGCGGTCGAGAAGTTCGACTGGCGTCGCGGCTACAAGTTCTCCACCTACGCGACCTGGTGGATCCGCCAGGCCGTGCAGCGCGGCGTTGCGAATAAGTCGCGCACGATCCGCATTCCGGTTCACATCGTCGAGCGCGAGCAGAAGATCTCGCGGGCCGAACGCGCGTTGATAGCGAAACTCGAACGAGATCCGACCGACGAGGAGGTCGCCGACCGGGCGAAGCTCTCGCTGAAGCACGTGCAGGAAGTACGCGCGGCAGCACGCGCGGTGACGAGCCTCGACAAACCGGTTGGCGCCGAGGGCGGTGCGAGCTTCGGGGATCTCATTGCCGGCAACGACGCCGAGCCCTCGGAAGAGGTGCACGTGAGCCTTGCCGAGAGCGCGGTCCGCGACGCGGTGGAGACGCTGCCCGAGCGGGAGCGGGAAGTCGTCAAGCTTCGCTACGGGATGAACGGGGACCCGGATCCCAAATCACTCGAGGAGATCGGCCGCACGCTCGGATTGACGCGTGAACGCGTGCGCCAGATCGAGACGAGAGCGCTGCAGCGGCTCGCCGAGCGGCGCGAGGTGGCAGCTCTCGGTGAAACCGCCTAGGAAGTGGAGCCAGCCGGGATCGAACCGGCGACCTCTTGCGTGCCACGCAAGCGCTCTCCCAGCTGAGCTATGGCCCCGTAGCGGCCCAGTGTAGCCGCGAACTCGAAGTCATTGGCCCAGTTGATACGCCTAGCCTGATTGTTCTTGGCCGGCGCAAAAGTCGGAGTTGAATTGCCATCAGACCATCGACCCTGTCGACGGAAATGCGGAAGCAGCTGCCAAGCTCGTCCGATGTCCAAGACGAGGTCGTACCGCTCGTCGGCGACCGCTCGGAATACACCTACTCCTTGTCGTATCCCGGCAGAGCTGATTGCATTCTCGGCTATCGCGCCCTTCTGATTCGTCGTGAGCACAACACGAACGTAGCCGCGAGCTCGGCTGGGCCGTGTCCCGTTCGGACACCTTGCGCTGCGGCGGCGGTGTACGCACCCTCGAACGATGTCGCCGCGCACCGCACTCGTCGTCGTTGCATTGCTGCTACTCACGTTCGCAATCGTTTCGCCGCACGGTTCTTCGTCCAAGGGCCCGTACAACGCGGATCCGATACGAACACCGGGCGTTCTCAACCCCGACGTGACCCAGGCGACCATCGACACGACGATCTGCGTTCACGGCTGGACAAAAACGATCCGGCCGCCGACGTCGTACACGAATGGGCTGAAACAGAAACAGATGCGTGAATACCGTGTCGGCGGCTCGCTTTCCGACTACCAAGAGGACCACCTGATCAGCCTCGAGCTCGGCGGCCACCCGACGGATCCGCGCAATCTCTGGCCCGAGCCGTATCCCCGAGCGTCGGCGGTGGATACGATCGAGAACGACCTCAACAGCAAGGTCTGCTCGGGAAGCCTGACGCTCGAAAGCGCCCAGTTGAAAGAATCCACGCTCAAGCATTCGGACGGCTGAGGACCAGCCGGTCTAGATACCGTCCGCCCCGGGCACGGTCCCTCTTGACATGAGCACGGCTGCGATCGAACGTCACGCGCTGCGCACGCTCTCCCTGGCGCCTGCACTCGCACTCGCCGGAGCGACGGCGTTCCTGCTCGCACGCCTCTGGCCCGACGTGAGCGGCAAGCCCTTTCATGAGGACGAGGCTGTCGCGGGGCTGATCTCGGCACGCCCCCTCGGTGATCTTCTGCACACGGTCGTGCTCGATCGCGGCGGTGCCCCACTCCATTTTCTGCTCGCCCACACTGCGCTTGCCGTGGATCCGACGGCCGAGGCGGTGCGCTGGGTCTCGGTCCTGTTCGCGCTCGCGACGGTGCCGCTCTGCTACGACCTCACGTGGCGCATCGCCGGTCGCAGTGCCGGCCTCCTCGCGGCAGGCCTCGCTGCAACGTCGCAGTTCCTCCTGATCTACGGAACCTTCGGGCGGATGTACTCGCTCTTCGCGTTCGCAAGCGCACTTGGAGTCGACCTCTTCGTGCGCGCGCTGGCTCGCCCTACGCGACGCACCGCCGTCTCAGCAGCGGCCTCGGCGCTCCTGCCTCTTACGGTCCATCCGTTCGGAGCGTTCCTCTTCGCCGCAGAGGCAGCCGTCGCGCTCTGGCTATGGCGCGGCCGCTCACCCCGGACGGCGGCCCCCGTTCTCGGGATCGCACTGCTCGTAGTGCCGCTCCTCCTCGGCGACCTGCGTCTGTCCGACCGCTACGTGCCGGAAGCCGGTCAGAGCCTCGACGGCGGCACCTCTGCGGGCGCTGCGACACTGCATGCGCTCGGTGGCGCCGCCGGGGGGCGCGGCGTCGCACTCGCCGCCTTCGTGCTGCTCGCCGCCGTTGGAGTGTTCACGCTCGCGCGCCGCAATCCCGCGATCGCAGCACTGGCTTCCCTCACCATCGCCGCTCCGCCGGTCGCCCTCGCAGTCGCGAGCGCGTCGGGCCTGACGACAGACCGGCTCGGGCCGCGGCACCTCATCTTCATGCTGCCACTCTGGATCGCGCTCGTTGCTGCCGGCGCGAGTCGCCTGGGGGCTCTGCTACCACGAGCAGCCGGCGCCGCGGCGCTCGCTGCGGTCGTCGGGGCCGCGGCACTTGCTCCGGCCTCCGTGTCCGAGCCACGCGTGATTCCAACCGGAGCGAAACGCGCGGTGAGGGCTCCCGCGGAGTGGCTCCGCACCCAAATCACGCCCGGAGCTGTGCTCTACCCCTACTCACCGGTGTTCCTTGCGGCACTGCCGGCGGCGAAGGAAGCCCGGGGTTACTCGCGCGAGCCGGTCGCGCTCGCACGCATCGCGGCGCGAACGCACACGACTCCGGCGATCTTCATCTCGATTCCCTTGCACGGAGCGGTCGCCACCGACGCGTTACGGCGCGCAGATGTGCGATTCCGTGCATTCACGTCGTGGCTGATCCTCGAAGCACGAGGCCCGTTCGTCGACGGAACGGCCGCGCTCGAGTCAGCGGCCAAGCTTCTTCGTGCAAGCGCTCCCCTCGTCACCGAGCCTGACGCGCATGCGTACATCGAACAGCTCAGCGCAGCGGCCTGTGCGGCGCTCGTCCGTCTCGACTCGGCCTGCTAGAGGGCTGGCGTGAAATTCGGCCGACGTCAGGGCGCTCCAGACCAAGCCGGGCAGTGCGGGCGTTCGCGGTGCGTAGCGGCGCTACGTCCCGCGGGCGACCGTGCTGATCCGGCGCCGCGTCTGGTGCGTCATCCGGCCCGGCGGCATTTCACATCGGGCCTCCTAACCGGCAGCGACTTCGACAGGTGGTGCGTCACCCCAGAGCTCTTCGAGGCAGTAGTAACTGCGAGCCTCGGGGGTGAAGATGTGCAGGACGACGTCGAGATAGTCGGCGACGATCCATGAAGCCTCACGCTGCCCGTCCACCGAGGAAGGCAAGAGGCGCACGTCGTTCTTCATCCTGTTGTGCACCTCGTCGTAGATCGAGGCCGTCTGGCGCGGATTCTGTCCGGTGCACACGACGAAGAAGTCGGTGTATGTGCAGGCCGGCCGCATGTCGAGGATGACGACGTCTTGCGCCAGCTTGTCCTGGGCGAGGCCGGCGATGCGTTGGGCTTGTTCGAGTGAGTTCAGTGCGATTTCAGATCCGGGCCGTTGACGGCCGAAGTGTAGCCATCGCGTCGGTAGAGCCCGAGCGAATCAATCAGTGCCGCCACCGCGGACGGCACGAGCCCCTCGATCGGCTCTCCGCGGGCGACGCGATCTCGGATTTCCCGCGACGAGACGGGCACGGGCTCGATCTCGAAGAGCTCGATACGCTCGGGACGCGACAGCTGAGCGAGAACCTCGTCGAGCCGCTCCCTCGGGTATCCGGGACGTGTGGCGACACCGATCCGAGCACGCGCGATCACGCCTTCCGGATCCTTCCAGGTGAGGAAGTCCGCGAACTGGTCGGCTCCGATGAGGAAGATCGGATCGCTCCAGCGTCCCTCCTTCAACAGGTCGACGGTGCGCTCATGGGGATCGAGCTCGACGTCGTAGTCGGGGAACGCGGCACGCGCGAGCTTCAGGCGCGTGTCGGCATTGAGCTGGACCTGCTTGTGCCCTGGACGGACTGCTACCAGGACGGCGAGCTCGTCCAGGGCGAAGTGCCGCCGGGCTGCATCAGCAAGTGCGATGTGCCCGTAGTGCGGCGGGTTGAAAGTGCCGCCAAGCAGGCCGGTCACTGGACTTCCAGGACCTCGCCGTCGACTTCGACCTCGTCGCCCTTGCGTGCCCCTGCCGCCTTCAATGCCGCTGCGAGCTCTTCCTCGTCCTCCGGAACCTCGCCCGAGATCCGGAAGCCCTGGTCTGTCCGCAGGATCCTGAAGCGGCGCCCACCCGCACGCGGCCGGTAGACGAGGAAGTCGACGAGGCCGTCCTTCGACGGTTCCGGAGACTGCTGGGGCGGACAGAGCTCGAACAAAGCACGTCTCAGCTCGTCGATGCCCGCGCCGGTCGCGCAGGAGACGCGGAACACGCGCACGATCCGATCGTCCTCGAGATCGAACGACGGAGGCTCCACGAGTAGGTCGATCTTGTTCAGAACGATCGCCTGCGGCCGGTTCTCGAGATCGGCGCCGTACGCGGCAAGCTCACGGTCGATGGTCGCGAACCGCTCGACTGCATCGTCCTCCGAAGAGTCGATCACGTGCAGCAGGAGATTCGCGCGCTCGAGGTGCGCCAGGAATTCGTGACCGAGCCCGACGCCCTCGCTGGCGCCCTCGATCAGGCCCGGCACGTCGGCAACTGTCAGCTGACGGGTTCCGTCCGGGGCGTCGACCGTGCCGAGTATCGGGGCGAGCGTGGTAAACGGATAGTCGGCGACCTTCGGCTTTGCGTTCGAGATGCGGGTGAGCAAGGACGATTTGCCGGCGTTCGGGAGCCCGGCGAGCGCTGCGTCGGCAAGCAGTTTCAGCCGGAGATCGAGCGTCGCCTCTTCACCGGGCAGGCCCGTCTCGGCGAAGCGCGGCGCCCGGCGCGTCGGCGACGCGAAGCGCTTGTTGCCGCGACCCGGCCTCCCACCGCGCGCCGCGATCACCCGGGCACCGGGCGTCGCCAGATCTGCGATCACCTGCTCGTCCTCGTCGAGCACCTGTGTTCCCACGGGCACACGAAGCTCGACCGTCTCCCCCGTGGCGCCGTGCTTGAGAGCGCCGCGGCCCGGCTCGCCACTCCCTGCCTTGAAGCGTTGCTTCGCGCGAAACGCGGACAGATCGCGCAGGTCCGGATCCGCTAGGAGGACGAGGTCACCGCCCGGCCCGCCGTCGCCGCCGTCCGGCCCACCCCTGGGAACGTGCTTCTCACGCCGGAAGTGCAGGCTTCCATCGCCGCCGCGGCCCGCGTGAACGTGAATCTCAGCTCGGTCCTGGAACATGAGGGAACGCTAGCGCCCATAGACTGCTCCGGTGGTGGACGGCCCGAGCGCGCACCTCGTCGGCGACGAGCCGACGGCTATTGCGAGACGAGATCACCCGACGGTCGACTCACAAGGGCGCGAGCTCAACGAAGGGATCGAGGGGCTCGTCCTGAAACGCCTGACACCGCTTGCGGATCACCGCGGCTCCCTCGTCTCCTTCCTCGACGTACGCGACGATTTCTGGACCGAGCCGGTCGTCTACGCCTACGAGATCATGATTCGCCCTGACCGGATCAAGGGCTGGGGCATGCACGAACGCCAGACCGACCGGTATCTCGTGGCCAACGGAAGATCCGCGTCGTCCTCTATGACGGGCGGCCCGACCGCGAAGCCACGGACGCATCGCCCAGTTCTTCTTCACCGAAGCGACGCCCGGGCTACTGGCGATTCCGCGCGGCGTTTGGCACGCCGACCAGAACTGGGGCGACACGGACGCCCGCATCGTCAACTTCCCGACCCATCCTTACGATCCCGACGACCCGGACAAATTCCGGATCGACCCCCCACTCGGACGTGATTCCGTTCGACTGGAAGCTTCGCGACGCTTAAGACGACTCGGAGTCGCTGACCTCGACGAATCGGCGCTCACCGCTCTGGCGGAAAGCGACCGTGCCGGGGCGCTTCGCGAAGATCGTGTCGTCGCGACCGATGCCTGTGCCTGCGCCGGGACGGAACTTCGTGCCACGCTGGCGCAGGATGATCATCCCGGCTTTGACTTGCTGGCCGGAGAAGATCTTCACGCCGAGCATCTTCGGGTTCGAGTCGCGCCCGTTCCGCGACGAGCCGAGACCTTTCTTGTGAGCCATTAGTTCTTCTCCTGCTTCGCTTCGAGCGCGGACTCGAGTGCTGCGATCGCGCCCTTCCGTTTTGCGTTCTTCTTCTCGAACTTCAGCGCTGCCTCCAGCTGCTCGACCTTCCAGCGCTTGGACTTCTCGGAAATGTCGGCGACCGTGAAGTCCTCGTACCCTCGCGGCGGCTGGGCCGGCGCGGAGGGTGCCGCTGCAGGTGGAGCTGCAGGCGCCTCTGGCTTCGGCTTCGGCGCGGGAGTCGCCTTCTCGGCGGCGGGCGTCGCCGCGGCGGGCGAGCGCTCGGCCGCACCACCGATCGACTGGATCTCGATCTGCGACAGATGCGCGCGAAAACCAGTTTGCTTGCGGTAGCCACTCTTCGGCCGGCGCTTGCCGATCCGGATCTTCTCGCCGAGCACGTGGCCGACGACCTTCGCGGTCACCTGCGTCCGGGGCGACAGCGTGCCGTCCCCGTCGCCACCCAGGAAGAGCACGTCCGGGTTGAACGTCTTCCCCTCGTCCGTCTTGAGCCGGTCGACGAGCAGACGCTCTCCTTCGCGGACGCGGTACTGCTTCCCGCCGAGCGAGATGATCGCGTATGAGTCTTTTGTGGCAGCCATGGGCGTGAAAATGCGGGCCTTCAGCCCGCGAGCGCGTGAAGTGTAGCGGAGGCTGCGCCCGAACTAGCGGTCGACGTCGTCCCACTGGGACATGGGGACGTACTCCCAATCGGAGGCTTTTTCGTCCGCCGGCGGGCTGACCGGCAGGGCCACGTCGCTCGTCGAAACGGTCGCCGTTGCCGCGGCAATGGTCTTCTTCTTTCGGCCACGCCCGCCCCGGCTGCCACGACGGGTCTTCTTCTTCGGCGGGGAGGCGGGCTCCGCGCCGTCCTCCACAGGACCTGCAGGGATCTCGTCGGTGTCGTCGGCGTCCTCGGCCTCACCCAGGTCGGGAGCGGGAATGTGGATCTTCGGCGCGGGCGCCGTCGCAGCTGCGGTCAGCTCGACAGCCGCCAGCTCGCCCGCTCCGTTCTCGGCCCCTGTCGCGCCTGCAGTTGCCGCCGTCTTCTTCTTGCGGCCGCGACCGCCTCGCGAGCCTCGGCGCGTCTTCTTCGGTGCCGCCGCCGCAGGTGCACCGTCGCCGTCGGTTGGCGCACCTACTTCCACAGCCTCGCCTTCGGTCTCCTCTAGCTGGTCGTCTACATCTGCATCGTCGTCCTCGACGTCCACAACGCCCAGGTCGTCCACGCCTGCTTCGGCCTCTTCCGCCTTCGCCGTCACGCTTGCGGCGGGGCGCCGGGTCGGCTTCTCGGCCTCGCTCTCTGCGGTGATCGGCCCGTCGCCTTCGGCCGTGCGTCCGACAAGCGTTGCGTAGGCAGAGTCGTCGAGAACGCGTTCGACCTGGACCTCGACCTTCTTGCCGACGAGTTTCGCCGCATCGGCGACGCAGACATCGAGCCCCTCGACTTTGCCGACGCCTGCGCCCGAGTCGTGCAGGCCGACCTCGACGAGCTTCAGCTCCAGCTTGGCGCCCTCCTCGACCGGCGCCTGTGGAGCAAGTTCTTCACGCTTGCCTTCTGCGACCACGACGAAGTGGTCGAGATGCGTGCCCCCGTTTTTGCCCTGGAGGTAGAACCGCCGCCTGGTCTGCTTCTCGAGCTCGATCAGCCTCGCCGCGCCAGGCCCCGTGAGGATCGAGGCGATCTTCGCCGCGACCTCGACGCGATACGCCTGGCTGCGCGAGCCAGCGGCGAGCGCGCGCAGGCGCCGCTCGATCTCGACCGCTGCAGATGTCTCGGAGAGGATGATCCCGTCGCCGCCACAGGTCGGGCACTTCTTGGTCATGATCTCACGCGGTCCATCCGTGACGTTCTGGCGCGTCATCTCGACGAGGCCGAGCGGCGAGATCTCGACGACGTAGGTCTTCGTCCGGTCCCGCTCGAGCTCCGTGCGCAAGGCCGATTCGACTGCGGCGCGGTTCTTCGGGTTCGCCATGTCGATGAAGTCGATGACGATGATCCCGCCGATGTCACGCAGACGCAGCTGGCGCACGACCTCCTTCACTGCTTCGAGGTTGTTCTTCGTGATCGTGTCCTCGAGACGCGCGCCGGACGAACGCGAGCGTGAGCCGACGAAGCGGCCGGTGTTGACGTCGATGACGGTGAAAGCTTCCGCGTAGTCGAAGATCAGATAGCCGCCCGAGGGCAGGTCAACACGACGGCTGAGCGTCGATTTGATCTCCGCGTCGACCCCGTAGGCCTCCATCAACGGCTGCTTTTCCTTGTAGCGCACGACGCGCTCGACCATGTGCGGCGAGGTCTTCTTCAGATAGCCGACGATCCGCTTGTACGCCTGGTCCTGATCGACGAGCGCGCGCTCGAAGTTCTCGGTGAAGAGATCGCGCGTGACCCGTAGCGGTAGCTCCGCTTCCTGGTAGAGCAAGGTGGGCGGTTTCGCCTTCTTGGCGCTCGCGTCGATCGCTTTCCAGACCTTCTGGAGGAAGAGGAGGTCGCGCTCGATGTCCTCGGCCGACGCGCCCTCGGCGGCAGTGCGAACGATCACGCCGCCGCCCTTCAAGTCGAGACCCTTGAGGATGTCCTTGAGTCGCGAGCGCTCCTCGTCGTCGAGCCGGCGGGACACGCCGAAGCCGTCACCGTTCGGCTGGTAGACGACGAAGCGGCCGGGCAGCGAGATCTCTGTCGTGAGCCGCGCGCCTTTCGTCTTCATCGGATCCTTGACCGCCTGCACCGTGATCGTCTGCCCGCGGCTGATCAGGTCCTGGATCTTCTTGCCGTGCCGTGCCTTGCCTTCGAGCTCGGGCGTGACGATCTCGTCCACGTACAGGAACCCGTTCTTCTCGAGGCCGATCTCGATGAATGCGGCCTCCATGCCCGGCAGGACGTTGTCGACGGTGCCGAGATAGATGTTGCCCGCGATGGAACGTCGCTCGGGGCGTTCGAGGTAGACCTCGGCGACCCGGTCGTCTTCGAGGACTGCGACGCGCTGCTCCCCGACGTCGACCGAAACGAGCAACTCACGCTTCGCCTCCGGGAGGGGCGCGCGCCTCGGCGGCTCGCGCCGGCGGCGCTGTTGCGGACGCTCGCGCTCGCGTCGGGGTGCCGCCGGCTTACGTTCGGCCCTCGGCGCTCTCGCAGCGGTCTTCGCTTTCGGCTGAGCCGTCTCGGTCTTCGACTCGGCGGCCGTCGTCTTCTTCGACCGACCTCGTCCGCCGCGGCTACCGCGACGACGTCTCGGCCTGGTGGTGCTGGATTGTCCCGCCTCGTCG
The DNA here is from genome assembly GCA_013816245.1 of Actinomycetota bacterium. GTDB lineage: Bacteria > Actinomycetota > Thermoleophilia > Gaiellales > Gaiellaceae > 3-1-20CM-4-69-9. The sequence goes on along the minus strand of JACDEU010000001.1, from coordinate 148,873 downwards.
GCAGGCTCGGTGCTTACAGGTTCAGGTGCTTCTGGTGGAGCGGCAGCCTCGACAGGCGCCTGCTCGCTGGACTTTGGTCTGGATCGAAACCAGCGCAAGAAAAATCTCCTTCATGCGCGCGCGCTGCAGCAACGCCGGCTAGGGCGGCGGCGCGGAGCGTGCGCGGCAGGTCGTGATGGGCGATGGAAAACATCTCCGGACAGGGTACCAACCGAGCCAGTCAGCCCTCCGTCCGGCCTGGGTCCTAGCCTTCCGCTATCGACGAGTCGGGAGGTGGACGTCAGATGACTGGACAGCGCGAAGCGTACGAGCTGCTGTTGATCGAGGAGGCGGACGCCTGGTTCGAGTATCTGGAGGCGACCCGAGGCCAGTCCGCTGTCCGCTATAGGGAGGTCGAGCCCTGGGCCTGGGCAAGGCTTTCGCAGCGGCTCCGCGCTATCAGGACGCGCCGCGCCAAGTTGAAGCCGGCGGCCGAAGCCGCCTGATCTGGAGCTGAAAGCTTGATCTAGCGTCGCTGTCCGCGCGCGCGGACGTGAATCGACAGCAGGATCCCGACCGCGATCAGGTTCGCGATCATCGACGAGCCGCCGACGCTGACGAACGGGAGTGGGATGCCCGTGATCGGAGCGATCCCCATCGTCATGCCGATGTTGACGAAGATCTGGAACAGCAGGGCGAACACGAGCCCGCCCGCGACGATCGCCGAGAACGGGTCGCGCGCGATCGTGACGATGCGCAGGCCTCTCCAGACCACGAGCAGATAGAGCATGAGCAAGATGGACGCGCCGAAGAAGCCACGCTCCTCTGCGAGCGAGGCGAAGACGAAGTCCGTGTGATGCTCGGGCAGGAAGTTGAGCGTCGTCTGCGTCGCGTTGTCGACGCCGCGGCCGCGTAGCTCACCTGCGCCGATCGCGTTCTTCGACTGAGTGATGTTGTAGGTCGTGCCACCAGGATCCTGGTCGGGATTCAGGAAGCTCGTGAGACGCTGCTGCTGGTATTGCTTGAGGATCGGCAGGCCGGCGGCGGGGAGCACGCCGAGCACCAGCACCGCGAGCGCCGCGACTCCGGCCGCGAGGGCGGCGATGTGCGTCCACGGCGTTCCGGCCACGAAGAGCACGGCGAACACCGCTGCGCAGTACACGAGTGCCGAGCCAAAGTCCGGCTGTAGGAAGACAAGGAACACCGGGACCGACGCGAGACCGAGAGTCGTGAGCGTCGTGCGGATGTCGTGCAGGCGCCGCGACCTCTCCGCCAGGAAGCCGGCGAGCGCGAGCACGAACAAGACCTTCCCGAACTCGGAGGGCTGGAAGCGGAAGAAGCCGAGGTCGAGCCAGCGCTTCGAGCCGCGGATCGGTCCGGTCAGGAGGACGATCGCGATCAGGAAGGACGTCGCGCCGAAGATCCAACGCCACCGCGTCCTGTAGAGCTCGGGATCGACGAGGACGGCCAGCACGAGGCAGACCACCCCGATGAAGATGTACACCGCCTGGCGTGTCAGGTAGTAGCCCTGGTCGCCTGCGACGTCGTGGTGGGTGATTCCCGCGATCGCCCACAGGCCGTAGCCGACGACCGCGGCGACGCTGCCGAGCAGAAGCCAGTCGAGACGGCGGACGAACGACGCGACCTCGACGGCCTCGCGGCGGCGGGCGCGCGCCGCGGCTCTTGCGTTGGAGACGTAGTGGTCGACCATCAGTCGCTGTGGATCGGGCCGGTCAGGGTCGCTTGCTTGCCGAAGAAGGATTCGAAAACCTTGAGCGCAGCCGGCGCTGCGGCGTCGCCGCCGTGGCCGCCGTTTTCGATCAGCGCGCAGACGACGAGGTCGGGCGAGTCCGACGGCCCGTAGCCGCACCACCAGGACTGGTTGAACAGACGGGGAATGCCATCGCCGGGGTCGATGCTCTTCTCCGCGGTTCCGGTCTTGCCCGAGATGGACATCGGGAAGCTGCCGAAGATCGACGCGGACGTCCCGAACGAACGGTGCGTCGCCTGATAGAGACCGTCGCGCACGACGGCGAGGGCCTGGGCATCCACGTTCGTCGGCTCCGGCGCCGGCGGCGGCGTGCTCGGGACAGCGCGCCCCGGCCTACCGTTCGAGGATGGCTGCTCGACGTCTTGCAACAGGTGCGGCGTGACGAGCTTGCCGCCGTTCGCGACCATCGCGTAGAAGCGCGCCATCTGCATCGGCGTCGCGAGCAGGTCCTTCTGTCCGATCGCCAACTGGATCGAGTCGCCCGGCTTCCAGAGACTGTCGATCTCCCAGTGACCCGGATCGGTCTTCTTCGTGTACGTCTTCTTCCGCCAGTCCGGCGTCGGCAGCAACCCGCTTTGCTCTGAGCCCAGATCGAGCCCCGTCTTCTGACCGAAGCCGAACCGGCTCGCCCACGCCTGCAGGCGAGGCCCGCGATCGAACGGCATCCCGTAGAAGCGGTAACCGACTTGGTAGAAGTACGTGTCGCACGACTTGGCGAGCGCCGTCGGCAATGTCATCGCCTCGTTCACGAACGGATCCCAGTTCTTGAACACTTGCCCGTTGTTCGTGTAGGAGCCCGTGCAAGCGAGCGATTCGTACGGCTGCAGGATGTGCTCCTGCATCGCGGCGATCGCTGTCACCGGCTTGAACGTCGAGCCCGGTGGATAGGCCCCGTCGATCGCGCGGTCGAGCGCAGGGAAGTTCGCGGCCTCGGCCGTGCGTGGCGTAAGGCCTGCGACGTCGAGTGCGCGCTGACGGACGCGGCCCGAGAACAGCGACGGCCGGTAGGTCGGGAACGAGGCGAGTGCGCGCACCGCGCCGTCGTGCGGGTCGATAGCCACGATCGCGCCGCCGTTCGCGTTCCAGCAGCCGTAGCAGGCGGAGTTCCGCGCGCGGTCGATCCCGTAGCGCAGAGCCTCCTCAGCTGCCTTCTGGAGCTTTACGTCCAGTGTGAGCCGCACCGCGTTGCCCGGATGTGCGGGGACCTTTGGGAGCACGAGGCTGATCGGCCTGCCGAGCGAATCCACACGTAGCTGCGAAAGCCCCGCCGTCCCACGTAGGTACTTGTCGTAGTACGACTCGATGCCGGTCTGGCCGATCGCGTCGCCGCCGCGATAGCCCTGATCGTGCAGCGTCTTGAGCTGCCCGGGCGAGATCTCGCTCACGTAGCCGAGCACGTGCGCCGCCAGCTCTTTGCGCGGGTAGAAGCGGAGGTACGTCGGAGCGATCTGCACACCCGGAAAGTCCTCCGCGCGCTCCTTGAGATAGAAGACCTGCGCCTGAGTCGCACCGTCCTTCACCTTGACCGGCGTCAGCGGGTCGGTGCGGTGCTTGCGGACCGCCGCGCCGATCTGGGCGGCGGGAACGTGCAGAAGGCGCGCGAGCTTCCGGATCTCCCGGAGCCGAACGCTGCGGCGCTTGGGGAGATCCGAGATCCAGATCTGTACGGCGGTCCCGGGCACGTTCGTGACCAACACTTGACCGTTCTGGTCGAGGATAGGGCCGCGCGGAGCCTGCACACGGATGTCGCGGCGCTGATTGTTTTGGGCCGCGCGCAGCAACTGCTGGCCGTTCAGCACCTGCAGTGACCAGAGTCGCAGGAAGAGCGCGGCGAACACCGCGAGCGCGAGCATCCCGAGCAGCCCGACCCGCAGCGCCAGCTTCGGCGTGAACCGGTAGGGCTCTTCGACTCGCGGGTCGGGCGGTAGGAACCGTCGAGAGAGAACGCGCTTACCCAAGGAGACGCACCTCGCGTGTCAACCACTCGCGCGGCCGCAGCAGCCGGCGCGTGAGTGCGTACACCGGAACCGTCAGGATCACATTGAGGATCACCGTCGGCAGTAGCGCGGCAAAGATGTGCTGTGCGGGCGCCGGCTCACTGAGCATGTAGCGCAGGACGAGCGCGGCGATCTGGTAGAGGACGGTTATGACCGCGATCGACAGCAACGGCGCGTGCGCGCGATCGCGGCCGGTCGTCTCTCCATACCGGCCTGTCCAGTAGCCCGCAAGGGTCAGGAGCAGCGCGGTGAAGCCGAGCGTCCCGAACACGCCCGTGTCCGCGAGCAACCCGGCGGAAAAGCCGGCGACGGCGCCGAAGACGGCACCCCGGAGAAGCGACACGCACACGACCGTCACGAGCAGGAGATTCGGATGCCCGCCGAGGATGTCGACGTTCGCCGTCACCGACAACTGCACGACGACAACGAAGAAGAGCAGGCCCGAGGCTTTAGCAGCGTCGGCTGGCATCAGGGCGCCTTCGGAGTTCGCTTATGCGTGATCAGGGCCGTGACCGCGTCGAGCGCCGAGAAGTCTACGAACGGGGCGATCTGGATCTGCTTGTACAGCGCCGTGTCGCTCTGGCCGACACTCGTCACGACGCCGATCGGGATGCCGCCGGGGAACAGGGACGGATACTGCTTGGAGCGCGTACCCGCCGTGACGATCACGTCGCCCGCCTGCACGTTCGCCTCCTTACGAACGAAGTCGAGCAGGAGCGACCCTTCTCCCTGACCGTGCCGGATCAGCCCGATCGCTCCGGTCTTCGGATCCCGCGCGGGCACGGCGCTGTTCTCGTCGGTCAGCAGCGTGACCTGCGCGGCGTTGCCGGTTACATCCGTCACACGGCCGACGAGACCGTCGCGCGTGACGATGGGCGTGTCCTGCCTGATGCCGGCGTCGGAGCCGGCAGCGATGACGACCTGCTGCTCGAACTCGCTGGCCCAGGAGATGATGCGCGTGTTGACCGGCGCGTAGTCGCCCGGGAAAAGTGGGCTGTCGATGAACTTCAGCTGCGCCCGAAGCTCACGGTTCTGCTCGAGCGCGGATTGCCCCTGCAGCTTCTGCTCGCGGAGCTGGTTGACCTCTGCCCGCAGGCGGGAGTTCTCGCGCTTTGCGTGCACGAGACCGCGGAAGTAGCCGTAGACGTCGCGGAACGGGCGCGCCACCCGCTCCGCGGCGACCTCGAAGGGCCTCAAGACCGTTGCGCCTGCGCTGTTGACACTGTGGAGGGCTCCGCCGGTCGGCTCGCGGAAGGAGATCGTGATCAGGATCAGCGAGAGCAGCACCAGGACTCCCACCGCGGCCCGGCGCCGAATGGTGGAGCGGCTGCGGGAAGGGAAGGGAAGGGGTCTCGGTCTCGATGCGGACGAGCCCAGGACCGCGCTGACACTGCGGTTGCGAGGCACGAGAGAGGCCTAGGTTAGCTAGATCTCCGGGCGAGGCTAACGGCGGTGGTTATTTCGCCGGGCCTTGGCGCTGCGGTGGATCGCCTCGAATTCCTCCAGGCTCCGCCCGGAGCCCACAGCCACGCAGGTGAGGGGGCTCTCTGCCAGGTGCACGGGCATCTGGGTCTCGTGGCGCAGGCGCTCGTCGAAGTTCGAGAGCAAGGCGCCGCCTCCGGCCATGACGATCCCCCGGTCCATGATGTCGGCGGCCAGCTCGGGCGGCGTCTTGTCCAGCGTGGACTTGATCGCCTCGATGATCTGCTGCACCGGTTCGTCGAGCGCGCGCCGCACCTCCTCCGAACTGAGGACGACGGTCTTCGGGAGGCCGGTGAGCATGTCGCGTCCGCGCACTTCGGCTTGCAGCTCTTCGCGCAGGTCGTATGCCGAGCCGATCTCGAGCTTGATCTCTTCTGCGGTCTGTTGCCCGATCAGCAGTTTGTACTCGCGCTTGATGTGATTGATGATCGCCTCGTCCATCTCGTCGCCGCCGACACGAAGCGACTGCGACACGACGATGCCGCCGAGTGAGATGACTGCGACTTCCGTCGTGCCGCCGCCGATGTCGACGATCATGTTGCCAGTCGGTTCGGCGACGGGAAGTCCCGCACCGATCGCGGCAGCCATCGGCTCCTCGATCAGGTACGCCTGCCGCGCACCGGCGCTCAACGTCGCCTCTTCGACTGCGCGCTTCTCGACTCCGGTCACACCGGACGGAACGCACACGACGACGCGCGGATGCGCAAAACGATGCTGATGCACTTTCTGGATGAAGTGCCGCAGCATCTGCTCGGTGACGTCGAAGTCGGCGATGACGCCGTCCTTGAGCGGGCGAATTGCGGAGATCGTGCCCGGCGTGCGGCCGAGCATCCGCTTCGCCTCGACACCGACCGCGTGCACTTCACCGGTGCGCTGGTCGATCGCCACCACGGAGGGCTCGGAGAGGACGATCCCGCGGCCGCGAACGTAGACGAGCGTGTTCGCGGTGCCGAGATCGACCGCCATGTCGCGACCGCCGAAGCCGCCGAGGTTGTCGAAGAGACCCATGGAGCGTTCGAGTGTAGTGGAAGGTGGCTCAGCCGAACCCGTACGCGCCCGCGAAGTGCTCTGCGAGCAACCTCACCAGCAGTGCCGCCGGCAGGCCGACGACGTTCAGGTAGTCACCTTCGATGCAACGCACGAGCCCAGCACCGCGGCCCTGGATCGCGTAGCCCCCGGCACGCCCGTCCCACTCCCCGAGCGCGACATATGTGCCGAGCTCGCGGGGGGTCAGTTCCCGGAACGCCACCCGGGTCGCCTCGTGCTCGACGTCCTCCCAGCCAGGTGTGACCAGGCAGAGCCCCGACACGACGAGATGCGTCTTCCCGCTGAGCGCTTCGAGCATCTGCTCGGCCTCGGTCGCGTTTGCGGGCTTGCCGAAGATCCGGCCGTCGAGCACGACCGCGGTGTCGACGCCGAGCACCGGCCGGTCGTCCGCGATGTCGGCAACCGACCGCGCCTTCTCTCGCGCATGGTCGCGCACGACCTGCACGGCGTCGGCGATCTCCGGATTGTTCTCTTCGTACCTCGGAGCGACGACGTCGAATGGGATGTGCAACTGCTCGAGAATGGCCTTGCGTTGCGGCGACGTCGACGCGAGAAGAAGCGGCGGCGATGGCGACGCGTCAGACACGTTTGCGGGCGACCCAGATCTCTTCGACCGGCCACTTGCGCGCCCAGTCGGCAGTCACGTACTTGTAGAACGTGTGAGTCTCCGCCTCCGGCGACGCGAACACTTCGACGAGGCGCTCGATGTCGAAGCCGGTCGTCCGCAGGAGATCGATCCAGTCACCGTGGCCAAGGTGAAACTCGACCTCGTGAGTGTCGGGCCACTCCTTGTGGTGCAACTGGAACTGCGGTCGCACGAGTAGCTCGCCGACGCCGTCCATCGCCATACAGACCACGGAGAGGGTCGAATTGGTCAAGAAGACCAGGCGGCCGCCCTGCCGCAGCAGACGTGCCGCCTCCGGGACCCAGCGGTACGGGTCGGCCCAGAGCGACGCCCCGTACTCCGAGAGCACAAGGTCGGAGGACGCGTCCGGAAGCGGGACGTCCTCGCCGATCGCCTCGACGAGGGGGAACTCGATCCCAGTTTCGCGCTGCAGGCGCCGGGCGGTCTCGAGCTGCGCCGGCGTCGGGTCGACACCGACTACGCGTGCGCCGCGCCGGGCGAGCCACGCAGAGAAGTACGCGGTCCCACACCCGAGCTCCACCACGTCCAGACCGCTGACGTCACCGAGGGCGTTCAGCTCAACTTCAGGTTTCCCGAAGACGCCCCAGGTGATCTCTTCCTGCGCCCAGGCGCGCGTCGCGGAGGCGTCGGTGTATTCCGTGTTCGCGCGGGTCCAGTTCGCGACGTTCTGCTGAACGTAGTCGGGTCGGTCAGACGAGCTCATCGTCCGAGAACCAGAGGGCGACCTCGCGCTTCGCAGACTCCGGCGAGTCGGAGCCGTGCACCAGGTTGTCCGGCATCGCGCTCGCAAGATCGCCGCGGATCGATCCAGGCTCGGCATCGGCGGGATTCGTCGCGCCGATCGTCTTCCGCATCGTGGCGATCGCACCCTCCCCTTCGACGACGAGCGCAAGCGTCGGGCCCGAGGTGATGAACTCGACGAGCTCGCCGAAGAACGGCTTCTCCTTGTGCTCGGCGTAGTGCGTCTCGCCGAGCTCGCGGTCAACATGGATCAGCTTGCCTGCTCGCAGTGCGAAGCCACGGCGCTCGATGCGCGCGAGGATCTCGCCGGCGAGCTTGCGCTGCACCGCGTCGGGCTTGATCAGGATGAGTGAGCGTTCGACCGCCATCGGCGGCGCAGTTTACTCGGAGCGTCGCCGTCGTCTGGGCGGTCGGACTTCGAAGGTCGGGAAGTCGACGGCGACCGGCTCGACAGAGGTCTCGCAGTAAGGGCACACCTGCCAGAGCGCCTCGAGCGGCGCCTTGCAGTTCACGCACGCCTGCTTCAGCTTCGTCGTGCAGACCGGGCAGACGAGGAACTCATTCGAGACCTCGGCCCGGCAGACCGGGCAGTAGAGATCCCGGCGATCAAGCCGCTCCTCCATCGCCTTGATCTCGAGCTCACGCTCGCGCACGTCCTCGAGGTACTCCGGTGGGCGAAACAGCATGTAGACGAGTGCGCCGAGGAAGGGGATCACCAGCCCGATCGCGACCGCCGTGGCGATCAGCACGGGATCCTCGATCCGCCGCTTCGCATCCTTGTAGACCCAGTACCCGACCGCGAGCCAGAAGGCGATCAGGAAGAAGAGCATCAGGTTCCTGATCACCTGCCAGGTGCCCGAGGCGAAGAAGTCGTGGATTCCGCTGAAGGTGCTGGCGATCACAAAAGGATTCTTCCTATTACGTACCCCGCGAGAAACGCGATCCCGACGATCGCGGCCAGGACGAGCGCCGCGAACGCGAAGACTGTCACCCTGTCGCCAACGTTCGCCATCGTAGGCTCTCATCCTTGGCGAGATCGGCCAGGAGGTAAAGGGAGCCGGTCACGAGGATCGGCTCGCCGAGGGTCCGGGCGTAGGTCAGGGCCTCAACCGGGCCCTCGATCGGCCGGACCTCCGGGAAGAACGGCCGGGCGCGCTCGGCCAGGTCCTCGGCCGAGAGAGAGCGCGAGTTGCTCGAAGTGGTGGCCACCAGGCGGCTTCCGATGACCGACAGAGCGGCCAGCATCCCCTCCACGTCCTTGTCGGCAAGGATCGAAGCGACGACGACGTAGTTCGCGCTCGGCACCCGCGGGAGCGCGTATCCGAGACCGGCGAGGTTGTGGGCGCCGTCCCAGATCTCCAGGGGATCCTCGCTCAGGCGCTCGAGGCGCCCCGGCAACTCGACCGTCACGTGCCCGTCGACCCGCCGGCCGAGGAACGTTTCGGCCGCGGCGATCGCGATCGCCAGGTTGCTGTGCCCGGCGACGACGACCTGCTCGGCGCCATTTTCCCTCGCGAGGGCTTCCCACTCGGGCTCGCCGAGCACGACCGTCGCACCGGGCTGGACGACGGCGAGCTTCTCCACCGCGATCGCCTCGCGGGTCGTCCCCAGGACCTCGGTGTGCTCGAGGGCGACGTTCGTCAGCACCTGAACTGGCGAGCGGAGGATGTTCGTGGCGTCGAAACGCCCGCCGAGCCCGGCCTCCACGACGGCCACGTCGACCCCAGCCGAGGCGAACTCCGCCAGAGCGGCCGCGGTGACTAGTTCGAATTGCGTCGCTTCGATCCGCTCGGCCTCGGCTCGCACTCGCTCGACAGCGGCTTCGAAGTCGGCCTCCTCGCCCGTCACACGGATGCGCTCGCTCCACCCACGCACGTGGGGCGACAGATATGCGCCGACCTTGAGGCCGGCGTCGGCGAGAAGCGCCTCGATCGTTCGGGTGACGGTCGACTTCCCGTTCGTGCCGACGACGTGGATGGACGGGTAGTCGAGCTGCGGGTCGCCGAGCGCGGCGAGCAATGCCTTGATGCGGTTGAGACCGAAGCCGTCCTTCGGCCACGGGCTCAACGACTCGACGTACTCAGTGTGTGAGGGCATCGAGCTCCCGCCGATAGCGCGCAAGCTTCTCACGCTCACCCTCGACGACGTCCGCGGGAGCGTTGCCGACGAAGCGATCGTTCGCGAGCATGCCTTCGGCGCGCGCGATCTCTTTCTGTAGGCGGGCGATCTCTGCGGCTGCGTTGCCGTCGCCCGACCCTTCGGTTGGCTTCACGACCGCGTTGAAGATACGCCGCTCTTCGCCTTCGAGTTTTGGGAGGACGCCGCTGCGGCGATAGACGACGGCTGCTTGCTGCACCGCGGTGAGCGCGCCCGCCTCCGTCTCGTCGCCCGCTTCGGGCCAGGACGACACGATCAATCTGGTTTCTCGCGCAGGCAGGTTCGACCAGATCTCTTCGGTCACGTGCGGCATCGCAGGATGCAAGAGCTTGAGCAGCCGCTCGAGCGCAGCAACCGCCGTGGCGCGCGCGTCCGCGTCTCCGTCGTAGAGCCGTCCCTTTACCGCCTCCGCGTACCAGTCGCAGAAGTCGTCGAAAGTGAGGTGATAAAGCTCGCTGACCACGTGCGAGAAGTCGAACTCGTCGAGAAGCCGCTCGACCTGGCGCTGGGTTTGCGACAGGCGGGCGAGGATCCAGCGTTCCTCGAGCATGCGCGGGCGTTCCTCCGGCGCAGCGCCTTCCGAGGCCTGGAGAATCAGCCGTGCGACATTCCAGAGCTTGTTCGCGAGCTTCCCTCCCTCCTCGATCGCGCCTTCCGAGAAGCGGACGTCCTGCGACGAAGCCATCTTCATCAGCCCGTAGCGGGTCGCGTCCGCGCCGTAGGCCTCGATCGCGGCGAGCGGATTCATCCCCGTGCCAAGGCTCTTCGACATCCGGCCGCCGGTCGGCGCGTGGACGGTCGAGTGGATGACGACGTCGCGGAACGGGACCTCGCCCATCAGCTCGAGTCCGCTGAAGATCATCCTGTTCTCCCAGAGGCGGATGATGTCGCGCGCAGTCGTGTTCAGGTCCCCTGGGTAGAAGGCGCGCAGATCCTCCGTGTCCTCCGGCCAGCCGAGCGTCGCAAAGGGCCAGAGTGCGGACGAGAACCACGTGTCGAGCACGTCGGTCGAACGCGTCAGTTCGTGCGAACCGCACTCTGCGCACGCTTCGGGCTCCGTCTCCCCGACGGTGATGTGCCCGTCGGGACATTCCCAGACCGGCAACTGGTGGCCCCACCAGATCTGGCGGGAGATGTTCCAGTCCGGCGCCTCTTCCAGCGACTGAACCGCGAAGCGTTGCTGCGATTCGGGGTGGAAGCGGACGCGGCCGGAGCGGAGCGCCTCGAGTGCGGGCTTGCGCAACTCGTCCATCGAGCACCACCACTGCAGTGAGATGCGCGGCTCGATGCGGGTCTGGCAGCGGTCACACACCGCCACGGTGTGCCGGTACGACTCGCGTTTCTCGAGCTGGCCGTGCTCCTTCAGCCAGGCGAGCACCCACTTGTCCGCTTCCTCCTGCGTCAAGCCGGCGAGCTCGCCGGCTTCCTCGTTCAATCGCCCGTCCGGACCGATCACCGTGAGCTCCGGCAGGCCGTGGTCACGGCCGATCTCGTAATCGAGCGGGTCATGACCGGGCGTCACCTTGAGCGCGGCGGTGCCGAAGTCCCGTTCGACGCGCTTGTCTGCGATCACCGGAACCCGCCGTTCGACCACCGGGACGATCACCTCCTTGCCTACGAGCTGCCGATAGCGATCGTCGTCCGGATGCACCGCCACCGCCACGTCGCCCAGGATCGTCGCCGGTCGCACCGTCGCGACCGTGATGTAGCCGTCGCCGTCGGCGAGCGGGTAACGCACGTACGTCAGCGCGTCGTCCACCTCGACGTGCGTGACCTCGAGATCCGAGAGCGCCGTCTGGTGGAACGGGCACCAGTTGATGATCCTGTTCGCGCGATAGATCCAGCCCTTCCCGTATAGATGAACGAAGAAATGCATCACCGCGCGCACGTAGGCGTCGTCCATCGTGAAGCGCTCGCGGCGGTAGTCCATCGAGGCGCCGATCCGCCGGAACTGGAGCATGATTTTCCCCCCGTACTCGTGCAGCCATTCCCAGACGCGGTCTACGAACGCCTCGCGGCCGAGATCCTGGCGGGTCTTGCCCTCCTGCGCGAGGTGCTTCTCGACGGCGTTTTGCGTGGAGATCCCGGCATGGTCGAAGCCGGGCTGGAAGAGCGTGTTGAAGCCCTGCATGCGACGCGTGCGAACGATCGTGTCGGCGAGCGACAGCTGCAAGGCATGTCCCATGTGCAGGTCGCCTGTCACGTTCGGCGGCGGGTGCGCGACCACGAAGCTCTTGCGCGCCGGGTCCGGGTCGGCGTTGTAGTCGCCTTCCTCCTCCCACGTGCGCTGCCAGCGCTCCTCGACGCCTGCGGGTGAGTACAGAGATTCCATCCCGCGCGCGATCCTAGCCTCGGCTTCGAGACCGTTCAGGGGGCCGGTGAGATTACGCCGCGACTATGACGTGAGTCTAGCGCCCCTACCGGCAACACATGCCGACTTCGACAGCGTCACCGGCAGGGGCACTAACGGCCGGTGGCGTAGCCCTGCATGCCGCGCGGGTTGGCACCCGCTCGCAGCTGGCCGTCCTCCTTCTGAACGGCTGTGACGCGCCCGAGCGACCAGTCCGGCTCGACCGCGACGTCGTGGCCTCGGGCACGGAGCTCGTCGATCACCTCCTGCGAGAACCTCGCCTCGACGTCGAGCGAACGGGGGACGAAGCCGCGGGGGTAGAACGAAGAGATCAGGTGGTCCGTGTGGAACTCCGGAGCGTCGATCGCCTCCTGCAGATTGAGCCCGCGATCGACGTGGCGCAGGTAGACGTGGAGCCCCCACTGCTCCTGCTGGTCCCCGCCGGGAGTCCCCCACGCCAGCCAGGGCTTCCCGTCGCGGAGCGCGAGGCCGGGCGAAAGCGTCGTGCGCGGCCGCGTGCCTGGACGTAGTGACGACGGCAGCCCTTCCTCGAGCCAGAACATCTGCGCGCGGGTCCCGAGCGGCCAGCCGAGCGCGGGGATCACCGGCGAGCCGTACAGCCAGCCGCCGCTCGGCGTCGCGGAGATCATGTTCCCCAAAGAGTCGACGACGTCGAGGTGGACGGTGTCGCCGCGCGTGGGCTCACCGCCGCCGGCGAGCTCCTCGGCTTCGACGAGGGTCGGCAGGCGCCCGAGCCCCGGTTCGTACGCCGACGACGCTTCACCGTCGACGAGAGCGCGACGCGTGTCGTTGTACTCGCGCGAGAGCAGCGTGTCGAGCAGAACGTCCGCATCGCCGTAGAGGGCGTCGCGATCGGCAAACGCGAGCTTGGCGCATTCGGTGACCACGTGGACGAACTCCGCCTCGTCGAGCTTCTCGACGTCGAAGCCCTCGAGCAGCGCGAGCTGTTGCAACGCGACGGGGCCGGCGCCCCACGGCCCCGTCTTGCACACCGTCGTCCCGTGGTAGTCGAAGGAGACGACCGGCTCGAAGGTCGCGCGCCACGCAGCGAGGTCGTCGCGGGCGAGCAGTCCGCCTTCCGCTTCGGAGAAGCGGTGGATCTCGTCGGCGACGAAGCCTTCGTAGAAGAGCTCACGCGCGCGCTCGAGCTCCGACTCTCGCGAACCGCCTGCCGACTCCTCCATGATGCGCCGATACGTCGCGGCGAGCGTCGGGTTGCGGAACTGCGCTCCGAGCTCTGGCACCGGGAGGTAGAGCTCGCTCGAGGCTGGCCAGCCTGCGAGCAGATCGGCCTGGCGCTCGATCGAGAGCCGCATCCCACCCACGACCGGAAAGCCGTTCTCCGCGTAGTCGATCGCGAACTGCAGCACGTCCCCGAGGCGCCAGGTGCCGAAGTCTTGAAGCAACAGGAGCCAGCCTCCGAACGCGCCGGGAACACAGGCTGCAAGGACGCCCGTGCCCGGGATGAGCTCGTGCCCCAGTTCCCGGTAGCGCTCGATCGTGGCGGCAGCCGGCGCAACCCCCTGCCCACACAACGTCAGCGGCTCTCCGCGGTCGACCGCGTAGAAGAGCGCGGGAACCTCGCCGCCCGGACCGTTCAGATGCGGCTCGACGACCTGCAGCGTGAACCCCGCGGCCACGGCCGCGTCGAAAGCGTTGCCGCCACGTTCGAGCACTGCCATTCCTACGGCCGATGCAAGCCAGTGCGTGGACGCGACCATCCCGAACGTCCCACGCAGCTCCGGTCGCGTCGTGAACTCCCCCACCGTCCGGGGACTCTAGTGTCTGCATCGAGATGCGCTATGGGATCTGCCTCGCAAACCTCGGCACCTTCTCCGATCCACGCGTGCCGGTTGAGCTCGGGCTCGCCGCCGAGGAGCACGGATGGGACGCCGTCTTTATCTGGGATCACCTCGCTTTCGTCTGGAAAGCGCCGGCAGCCGACCCCTGGACCGTGCTCGCCGCGCTCGCCGCAACGACGAAACGCGTGCGACTCGGCACCGCGGTCACACCCGTGGCGCGACGCCGGCCCCAGGTCGTCGCACACCAGATCGCGACGCTCGACAACCTGAGCGGCGGCCGTGTGACGTTCGGCGCGGGCCTCGGTGGCTCGGCGTCCGAGTTCGGCAAGTTCGGCGAGCCGACCGACGCAAAGGTGCGGGCTGCGATGCTCGACGAAGGGCTCGAACTGCTGCGGGGCCTCTGGTCAGGGAAAGAGGTCACCCACCACGGCGAGCACTACACGGTCGACGGAGTGACGCTTGCGCCCACGCCGACGCAGGCCCGGGTGCCGATCTGGATCGGCGGTAACCGTCCTGCATCGCTGCGACGCGCGGCGCGCTGGGACGGCTGGCTCGCCGACAGCGCCGATCCGACCGGGATGACGCTCTCCCCCGAGGAGGTCGCACGCAGCATTGCGACGATTGGTCGCTCAGGCGACTACGACGTCGCGGTGCTCGGCGAGCGCGATCGCGGCGATCCGGTCGCCTACGCGGAGGCCGGTGCGACGTGGTGGCTCGAGAACCTGCACGACCGCCGCGGCACCCCCGAGAAAGTGCTCCGACTCGTCGAGCAAGGCCCACCGGGCGAGAGACCGCTCAGTTCCGGCCGACGACGCCCGTGACGCTGTTGAGAGGCCGCTGCTCGAGCACGTGCACGAGCAGCTCGTACGAGTGCAGGACGTGATCGCGTGCAAGCGTCCGGGCTCCCCCCGGATTTCCCGCACGCAGGGCGGCAATGATGGCGCGGTGCTCGCGATCGTTCCGCTCGTAGAGTGCGTCCGTCTCCGAACCGCCCGGCGCCCAGACGGCGTGACCGGAGAACGAGCGCCGCGCGCTCTTCGCGAGCCGTTCGACGAGCGGAGAGTCGGCGACGCGATAGATCACGTCGTGGAAGCCGTGGTTCGCACGCACCCAGTCCGACGTGCGCTGCCAGCGTTCCGCTTCGTCAGGGGGACGTGATCGCAGAGCCTGCGTCGCACGGCTGAAGTCCGCTTCGGCCCGCTCGAGCGACTCCAGGTCCGCATCCGTCATCCTTGGCGCTGCGAGCTCGGTGGCCAGCGATTCGAGCTCGGCGCGGACGAGGAACGCCTCGCGCAGCTCTTCGCGAGAAAGCGTTCGAACGCGAACGCCACGGTTGGGCTCGAAGGAGACGAGCCCGAGCGCGGCGAGTCGGCGCAGGGCCTCGCGCACGGGCGTCCGACTGACGGCGAAGCGCTCCGAGAGCTGCTCCTGCCTGAGGACGGTCCCGGGAGGAAGCTCGCCGGAGACGATGGCTTCCTCGACAATCAGCGCGATCTCGTCGGCCTTCGTGCTCTCGAGGCTCATACGAGGCGATCGTACGCGGGGAGCGTCAGAAACTCCACGAAATGCCGCGCGAGGGCAACCTCCTCGAACACCTCCTTCGCCGTCGGGCTGGCTTCGATCCGGCTGACCTCGTCGCGAACGCGAGCCGCGTCGAAGTGCCCCGCATCCACCCAGCTCCACACCTGCGCGCGAGAGATCTCCGCCGTCGCCACGTCCTCCATCAGATTGTCGATCGCCGCCGCGCCGACGCCGTTCAACCAGGCGTCGAGGTAGCGGACCCCGACCGAGACGTTGGTGCGCAGCCCGTCGCCGGTCACCGCCCCACCGTCGATCTCGAAGTCGAGCAGTTGCTCGGGTGTGACGCTGACGTCGTCGCGCGTGCGGTCGACCTGATTGGCTTTTGCCCCGACCACGCCGTCGAAGACCTCGGTCGCGACAGGCACGAGATCGGGATGGGCGACCCACGTGCCGTCGAACCCGTCAGCCGACTCGCGAACCTTGTCGTCCCGGACCTTCTCGAGCGCAGCTTCGTTCACCTCGGGATCGCGGCGCGACGGAATGAAAGCGGCCATCCCTCCGATCGCGTGCGCCCCACGCTTGTGGCAGGTCGCGACGAGCAACTCCGTGTACGCGCGCATGAACGGCACCGTCATGGTTACCTGCGCGCGGTCCGGGAGTACGGCGCCGACCTTCTTGATCGCGCTGAAGATGTAGTCCCAACGACCGGCGTTCAGGCCCGCCGAGCGCTCGCGCAGCTCCCAGAGGATCTCGTTCATCTCGAACGCTGCGAGGATCGTCTCGATCAGAACGGTCGCGCGAATCGACGCACGCGGGAGCCCGAGCTGTCCCTCCGCCAGCTCGAACGCGCTGTTCCACAGGCGAGCTTCGAGGTGACTCTCGAGCTTCGGCAGGTAGTAGTAAGGGCCCGAGCCACGCTCGAGCAGCTCCGCTGCGTTGTGGAAGCACGCCAAACCGAAGTCGAAGAGGCTCGCGGAGATCGGCTCGCCATCGATCAGCACGTGGCGCTCTTGCAGGTGCCACCCGCGCGGCCGCACCACGAGCGTCGCCGTCTTTTCGGCCAGCCGGTAGCTCTTCTCGGCCGTGTCGAACGAGATCGTTCCCCTGACAGCGTCGATGAGGTTTTGTTGACCCTCGACGATGTTCTGCCACGTGGGCGAGCACGAATCTTCGAAGTCGGCCATGAAGACGCGCGCGCCCGAGTTCAGCGCGTTGATCATCATCTTGCGGTCGACGGGACCGGTGATCTCGACGCGGCGGTCGAGCAGGTCCTGCGGCGGCGGTGCCACCTGCCAGTCGCCTTCACGGACGGATCGAGTCTCCGGGAGAAAGTCCGGTAGACCGCGATGCTCTTGCCGCCGCGACAGGAGCTCCGCCCGCTGCGGCCCGAGCTCTCTCTGCAGCATGGCGACGAGGCTGAGCGCCTCGACGGAAAGCACGTGATGATCGGCGGGAGCGAGCACCTCCACCCCGGCCGGCGCGACGACACCGCCGCTCAGGTCTGGAACTGCGCCTCCTCGGTCGAGCCGGCGAGCGCGAGCGTCGAGCTTTCCCCGCCGCTCACCGCATGGGCGACCCGGTCGAAGTAGCCCGCGCCGACCTCGCGCTGGTGTCGTGTCGCCGTGTAGCCGCGCTCCTCCAGCGCGAACTCGCGCTCCTGTAGGCGGACATAAGCGCTCATGCCCTCGCGAGCGTACCCGTCAGCAAGATCGAACATCTCCGCGTTGAGCGCGTGGAAGCCGGCAAGCGTCACAAACTGGAAGCGGTAGCCGAGCGCACCGAGATCCTCCTGGAAGGTCGCGATCTCGCCGTCGTCCAGATGGCGGCGCCAGTTGAAGGACGGCGAGCAGTTGTACGCGAGCAGCTTGCCGGGGAAGCGCTCGTGAATCGCCTGGGCGAACTCGCGCGCTTCGCCGAGGTCCGGCGTCGAGGTCTCGAACCAGAGCAGGTCCGCGTATGGGGCGTACGCAAGCGACCGGGCGATCGCCGCGTCCAGCCCGTCTCGGACGTGGAAGAACCCCTCCGGGGTGCGGTCCCCTGTGAGGAACTGCTCGTCCTCGGAATCGACGTCGCTCGTGAGCAGTGTGGCGCTCAGCGCATCCGTCCGGGCGATGAGGATCGTCGGGACGTCGAGCACGTCCGCGGCGAGCCGGGCCGAAACGAGCGTCCGGATGAACTGGCCCGTCGGGACGAGAACCTTCCCGCCGAGGTGGCCGCACTTCTTCTCGGCTGCGAGCTGGTCCTCGTAGTGGACACCCGCCGCACCCGCCTCGATGAAGCTCTTCATCAGCTCAAACGCCTGCAGCGGGCCGCCGAATCCAGCCTCCGCGTCGGCGACGATCGGCAACGGGTCCAGACCCGCTCCTCCTTCGGAGACGTCGATCTGATCAGCCCGCAGCAGCGCGTTGTTCAGGCGGCGTACGAGCGCAGGGGCGCTGTTGGCCGGATAGAGACTCTGATCCGGATACGTCTGACCCGCGAGGTTCGCGTCCGCGGCCACCTGCCAGCCCGAGAGATAGATCGCCTCGAGGCCCGCCCGAGCCATCTGCACAGCCTGTCCGCCGCTCAAGGCGCCGAGCGCCGCGACGTGCCGGCTCCCGTTGAGCAGCGCCCAGAGCCGCTCTGCACCACGGCGGGCAAGGGTGTGCTCAACCTGCACGGAGCCACGCAGGCCGAGGACAGCATCCGGGCTATAAGGGCGGTCGATGCCCTGCCAGCGCTCGTCGCGCGTGCCTGTGCGGCTGAAGGTCATTGCCTCTCCTCTAGTCGACGTCGTGGTCACGCTCGCAGAACTCGGGGCACGTGCACTCCGCGAGCTCGGCGGTTGTGAGGACGACGATGGTGGCCTGGCGCTGTTCCGGCTCCTCGAGCGGCTCCACCGTCGCTTCGGATCCAAGATAGGTCATTCTCGGATCCTAAACGGCCGTATCAGCGGCCGTCAAGGCGGTTTGTCTCCCTTTTCGGATCCCACGTACGACGTCGCGCGAGCGAGCCCGCTGCCAGTCCCGGTCCGATCGCGAATGTCCGCCGCGGCACCAGCTTCCCGCCGGCTGCCCGGCCGAGAGTTGCCCCGGAGCCGAAATCCTCCGGCTCGCCTCTACGGTCTCGGGAAGGCGGTCGGCGTTACGCCGACTCTTCGATCGGGGCGGCGTCGTCGTCGACCACCCCTTCGGCGCTCGTGACGAGCGTCGGCTTCAGGTGATTCGCGATCGTCTCCTTCGTGATCACGCACTTGGAGACGTCACGGCGCGACGGCAGCTCGAACATAACGTCGAGCAACGCCGTCTCGATGATCGAGCGTAGACCGCGCGCGCCGGTCTCGCGCTCGAGCGCCTTGTCGGAGATCTCCCACAGGGCATCGTCCGTGAACACGAGCTCGATGTTGTCGTAACCGAAGAAGCGCTGGTACTGCTTCACGAGCGCGTTCTTCGGTTCCATCAGGATCTGCACGAGGTCTTCCCGCTGGAGCTGGTGCACAGCGGAGATGACCGGCAGCCGGCCGATGAACTCCGGGATCAACCCGAAGTTGAGCAGGTCCTCGGGCATCACCTTCGCGAGCAGCTCAGACGCCTCGATCGCGCTCTTCGAGCGCACCTGCGCGCCAAAGCCCACGGCGCTCTTGCCGATGCGCTTGCCGATGATCTTGTCGAGGCCCGCGAACGCACCACCGCAGATGAACAGGATGTTCGTCGTGTCGATCGAAAGGAACTCCTGGTGCGGATGCTTCCTTCCGCCCTGCGGCGGCACCGACGCCACGGTTCCCTCCAGGATCTTCAGCAGCGCCTGCTGCACGCCCTCACCCGACACGTCGCGCGTGATCGAAGGGTTGTCCGCCTTGCGCGCGATCTTGTCGACCTCGTCGATGTAGATGATCCCGGTCTCGGCCTTCTTGATGTCGAAGTCCGCGGCCTGGATCAACTTCAAGAGAATGTTCTCGACGTCCTCACCGACGTAGCCGGCTTCGGTGAGCGCCGTCGCGTCGGCGATCGCGAACGGCACGTTGAGAATACGCGCAAGCGTCTGAGCAAGCAGCGTCTTGCCGCAGCCGGTCGGGCCGAGCAGGAGGATGTTCGACTTCTGGAGCTCGACATCGCCCTCCTCGGTGCCCATCTGCACGCGCTTGTAGTGGTTGTAGACGGCAACAGCGAGCGTGCGCTTGGCCTCTTCCTGGGAGACGACGTAGTCGTTCAGGACCGAGTAGATGTCCTTCGGCCGAGGCAGGTTGTCCAGGTCGAGCGCGGCCGGGGCCGTGAGCTCCTCGTCGATGATCTCGTTACAGAGATCGATGCATTCGTCGCAGATGTAGACGCCGGGCCCGGCGATCAGCTTCTTTACCTGACGCTGGCTCTTCCCGCAGAAGCTGCAGAGGAGCTGCTCGTTTCCGTCGGATGCTCGGGCCACGTCTCTCCTTTTAGACGGTCAGCGCCCCGGCGTCTAGCGATGGGCGATGACGTTATCGATGATGCCGTACTCCTGCGCTTCTTGCGAAGTGAGGAAATAGTCCCTTTCCATGTCCTTGGCCACCTGTTCGGTGGGTTTCCCGGTGTGCTCGGCCAAAATCTCCTCCAGGCGCCGCTTGAGGTTGATCGTCTCGCGGGCCTGGATCTCGATGTCGGTCGCCTGCCCCTGGAACCCACCCGAAACCTGATGGATGAGGATCTTGGCGTTCGGCAGGGCGACGCGCTTTCCTTTAGCGCCACCGGCAAGGATCACCGCGCCCATCGACATTGCGATCCCGATGCAGGTCGTCTGGATGTCCGGCTTGATGTACTGCATCGTGTCGTAGATGGCGAGCCCTGAGTACACCTGTCCGCCGGGTGAGTTGATGTAGATCTGGATGTCCTTCTCGGGGTCCTCGGACTCGAGATGGATCAGCTGGGCGATGATCAGATTCGCGATCTGGTCGTCGATCGGGGTGCCGAGGAAGATGATCCGCTCGTTGAGCAGACGTGAGTAGATGTCGAACGAGCGCTCACCGCGCGAGGTCTGCTCGATCACCATTGGGATCAACGGGCTCATGTCAGGCTGGCTCCTTGCTGCCGGGAATCCACAGTTTCGGCTTCTCGGTCGGGTTTTCCTTGTCCGGGGTCCAGATCGCTTCGCGCGCGGCCGCCTGCTCGGGCGGGATGCGCTCGACTTCTTCGACGATGCGGTCGAGAGCGCGGGCAAGTCGCATGTTCTCGCGCTCGGTGTCGTAGGCGCCGGCGGCGCGGGCCTGCTCGATGATCCTGTCGGCCTCCTCGAAGCGGTCGCGGAAAGCCTCGTCGACCTCCTCCTCCGAGACTTCGATCCCGAGCTGATCCGCAGCAGCCTCGAGCACGAGCTCGCCGGCCACCGACGCAGCTGCCTGCTCCTGGAGACGCGCAATGAGGTTCTCGGGTGAGTCGCCGGACATCTGGAGGTAGGCGTCGAGCGAGCCGCCGCTGCGCTGGAGGACGGCGTCGAGCTCCCGCAAGAGCGTCCGGGTGCGAGCATCGACGAGCGGACCGGTGACCTGAACGTTCGATGCCTGGACGAGCCGGTCGAGTGCCGCGCGCCTGAAGGCCTCGTCGACCTCCGCCTCGATCTGGTCGCGGATTCGCTGCTCGATGTCGGCCCGTAGCTCCTCGATCGTGTTGAACTCGGAGGCGGAGCGCGCAAGCTCGTCGTCGAGCTCGGGCAGCACCTTCTCCTTGATCTCCTTCACGACCGCCTCAACCTTAATCGGGTCTTCTTCAGCGACTCTGTCGAGCTCGATCTCCTTCGTCTCGCCGGCGCTCATGCCGACGAGCTGCTCCTCGAGCTCGGGAATCAATCGGCCCGAACCGAGCTCGACCACGTAGTCGCGCTGGCCGCCGTCGTCGGTTACGAAGTCGAGGACGATCGTGTCCCCGAGCTCGGCCGGGCGGCTCTCGACCGGTGCCAGCTCCGCGACCGTCGAGCGCAGAACGTTCAACTCGTGGTCGACGAGGTCCTCCGGAACCTCAGGCTCCGCATACGGCACTTCGAGCGTCTTCCAGTCGGCAACGTCCGGCTTCGGAAGGACGGCGACGGTCGCCGTGAACTGCCAGTCCTTGTCCTCGGAGTCGGGCAGCTCGTAGTCGAGCTCGGGCTGGTCGGCCGGCCTGATGCGTGAGCTCGCGACGGCGTTCGAGTACCAGCCGGAGATGTGACTCTCGATCGCCTCCGAGTAGAGGCGCTCCTTGCCGATCCGGTTGACGAGGACTGGCATCGGCACCTTCCCCTGACGGAAGCCGGGGATCTTGACGCTCGAGGCGAGGTCCGACGCCGCGTGCTCGACCGCGTGGTGGACGTCCGCCTTCGGAACGTCCACGGTGAGCCTGACCTTGTTGTCCGGCAGGTTCTCTATTTGGGTCGGCACCGAGCCATTAGACCAAACGCTTCCAAAGCTGCGGCGCGCGTCTTCACTCCGATGGGGTACGGGGATAGCCTGGGAGTCGTGGAGCTCTACGTGCTGACCCGCCACGGCGAGTCGACCCTGAACTTCGAAAACCGGATCAACGGGGACTTCTCGGTCCCCGTGGCGCTGACGGAGAAGGGTCGGGAGGAGGCTCTACTGCTCGGGCAGCAAGTGGCGCACATCAGGATCGACCTCTGCATCCACACCCGCTTCGGCCGCACGCGCGAGACGGCGGAGATCGCCCTTGCCGGCCGCGACGTGCCCTTCGAGGTCGACCCGCTGCTGGACGACATCGACGTCGGCGAGCTCGAAGGCAAGACGATCGATGAGTACCGCGCGTGGAAGCGAGCGCACGTACGGAGCGACGATTTTCCGGGTGGCGAGTCGCTGGACGACGCTGCACGGCGCTATGCCCTTGCTTTTCGGAAGCTGCTCGAGCGGCCCGAGTCGTCGATTCTGGTCGTCACCCACGAGATCCCGGTTCGGTACGCCCTGAACGCCGCCAACGGCTCCGACCAGCTCGACGGGCCGGCCCATCAGCTCCCGAACGCGATCCCGTATCCCTTCGACGAGGACGCCCTGGCGCGGACCGTCGCGGGCATCGAGCGTCTGACCTGAACGAGCGATACGATCGCCGCGGGGGTCGCGTCACGTCGCGAAAGGATTGAGTCGCATGAACCTGATCGAGCGCATCGACGAGGCCCGGCGCCGCTGGAACGTCCTCGACCATCCGTTCTACCTTCGTTGGGAGCGAGGGGAGCTGACCCGGGACGAGCTGGCGTTCTATGCCGGCGAGTACCGGCACGCGGTCGTAGCGCTCGCAGACGCCGCCGCAATTGGAGGCGACGCCGAGCACGCGGCCGAGGAGAAATCCCACATCGCGCTCTGGGACGATTTCGCCGCCGCGCTCGACGCCCCGCTCGATCGCGAGCCCACGACGCAGACGCAGGAGTGCGCCGACGCCTGGCGAGCCGAGGATTCCCTCGAGGCACGAGCCGTTCTCTATGCCGTCGAGTCGGGTCAGCCCGGCGTCTCCAGCACGAAGCTCACCGGCCTGGTCGAGCACTACGCCTTCAGCACGGGATCGGAGAGCACCCAGTATTTCGAGCTACACGCCGAGCGCGACCACGAACACGCCGCCGCATCCGCCGAAGTCATTCGCAAAGCCGCACCGGAAAACGCAGACCGACTGGTGGCCGCGGCTGAAGCAGCGCTCCAGGGCAACTGGCGTCTCTTGGACGGCGTTGAGTCCCGAACATGATCGCCGCGAATGCCGGCTCAGCCGGCGTTCGCCGCTGCGGCTCTCCGTTAGGACAATGGCGTTCGAAGTCATCATGGCTCGCGAAGCAAGCCGGACTTCGAACGACGATGCGGGCGAGAGGACTTGAACCTCTAAGGAGCAAAGCTCCACCGGGACCTAAACCCGGCGCGTCTACCAATTCCGCCACGCCCGCGCGAGCTCCAGACTAACTCTCGATGCCTGAAAAACCGGAAGAAAAAGAAGCGCAAGCCAAGGAGTGCCCCCGTGGTCACGGGCCGATGCGAATTCGCACACGTTGGGCGGGGCAGCAGGCCCACCCTGGCCGGAGCGGATCGCGCGGAGAGCCTGTGACGGAATGGGTCTGCCCGCGGTGCCGACGCACCGCTCCCGTCGACTGAGTCTCGCTACGTGCTGGTCACGGCAGCGCCGCGGCAATCTCTGTGGGCGTCTGGCTCGAGCTTATGACCTCCTCCGCAAGCGGTGTCAGCTCCCGCCGACTCGAGCGCGCGGCCTTACGGAGCAAGTCGAAGGCCTCCTCGACGGCCACCTGGAAGCGTTCGGCGAGGATTCCGTTGGCACGCTCGATCGCGACGCGCGAGTCGAGAGCGGTTTGGAGCTGCCGCACCTTTGACTCCTGAGCATCTGCGTAGACGGTCAGCCGGCTGATCTCTGCGGAGATCTCCGCAGACAACGGATGACCGTCGAGCCTGTCGAGCAGGTCCTTCACGGCCCAACCCTTCGCCGTTTGCGAGATGTGCGCCGAGAGGCAACCGCTCTGGGGCCCGAAGGGGAACGGGGTCACGACCGGGCGCGAATGGGCACAGCATAGCCCACTTTGTGATCTTCGCAACTATGTGAGATGATGTCCTCCCGCCTTGACCTCGCGCTGGGATCCGCATTGCAACGTCGCCGTTCCCTCACTGGGACGAGTCGCGATTGGTGTGGGGCTCGTCCGTCGCGGAGCATTGATTTCTGCGCCGCGGCGGTCGTCCCCGTTCCGTGTGACCTCGCGTGACGAAGAGCGCGGTCGGCGCCGTATAGAGGGCATGTCGAAACTCATCTCAATCTCAGTTGTCGGGGTCGCAGCCCTGGCCATCCTGGCTTCAACGGCTACCGCCTCGTGTATTCCGATGACGGCTGCCGAACAACGTGCCCGGGCCGACGTCATCTTCGACGGCGTCGCCCTCGAGGGCCTAACCGCCACCGGGATCCAACGCTTCCGCGTGACGCGCTTCCTGAAAGGGCATGGGCCACGGATCGTTCGGGTCAACACCGGCAACATCCACCGCGCAGACGGAACCGGCAGCATCACCTCGGTCAGCATCACTGCCATGCGCGGTGAGCGTTGGAGAATCTTCGCGCGGGGCTCAGCCCGGAAGGTCTTGCGGACGACGGTGTGCGACGGGTCACGCAAACGGCAGTAGTCAGCCGGGCACTGATCAGCTCACGCGCTCAACAAACAACGCGACCCACCAACCGAAGGCCAGAGCAAGGCTTAGGGGTAAGAAAATGAAAAACCGTCGTGCCCGGCGACGGCGCGCAAGCGCCACGAGCGCGACGGCAGTGCTGCCAAGCGCCGCAAGCGTGACGATGCCGAGAGTCTCCTGAACGACTACCGACCATGTCGGCGAGCGGCCGCGTGAAAACTGGGGGTTTGCGCCATCGATCATGCCAACGGCGACGATCACCGTTACCACGGCGATCAGGAGTCCGGTAGCCCCGAGGCCGACTCTCCGCATCCGGAGCAGAGGATAGGTCGTGAGCTGGCCGGCTTTCGCCGGCGGCGCACCGATCGAAACGAGAAGCCGTTCGAAGTCCTCCGGTTCTCGTCCCCGGATGCCTTGTGCTCGTGACAACGCGACGACTGGCCCCGGCGTGGACGCGCCGACCCGGAAGTACAACGGTCGTTCTAGCTCTGCGATCGCCTTTCGCCGCCGATGCCGGCTTCGCCGGCGTCGGCCGCAAACGCTACGAATCGAAACGAGAGCCGTTTGAAGTCATCATGGCTCGCAAAGCTAGCCGGACTTCGAACTGCGAAGGGCCGGACTTCAAATCGGCGATGGCCCCGGGAGGAGTCGAACCTCCGCGCACGGATTCGAAGTCCGTCGCTCTATCCGCTGAGCTACGGGGCCGAGCAATCAGGGTAACCGCCGCCGCGGAGACGGGCTTTGCCCGGCTCCGCTTACGACCGCGCCGATCTTCGAGTTCTGACGCTGATCCACGGCGAGCGTGATCGCGCTGTGGAACCGCTGCAGATGCGTACACGCGAGGCGGAACGTGTCATAAGCGCGCTGAAGACGAACCGTCGGCGCAGACCCCACCTTCGTCGCCAGATCCGAGTTGCAGGAGCTCGCCGGCTGGAGAGCGCGTGAATGGAGGACCACCGTCTTGCCGTCACGCTCCATCAGCTTCTTCGCGAGGCCCGGCGTAGTTTCGACGCGCGCGGCTGTCTGGAGCCCGCGCAACAACCGGGTGTCCCAGGCTCCGAGCTTCCCGAGCCAGGCGAGCTCTGCCGGTGAAGCCCAGGACCCACTCTCCACGCCGGCTCCCAGGACGTTCCCTTCCGTGCTCCGCTGGTGAACCGTGCAGCCGACCGCCAGGAACACGGCAGCCAGACTCCCAGTCAGACCCAGGAAGAAACGCAAGAGAAAGCCCTCGGAGCTCACGCCTACGCAACGGGCAAGACCCGACGGAGGTACGTGACAATCGCCGCGACACCGCTCTACGAAGCGGCGATACCGACGAAAGCCAGGCGCCGGAGGCGCGACTTTCGTCGGTGGAGGTGGCTGATGGGACTCGAACCCACGACCCTGCCGCTCGAAGTCGCGCCTTCGGCGTATGACTTCGTGCGGCTCGTTTGGGCACTGAGGTATTCCGTCAGCCGCAGCGAGCGAGGCCGGGCAAAGCCCGACCTCGCGGTGACGGCTGAGGTGGCTGATGGGACTCGAACCCACGACCACCTGGACCACAACCAGGGGCTCTACCAACTGAGCTACAGCCACCGTGCCCGCATCAGGATAGCGGGGTCTCGTCCAACTGCTTCAGCTCGCAGCACTTCGCCGGCGTTCGCCGCAACGGCTATCGGCAGAAGTAGAGGCCGCGGGAAGTCATCATGGCGCGTCGAAGCCGCGGCGGACTTTCCGCGGTTCCACGCCGCGAATGCCGACTTGGCCGGCGTTCGCCACTGCGGCTCTCCGGTAGAACCCGATCCGCGGCAAATCATCATGGCCGCGCGGAGCGCGGCCGGATTTGCCGCGGGAGTGCGCCTGGGAGGATTCGAACCTCCGACCCGCGGCTTAGAAGGCCGCCGCTCTGTCCACTGAGCTACAGGCGCCGGAGGAACAGAGTATCGCGGAGGTGAGTTAGCGCCTGACGCCGAAATCGGCGGTCACGATCGTGACTTCGCGTCCGCCGTACGTGCCCGATGCCGATGCGACGTGGACGGCTGAGAGGCCGATCTCACGCCAACGTGCAGTCAGGAGGATCGTGCGGTGTTCCGGGCTGTTCAACCACATGTTGAGAGCGCCGGTTGCGTCCACGTCCGGCGACGACCAGAGAAGGTTCTCCCCAACCGACCAGTACTGCTTGCCCGCGACCGAGTAGTAGCGGGAGATTCGTCTGTCGAAGGAGGCTCCATTCGCAGAGTCGTGACTGAAATACCCGCGCCTCGCCATCTCGCCCGAGTGTGAGCGCGCTGCTGCTGCGAGCTTCGAGGAGAACCGGAGTGGAGCAAGCCCGTGGTCGTGGCGAAAGCCGTTGATGTTCGCCAGCACGCCTTGTTCGAGCGAGCTCATTGCGCTTGCGGGACGCTGGCTCGTCGCGCCCGCGGGAGAGGCGACGGCCCACAGTCCTAGGACTGAGGCGGCGAGGACGAGGAAACGAACAGTGCGATTGCCCACGTCTGTGACATCGGCTCAATGCCTTCCAAGCTTTAACGGAGAGGCCGTCCCTCGAACGGGTGAGTCTGAGGTCAGGTCGCGGCGGCGGGGTCCGCGGCGCGACGATGCTTCAGCCAGTCCGCCAAGATCACCTGCAGCGAGCCGACGACCGGAATCGCCGCGAGCGCCCCGAGGACACCCGCGAGCTCGGCGCCGATCAGCACGGAGATGAGGATGACGAGCGGAGAGAGCTGCACCGTCCTTCCGTAGACGATCGGTTGCAGCAGGTGGTTCTCGATCTGCTGGTACACGACGAAGAAAACGACGACCACGATCCCCGCCGGAACCGAGTGCAGGAATGCAACAGCCCCGACGATGATCGCGGCGATGGTCGCGCCGGCGAGAGGGATCAGATCGAGGATCGCCACGATCAACCCGAGCGCCAAGGCATACGGCACACCCACGATGAGGAGCACGATGGTGGTCAATGAGCCCGCGATCAGGCTGATGAGGAGATTGCCGGCGACGTAACCGCCGACGGTGCGGTAGATCTGGTGCCCGACACTTCGCCAGCGGCGTCGCGGTTCGGACGGTAGGTGGCGCAAGAACGACTCGACCCAGGCGGGCCCTTCGAGGAGCATGAAGAAGGTCATGAAGGCGATGGTCACGGTCGCCAGCACGGCGTTCACGACTCCCTTGGCCACCGCCAACGCCGCCCCGGAGATGCCGAAGAGCTTCGAGGCCCCGCCCTCGTTCAGCGCCTTCCGCGCCTTGTCGACGAGGTGATACTTCTCCTGAAGGAAGCCGAGGCGGCCGCGGCCCTTCGTCAAGTCATGGAGGTAGTCCGGCACCTTCCCGGCGAAGTCGTTCACCTGGCTGACGAGAGTCGGAATGAAGAGATAGGCGACCCCGACGATCGCCACGACCGCGCTGAAGAAGACGATCGCAGTCGCGATCCCTCGACGATGAATGCGCCGCTCGAGCCGGTCGACGGCCGGGTTGAGGGCAAGCGCGAGAAAGAAGGCGATGAACACCCAGGAGAGGACATGCCGCGCGATCCAGATGACCTCGAGAACGATTGCTGTCGCAATGAGCATCCCGATGACACGAAGGATCGTTCTCGGGCGGAAATCGACGACGCGAAGAGGCGGGTCCGCCACGTCCGCAGCATCGCGATCCGGCCGGACGGTACAGTCCTCCCGATGCAGGCGATCATCCAGACGAATCACGGGCCAATCCATGTGGAGCTCTTCCCGAACGACGCTCCGAAGACGGTCGAGAACTTCGTCAAGCTCGCAAAAGACGGCTTTTACAACCGCGTCATCTTCCACCGCGTCATCCCGGACTTCATGGTCCAGGGCGGCGATCCGACCGGAACCGGGTCGGGCGGCCCTGGTTACTCCTTCGAGGACGAGTTCAACGACAACAAGGTGGAGCGCGGTGCACTCGCGATGGCGAACGCCGGCCCGAACACGAACGGCAGCCAGTTCTTCATCGTCACTACGGATGCAGCTCCATGGCTCGACGGCAAGCACACCGTCTTCGGCCGCGTGACCGAAGGCATGGACGTCGTCGACAAGATCTCCGAGCTGACACGCGACGCGCAGGACAAGCCGCACGACGACGTCGTGATGGAAACCGTCTCGGTCTCCGACGGCTCCGACTAGCCGGCGCTACTCCAGCCAGGCTTCCCGCTCGAAGCCGGCGTACTCCTGGATCGCGCCGAAGATGCTCTGGACAACCCGAGTGCGGGCAAACAGTGACGCGGACCGTGGCGTAGGGAAGTCTGTTGATCCGTTTCCGCTTGGTGTACCGGGAGTACGCGTTGACGGATGACCTGCCGAACGAACGCTCCGACAGTGCGCAACATCGAGCCAAAACTGCTCGATCTCATGCTGTCGCTGAACGTGGTCCGCGAACAGGTTGCACCTGATCCTGATCTCCTCGTCACAGAGGTCGAAATACTTCTTTAGGAAACTGACGAAGAAGCGGGTCATCTCTGGATCGAGTTGTAGAACCTCAGCGCATTCCGATTCTTCTCGCCTTCTGCCCAGTACAGCATGCAGCCGGCTGCGTGGAAGTTATCGCCTTGGCGCGCAAGTCTCCGGCCGGCTTCCTGAAGCGATTCGTTCTTGTCGACGGTTCGCTGCCTGAATAGTCGTGCCGCTCAACTGCCGGTTGTACGCCGGATTCCGGCGAAGCAGTTCTTGCTGTTGAGACGCCGTCAACTCGATGTCCCGCATCCAGAGGCTCACGGCAGACGGAGCGGCGCCAAGGCGACGCACAATCTCCTTGATCGGCGCTCACTCTACTCGCCGAATGGCCGCGCTAACTCTCGCTCTTCTGTTTTCATTTTAGAAAACATAGCGAGGACACCGGGCGTCTCAAGCGCCCGACCGGGCTCGAACCGGTGCCATGACCTTGGAAGGGTCAGGTGCTACCACTACACCACGGGCGCGTAGGTCACCAGTAGCGTAGCGCCGTGGATCCGCACTCGTGGTCGCTGCACTGGGAAGTGCTCCTCACGATCGGCGTCCTCGCTGCAGCGTACTTTTGGAGCCAACGCCGCTGCCCCGCCGGCTCGACGCGCCGCGTCGCCTTCGACGTCGCGGTGATCCTGCTGCTCGCGGTCTACATCACGCCGCTGCACACGATCGCGCTGCACTACCTCCTCTCCGCGCACTTGCTCCAGAACGTCGTGACGGCGGAATGGGCGCCCGGGCTCGTCGTGTTCGCGCTCGCCCCCCCGCTCGCGCAACACCTCGAGCGATTCCGCGCCGTTCGCCTGCTCACGCATCCTCTCGTCGCGCTGCCGCTCTGGCTCGGCACGTACTTCGTCTGGCACGTGCCCCCGATCTACGACGCGGCGCTCGAGCAATCCGGCTGGCTGCTCGACCTCGAGCACCTGACGTACTTCCTCGCCGGTGTGCTGATGTGGTGGCCCGTCGTACAAGGGCGTTACTCAGACGGCGTCAAAGCGTTGTATCTCTTCGCGGCGTTCGTGCTCGCTGCGCCGCTCGGTCTTCTGCTCGCGCTGCTACCGCGGCCGATCTACGACTTCTACAGGACCGCGCCGCAGCTCTGGGGTCTCTCCGATCGGACCGACCAGGAGATCGCGGGCGTGACGATGGCGGTCGAGCAGGCGCTCGTCTTCTTCGCAGTGTTCGCGTACTTCATGCTGCGTTTCCTGCGCACGGAGCACATCGCCGGCGTCTTCAGCGAAAGCTCGAGATGAGCGCACCGCCGCCGACGACGAGCGCGGCGGCGAGCAGGAGCCGCGGACCGATCCGCTCGGACTTTCGGAGCAGCACGATCGAGATGAGAACGGCGAACAATGATTCGGTGGCGACGAGGGGCGCGACGATCGTGACCCGCCCCCGGTCGAACGCCGAGTACAGACAGGCGTAGCTGATCCCGTAGACGAGCCCCGAAGGGACGAAGGGGCCGGCCGCGCGGCGGACACGCCCGACCGCGTCCGGACGAGAGGCAACCACGATCGCGATCACGAACGTCGCCGACACGAGCGAAGCAGTCGCGGCGACGAACCCAGGGACATCGGTGCCGCGCGCTGCCCAGCGCACGAGGTTGTCACGCACCGAGAACAGCACCGCCGCGCTCAGCCCGAGAACGATCCCGAGCGAGAGCAGCGCGGCAGGTCCGCCACGCTCACGGACGAGCAGCGTGCCGCCCGCGACGACGAGCAGCGTCCCGAGAACGAGCGCAACGTGCAGCGGCTCGCCGAGAACCGTGACCGCGATCGCCGCCGACAGCACCGGCGAGATCCCGACGATGATCGCCGTGCGCGAAGGGCCGATGACGCCGACGGCACGCGTGAACAGAATCTGGCTGATCCCGGGAGCGAAAAGTCCCGTGACGAAGAACGGCCACGTGTCCCCCCAGGCCACATGCGAGAAGTCTCCCGTGACGAGCGCGAGCGCCGCGCAGATGACGCAGGCGATGACCGTCGTGATGAGCGACGCAGCCTCCGCGTCGATGCCGCGGGCAAGTGCGAAGCGAATGGTGACGGCGAGCGCGCCGAAGAAGAGCGCCGAGCTCGCGGCAAGCAGGACGACCAAGGTCGGGGCGGCGAGATTCGAACTCGCGACTTCTGCCTCCCAAAGGCAGCACTCTAACCAGGCTGAGCTACGCCCCGCCGTGCGCAGACTACAGGTGTAGGTTCGCGCGATGGTCCAGCCGCGTCCGGCGCTCGGGTACGTCATGGTCGCCGTTGCCGCGACGTTCTTCGCCGTCAACGGGACGGTCTCGAAGGTCATCCTCGGGTCGGGCATCGGCTCGGGAGAGCTCACAGAGGTGCGCTGCGCCGGCGCGGTCGTCGGGCTGGCGCTGATCGCGGCGGTCACACGGCCCAGCTCCCTGCGAGCCCGGCTCGGAGACCTTCCGCTCCTCGTCGCACTCGGGATCGCGCTCGCGCTTGTGCAGTGGTCCTACTTCTTCGCAATCCACCGGCTCGACATCGGGATCGCCCTGCTGATCCAGTACGTCGCGCCGATCCTCGTCGCCTTTTGGGCGCGCTTCGTCTTCCACGAGCCCGTGCGCCGTCGCATCTGGGCCGCCCTCGCGCTGTCGCTTGCGGGCCTGACGCTGATCGTCGAGATCTGGCACGGCGGTCGCCTGAGCGGGGCAGGCGTCGCGGCCTGCATCGTCGCGGCGATCACCTACGCGGCCTATGTGCTGATCGCCGAACGCGCCGTTCGCCGTCGCGATCCGATCTCGCTTTCCGCGTGGGGCTTCCTGTTCGCGATGCTCTTCTGGACGTTCGCAGCACCGTGGTGGAACTTCCCGGGCAGCCGGATCGACGACGACGTCTCCCTGCTCGGGAACCTCGCCTCGAGCCACCTCCCGGTCTGGCTGCTGATGCTTTGGATGGTCGTGCTAGGGACGATCGTCCCCTTCGCCCTCGTCGTCGGCGCGCTTCGGCACATCTCGGCCACCAGAGCCGGAATCACCGCGATGCTCGAGCCCGTGGTGGCCATCGTCGTCGCCTGGGCGTGGCTGGGAGAGTCCCTCGCGCCGGTCCAGCTGTCCGGTGCCGCTCTTACCCTGGTCGGCATCGGGCTCGCCCAGACGGCCCGGTGAAATAGCCGCTCTGAGCGAATTCGATGTACCCCTTTTGGGGGAGGCGACCCCTGAAAGCCGACTCAAGACTGCCGCGAACGCTGATTAAGAACAAGACTCTCATAGCTTTTTTGGCAGTTTTCGCCCTCCTGGGCTCGGCGTCGGCGGCTCAGGCACGCGGCCTGAACAGCTCAGAGGCCTCACTCCTGCAGACGATGAACGCCGTCCGGACCGGCCATGGGCTCGCCCCACTCCGGCTGGACGTCCATCTCCTTCGGGCCGCGCGCGGCCACTCGGCGGACATGATGCGCCGCCAGTACTTCGCCCACGGATCAGTTGCCGCCCGCGCTCTCGCGCAGAGTGCCCGCGGCCCGATCTTCGGCGAAGACCTCGCGTGGGGCACGGGGGTCACCGCCCAGTGGGTCGTGAACCAGTGGCTCGCGAGCCCAATGCACCGGGCTGTCCTCCTCCGCCCCGGCTTTCGCCGGCTCGGACTCGGCATCACCTTCGGAACGTTCGTCGGGCACGGTGGCGCAGCGGTCGTCACGGCCGACTTCGCCGGGCGCTAGAAGCGTCGGGAGAACAAGAAGCGCAGGGTCTGGGGAGAAGGCCTCCTAGCGCTATTCAGATTCCATCAACGTGCGGAGCTCGGACAACTTCTCCGCGCGGAGCTCGTCGCGCTCACCATGGTGCAGCCGGTCGAGCAGCGCCTGCACGAGCGGGGCGAGCTCGAGCGGGTTGAAAGGCTTCGTGACATAGTCGACGCCGCCGATGTCCAGTCCGCGTGCGCGATCGCGAAACTCGGCGCGCGCCGTCAGGAAGATGATCGGGATCCCGACCGTGCGCTCGTCCTCCAGCAACTGCTCGGCGACCCGCCACCCGTCCAGGCCCGGCATCATCACGTCGAGCAGGATCACGTCGGGTCCCCCGTCGCGCGCCTTCGCGACCCCGGACGGGCCGTCGGCGGCCTCGATCACATCCATCCCTTCTGCCTCGAGGTTCACGCGGCAGAGCAGGCGGATCGGAGCCTCGTCGTCGATTACGAGCACTTTGGTCATCGGGGAGCCTCTCGGAGGTCGTCGCCGCTATACCCAGACATTCGTGTCTCTACTCCCGTGCCACCGGCAACTCGAAGGAGAAGCTCGACCCTTCCCCTTCGGTCGAGTCCACCCAGATACGCCCGCCCATCGCCATTACCAATTCCTTCGCGATGAAGAGACCAAGCCCGGTGCCCGCCGCGCCGTCTCGCGCGGCTGACTCGGCGCGGTAGAACTTCCGGAAGATCCGGTCGCGCTCGGCGGCGGGAATTCCGATCCCCTCGTCCATGACGCGCACCTCGACCCGGTCGGCGTTTCGACGAGCCCCAACGGTGACGGTTCCGCCGTCGGGCGAGTACCGCAGCGCATTCTCGACGAGGATGTTGAACACCTGACGCACCTTGTCGGGATCGGCTTCGGCGGACAGCGGCTCCTCCGGAAGGTCGACCTCGAAGCGGTGTCCGTTCATGACACCGCTCTCCTCGACGCTCTCGACCAGCTCGGAGACGACCGAGCCGAGATCGATGCGGCCGAGCTCGACCTGCAGGTCACCGGCATCCAGTCGTGCGACGTTGAGCAACTGGTCGACGATCTCAGTGAGCCGCTCCGACTCCGAAGCGATGTAACCGAGGAAGATCCGCCGCTCTTCATCGCCGAAGGGAATGTCCTGTCGTAGGAGCGTCTCGGCGAACCCGTAGATCGACGTGAGCGGCGTGCGCAACTCGTGCGAGACTGCCGCCACGAAGTCCGACTTCACCTGCTCGACCATCCGGTCGGCGGAGATGTCGCGGAACGCGAAGATCCGACCGGCGACCGCGCCGAGAGGATCGCGCATGACCGCCTCACTCAGCGAGAGCCACACCTCCTCACCACCGCGCGGCACCGAGACCAGCCGCTGCCCGGAAGTGAGCACTTCGTCGTCCGCTGATTGGAGCTCGCGCTGCAGCACCTGCATCGTGGTGTGCCCGATCGCCTCGTCCTGCGGCACCCCGGTGATCTCCTCCGCGGCCGCGTTCCACAGCACGACACGGCCGTCGCGGTCGACCGCGACAATCCCGTCGGCGATGTTCGCCAGGATGGCGACGCTCCGCTCCTTCTCGACCGAGACGCGTGAATAGAGCTCCGCGTTCGCGAGCGCTGCCGATGTGTTCCCGGCCAGGGCGAGCAGGGCTTCGATTTCCTCCGGCCGCCAGTCGCGTGGGCGCCGTGCGTACACGGACAGGACTCCGGCAAGCGTTCCCTCAGGGCCTGAGAGCGGCACACCCAGG
Organism: Actinomycetota bacterium; assembly: GCA_013816245.1. Taxonomy (GTDB): domain Bacteria; phylum Actinomycetota; class Thermoleophilia; order Gaiellales; family Gaiellaceae; genus 3-1-20CM-4-69-9. Next base: position 114,439 of record JACDEU010000001.1, on the reverse strand, counting down.
TACGCCGCATACCCGGCCACGAGAATCGTGTCCGCTCCCGCTACGCGGGCGTCGGCGGCCAAGTCGTCGAGCGCGACTGGTGATCGGGACTGGAAGACGTCGCCCGAGAGCCCTGCCGTCGCAGAAGCACGGGTGCCGATCGCCTCCTCCGCGCCTCTTCCCGATGCGGCGCTGACCACCAGCTCGTCTTCCTCGAGTGTCCTCACGGCGCACGCGTCTGCACCGAGCAGCGCCGGCGCCTGCTGCACGACCTCCTCGAGGACGGCAGCCGGATCGAGCTCGGTCGCAAGTGCTCCACCGGTGCGCGCGAGCTGCTGCGAGAGCGCCCGCGCCGTTCGTTCAGCTTCGAAGAGCTCGCTGCGTTCGAGCGCCGCGGTTGCGGCATCGCCGAGATGATGCGCGAGCTCGAGATCTTCGTCCGTGAACTCGCGCTCTCCCGCGAAGAAGACGACGACGAGAGCGGAACGCTCGGCGCGTGGGCTCGCAGCCGGGACTGCAAGGAGCGCGCGGTACCCCACCTCGTGTGCCAGCGCCTGCCACGGCTGTTCGAAGCGGTCGTCGCGAGTCAGGTCCGGGGAAGCGAGGACGTGGCCGTTTTCGGCGGCCGCCCGGAGGCAGTCCGCGGATTCTGGCAAGCCGTCTTCGAGTGCTGCGGCGAGCTTCGGCGGCAGATTCGCTCCGGCAGCTAGCTCGATGGTCGCGCCGCGGGGCATCAGCACGGCTGTGAACGCTCCTCTGAGCGCCTCGTCGGCCGCCTGGGCCAGTGTGTGGAGTGTGTCCGACAGGGAGAGCGACTCGCCGAGAACGGCCGCGATCCGGAAGAACGAGGCCTGCTGCAGCAGACGAAGCTCGTTCTCCCGAAGCAGCTGGGCGACACGGACCGCCAGGCCGATTTCGTGCGCCACTGCTTCGGTGAGCGCGATCTCTTCGTCCGTCCACCGACCGGGCGTCGTGCGGTGGAGAGCCAGAACGCCGATCAGCTCGTCGAAGACGATGATCGGAACCGCAAGCGCAGCGCGCGTTCCGATCGCGAGCAGCGTCTCCCGCCCGCCGAACGACTGGTCTTCCAACTCCGGTGCGGTCTCGACGTCTCCAACGGCGACGGTACGACGGTTCCGCACCGCCAGGTTCGAGACCGCAAGCTGGGTGCCGGTGTGGATCGGCTCCAGGCCCTGGGCCTGCCACTGCGCCGTCGGAATCTCGCCGCTTGCACCAAGACGGATGAAGCAACGCTCGACTTCGAGCTCGCGCGCGGTTTCCTCGATCGCTACGCGCAACAGATCGTCGATCGCGAACTCTGAGCGAACGCGTGCAGAGATGCGCGCAATGAAACGCTCTCGCTCCAGTGCTTCCGCGAGGCCGAGCGTGGAGCGCGCACGGTCGAGTGCGAACGCACCTTCGTTCGCGACTTGCTGCAGCCGGCTCAGATCCTCGGTCGTGAACGTCCGGTGCTGCGACACCGCTCCCACGACGAGCACGGCGATGACGCGCTGATCGAGAACGAGCGGAACGAAGGCAATGCTCTTCGCGCCGGTTGCTTCCACCAGGCGGGCGCTGACGATCTTCGACGCGGCAGCGTCGTAGACGGCGAAGGGTGCCGCATCGAACACGGCGGTCGCCACCCCAGACGGCTCGCGCTCGAGATCGATCCGAACCTCGGGAAACCAATCCAGCTCGCGGCGGCCGACGCGTCCGAGCAACCCTTCCCCGGACCGTCGCTCGTCGTCGATCACCACCAGGCAGGCGAGTTCGACTCCGTCGAGATCCTCGGCCCGTTCCAGGACGTCCCTCGCAACCGAGCTCGAGTCGTCGGAGCGGCTCGGGTGGAGCTGGAGGCCTGGCACGAACGTCACCGCCCGACCCCTCCGCGCTTTCGCGACGAGGAAGGCCGCAGCCATCCCGAGGAGGGCCCCGAGGCCGAGCCAGACCCCGGCCAGGGCCACGTAGCCCGAGGGCACCGCATCGAACCACAGAGCTTGGATGGCTTGTGACACTGGGCGTCCAGATTGTAGGGAGCGGCCGGAGGCCAGTCGAGGCGCGCGAGAAACTCCGTTGAGCGGCAATTTCCCCCGCGCGAGCCGCTTTCCTCCGGATTCCAAAGATGGGCCGTTCGGCCTATTGGAAAGCGGGTTTCGACCCGATAGCCTCGATCCCACTGGGCGATGCGAACCGCGGTGCGTTCCTGGCTTGCAGTCGCGGTGAGCACTAGGAGGAGGCCCGTCGCCACCGACCCCCCGAGCGACGGGCTTCTTCCTGTTCGTAACGGGTGTCGTCAACCGGGCGGAGCGGCACGGGTGCTACCGTGACCGCCGGTTTGGTTCAGCGCGTTTTCGTTGCGTCACCGCGGGGTTACTGTGCGGGAGTAGAGCGTGCCGTCGAGACGGTGGAACACGCGCTTGCTCTCTACGGAGCGCCCGTGTACGTGCGCAAGCAGATCGTCCACAATGCGCACGTCGTCGACGACCTCGAGCGGAGAGGTGCCGTCTTCGTCGAGGACGAGACCGATGCGCCGGTCGGAGCGATCCTCGTTCTCTCCGCGCACGGCGTGGCGCCGGTCGTGTTCGATCGGGCAGCTGCGAGGCGCCAGACGACCATCGATGCAACGTGCCCACTCGTGACCAAGGTGCACGTGCAGGCGCGTCGGTACGCGGCGGAGGGCCGCCGGATCGTGCTGATCGGACATGCCGGCCATGAAGAAGTGGTCGGAACGATGGGCGAAGCGCCGGAAGCGATCCTGCTGGTCGAGAGCGTCGAGGACGCGGAAGCGCTCGAGCTTCCCGTCGACACGCCTCTCGCCTACATCACCCAGACCACCCTGTCGGTCGACGAGACGGCGGAGATCATCCAGGTGCTGAAGCGCCGCTTCCCGCAGATCCACGCTCCGCAACGCGAGGACATCTGTTACGCCACCTCGAACCGCCAGTGGGCCGTCAAGGAGATGCTGGAGCAGATCGACCTGTTGCTCGTGATCGGCTCGACAAACTCGTCCAACTCGAATCGACTCGTCGAAGTCGCGCGAGCCGCGGGCGTCGATGCGTACCTGATCGAGGACGAGACTGGAATGGACGAGCGCTGGCTCGAGGACGTTCAGACGGTCGGACTAACCTCGGGCGCCTCGGCACCGGAACGCCTTGTGGTGCGCGTGTGCGACTGGTTCCGCGCACGCGGCGTGAGCGACATCACCCCGTTCTCGTCGGCCTACGAGGACGTCGTCTTTCGGCTACCCGTCGAGCTGCGTCGCGCAGAGATATCTGCCGCTTGACCGGTTGCAGGAAGCGCGCGAGTCGCGCGACCTCGGCCTGATCGAGCGACACTGCGCCCTCGGCAACCCCGGTCTCGTCCCAGACGCTGAAACGGACGTGCGGGTCTCGCGTGAGATAACGCGACACACGAAGCGCTTTGCCGGCGTCACGCGGATGCGGCGCGAAGAACTCGACGATCCTTGCTGCGCTGTCGTGACGCACACCAGGGGCAGAAGCGAAAACGCTCCTCGATCTCACCTGCACAGCGCACGCAGCGCGCCACCTTCATACAGTTACATAGGTGCCGACTCGGCCGGCGCCGCAGAGAAGCCGTGTGGGCTTCGCCCACTCGGCCGTCTAAACACCGGCTCTGGGTCCCGCTACCTAACGCATTTCCTTCCCAAGCGGCCTAGCATCGGCCGATGCGCGAGGTCCCGGAGCGGATCCGACGGTTACCGGAGCAATATTTCACCGCCTTGCTGGCCCGGGTGGCCGCTGCGGCCGCGCGGGGAGGCGAGCCACTGGTCGATCTCGGCCGTGGGAATCCCGAGCTCGGCCCGCCTGAACACGTCGTTCAGACCCTGACCGAGTGCGCCGGGCGCCACGACGTGCACGGCTATGCACCGTTCTCGGGACTCCCTGCGCTGAAAGAGGCGATCGCGACGCGCTACGGCGAGCTCTACGGCGTGCACATCGACTCGGCGCGCGAAGTCGCCGTGGTACCCGGCACGAAGACCGGGCTGATGGAGTTCGCGCTCTGCGCCGTCGAGGGCGGCGGCACGATCGTCCTGCCGGACCCCGGCTATCCGGACTACTTCTCGGCGGTCGCGCTCGCCGGCGCGAAGCAGGTGGCGTTCTCCGGCTTCGACGTCACGGCCGACGCGATGTACCTCAACTTCCCGTCGAACCCCACTGCAGCCGCCGTGACGGACGGGTTGTTCGAGGAGGCAATCGAATGGGCGGACCAGACGGGTGCGTGGATCCTGCACGACTTCGCGTACGGGGACCTCGTCTTCGACGGGCGGCGCCCGCAGAGCTTTCTCGCTGTCGAGCACGCACGACGCGTCGGCATCGAGCTGTTCAGCATGTCGAAGACCTACGGGATGGCGGGTTGGCGACTGGGGTTCGCCCTCGGCAACGCCGAGCTCGTGCGTCGTATCGAGCTGCTACAGGACCATGCCTTTGCCGGAATCTTCCGGCCCGTGCAGGAAGCCGGAATCGCAGCGCTCACGGGGCCGCAGAACTCCGTTGAGGAAAGGCGCGCAACCTACGAGCGCCGACGTGACCGCGCGCTGGTCGCGCTCGAAGGAATCGAGGCGCAGTCGGAGGGAACGTTCTTCGTCTGGTTGCGACTGCCGGACGGCATCACCGTCGAGGACCTGCTGGTGCGGCACCGCGTCGCCGTCGCGCCGGGAGAGGGGTTCGGTGCGCGCGGCGCCGGTTGGGCGCGGCTCTCACTCGCGGTGCGCGACGACATCCTGGATCGTGGGCTCGAGCGGCTGTGCGCCGCCTTTGCCTAGGCCTTCGTGATCTGCGGTTCCGCGTCGCCGTTCGCGCCGATCTCGGTGGCCAGCACCTCTTCCTTGATCCACGCCTCGTGCTGCAGGAGGTCGGCGTCGCCCTTGGGAAGCGTCACGCGAATGCGGTCCGTCAGCGCAAGGCCCGCCTCCTTCCGCATCGTGTTCAGCTGGTGGATGAGATCGAGGACCCGCCCTTCGAGGCGCAGCTCGTCGTCGAGCCCCGTCGTCACCGCGACGGTGAGCGAGTCGTCTTCGGCGAGTGCCCAGCCTTCGCGCGCGCCGCGCTCGACCAGCACCTCGTCGGGAGTGAAGTCGCGACCGTTCACGCGCACTCCGCCGCCTTCGAGCTGCTCGAAGTCACCCGCCTGCAGCGAGGCGCGAACGGCGCCCAGCTCCTTGCCGAGCTTCGGCCCGAGCACAGGGAGATTCGGCTTCACGCGGAGCTCGGTCGCCTCGACCGGGCCGAACTCGACTTCCTTGACGCGGAGCTCCTCCGCGATCTCGCCGGCGTGGCCCTGTGCCAGGCCCGCACCTTGCACGACCAGCCGACGGAGTGGCTGCCGCAACTTCAGTCCTGCGTCGCCGCGAGCCTGACGGCCGAGCTCGACGACGCGCCGCACCTCCGCGACTTCCGCGAGCAGACGATCATCCGCTTGCCGAGCCTCAGGCCAGGGCTCCAGAAAGACCGACTCGGCCACGTCGTCGGCGCGCAGCTTGCGCCAAAGTGACTCGGCCAGGAACGGCATGACGGGCGCGATCGTCTGCACCGACCGGACGAGCGCATGCCACAGCGTCCAGAGCGCAACCTCGTCCCCGTCCCAGAAGCGCCGGCGCGAGCGCCGGATGTACCAGTTCGAGAGATCGTCGACGAAGGACTCGAACGACCGGATCAACGCGGGCGTCCAGTAACGCTCGTATGCCTCCGTCATCTCGGCGACTAGCTGATCTGTTCGCTCGAGCAACCAATGATCCAACGGCTGGAGCTCAGACGGGGCCTCACCCCCGGGCCGGAAGCCTTGGATGTTCGCGTAGTCGACGAAGAACTTGACCGAGTTCCAGAGCGTGAGCAGCCGCCGCTTGATCTCGCCGGCCGGCCCGTAACCGAACTTCAGGTTCTGACTGGGGACCTGGTCGCAGAACATGAACCGCATGACGTCCGCACCGATGTTCTCAAGGGCCTCGGCCGCGTCGATCGAGTTGCCCCACGACCGGTGCATCTCTCGGCCGTGCTCGTCGAGCAGCTTCTCGTAGGTGAGCACCGATCTGTACGGCGAACGCCCGGTGAGGGTCACCGACATGAACGATTGCGAGTAGAACCAGAGACGGATCTGCTCGCGCATCTCGGAGACCCAGTCGGCCGGGAACCACTTCTCCCAGTAGGCGTGATCGGGAAGGTCGGCACCCGTGAGCCCTGCGGCAGCGCCCGTCGCGTACCCGTGCTCCTTCCACTCCGGGTTCTGCCACCCGAGCGTCGAAAACGGGACGATGCCGGCGTCCAGCCAGGCGTCGCCCACCTCCTGGATGCGCCGCACTTCTGCGCCGCAATCACAGGCGATTGGCACCTCGTCGATCCAGGGCCGGTGAAGCTCCTTCAACTGGTCGAGGCCGCCAGTCGCTCGCTCGTGTAGTTCGGCGACGGAACCGATCACCGTGAGCTGGCCGCACGAGCCACACGGATAGAAGGGCAGCGGCAGCCCGAAGTAACGACGCCGAGAGATGTTCCAGTCGTCCATGTTGCGCAGCCAGTCGTCCATGCGCTTGGAGTAGAAGTCGGGCGTCCACTTGACCGTTGCGTTGGCGTCGAGCATCAGCTGGCGGATCTCGTCCGCACGAATGAGCCAGTCGTCTGCGATCCGGAACACGAGCGGTGTCGCGCAGCGCCAGCAGACGGGGTAGCGATGGATGATCGAGCCGGCCTCGACGAGGCGCCCGCGCCGCTCGAGCTCTACGACCACCGGCTTCTCGACGTCCTCCGTCGAGCGGCCTTCGAACTCGCCGTAGACCTCGTAGAACCTCCCCGCCTCGTCAATGGGTGTGAGCACAGGCAGGTCATGCACGCGCGAGAGCTCGAAGTCCTCCGCGCCGCAACCAGGGGCGATGTGCACGATCCCCGTGCCTTCCGACAGGGTGACGTCGTCCCACGGGATCACGCGGTGCACGACACCGTGCTGGGCCGGCAGCGAGTCGAACGGGCCCTCGTACTCGAGCCCGACAAGCTCGTCGCCGCGCACACGGCGCACGAACTCGGCGTCGGCGTTCCGCTCGACAGCCCACCAGTCCCCAGCCTCCGTGAGCCCATACTCGGCGTCCGGCTTGACGGCGGCTGCGACGTTCGCGGGCAGCGTCCACGGAGTCGTCGTCCACACGACGAGCGACTCGCCCGGGCGTTCCTTGAGCGGGAACCGGACGTAGAGCGAGGGATGCGTGAGCTCTTCGTAGGAGTTGATCAGCTCGTGCTGCGAGAGCGAGGTCCCGCAACGGGGACACCATTCCACGGAGCGATGTCCCTTGTAGAGCCAGCCGCGCGCATCGCACTCCTTGAGAAAGCGCCAGATGTACTCGATGTTCGTGTCGGAGAAGGTGTAGTAGTCGTTGTCCCAGTCCATCCACATCCCGAGCCGGCGCGACTGCTCGGTGATGACCTCGGCGTATTCGGCAACACGCTCCTTGCAGCGCTCGTTGAACTCCGCGAGGCCGTACTCCTCGATCTCACGCTTCGAGTTGAGCCCCAGGGAACGCTCCACGCCGACCTCGACCCACAAGCCCTGACAGTCGAAGCCGTTCTGGTAGCGCTGGTCGAAGCCGCGGAGGGCCTTGTACCGCTGGAACGCGTCTTTGAGCGTCCGGCCCCAGCAGTGATGAGCCGCCATCGGGTTGTTGGCTGTGATCGGACCGTCCATGAAGCTGAAGGTCGGCCCGCCCCGGTTCCGCTCGCGCAGCTGGTCGAAGATCCGTTCCTCGTCCCACCACGCGAGGATCTCCTCCTCGAGGGCGGGGTGATCTGGATACTGCGGCAGCGCCTCGAACACCTGGCCGATTGTAGGGATGGAAGAAACGGACGTTCCGAAGCGTTGAACTCTGGGTACGAGCGATGAATCCGTTAGAAAGGATCCGATGACAACCGCAGTGACCGAACAGAGCTTCGAAGAGGAAGTCCTTCAGAGCGACAAGCCCGTGATCGTCGACTTCTGGGCGGAATGGTGCGGCCCGTGCCACGCCGTCGCGCCCGTGCTCGACCGGATCGTGGAAGAACGAAACGGTGACGTGAAGCTCGTCAAGGTGAACATCGACGAGCAGCCGGCGCTCTCTCAGCGCTTCGGGGTCCAGTCGATCCCGACGATGATCCTCTTCAAGGACGGCGAGCCCGCCGGAGCGGCGATCGGGGCTCAGCCGAAGCCTGCTCTTGAGCGAGCCTTGGGGCTGACCGACTCCGAGACCTAGCTTCCCTCGGCTCGTTCCTTTTCAGCGTGCGGGATGGGCGAGACCGCCCGTCCCGCGGGCTCACGCACGAGATTGAGCACGCGCATGCCGTGCACGTAGACGACGGCTCCGCCGAGCCAGCCGCCGAGAGTCTCCAGGAGGAAGCCGATCACGGTGAGCGTGTAGGCGCCGCTGCTCGTATCGCCGTGCTTGTACGCGGCGTGGCCGAAGATCGCCGCCAACGCGAAGAAGACCGTCGCGGAGAGCATCGCGATCATGTGGGACGTCGCTGTCTTCCAGAGCTCGGTGCCCCGCTCGATCGAGAGCCAGTCGAGTAGTCCGGTCAGCGCAGTCGGGACCGTCACAATCAGACCGAAGACCAGCGCGATCCACCAGCCGTAAGCACCCGAGTTCTCCGTGATGCCCGTGACTTCGGCGAGGCCTGCGACCGTCGCGAACGTGAACGCGCCGATCGTTGCGCCGGTCAGAGGCGGATGAATCGGGTGCCCGGGAAGTCCACGCCAGAAATAGCTGAGCTTCATCAACCGGGAATCTAAGCGATCCCGGCCGCCCGCGCTACCTACGGCGGCTAAGCCTCTTGCGAGTCGAGAAAGCTCAGGAAAGCCGCGTGCTTCGCAAGCAGCGCCTCGATCTCGAGGACGCCTGCCCCAGCCCAGTCCTCGAGCCAGGTCTCGCTGAGGTCGTCCTCGATCTGATGCAGGCCGCGTTCGCTCATATCCCTAATATCGGCAGGCCCGCCGGACGACACATGGGCCGAACGGCTCATTTACGGGTCGGCGAGTCCCAGTACCCTGCGCAGCTCCCGTGGGCGGATTTCTCCTCATCAATCCAAGCTCGGGTTCTGGGTCACCCACCGCAGACGAACTGGCGGAGGAGGCGCGGGGCCTCGGCATCGAGGCGCACGTCCTGCGCGACGGCGAGGACGCCGCCGAGCTCGCGCGCTCGGCCGACGCCGATGCCCTCGGGATGGCGGGCGGTGACGGATCGCTGGCGATGATCGCCGAGGTCGCGCTCGAACGGGACCTGCCGTTCGTCTGCATCCCGTTCGGAACGCGCAACCACTTCGCCCGCGACCTCGGGCTCGACCGGGACAACCCAGGCGCGGCGCTGCAGGCTTTCGGCGGAAACGAACGGCGCATCGACGTCGGCCGCGCCGACGAGCGTCTGTTCCTGAACAACGTGTCACTCGGGCTCTATGCGCGCCTCGTTCACAGACGAGAGGGACACCGCAGGCGCAGGGACGCATTCGCGCGCGTCCGTGCATGGGCGATCCTGTTGACTCACCGCGCGCCGCTCGGCATCACCATCGACGGCACGCCGGTCGAGAGCCGAGTCGTGCTCGTCGCCAACAACTCATACGTGCTCGAGCTTCCGTCACTCGGTGAGCGTGACCGGCTCGACGAGGGGAAGCTCTATCTCTATTGCCCGGGTGCAGCGCCGCCGGAGCGGAGCGGCGAGCGCTTCGTCGTGGATTCCGCGGAGCACTCACTCGAGGCGGCGATCGACGGCGAGCCCGAGGTCCTGGCGACGCCCGTCGAATTCACGGTCGAGCCGGGCGCGCTACGAGTGCTCGTTCCGCCCGAGCGCGGCTGAAAGCACCGCCGGGTAGTGCGAGAAGGCGAGCTCTGACGGTTCGGGCAGCGCAGCCGGCTCGAACCAGCGCAGCTCGACGAGATCGTCGCCCGCACGGGGCTCGCCGGTGACCCTCGCCGTCCAGGAGAGGCAGAGCACGACCCGGCCGTCATACGGCTCGAGCCAGAAGCCGAGGAACCCGAGTGGCTCGATCTCGAGCGCAGTCTCCTCCCGGACCTCGCGACGCAGCGCGTCGAGCGGATGCTCGTCCTCGTGCAGGAACCCGCCGGGGAGATCCCACAAGCCCTTGCTCGGATCGAAGGCGCGGCGACCGAGGAGCACACGCCCACGGTCGTCGAAGCACACCGCCTCGGCGCCCGGAACGGCGTTCGCGTAACCGACGAAGCCGCAGGCCGGACACTCGACGCGGTCATCCACCTTGCCGATAGCCTCGCCGCAGACCGGACAGAACTTCCAGGCGTCGAGCGCACTCATAGGAGGGACCATGCACGATCAGCCGAAGCCGACCGAGGAAGAGCAGGAGCAGGTTCCCGAGCGTCTCCAGGACGAAGAGGCGCAGCGCGGGAACTGGGAGGACAATCCAAGGCAGTCGGAGGAGGAGCCCGAAGAGTGAGCCCGCGTGCCGTCGGCGCCACGCAACACGAGCTGTCTCGGATCGGGCTGCTCGCGACGGTGTCGGGGGAGAAGCTCACGAAGCTGGCCGCACAGATGACGCGCGAGGAGCTTCCGGCCGGCGCAGGCGTCATCTCGGAAGGTGAAGCCGGCGACCGCTTCTACGTCGTTCTCAGCGGCATGCTCTCCGTGTCGCAGCGCAGCCGTGGCGCGCAGAGCGTCCTGCGGCCCGGCGACTATTTCGGCGAAGTGGCGCTCGCGATGCATATGCCGCGCACCGCGTCTGTGCGTGCACTCACACCCGTCACGCTTGCGAGTTGCGACCGACAGACCTTCGCCGAGTTCATCAGACCCCTGTTCGTGGACGACGAATGAGCGTCTGGTACGACGTGCACGGCGAGGGGCCGGCCGTTGCGCTCGTGCATGCAGGCATCACCGATTCGCGGATGTGGGAGCCGCAGCTTCGTTCGTTTCCGGACTCGCACACCGTCGTCCGTCTCGACCTTCCGGGATTCGGCCGCTCGCCCATCGAGACGAACCCAGTTTCCTACCGCGAATCCATCGGTGAAGCACTCGACGCTACGGGCGTCGCGCGGGCGGCGGTCGTCGGCAGCTCGCTCGGTGGAAGGGCCGCGCTCGAATTCGCGCTCGATTCGCCGGAGCGGGTTTCGGCGCTCGTGCTCGTCGGCGCCGCCATCGACGACCACGACTGGTCGGACGCAATGGAGGCCTTCGACGCCGAAGAGGAAGCCGCGCTGGAGCGCGGCGATCTCGAAGGCGCAGCGATCGTGAACGTCGACTTCTGGGTCGCGGGTACCGGTCGCAGCCTGGACGAGATCGATCCAGACGTTCGCGAGCTCGTCGCCGAGATGCAGCGTCATGCGTTCGAGTTGTCGAAGGGACATGACGATCTCCGGGCGGCGCGGCTCGAACCTCCCGCCTCGCAGCGGCTCGGCGACATCGCCGTCCCGACGGTCGTCGTCACCGGCGACGAGGACGTCGAGGACATCCGCGTGATCGGAGACCGGCTCGCCCGCGAAATTCCGGACGCCGAGCGAGCGCACATCGCCGGTGCCGCGCACCTGCCAAACCTCGAGCGGCCCGAGGAATTCGACCGAATCGTCCTAGGCTTTCTCGGCCGGCACGGCGTGTGATTTCGAGCTTGTGGCTCAGAGCCACTTGCCGCTTGAAATGACGTCCCGCGGCGCAAAGACATGTCCCGTGGGCCGCTTGTGGCTCTGAGCCACTAAGTCACTTTGCGAGCACGGCGTCCGACAGGCGCGGCCACGCCTCCTTCGACCAGTCGCCGAAGTCGAGGTTCGTCAGCACTCCGAGCCCGAGACCCACTTCCGGATCGAGCCAGAGGAACGTGCCGCTGCCGCCGAAATGGCCGAACGTGCGCGGCGAGGTGTGCGCTCCGGTCCAGTGCGGCGACTTCCCGTCGCGGAGCTCGAATCCGAGGCCCCAGTCGTTCGGGTCGAAGCGGCCGAAGTCCGGCAGGACACCGGCGAGCCCGGGGAACTGCACCGTGGTCGCCTCCTCCAGCGTCTCCGGCGCGATCAGCGTCGGCCGTTGCAGCTCGCGGGCAAATGTCAGGAGGTCGTCGAGCGAACCGTGCAGGTCAGCGGCCGGAGACCCACGCAGTTCCGCCTTCATCCCGAGTGGGCCGAGGACACCGGCCACCAGGTACTCGGCAAACGGGATCTCCGCGCGCGCCGCAATGTGCTCCGCGAGCGTCTCGAAGCCCACGTTGGAGTAGACCCGCCGCTGCCCCGGCCGGCCTGCCGGGGCACCCGGCTCGAACGGAAGACCCGATGCGTGGGCGAGCAGATGCCGGACTGTCGAGCCTTCAGGCCCGGCCGGCTCGTCGAGATCGACGACACCCTCTTCCGCAGCGACCAGCGCGGCGAGCGTCGTGACGAGCTTCGTCACGGAGGCCCAGCGAACCACCTCGTCACGGGCGCCACGGCTCGCGACGACGTCACCGTCGCGGACGACGCCCGCAGCCGCGAACGACGCCGGCCAGCCCTCGATCTGCCGAAGTGCTTCCTCCACCGGCGGGCGATACTAGACGCGTGGCTCGCCGCCTCGTCTCCTCCGGCTCGCCCTACGAGGCGACGATCGGCTTCTCGCGCGCAGTGCGGGACGGCCGTCACGTCTTCGTCGCTGGAACCTGCGCGGTGATGCCGGACGGGGGCGATCCGCCCGGCGACGCCTACGGCCAGGCCAAGCGCTGCCTGGAGATCATCGTGGCCGCGCTCGCCGAGGCGGGTGCCACGCCGGAACACGTCGTGCGCACGCGAACCTTCCTGCTCGACGCCGCGGACTCCGCGGAAGTCGGCCGCGCCCACGGTGAGATCTTCGGCGATGTCCGCCCCGCGAGCACGATGATCGTCGTCTCTGCGTTCCTCGACCCGCGCTGGGTCGTGGAGATCGAGGCTGACGCGCTGCTCCCGGAGTAGTAAGACTCCGGTATGGACGGTCAACAGATTTACCCCGAGTCCATCACGGGAAAGGGGTCGCGCTTCGCTCCCGGAGGGAGTGTGCTCGACCACGCCTTCGGCAAGAGCGACCCGTACACCCTGGGCGTGGAGGAGGAGTACATGCTTCTCGACGCCGAGACGTTCGACCTCGTGCAGCACATCGACACCGTGCTCGCAGCGGTCGCAGGCCACGAGCTCGAGCCGGTGATCAACGCCGAACTGATGCAGTCCGTACTCGAGATCGCGACGCCCGTGTGCCACACCACCGGCGAGGTCGCGGAACAGCTCCGCAAGATCCGCGGCTATGTCTGCGGCGTCGCCCGCGACCAAGGCCTACGCGTCGGCTCGGCCGGAACGCATCCCTTCAGCCTGTTCGAGCGGCAGCGGATCACCGCTCGCGACCGCTACCGCTCGCTCGTCGACCAGATGCAGTACGTCGCGCGCCGCGAGCTCATCTTCGGCATGCACATCCACATCGCGGTCGACGACCCCGACAAGGCGATTCAGGTCGTCAACGGGCTCCTCCCCCACATCGCGCCGCTGCTGGCGCTGTCGGCGAGCTCACCGTTCTGGCGGGGCGAGCCGACCGGCCTGCGTTCCAGCCGGCAGATGATCTTCGCCGCGTTCCCGCGCTCGGGACCGCCGCCACGGTTCACGAGCTACGCCGACTACGCAGAAGTCGTCGGCCAGCTCGAGAAGACCGGTTGCATCGCCGACTACACCCACATCTGGTGGGACATCCGCCTCCATCCGCGACTCGGGACGATCGAGGTGAGGATCTGCGACGCGGTCACCCGGCTCGAGCACGTCGTCGCCATCGTCGCGTACTGCCAGGCGCTCGTGAAGCTCCTCTCCGAGCGTTTCGACCGCGGAGAGGAGATTCCGTCGTACCACCGCATCCTCACCACCGAGAACAAGTGGCTGGCCGGTCGCTACGGGCTCGAAGCACCGCTCATGGACCTTGCGACCGGACGCCGTAACCGCGTCGCCGTCGCGCAGCTGATCCGGCGCACGCTCAAGGAGATCGAGCCGCACGCTCGGGAGCTCGGCTCCGACCGCGAGCTCGAGGCGATCGAGGAGATCCTCCGAAACGGCAACGGCGCCGATCGCCAGCTGCGCGTCTTCAACGCGAACCGTGACATCGTCGAGGTAGTGAGCGAAATCGCGGACGCCACGGAAGTGGCGGCCGACCTGCAGCCGGCGAAGTAGTCTGACACCACGATGTTGGAGGTAGGCGAGAGGGTTCCCGCTGCGTCCGTCTGGACCGCTCCGAACGAAAGTCGGACGATCGCGGATCTCCTCGCGGATGGCCCCGCACTCTTCGTCTTCTATCTCTTTGACTGGTCCTCGACCTGAACGAACGAGATGGAGCTCCTGCGTGACAGGAGCCCGGAGCTCCAGCAGGCCGGGGTGCGCCCGTACGGCGTCTCCGGCGATTCCGAGTGGACCCACATCGCCTGGGCACAGGCGCTCGACCTGAACTTCCCTCTCCTCTCCGACTGGAACAAGGAGGCGATGCGGGCGTTCGGCGTGGTGCGGGAGTTCCGCGGGCACCGCGGCGTGGCGGATCGAACGGCGTTTCTCGTCGGCGAGGACGGTACGGTCCGCGGCGCATGGCGTTACGACACGGCCGAGGTGCCGGACTTCGACGAACTGCTTCGCGCCGCGCAGGCTATGTAGCTCTCGGCGCCGCGCTCTACCTCGCGGCCGGCGTCGCGGCGACCTGGCCTGCTGTCCAGAATGCACGTTCACAGTTCCTGTCGGGAGGCGCACCTGCAAACGGCGAAGCGTCGCCGGGGGATCACCTGCAGACGCTCTACCACTACTGGCTCGTCGGACACCAGCTCGAGCACGGGCGCGCTCCGTGGCGCGATCCGTACACGTTCCGTCCCGAAGCAAAACCGCAACCGAACTTCTCCGGCTGGCCCTACGGGATCCTCTTCTGGCCACTCGGTGCAGCACTCGGGCTCGTCGTCGGCTGGAACGTCCTCCAGCTCCTCTTCTACGTCCTCGCCGGGCTGGCGGCGTGCGCCTGGCTCCGCGAGCTCGACCTCCCGCGTGGCCCCGCCCTCGCAGGAGGGTTGGCCTTCGCGATTGCGCCGTACCGGGTCGAGCAGAGCGTCGGACACCTGCTCGGGCCGATCTCGATCCTGATTCCCGTCTCTCTTTGGGCCTTCGAGCGAGCCCGACGGGGAAGCAACTGGTGGTTGGCCGTCGCCGGCGGCGCGATGGCGTCGATCCCGCTCTCGGGACAGGTGCATCTCGCGCTTGGCGCTATCCCCTTCTTCGTCGCGTACGCACTCTGCCGGACACGCGACCGGCGACTCGTCCTCGGCGCCATCGGCGGCGCTGTGGCTGCTATCGCCGCCGGTGCTCTCGTCCGGGAGACGCTGATCAAGCATTCCACCCAGGCCGGGGGCCGCACGCTCGGGGAGATCTCCTTCTACTCGGCTCGCACCGGCGACTTCGTCTCGCGGCACGTCGACCATTCACGAAGCGAGCAGTTCGTCTTCCTCGGGTGGGCCACGCCGATCGTCGCGGTCATCGGGCTGGTGCTCCTGCTCCGCGCACGCCGCTATTCGCTCGCGGCGATTCTCGGACTCGGAGCAGTCGTGCCGATCGTGCTTGCGGTCGGCACGCACACGCCGATCTACTCAGCGCTCTGGCATGCACTTCCACCGTTCCGCTTTCCGCGCGTGCCGGAGCGGCTGCTGCCGATCGGAGCCCTTTGCATCGCCGGACTGTTCGCGTATGCAATCGCGCAAACCCGGCGGAGCATCGTTACCGCGCTCGCCGTCGTGCTACTGCTCGTCGACTTGCATGTACATGTGTACGGGAGGTCCGCTCCCGGCGACCCGGCCGGTGCCGCACCGTCGGCGGCAGGCCGCCTCCTCGAGCTACCGGTCTTCGATCCGGGCGTGCACTACGGGAGCGTGTACCTCTGGTACGACACGGCTGCGCACCGACAACGGCCCGGTGGCTACTCGACGACTGCGCCGAAACCCGCGAAGCAGATCGCCGACCGCCTGGAGCGGCTCAACTGCGGAGACTGGAGCGGCGACCTGACCGGCGAGTTGCGACGTCTCGGCATCGACTCCATAGCTCTTCACCGCGGTCTCTTCATTCGCAACCCCGCCGTTCCGAGCACGGGCTGGTTCGCCGCACGCGGCCTGCTCGGGCATGGCTGGAACGTGCAACACACCGCAGGCCCGGTCTGGATCTTCGAGCGCGGCGGCATCGGGATCGCGCCGACGCGGAGCGAGCCCGCACATTCACGGTCTGTCTTCTGCCAAGGCTGGTTCGCGAAAAAGGACTCCGGCAGGTACATGAGTGAGACACATGCGCCGTTCTGGATCTACGGGAGCGGCGTGCTTCGACTCGACTTCGCCCCGTCTGCACTCCGGCCTCGCGTCACCGTCGACGGACGTGAGGGCCTTGTGCTTCGAAGCCGGGGCTGGCATCTAGTCGCGGTCGAGATTCCTCGCCTGCACGAAGTGGCGGGACAGAAGCGGAAGGTCGGCCTGAAGCTGCTGAGGGCCTCTACATTCCCATCGCGTGGTAACCGGAGTCCACGTAGAGCGTCGTCCCCGTGACGTTCTTCGCATCGTCCGAGAGCAGGTAGGCCGCAGCAGCCCCGACATCGTCGGCGTCGATGTGACGGTGGAGCGGTGAGCGTTCCTCGACGATCGCCTCCATCGTCGGGAAGCCGGCGATCGAGCGAGCCGCAAGGGTTCGCACCGGGCCGGCCGAGATAGCGTTCACGCGGATGTTCTTCTGGCCGAGATCCCACGCGAGATAGCGCATCGACGAATCGAGGGTCGCCTTCGCGACGCCCATGACGTTGTAGTGCGGGACGGCACGCTCGCCACCGAGGTAGGTCATCGTCACGATCGAGCCGCCGCCGCGCGCCTCCATCAGCGGCTCCGCCGCACGCGCACACGCGACCAGGGAGTACGCGCTCACGTCGAGCGCCATCCAGAAGCGATCGCGGGGTGTGTCCGTGAAGCGGCCCTCGAGATCTTCGGCCGCGGCGAAGGCGACCGAGTGCACGAGCAGATCAAGGCCACCATCGAAGGCTTCGCCCACCTCACGAAAGACGCGCACGACGTCCTCGTCCGAGCGCACGTCGCACTCCGTCACAAGCGGGCTGGACACCGAATCCGCCAGCTCCCGCACGCTCTTCTCGATGCGCTCGCCCTGGAAGGTAAAGGCAAGCTCGGCGCCCGCGTCCGCGAGCCGCCGCGCGATCGCCCAGGCGATCGACCTCTTGTTCGCCACCCCGAGAACCAAACCCCGTTTGCCTTCGTAGCTTGTGGTCACGACCACGAGCATAAATCCCTTGGGCTACATTGCGGTCCCTTGCGCCGTTTCGTAGGCCTTCTTGCCGTAGTAGCGGCGCTCGTGTCGGCCTTTCCGGCCGCCGCCTCGCTGGTTCACGTGAAGCGCACCTTCGGCGACCTGACCGTGCCACGCTTCCGGACCGGCACGCTCACGATCCCGCGCGGCCAGGCGTCCGGCCGCGTCCGCGTCATCGTCGGCCTGCCCCTTCCGCCGCTCGCGGCCGCCTACGGCCGGAGCCTCGCCGGCCTGCGACCGGCGCGGAGACTCGACGTCACGGGTGAGAGCTCACGGCGCTACCTAGCACGCGTGGATGCCGCCCAGCGAGCCGCTGCCGCGCGGCTCTTGAAAGCAATCCCGCAGGCGCGAATCGGCCGGCACTTCCAGGTGGTGCTCGACGGGCTCACGATCTCGCTGCCGGTGACGAAGCTGCCGGCCCTGGCCCGCCTCGGTTTCGTCCGGAAGATCTACCCGAGCGTCCCTTATCACCTCGCCACGGACGCGAGCCCGTCGGTGATCGGCGCGACCGAGTTGCAGACGCTCACCGGCGCGAAGGGCGATGGGATGAAGATCGGAATCGTCGACGACGGCGTCGACAGCACGAATCCGTTCCTGAACCCGGCCGGCTATTCGTATCCGCCCGGCTTCCCCAAAGGCGGCCTGAAGTGGACGACGCCGAAGGTGATCGTGGCGCGCGCGTTCCCGGGGCCGCACTCCGGGCGCCTCGGCCGGGTGCCGATCGACCGCGACGCGTCGTTCCATGCAACGCATGTCGCGGGCATAGCAGCCGGCGACTCAGGCACGTGCTCGGCCGGAGGCCCGGACCACCCGCCGACGTGTGGCCTCTCGGGCGTCGCGCCTCGCGCGTACATCGGGAACTACCGCGTCTTCAACGTGCCGACCCCGATCGGCCACGTGGCCAACACGCCGGAGATCGCGGCCGCGTTCGAGTTCGCAGTGCGTGACGGCATGGACGTCATCAACTTCTCGGGCGGCGGAGCCGAGACCGAGCCCGCGAACGACGCGATGATCGACGTGATCCGCAACGTCACCGCTGCAGGCGTCGTCCCGGTCATCTCGGCTGGGAACGACCGCGACGACTTCGGGTTCGGCTCCGTCGGCTCGCCGGGCTCGTCGCCCGACGCGATCACGGTTGCGGCAGTCTCGAACTCGCACGTCTTCTCGCCGACCCTGTCCGTGACGGCGAGGAATGCTCCGTCCGCTGTCAAGCGCATTCCGATCGCAGGCGCGGGCGGGACGTTCTTCCCCGGTGACTATGCGTTCGCCGCCCACCGCCTCGTCGAGGTCGGCGCGCTCATGGGGACGAACGGCGCCCCGGTCGACCGCCGGCTCTGCGGCCCCGAGAGCGACCCGAACGACGAGACCCAGACGTTTCTACGCCCGGGCTCGCTGAGCGGCGACGTCGCGCTGATTTCCCGCGGGCACTGCACGTTCAACTCGAAGGCCGTGCGCGCATTGGGAGCAGGCGCGATCGCGCTCGTCATCGTCGACAACCGCGCAAGCGGCCCCGATGCGATCCCGCTCCAGCTACCGCTGCCGTCAGGGATGATCACGGACCTCGACGGAGCCCAGTTGCGCACGTATCTTGCCTCACAGGGCGGCGCCGCGGGCGTCACGATCGGAAACGCGATCGAGCGCGTGCAAACGGGGCGGAGCGGCGTCATCACGAGCTTCTCCTCCGGCGGGCCGACCGCGTTCGAGCACCTGCTCAAGCCCGATGTCTCCGCACCGGGAGGCCAGATCCTCTCGTCGACCTTGCCCGAGTTCACCGGCGGTTCCCCATTCGCGGTCTTCGACGGCACGAGCATGTCCTCTCCGCACGTGGCAGGGGCGGCAGCGCTCCTGCTGCAGCTCCACCGCGCCTGGACGCCGCAACAGGTGAAGTCCGCACTCGTGTCGACAGCCGCCCCGGCGTGGGGAAACACCGCGCGCACGGAGGAGGCCCCCGTCACGCTCGGCGGCGGCGGGGTCGTCGACCTGCCCCGCGCCACGCAACCGGCGGTGTTGACCAAGCCGTCCTCGCTGTCGTTCCAGGACCTGAACGTCACCCACGGCAGCGACAGCCGCGCACTCCTCATTCGCATCACCGACGCCGGCGGCGGCGCTGGGACATGGCAGGTCGAGCTCTCGCCTCAGGCGGTCTCACCGGGCGCGTCCCTCGACGTTCCTCCGGCGGTCGTCGTCCCTCCTGGGGGCGAGGCCGACCTGGTCGCAGTCGCACGGGGAAGCGCGGATTCGAATCCCGGCGAGGCCTACGGATTCATCCTGCTGCACCGGGGCTCTGCAACGCGCAAGATTCCCTACGAGTTCTTCGTCGGCCGGCCACAGCTCGGGCTCCTGCAACCGATGCGGCTCGTGACGTTGCAGGCGGGAGAGACCGTCAACGGTCCCAACCGCGTCTCGGCGTACTGCTGTCCGGCCGCTCCCTTCGGTCCGCCGCCCGACTATGTGGGACCGACGATGGCCGAGACGGGAACGGAGACGCTCTACGTCACGAGCATCGACAAGCCTGTCGCGAACATCGGTGTGGCCGTCCAGGCGTCCACGGGGCTCGTCGACCCGTGGTTCCTCGGCTCGCCGAACGAGCGCGACGTGCAGGGGTACGCCGGGACCCCGGTGAGCGTGAACGAGCTGACGTACGACTTCGGCATCGACATCGGCGCAGCAGGAGCTTCGTTCCCGAAAGTGCAGCGCTTCTACGTCGCCGTCGATTCCGGCTCGGATCTCTTCACGCATCGCTCACTGCCCGGTGCGTACGTCCTGCGCTCGTGGGTCAACGACGTGCGGCCGCCGAAAATCCGCGTGCTCACGAAGCGCGTCGCCGCAGGCAGGTCGACGATCGTGGCACGGGTGGTCGACAAGGGAGCGGGCGTCGACCCTCTCTCGCTCGTGCTCGCCTACCGCGGCGTGCTCGTCGGTGCGGCTCTCTACGACGCTGCCTCGGGCACCGCGATCTTCCCCCTGCCGGCGCAGGCTCCGGCGATCCGGCAAGGAAAGACGCGTGCGGTCATCTCGGCCGCCGACTATCAGGAGTCGAAGAACGTCAACTCGGTTGGGGACGACATCCAGCCGAACACGGCGTTCGAGCCCGTGCGCATCACCGGTGTCTTGGGGCCAGCGCTGACGTGGGTAACGCCTGCAGAGAACGAGTGCGTCGCCAAGACGACCGGGCTCGTGGTGGTTGCCAGCTCGACGAAACGGGTCACAGCGGTGCGCTTCTTTGCCGACGGCAAGCAGGTCGACGTCGACCGGAAGGGCGGCTCCGACGTCTTCACCAGCTCGTGGTCGACGCAACATGTGCCGTCAGGACGACACGCGCTGCGCGCGGTCGCGACGGACGCCGGCGGGCGCACGCTTTCCGCGACAAGGCACGTGAGGGTCTGCCGGTAAACCGTGTAGCGGTCGTCACAGGTGCCTCACGCGGAATCGGCGAGGCGATCGCGCGCGCTCTCGCAGGGCAGGGCTGGCAACTCGTTCTGCTGGCGCGAAACGAGGAACGGCTCCGCGCTCTCTCCACCGAGCTCGGTGCCGAATACGAGCTGTGCGACGTTGGCCGGCGCGAGGAAGTCGAACGCGTCGCTACTGCTGTATTGGAGCGGCACCCGCAGATCCCGCTGCTCGTGAACAACGCGGGCATGCCGGGCAGATCGGGATTCGCGGCGATCGACCCTGACCTCCTCGAGGAGGTTTTGCGCGTGAACTATCTCGGTGGAGTCTGGATGCTGCGTGCGCTCCTCCCCGGGCTCGAAGCGGCAGGTCGCTCCGACGTCGTGAACATCGTCTCGGTCGCAGGAACCGTCGCCTTTGCGCCCGCGGGCCCCTATTCAGCGTCGAAGCATGCACAGCTCGCGTTTTCCCGGGCGACGGCAGCAGAGCTGCGCCCGCGGGGAATTCACGTGCACACCGTCAACCCGGGCTTCATCGAGACCGAAGGGTTTCCACAGGCGACGACTCTGCGCAGCTCGCTCCTGCGACGCCTCGTCGTCGAGCCCGACCATGTGGCCCGGCACGTGCTCAAGGTCATTGCGCGCGACAAGAACGAGACGTTCGTCCCGCGGTGGTATCGCACGGCGGCGATCGTCCAGGCGCTCGCGCCGGGGCTCGTCGCGCGGCTCGCCGGCCGCTCGGGTTATCGCCCTTAAGCCGGTTTACGCAGGAGATACCAGGCGCTCTCGGCGACGTATTCCTCGGGCCCGCCCGGCGAGAGCTGCACGGCTCGTTCTCGAGCAGCTCCTTCGCACCCTGCGAGATCCAGGTAGTAGCCGAGCTTCCGTGAGTGCGTCTGGAATTGCGACCGCAGCAGGACAAGCCCGTTGGCCTCGAAGAGCTGGCGGAAGTCGACGTCCGGAAGCGCGCGGGTGTGCGACGGGTCGCGGACGCGCTCGAAACGATCGAGCTCGAACGCCGCCAGCGGGTCGACCGGTGCGATCTGATCGTCGACAAATATGCGGCCGCCCGGTGCCGTCACCCGCACAAGCTCGGCGATGGCCGGCTCGGGATGGGCGATGTGATGCAGCGTCCGCCGCGAGCACGACAGGTCGAAAGAGCCCGATTCGAACGGCAGCTTCGTCGCGTCGCCTTCGACGAACGAGACGTTCGCCGGCGCCTCTCTGCGAGCGCGCTCGAGCAGCTCCGTCACGATGTCGACGCCGACGACCTCTCGCACGAGCGGCGCCAGCGCGAGCGCCAGCGTTCCCGCGCCGGTGCCGCTGTCGAGCGCACGCTCGTCTCCACCTGGCGCGACGAACGAGCGCAGCTGCTCCCGTACCGACTCGATCTGGCGTGCGGCATGTTCGGCGACGAGCTCGGCGGTTGCGCCGAAGCGTGCGCGAACGTCGTCGATGTTCGACTCAGCCATCGACGACCGTTCGCCTCGCTCGGAGCGCGTCTGTCTTGACCCCGCACGTGAGCTCGTAATTGATCGTCCCGGCGACCCGTGCGTGCGCCTCCGCGAGAACGCCGTGACCGATGATGACGACGGGCGCACCGACGGGCAGTTCCCGGTCGAGCTCGACTGCGAACGAGTCCATCGACACGGTGCCGACGACCCGCCGCGGCTCGCCCGCGACGCGGATCTCCGCGCCGGTGAGATCACGACGGAAGCCGTCCCCATAGCCGACGGGGACGATCCCGATCCACGTCGGTGCCTGGGCGATGAATTGTCTGCCGTACCCGGTGCTCTGGCCCGGCTGGAGGAGCTTGACCTGCGCCAGGCTCGTATGCCACGACAGGACCGGCTCGAGGTTGTCCTCGGCGGGATCGGTGTTGAACGGCGACAGGCCGTACATGGCGACACCGCAGCGCGCGGCGTCGAAGTGCGACTCTGGCAAGCGCAACACCGCCGCGCTGTTGGCGACATGGCGCGCCAGGTGGCTGTACTGCTCGGTGGCCACACGGAATCGTTCGATCTGCTTGCGTGCGAACACCGCGTCGCTGTCCGCAGTGGCGAGGTGAGTCATCAGGCCGACCACCTCGTTCGCCGGCGAGGGCAGCTCGGACAGGCCGTACCGGCCCATACCGGTGTCGAGCTTCAGGTGGACTCGCACGCCCTCGGGGACCTCGCTGTCCGAGATCGCCAGCTCGAGGCCGGCGTCGCGCGCCTGCGCGACCTCCCGGTTCGATCCCGCCGGCCCGAGCACGATGATGCGCTCCGTCCGATATTCGTGGCGCAAAGCAAGCCCTTCGGGGATCGTGGCGACGCAGAGCGCGGACGCACCAGCGCCGAGCGCTGCGCCTGCGACGTCGACGGCGCCGTGGCCATACGCATCCGCTTTGACGACGGCCCACAAACGCGCTCCGTCCAGGGCGCGCAGCAGCGTTCGCACGTTGCGTCGCAACGCACCGAGGTTGATCGTGATCTCCGAGCGATGCATCAGCCGAGCGCGAAGGGCAGCGACTCGATGACGTCCGACGCGACCAGCCCGACCTGGTGAGGGGCCAGCGCGGCGGCGCGACCGTGGGCGACAGCGGCGGCGGCCGCGGCCTCGCGCGCATCCATTTTCTTCGACAGGAACGAGGCGAGAACGCCGGTGAGCACGTCCCCGGTTCCCGCAGTGGCCAACGCGGCTGTCCGCGCGTCACAAACGAGCACGCCCTCCCCAGGCGCGCCAACGAGAGTGTCGGCGCCCTTCAGCAGGACCACGCAGTGGAATCGATCCACCGCGCGGCCGACCGCAGCGAGCCGATGCGCGTCGACCCAGCTCGAGTCCTTACCGATCAGACGCGCGAGCTCACCGGCATGCGGCGTCAGCACACGCGGTGCGGGCCAGTCCGCAGGCTCGAGCTCGAACAGCGCATCGGCGTCGACGGCGGCGGGCAGCTTCGACTCGGCGAGCAACCGGCGCACGAGCGCACGCTCTTCGTCACCACGCCCGAGGCCCGGGCCGATTGCGAGAGCGGAGGCGCGCTCCGCCAGCTCGTCCACGCGCTCACGGGGCGCTTTCAGCGCTTCCACCAGGAGCGTCTCGACCACCGGCATGGACTCCTTCGGGACGGCGACGGCGACATACCCGGCGTCCGCGCGAAACGCGGCCTCGGCGGCGAGGACGAGAGCACCGGTCATTCCGGGAGAACCGCCGATCACCAGTACCGACCCGGCCGTGTACTTCGTATCGCCCTCGCGCCGTAGCGGGACAAGCTGCAGGATCTCGGTCGTGACGAGGCGATGCCGGGTTTCCGCGTAGTCGAGCCCGATGTCCGCGACCTCGACCTCGCCTGCGTGAAAGCGCCCCGGTGCCACGACGAGCCCGACCTTTCGCGCGTGCATCGTCACCGTGACGTCTGCGTCGACCGCGACGCCGTTGACTTCTCCCGTCGAAGCATCGACGCCGGATGGGACGTCGACTGCGACGACGGGCGCCTCGAGCGCGTTGACCTGCTCGATCAGCGCAGCCGCCTCCGGACGCGGTGTGCCCTCGAAGCCGGTTCCGAACAACGCGTCGATGACGACGTCGGCGCCACCATCTAGTCCCTCGCTCGTCTTCCGGCCCGCTTCTGCCAGCAGCCGCAACGCGATCCTGCCGTCGCCGCCGTTTGCACCTTCGCCACAGATTGCGCCGATGTGGCCGGCGTCCGGATACAGACGCAGGACCGCGTCGGCAACGGCTCGGCCTGCCCGTTCCATCATCCTGTCCACGTCGTGGCCCTGCTCGGCGGCGCGCATCTCGTCCGCCGTGTAGAGCGGCTCGAACATCAGCGTTCCTCGTCCACCACTGCGACGGCGTTCGCAAGCTCGCGGGAATGCGTCATCGACAAATCGATCGCGCCTGCACCAACTCGTTCGGCCCAGCCGGCAACGCGGCCGCTGAGACGCACCGATGGCTTCGGGCGACCGGCGATCTCGATGTCGCGCCAGGCGAATGCGCGCGCGACGCCGAAGCCGAGCGCCTTGCCGACCGCCTCCTTGCCGGCGAACCTGCCGGCGTAGCTTTGAGCCGGGTTCGGCCGCGAGTCGCAGTAGGCACGCTCCGCTTCGGTGAAGCAACGCTCGCGGAAACGCGGATAGCGGTCGAGTGCGCGCCGCACGCGCTCGATCTCGATCAGGTCGACGCCGACTTTCAAAGGTGTTCCTCGAGCCACTCGGGGAGTTGCGCGATCGACGAGATGATGCCGTCGGGCCGGATCCGCGACGCCTCCACTTCGTCCGGCCTGAACTTTCCGGTCCGGACGAGGATGGTCTTCAGCCCGTGCCCTTGCGCGCCGCCGATGTCGGCCTCGATGTCGTCCCCGACCATCCAAGTCATGCCCGCCTCCGCGTCGAGCGCCTGCAACGCCGCCTCGAAATACTGCCGCGACGGTTTGCCCAACACGATCGCCTCGGTGTCGGCGGCGTACTCGAGCCCGGCGACGAACGCTCCGGCGTCGAGCAAAGGACCGTGCTTCGTCTGCCACCAGCGGTTCTTGTGCAGTGAGTACAGCTGCGCGCCCGCCTCGAGCTCGTGAAAGGCGCGCGCGAGGTTCATGTAGCTGAAGACGAGATTCGTCTCGGGTGTCTCGTCGGCGCCTCCGATCAGAACGGCCTCCGCATCCTCGCCGACGAGCTCGACGCCCTCGAGCTCACCGACGATCGCGTGCATCGTCATCGCGAGCACACGCTGACCGGCCAGGGTGTGAGCCGCGGCCCGCGGGGTCGTCTGGAGCTCCTCGTCGTCGAGCGGGATCCCCATCGCCCGGAGCTCCTCGGCGAGAGTCGCACGGGCCCGCGTCGTGTTGTTCGTGACAAACCTGAGCCGGTGCCCGGCCTCACGCAAACGGCGGACTGCGTCTGCTCCGCCGGCGATCGGATCCCCGGATACGTGGAAGACGCCGTCGATGTCAAGGAGAATCGCAGCCATGGACGGCGAGTCTATTCGCGTGACCCGCTCGGTCGTTCTCCCGCGCGGAGACGTGGCGTTCCGCTACTCGCGTTCGAGCGGGCCGGGGGGACAGCACGCGCAGAAGTCGGAAACACGGGTCGAAGCCGTCTTCGACGTCGAGGCCTCGGACGCGCTGACGGAGACCCAGAAGCGGCGAGTGATCGGGCGCGCCGGCCCCGTGCTCCGCTCGATTGCCCAGGATGAGCGGAGCCAGCTCCGAAATCGGGAACTGGCTCTCGAACGGCTCGTCGAGCAGCTGCGACAGGCCCTACGGGTGGAGCGGCGGCGCGTGCCCACGAAGCCGACCGAGGCCGCCCGCCAGCGCCGGCTGGACGAGAAGCGGCGGCGCTCGAAGACGAAACGCCTCCGGCGGGAGCTGGACGACTGAGCTCGCCCGTACCCGGTTCTGCGCTCTCGGCGTTGACGAGTTGAAACTCATGGCGCCGATCTCTGTCACCCTGGCCCCCCGGGAATCACCGGCCGCAGTGGTCGCCCTCGTCGGGGAGCACGACGCCTACTCCTCCGAGCGGCTAGGGAACGAGCTGTCGATGCTCCTGGACGCAAAGCAGCGGATCGTCGTCGACCTCCGTGACGCGACCTTCATCGACTCCACGACGTTGAGCGCACTGCTGGCCGCGCGCCACCGGGCGGACGAGTCCTCGCTCGGGTTCGCGCTCGTGCTGCAGGACCACGACCACACGCAGGTCCATCAGATCCTCGAGCTGACCGGGCTTGGCCCGACGTTCGCGGTCTGCACGGACCTCGATGATGCACTCGACGCGGTGCGAGCCGGCCGCGTCGACGCGGCACGAGCCGCCTGAAGCACGTCGTCCGACTCCCCCCGTACTTTCCCCGCGATGGATCACGACCCCCTTCGGCGAGGGTTTGCCGAGTTCGTCGGCACTTTCACCCTCGTCTTCATCGGCGCCGGATCCGCCCTGACGGTCGCCAAGATTCTTGCCCCCGCACTCGGCAACGCACAGGCTTTGGACGTCTACAACCTGTTGACCCTCGTGTCCGTCGCCCTCGCGAACGGCCTGGCGATCGGAGTGATGGTTTCCGCCGTCGGACACATCTCCGGCGGGCACTTCAATCCCGCGGTGACCTTCGGCTTCCTGGTCACGCGCCGAATCGTTCCCTCGCTTGCGGTCGTGTACTGGAGCATGCAGTTTGCGGCCGCCGCAGCCGCCGCCGCCCTGCTGCGCTGGTTCTATCCGGAAACCGCCCGCCGGCTGACGAATCTTGGTGCTCCCAGCCTCGGCAGCGGCATCACGGTCTGGCAGGGCCTTGTGATCGAGATGGTGCTCACCTTCTTGCTCGTCTGGGTGATTTTCGCGACAGCCGCAGATCCGGGCGGCTCGTTCAAGTCCATCGCAGGGCTCGGGATCGGGCTCACGATCACGATCGACGTCCTCATGGGCGGACCGCTGACCGGCGCCGCGATGAATCCCGCCCGCGCCTTCGGCCCCGAGCTCCTGTCGCGGCACTGGACCGATGCTTGGGTCTGGTACGCGGGCCCGTTAGCCGGCGCAACACTCGCCGCGCTCGCTTACGAATACCTGTATCTCCGGCCGCCGCGCCCACTGCCCGTCGGGCCGCCGGACAGTGGCGTCCTCGAGCCGCGCCCCGGCGACGCAGCAGTCTCCTAGTCAGTTACTCGACTGTGACGGTCTTCGCGAGGTTGCGCGGCTGATCGACGTTCAGCCCGCGTAGGCGCGCGATTCGGTAAGCCAGCAACTGCAGCGGGAGCACGGCGAGCACCGCCTGCAGAAAGGCCGGTGTGCGCGGGATGTAGATGACGTCATCCGCATGGTGCTGGATGTCCTCGTTGCCGTCGGTCGCGATCGCGATCACCTGCGCACCGCGTGCCCGCACCTCCTGGATGTTCGACACGACCTTGTCGTACACGACCTTCTGGTCGATCGCGATGCAGACGACCGGCGTCTCGGAGTCGAGCAGAGCGATCGGACCGTGCTTCATCTCGCCGGCGGAATACCCCTCGGTCGGGATGTAGGAGATCTCCTTCAACTTCAGGGCGCCCTCGAGTGCGACCGGCAGCCCGATGTGACGGCCGAGGTAGAGGAAGAACGGCTTGTTGTAGTGACGCTCGGCGATCTCCTCGATCGGATGGTCGCCGTCGAGGAACTGCTCCATCTTCTGCGGTAGGTCGTAGAGCGCCTCGAGGATGAACTCGATCTCCTCTGCGGGCATCGTGCGACGCACCTGCGCGAGCTTGAGCGCGATCAGCGAGAGCAGCGCGACCTGCGCCGTGAAGGTCTTCGTCGCCGCGACGCCGATCTCGAGCCCGGCGCGCGTGTACAGAACGGCGTCGACCTCGCGTGTCACCTGCGTCCCGAGCTGGTTCGTGATCGCGAGCGTGCGTGCGCCCTGCTGGCGCGCGAGTTGCATCGCCGCGATCGTGTCGGCGGTCTCTCCGGACTGAGTGATACCGATCACGAGGGTGTCCTTCGAGAGAACAGGATTTCGGTAACGCCATTCGCTTGCGATGTCAGGCTCGACAGGAACGCGTGCCCATTCCTCGATGATGTAGCGACCCACCACGCCTGCGTGATAGGCGGTGCCGCACGCGACGATCACGATCCGGCGAAGATTCTGGATCTCGAGCTCGTTCAGGCCGATTCCCTCTAGGACGAGCTTGCCGCGGCGGGCGCGGTCGCCGATCGTCTCCCTCACCGCTTCCGGCTGCTCGTAGATCTCCTTCAGCATGAAGGTCTCGTAGCCGCCCTTCTCGGCGACCTCGTCGTCCCAGTCGATGGGCTCGACGTCCTTGTGCTCGACCTCGCCTTGGTCGTCGAAGAAGCGTGCGCCCTCCGGCGTGATCGCGACGACCTCGCCCTCGTCGATCAACTGCACGCGGCGGGTCTCGCCGAGGAACGCGGCGACCGCGGAAGCGAGGAACATCTCGCCGTCACCGACCCCGACAACGAGCGGGCACTGCCGGCGTGCGCCGACGAGCAGATCGGGATGGTCGTTGTGGATCACGACGAACGCGTAGTGACCTTCGAGCTCGCGATAGGCAGCTCGGACCGCTTCGGTCAGATCGCCCTCGTAGTTGCGCTCGATCAGGTGGACGACCACCTCGGCGTCGGTCTCGGAGCTGAATGCATGTCCCTCGGCCTCGAGGGACGCCTTCAACTCGCGATAGTTCTCGACGATGCCGTTGAGCACGATCGCAAGGCGACCGTCGTCGCACCCCGTCAACGGATGCGCATTCAGCTCGTTCACCGCGCCGTGCGTGGCCCAGCGCGTGTGCCCGAGACCGTGGTTGGACTTCGAACCGTTCGGGCCGGCGGCGTCCTTCAGAAACTGAAGATTGCCGACCGCGCGGACGTACTCGAGCCCTTCGTCCTCTCGAAGCGCGATGCCGGCGGAGTCGTAGCCGCGGTACTCGAGCCGTTGCAGCCCCTGAAGCAGAAGGTCCTTTGCAGGACGGCTACCGACGTATCCGATGATCCCGCACACCGAAGCTCCTCTCGATTGCCGCCCCGTGACCTCACGGCCGGTGAAACGCTGCAGATTCGCGGTTTTTTCCGAAAACGACGCCTCGAAAACGCCAAAAGCCCGGCTGAGCGATCCACCCCTTCGTCGAGACGGTCAGCCGAGCTCTCGTCGCACGAGAGCCGCGATCCTACCACAGAGGTTTTTGGCTTCCTGAGCGGTCTCGGCCTCTGCCAGAACGCGAATGACTGGCTCTGTGCCCGACGGGCGCACGAGGACGCGGCCTCGGTCGCCGAGCTCTGCGTTCACCCGCGCGACCTCCTCCTCGATCGCAGGAGTGAGCTGCCGATTCGCGACGGCGACGTTCTCCTTCGTCTGCGGAAATCGGGTCAGAACACTCGTGAGCTCGGCGAGCGTACGACCGTGCAGCGCGGCGCAGAGCAGGAGCGCCGCAACGAGCCCGTCGCCGGTGACGTGGCCGTCGAGCCAGATCAGGTGGCCGGACTGCTCGCCGCCGAGAATGCCGCCTTCACGGCGCAGAGCCTCGAGGACATAACGGTCGCCGACGTCGGTGGTGACGACGCGGATGCCGTTCTCGGCCATCAACCGGCGGAGCCCCATGTTCGCCATCACGGTCACGGCGACGAGCTCGACGCCCCGGTCGAGAGCCAGCACTCCGACGATCTGGTCGCCGTCGACGACGTCGCCGTTGCCGTCCACCGCGAGCATGCGGTCGCCGTCACCGTCGAACGCCACGCCCAGGTCAAGACCGAGCTCGGTGACGGTTCGCTGGAGCGCTCGTAGATCGGTCGCGCCACAGCCGACGTTGATGTTCATGCCATCGGGCTCGTTCCCGATTGCGGTGACGGCTGCGCCCAGCTGCGTGAACGCCTGCGGTGCAAGTCCGGAGTACGCGCCATTCGCGCAGTCGACGCCGATCTTCAGCCCGGTGAGGTCGGTGGCGAAGCGCTCGACGACGTGCTCGAGGTAACTGTCCGTCGCGACGCCGACCTCGTCGATCTGACCGCCTCCGGTCGGAGGCTCGTCGAGCAGAGCTTCGATCTCTTCCTCTTGCGTGTCCGACAGCTTCTGGCCGTCGCGGTCAAAAAACTTGACGCCGTTGTATTCGGGCGGGTTGTGTGACGCAGTGATGACGCAGCCGAGGTCGAGCGTCAGGAGGGCGACGGCGGGTGTCGGCAGGACGCCCGCGACGACGGCGTTCCCCCCGGCCGACGCTATGCCCCGCGCCAGGGCGTCTTCGAGCGCAGGACCGGATGCGCGTGTGTCGCGCCCGACGAAGATGCGGCCACGTCCGGACCAGGCCGTCGCGGCACGGCCGAGCCGCTCGACGAGATCAACGGTTAGCTCCTTGCCGACGACGCCACGGACTCCGTCCGTGCCGAAGTATCTCCGCGCCACCTACCGCTTGCTGAACTGCGGCGCCTTGCGCGCCTTGTGGAGGCCCGCCTTCTTGCGCTCGACGATTCGAGCGTCGCGCGTCAGGAAGCCGGCCCGTTTGAGCGGAATGCGCAGCTCGGGGTCTGCCTCGACGAGGGCGCGGGCGATTCCGTGGCGAACGGCGCCTGCCTGTCCGCTCGGACCCCCGCCGTGCACGCGCACCCGGATGTCGTAGGTCCCTTCGGCTCCTGCAATCTGGAGCGGCGCGAGCGCAGACGTACGGTGGGCCTGGCGCGGGAAGTAGTCCTCGATCGTGCGGCCGTTGAACCAAGTGACGCCGTCGCCGGGCCGGAGAATGACGCGGGCGACGGAGGTCTTCCGCTTGCCCGTTCCACGGTATTGCGCAATCTGGCTCATGAGTCCTCCCACTGGAGCGGCTGTGGCGCCTGCGGCCCGTGCGGATGCTCGGGGCCTGCATAGATCTTGAGCTTGGTGATCTGCTGGCGCGCCAGCCGATTCCTCGGAAGCATTCCCTTGACCGCCTTGCGCAGTACCTCCTCGGGCCGGCGCGAGAGCTGCTCGCGGAGCGTCCTGCTCCGGAGCCCGCCCGGATACCCTGAGTGGCGGTAGTAGCGCTTCTGGTCGAGCTTGTTCCCGGTGACCTGGATCTTCTCCGCATTGACGACGATCACGAAATCACCGGTGTCGACGTGCGGCGTGTACTGCGGCTTTCCCTTGCCACGGAGCGTGTCCGCGATGCGGGTCGCGAGCCGGCCGAGCGTCTGCCCGTCGGCGTCCACGACGTACCAGTGGCGCGCGATTTCTCCAGGTTTGGCGGTGTAGGTCTTCATCTCACGGAAAAGGCGGACTAGGGCGTCCGCCGGCGCAAAACTGTAGCAGCCCAGCCCGGAATTCGGCCGCTCCGCCATGGGACGGATGCCGGATGTAGGGCCCGCCGGTGACTCTGGCCGCGAGCCTGCCGACGGCGACGAGACGGCGGTTCTCGGCGAGCTCCTCGAGGAACGGCCGCGAGGCGTCAACCTCGAGCCGGGTCGGGCGTCGGTTCGACGTCTCCGTTCCGGGATGGGTGGGCACGACGTTCCAGCAGAGCGCGTCGAGCTCGAGCTCGGCGAGGACGCGCTGGACGACGGTCGCCGTCGCCTCGGCCGGACCGCTGCCGGTGAGCTGTCGCTCGGAGGTGAACGTCAGGCCCGAGACGCGGGCGCCTCGATAGCCGGGAGCTTCGCCGACGAGCAGCAAAGACCCGGTGGTGTGTTCTTCCAGATGGGCCTGCAGACGACGGCGCCGGATCTCGGCGTCAGGTCCGTCACGGTAGAAGTTGAACGTCATGCCGATGCGCGCGGCCGCCAGTTGCGCTACGAACCTTTCCGCCTCCACGTCGTCACTATGCTCATGCGGGTGAGAGGACGCACCGCCGCGCTCGTTGCGGCCTGCGCGGTGGTGGGCGCTCCAACGGCAGCCGCCGCGCCGCCGCAGGGCCTGCAATCGAATGCGAGCTTCGCGGCCAGCTACGCCGAGCGTGGAGTGACGGCGGTGGCGGCAACGACGCAGCGTGTGAGCTGCTACACGCCGGAGGTCGTCTATCTGGGCAGCTTGACTCCGTCGCAGGGTTACCCGGACGGCGGTTCCACGCTCTGCAACGGTGCTGCATCGACAGTTGAGGACATCGGCCCGTATCCGACGCAGGACGTCGCGAACCCGCCGACTCGCGCCAAGGACTTCTCCGAATCGGATCTGCACGTCGACCCGACGAACGCCCGCCACCTGATCGGGGTGAGCAAGTGGATCGTGAACGCCGAGGGGTACAACCACCTGACGGGCTTCTTCGAATCGTTCGACGGCGGCGCAACTTGGCCGCAACAGGGTCACATCCCGGGCTACGAAGGGTGGACGGACAACTCTGATCCCGTCGGCGCGTTCGACCCATGGGGGAACTTCTACGCGGTCGTGTTCCCGTACATGTTCTCGTACATCCCGAGCGGCCAGCACTTCTTCCTTGCTCCGGACGTCAACCCGACACTGCCACGCTCCGTCCTCGGAGTTGCGGTCCGGGCCAAGGGCGCCGCTACGGCTTCGGCGTGGAACACGAACCACGGTGGCCGGTTCGACCTGATCGAGCGGACGCCGTTCAACGGGAACGAGGTCTTCGACAAGCAGTGGCTGGCGATCGACACGAATCGCCGCAGTCGCCACTTCGGCCGCGTCTACGTCTCCTGGGCGATCGGCAACGACGACACCGGGCTCCGCATCTACCTCTCGTACGCGGACGCACGCGCGAGCGGGACGCATACGAACTGGTCGCGACCGCGGCTCGTCCTTCCACAGGCTCGACGTGTCGGCGACAACGGCTCACTGCCGCGCGTTGCGCCCGATGGAACCGTCTGGCTTGCCACGTCGAGCTTCAGCAGCGGGAACGAGCCGTTCACGATGTCGTTCACGTCTTCGCGCGACGGAAGCAGAACGTGGGCGCGGCGCCGCGTGATCGTGCGTCACAACGTGAACGGTTATCGGAACACGACCTTCCGCGCCGCGTTCGGCGAGGCATTCGTCGTCGGTCCGCGTAAGGTCGGCCGCTTCTATCCGCTGTACGCGGCGTACGAGCAGTCGAACCCCAGCGGCACGAGGCTCTTCCTCCGCGCTTCCTTCGACGGCGGCCGCCACTGGGGACGCCCCCGGCAGATCAACGACGCCGCAGGCACAGGCGATGCTCTCCAGCCCAACCTCGCGGTAGCCCCGAACGGAACCGTCGCGGTCGCCTTCTACGACCGCCGCCTCGCCTGCCCGGCGCGCGACACGATGGAGGCGACGATCGCCGGACTGCTCTTCGATCCTCGGCTTCCCTTCGGCGAGGCGAACTACTGCATCAACACAGCGGTGCAGTTCTACCGGCCGAAGCTCGGGCCGATCCGACACAACATCCGGCTTTCAGAGCACACCTGGGACCCGCAGCTCTCGTCGCCACGATTCGACTGCATCTGCAGCCCGGCGAGCTTCATCGGGGACTACTTCGGCATCGACTCCCGCGGCGATTTCACCTACACCGCCTCGGTGGCGACGTTCAATGCCGCGGGAGAGAATCCCGGCTACCACCAGCAGCAGCTGGTGTCGAAGCTCCGGACTCCCTAGAACCGCTCCCAGCGAACGAGCTCCTCGAGCGGACGCCGCGGACGGGTGCCGCGACTCGACAGCTTGTCGGACGCAGCGTCCTCGGCTCCGGCGCCGAGTGTGATCACCTCGACGATCGCGACGTCGTCCGGCAAGCCGAGCAGCTCCCGAACCCGCTCCATCCTGTCCGCAGGGATGCCGAAGACGCCTGCTGCGAGCCCCTCGTCGATCGCCGCAAGCAGGATCAGCATCCCCGCCGCGCCGGCGTCGGCGTGCCAGTACGGGACCGGCCACTCGATTTCCTCGCCTTCGTCGAGCTTGTCCGGCTGCCGGTAGCGCTCGTGGTAGTCCTCTTCGCGGGTGCAGACGACGACGAGAGCCTGCGCACCGCTGATCCATGGTGCGAACCCCTGGTCGACGTACTGTTCCTCGGCGACAGCATCTGCGAATGCACGCCGGCGGTCGGGCTCGGTGACGACTACGAGACGCTGACCCTGGCTGAATCCTGCGCTCGGCGCACGCCGCACGGTGCCGACGATGCGGTCGAGCGACTCGCGTGGAATCGGGGTCGGCTCGTACGCGCGGACCATGCGGCGCCGTTTGAGGATGTCCTTGAACTCGATGCAGCAAGAATATGCCGCGTGATCAGGAGGCGAGTCGTCATTCGCGGCCGGGTGCAGGGCGTGTTCTTCCGCGACTCGACGCTACGCCTCGCGCGGCGACACGGTGTCGAGGGGTGGGTCATGAACCGCGCCGATGGCGCCGTGGAGGCGGTGTACCAGGGCGAAGCGGATGCCGTCGAGCGGTTGGTGGCGTTCAGCCGCGAGGGCCCGCGCGGCGCGCAGGTCGAGTCCGTGGAGGTCGAGGAAGAGGAGCCTGACGACTCACAGGGCTTCACAGTGCGCTAGCTGCAGATGCGCTAGATGCAGAGTTGGCCCCAGGTCGGCACGAACAGATGCGGAACGGCGTTTTCCACAGGCGTCCGCTTCGGCCGCTGTCTTCGGGTCAGACCTTAAGAAAGAGCCGGTTCCAGGCGCGTCCGTTCTGGCCCCACTGAGAGCTACACGGTTACAGCGTGGCGCTAAGGACGAGTGCGACTGAATGCCCGCAACATGGCGACGACCGACCTGCTACTCCCACTCGATCGTGGCGGGCGGCTTCGAGCTCAGGTCGAGGGCGACTCGGTTGACGCCCGGGATCTCGTTGATGATCCTGCTCGAGATCGTCTCTAGCACGTCGTAGGGAAGACGCGCCCAGTCTGCGGTCATTGCGTCTTCCGACGTCACCGCGCGGATCACGATCGGATACGCATAGGTGCGCTCGTCTCCCTGCACGCCCACCGAACGGATTGCGGGCAGGACGGCGAACGACTGCCACAGCTCGCGATAGAGGCCGGCACGCCGGATCTCTTCCTGCAGGATCGCGTCCGCGAAGCGGAGGATCTCGAGCCGCTCCGGCGTCACCTCGCCGATGATCCGGATTGCGAGACCAGGCCCCGGGAACGGTTGGCGCCACACCATCCGTTCCGGCATGCCGAGCTCCTCCCCGACGCGGCGCACCTCGTCCTTAAAGAGCAGGCGCAACGGCTCGACCAGCTCCATCCGCATGTCGGCAGGCAGGCCGCCGACGTTGTGATGCGACTTGATGACTGCAGCGACTCCGTCCTCGCCGCCCGACTCGATCACGTCGGAGTACAGCGTGCCCTGCACGAGGAAGCGAACGTCTCCGAGTGAGCCCGCCTCTTCTTCGAAGACACGGATGAACTCCTCGCCGACGATCTTGCGCTTCTCCTCCGGATCGTCGATGCCCTCGAGACGCGAGAGGAAACGCTCCTGCGCCTGCACGTGCACGAGTGGGACGTGAAAGTGACCGCCGAAGGTCTCGACGACCTGCTCCGCCTCGTTCTCGCGCAACAGTCCGTGGTCGACGAAGACACACGTCAGCTGATCACCGACCGCCTTGTGCACGAGAAGGGCTGCGACGGCGGAGTCGACACCGCCGCTCAAGGCGCACAGCACGCGCTCGCGTCCGACCTGGGCGCGGATGCGCTCGACCTGTTCCTCGATCACGGCTGCAGGCGTCCACGCCGGCGGTGCTCCCGCGACTCGGAAGAGGAAGTTCTTCAGCACCTCCTGCCCCTGCGTCGTGTGCACCACCTCAGGGTGGAACTGAACGCCATAGAGCCCACGCGCAGGCGCCTCGAAGGCTGCGACCGGGGTCGACGCCGATCCCGCTACGACCACGGCGCCTTCCGGGGGCGCCGTCACGGAGTCCCTGTGGCTCATCCACACCGTCTGTTCGCTCGCGAGGCCTTCGAACAGCTGGCCGCTCGGCGCCACCAATTCGGTCTTGCCGAACTCCGAGGCACCGGTGCGCTCGACTGAGCCGCCGAGCTCCAGCGCCATGAGTTGCATCCCGTAACAGATCCCGAGCGTCGGAATGCCGAGCTTCAACACTTCAGGGTCGATATGCGGAGCGCCCTCGGCGTACACCGACGCAGGTCCGCCCGACAGGATGAGGGCGTGCGGTTGACGGGCCAGCACCTGTTGCGCGGTGATCGTGTGCGGGACGAGCTCGGAGTAGACACGAGCCTCGCGCACTCGACGGGCGATCAGCTGCGCGTACTGGCCGCCCAGGTCGACCACGAGCACGGGCCGCTCCTCGGCCGGACGCTCGGGCAGCGGCAGGACTTCAGCGGCGATAGTTCGGCGCCTCCTTCGTGATCGTCACGTCATGCGGATGGCTCTCGCGTAGACCTGCCGCCGTGATCGTCACGAACTGCGCGTCCTTCATGTCGTCGATCGTCGCCGCCCCGCAGTAACCCATTGCCTGTCGGACGCCGCCGACGAGCTGATGGAGGATCGCCGCCACCGGCCCTTTGTATGGAACGCGCCCTTCGATTCCCTCGGGGACGAGCTTCTCGACATCCTCGACGTCGCCCTGGAAGTAGCGGTCGCGCGACGAGCCGCGCGCGCGCATCGCGCCGAGCGAGCCCATGCCGCGGTACTCCTTGTAGCGCTCGCCCTGGTGCAGCACCACGTCACCCGGGCTCTCGTCGGTGCCGGCGAGCAGCGACCCTGCCATCACGGAATCCGCCCCTGCCGCAAGCGCCTTCGCGATGTCGCCGGACGAGGTCATGCCGCCGTCCGCGATCAGCGGCACACCGTGCCGGGTCGTCACCGCGGCGCAGTCGTAGATGGCGGTGATCTGCGGAACGCCCACGCCCGCGACGACGCGAGTCGTGCAAATGCTCCCCGGTCCGACGCCGACCTTCACGGCGTCGGCGCCTGCATCGATCAACGACTCCGTCGCCTCCGCCGTTGCGATGTTGCCCGCGACGACCTCGACGTCGAACTCGGACTTGATGCCTTGCACCATCTCCGGCACCGAGGCCGAGTGCCCGTGTGCGGTATCAACGACCAGAACGTCGACACCGGCGTTGACGAGCGCACCGGCGCGCTCCCACGCATCGGCGCCAACGCCCACTGCGGCACCGACACGCAGGCGGCCCTGCTCGTCCTTTGTCGCCTTCGGGAACGCGATCCGCTTCTGGATGTCCTTCACCGTGATGAGCCCGGTCAGGCGTCCCTCGGCGTCGACGACCGGAAGCTTCTCGACCTTGTGTAGGTGCAGGATCGCCTCCGCCTCGGCGAGAGTCGTTCCCTCGGGCGCCGTGATGAGATCGCGTGACGTCATCAGCGCGGACACCGGCTGCGACGCGTCCGGCGCGAAGCGCAGGTCACGGTTCGTCAGGATCCCGAGCAGGGTGCCGCGTTCGTCGGTGATCGGCACGCCGGAAATGTGGTAGGTCGCCATCAGCTCGAGTGCGTCCGAGACGAGTGCGCCCGCCGGCAACGTCACCGGCTCGACGATCATTCCCGACTCGGACCGCTTGACCTTGTCCACCTCGGCGACCTGCGCGTCGATGGAAAGGTTGCGGTGCATGATCCCCATTCCTCCCTCACGCGCAAGCGCGATCGCCAGGCGCGCCTCGGTCACGGTGTCCATCGCGGCGGAGACGATCGGGATCGCGATCGTGATCTTGCGGGTCAGGCGCGTCGCGGTCGAGACGTCGTTCGGGAGGACTCGCGACTCGGCCGGAACGAGCAGGACGTCGTCGAACGTCAGCCCTTCTTTCCCGAACTTCCGGTCGAGCTCCAGCAACCGCTCGACCTGGCCTGCCTCTAGCTCGACTCCCATCGGGTCACGCTAGCACCCCGCCCCGACGTCAGCCGGCCACGGGCTCAAGCTCGTGAACGTCGACAGCGCCCTGCAGCTTCGACGCCTCGCGCGGCTCAAAGCGGCCGGCTCCGACTTCGAGCGTGGAAGCGGCTCCGGCCGCAACGGCTGCGCACAGCGACTCTTCGAGCGGCTTCTCCGCGAGCCGCGCGGCGAGGAACGCCGCCAGGAGCACGTCTCCCGAGCCGACGGCCGAGACCGGCTCTACCTGCGGCGCTTCGGCGCGGAACAGCGTCCGCTTTCGGTCCGCACGGAAGAGGCCGAAGCTACGCGTGTCGGAGGTGATGAGGACGTTCCGTGCGCCCATGTCCGCGATCCGGTCGAGGGCCATGGTGTAGTCCTCGTCGTCGCCGAACTCCTGCCCGACGAGCCCTTCCGCCTCTCGCTGATTGGGCGTCACGAGGAATGCTTCCGCCTCGACGCCGAGCCGAAGCGGCGGTCCTTC
This sequence comes from Actinomycetota bacterium, assembly GCA_013816245.1. Lineage (GTDB taxonomy): Bacteria > Actinomycetota > Thermoleophilia > Gaiellales > Gaiellaceae > 3-1-20CM-4-69-9. The sequence goes on along the minus strand of JACDEU010000001.1, from coordinate 76,168 downwards.
CGAGTCGAGCACCGCCGGGACGTTGCGCCGGTTCAGATCACGGATCGCCTCGGCGTAGAACGAATCTTCGACTCCGCGCGGCAGGGTGCCGGCGAAGACGACCATGTCGGCGCCACGCGCGAGGTAGCTGATCTTCTCGAGCAGCATCGCCAGCTCCTCGGGCTCGACATGTGGCCCCCACTCGTTGATCTCCGTGTAGGTCCCGGCCGTCGGGTCGACCACCGCGCTCGACGTCCGCGATTCGTCTGCGATTCGAACGAAGTCGTTCAGGATCGCCTCCGACGTCAGCTCCTCGACGATGCGCGTCCCTGTTCGCCCGCCGGCCAAACCGGTCGCGACCACGGGAACATCCAGCCGCTTGAGCGCGCGCGCGACGTTGATTCCCTTCCCGCCTGCGAGCGTGAGCCCCTGACTCGCCCGGTGTCTGTGGCCGAGCTGGAAGTTCGGCACCGTCAGTGTCCGGTCGATTGCGGCGTTGAGCGTGACCGTCACGATCACGAGAACCAGTCTCCCAGGTGGCTGAAAGTCCTGCCCGCGTAGAACCCGAGGCGCCCGCCGAACGACGGCTTGGCTGCGGCGCGCTGAGCGACGAGGGGCTGCCGCGCTACGAGGCGGCGGCCGGAATAGATCCGCAGCTCGCCGACCCGCTGCCCGCGCGCCACGGGAAGCGCGAGGGCGTTCGGGGCGATCACACGCTCGACAAGCGGCTTGTCGATCCGGACAGTGCGAGCAACTTGTCGCGCTGCCACGATCGGAACGGCGTCCTTTCCGTAGCCGACCCCAGCCTGGAGGTAGACGCGCCCGCGCGGAACCACCCACACAGGCCGATAGCGGGAGATCCCCCAGCGCAGCAGCGAGGCCAGATCGGCATTGCGTTGTGAGCGGGTAGGACTGCCGAGCACAGTCGCGTAAAGGGTGACACCGTTTCGTCGCACCGCTGCGACTTCGCACCAGCCCGCAGCTCCGGTGTGTCCCGTCTTCACGCCGTATAGGCCCTTGAAGACGCCCAGTAGGTCGTTCCACGTGTGCAAGCGGCGCCTGCCCGCGATCGTGTCGGTCCTAAGACGCACGACCGAGCGGATCGCGCGCACCCGCATCGCCGCCTCTGCAAGCTTGGTGACGTCCCACGCGGTTGAGTAGTGCCCGCGCACGTCCAGACCGTCAGGGCGGACGAAGTGCGTTCGCTCGAGCCCGAGCTCCTGGGCCTTCGCGTTCATCATGGCCACGAACGCGGCGCGATTTCCGCGGCCAACGTGGTCGGCGAGTGCCACGGCCGCGTCGTTGGCGCTCTGGATCAGGGCTGCCCTGACCAGGTCGCCGACAGTGATGCGCTCACCCTCACGCAGGTGCACCGTCGATTCACCTACCGCCGCCGCGTCCGAGCGGACGAGCACGACGTCGTTCCATTTCGCATGCTCGAGCGTGACGAGCACTGTCATCAGCTTCGTGATGCTGGCAATCGGGACGCGCGACCAGGCACCGTGCTGCGCGAGAATTTCACCCGTTGCGGGATTCTCGACGATGAACGCGCGCGCCGACACCGTGGGCGCAGCTGCGTGCGCAGCAGCAGTGAAGGCAAGCGCCGCGACGGCGACGGCGCTGATGCGCAGGAACACGAACGGTAAGGCTACTTGACGCGGATCTTTTGCCCCACCGTCAGGGCCGTGGGATCGACGCCGGGATTCAGCGTCATCAGCTCGTCCACCGTGGTGTTGTACTTCTGGGCGATGGAGCCGAGCGTGTCGCCGCTCTGGACCGCGTAGTACTCGGCGCCCGGAGTCGTGGTCTCGGTCGTAGTCGACCCGGTCGTCGAGCCCTGCGGCGTCGTGAGGACGAGCTTCGTCGTGGTCGTCGCTGCAGTAGTAGTCCGGGCTGAGCTCGAAAGCGTGGGCACCGTCGTGGAGGAGTTGCCGTTCAGGCCCGCCTTGACCAGGATCGCCCCGATCGTGACGGCGGCGAGGAACGCAGCCGGTGCGCCGTACCGCGTCAGCTCCTGGCGTCTGCGCGGATCCATCGGCCCCCGTTACCAGCCGGACACGGCCCACACTTCGCGGGCGTACTTCGAGGCCTCGGCCGCGGCCGCGGTCCGCCAGTCCATCCCGGAAACGCGGAACGCGTAGATGACGTCGCGCGAGACGTTCACCAGCGCACTCGCCGGCCCGCTCGTGAACGCGCGGGCGACGTCGGCCGGTGTGGCGCCCTGAGCGCCCACGCCGGGCAGCAGCAGGATGGCACGCGGCAGCAGTCGGCGCGCCTCACCGACGGCCCGCGGGTGTGTTGCGCCGATGACGGCGCCCACGGAGGAAAGCCCGTGTTCTCCGACCAGGTCGGCGCCCCACTCCGCGACGAGCTCGGCAACCTGGTGCCACACGGGACGGCCGTCTGACAAGACCAGATCCTGCACCTCCCCGCCGCCCGCGTTCGACGTCTTGACGACGCAGAAGATTCCGGCACCGTCGCGACGACAGACGGCGAGATAGGGATCGAGCGAATCGCGGCCGAGGTAAGGGTTGACCGTCAGCGCGTCCGCGAGCGCCGCGTTGCCGTTCGCCGATTCGAGAAACGCGGCGGCGTACGCGCGCGCGGTCGAGCCGATGTCTCCGCGCTTCGCGTCCGCGATCACCTGCAGGCCTGCCGATCGCGAGTAGGCGCAGACGTCCTCGAGCGCACGCAGCCCATCGGGCCCGAGTGCCTCGAAGAAGGCGACCTGAGGCTTGACGGCGACGACGTACGGCGCAACCGCATCCACGAGCCCACGACAGAAACGCCCGCACGCGTCTGCGGCCTGTTCACGGCCGAGATGGGCATCGCCCTTCAGTTCGACCGGGAGGAGATCGGGCCGCGGATCGAGACCGACGACGAGCTGCGAGCGCTTGCGCTCGACCGCCTCGGCGAGGCGGTCGGCGAAGTTCGTCGTCGCGACGGCGGCCACGCTGCTGAGAGTACTGCCCTCCAAAGACGGCGAAGGCCGCGGGTGCGCGGCCTTCGCGGTTCTTGGAGAAAGGGCTTGAGTTAGGTGCCGCCGCCCTTGACGGCTGCCTTGAGCTGACTCCCCGCGGAGAACTTCGGCACCGTGGCTGCCGGGATAGTCACCTTCTGCGTCGGATTGCGGGGATTCACGCCCTGACGTTCCTTGCGGTGCTGGGTCGTGAACTTCCCGAAGCCCGTGAAGGCCACCTCGCCGCCGCCCTTAAGCGTGTCTGTGATCGACTCGAGGAAGGCGTCTACGGCCTTCGACGCATCGCGACTCGAGAGGTCGGCGCGCCTCGCGACCTCGTTAACGAACTCCTGTTTCGTCAAGTCCCACTCCTCCTGTCGACGGTCGGGTCCACGGGAAAGGACCCTAACAGCCGCGTCGGACTGGCTCAACCATGCGGTTTTGCGGGTCTTTTCGACGCTTCGAGAACCTCGCTCGCCCTGAAAATGGGTCGGAGGCGCACCGCTTGGCGTGCCAGCGCGTCGGCTCCGCCCTCCTCTCGATCGACGACACAGACGGCCGTTCGCACCGTCAGACCGGCGTCCCGGAGCGCCTCCACGGCCTCCAGGAGTGCCCCGCCGGACGTGACGACGTCCTCGACGAGGCAAACGGTTTCCCCGTGCTCGTACGCGCCTTCGAGCCGATTCGACGTGCCGTAGTCCTTGGCGGCCTTGCGCACGATCAGAAACGGCAGACCCGAGGCGAGCGAGCCCGCTGCTGCAAGTGGAACGGCGCCGAGCTCGGGCCCGGCAAGACGGGTCGCCTCCGGCTCGAACTCTGCGACACCCCGGGCGATCCGCTCACCCACGGCGGCGAGGATGTCGGGCCGCGTCTCGAAGCGATACTTGTCGAGGTAGTACTTCGAGCGCTTCCCCGAACGGAGAAGGAAGTCGCCCTCGAGATAGGCGTGCTCGCGGATGGCGAGCTTCAGCTCGTCGTCGTTCAACGAGTTCTGGCGTTCCGTATGACTTCTCGCGCGAGGGGCAGCAGCCTGTCGGCACCGGGTGAGCCGTTCGTGAGCGACAGCATCGACCCGTCTTCGAAGTAGAGATCGGCGCGCTCTCGACTGGCGCCCTGTCGCCGGATGAACGCTGCGCCGGCGAGCATGCCTCCGGCGACGCCGAGCGCTGCAGCGATGCTACGACGCATCCGGCTTCTTCCTCGTCGCCGGCTTGCGTGCAGCGGTCTTCTTGGCCGACGCAGCGGCGGTCTTCTTCTTCGCGGCTTTCGCGGTCTTCTTGGCCGGCGCACGCTTTGGTGCGGGCTTCTTCACGCTTCGCAGCGCGGACTTCAGGTCGTAGAAGACGAGCCCGGCCGTCGGATTGCCGCCAGTTGTGGCCGCGATACAAGTCTTGCCGTCACGCACGACGAACACGCTGCCCTCTCCCGTGGACACCTCGAGCTGAGTGAGCGCGCTGTCCCCGGTCTTGACTTCCTCGGCGGCGGCGAGCAGCTCGCCTGCCGACTTCGCGAGCCCGTTTGCGGAACCGCTGTCGGCGAGCGTCGACCCTGCGACCTTGCCCTGGTCGTCGAAGACCACGGCGGCCTCGATCTGAGAGGAGATCTCCGTCAGGTCGGCGAGTGCCTGCTGGGCGTCCATGTTCGGTGAAGCATAGGGATACTCCCGCAGGATGCGAGTCCGCCGAAGGGACATCCTCGGGAAGTTCTTCGCCGACCGCGGCCCGCATCTGGCCGCGATGATCGCCTACTTCGCGCTGCTCTCCTTCGTCCCGCTGACCTTCCTGTCTCTCTCCTTGCTGGGATTGACCGGAAGGGCCGACGAGTCGTCCTTCCTCGTCCGGGAGGTCAAGAAGACCCTGCCCGGCACGCCAATCGACCGCATCATCGACCTCGTCCACAGCGTGCAGGACAACGCGGCGACCCTCGGGATCATCGGTGGCCTCGCACTCCTGTGGACGTCGCTCTCGCTCTTCAGCGTGCTCGAGTCAGCGTTCAACATCGTCTACGGCCGGCCCAACCGGTCGTTCCTGCACGGAAAGGCGCGGGCCTTCCTGCTGATGGGCGGCTCGCTCGTGACGCTCTTCGTCGCCCTGCTGGCAGGCTCGTTGGGCGTTGCTGCGCTGCAGGAGTACGCCGCGGGCTTCATCTCGAATGCTGCGGTCGCCTACGCGCTGTCGATCGGCGTGTCGCTCCTCGGCGTGCTCGTCTTCCTCGTGTCCTGTTACTACTTCCTGACGAACGAGGACCTGACCCTGCGCGAAGTCCTGCCGGGCTCGATCTTCGCCACCATCTTGCTCGAGGCGACGTTCCAGGTGCTACCGCTGTACCAACGCTACGCCGATTTGAACCCGGCCCTGCGCGCGTTCGGCGCTCCGGCGATCCTCCTCGTCTGGCTCTACGTGATGTCGAACGTGATCGTTCTCGGAGCGGAGATCAACTGGTGGCGCGCCCGCCGTGCCGAACAGCGGGGGGTCGAAGACCTAGCGGGGCTCGCGTAGGGCAGCGAGCAATTCGCGAGCGGCGTTCGCGCGATGCGAGTTGTCCCGCTTCCACTCGTTGCCCAGCTCGGCAACGGTCTGATCTCGACCCTTGGGGATGAAGATCGGATCGAAGCCGAACCCCTCGGTGCCGCGAGCCTCCCCACCGATCCGCCCCTCGAGCGTGCCCGTGCCGCGAAACTCCTCACCGGAAGGGGACACCACCACGAGCTCACTGACGTAGCGCGCGCCTCGCCCCTCCACACCGCTCAGCTCACCGAGAAGCCAACCGGCCGGATCTGTTCCGCCGGACCGAGCCGAACGCACTCCGGGCCCACCGTCGAGCGCTTCGACCTCGATGCCGGAGTCCTCGCCGATCACCCACTCGTCCTCGCGTGCCAGCGCCCGGCCGAAGAGAGCCTTGCCCCGCGCATTGTCGTAGTACGTCGCGCCGTTCTCCGGCGGATAGTCCTCTGCGGCGAGCGGTTCGATCGTCCAGCTCGGCAGGAGGTGCTCGAGCTCACGCGCCTTCCCTGGGTTGCGCGACGCGAGGCGCGCCTTCAGTTCGCCCACTGCACCTCGACGACGCTTTCGACGTCGGCAAGCTTCAAGACGAGCTCGGGCGAACGTGCGTTTTTCGGCAAGGCGAGACCGAGCTCGAGCCTGCGCCGGTCGCCTTCCTGGCTGACGACCACCGAATCGACCCGTGCGCCGGTGGCCTCGACCGCGTCGATGATCTCGCCCGGTGCAGCACCTGCGTGAAGCTCGACAAGCAGGTGCCCGTCCTCCGGCCGGAAACGCACGAGGATGCGGTAGGCGATGACCCGCAGGGGATAGAGCGCGAGCAACACGAGTGCGGTTGTGATCACGGCCGCGCTGTAATAGCCGGCGCCGCACGCGAGCCCGACTGCGGCAACCACCCAGAGCGTCGCGGCCGTCGTCAGACCGCGCACCGAGAGGCCTTGGCGAATGATCGCGCCAGCGCCGAGAAAACCGATGCCCGTCACGATCTGCGCTGCGATGCGCGTCGGGTCGGCACGAACGACATTGGCGCCGGAGTCGAGGGACTCGTGAAATCCGTACGCGCCGACGATCGTGAACAGCGCGGAACCGAGGGAGACGAGCAGGTGCGTGCGCAGCCCGGCCTCACGCTCGCGCAACTCGCGTTCGACGCCGATCAGGCCGCCGAGGACTGCGGCGAGCGCCAGCCGCAGGAGCGACTCGTCCCAGTTGAGGGTCGGCAGAGAGCTAGCCGCGAGGTGCAGCAACGGCTTCCTCCTGTGCGACGGCGAGCTCTTCGATCCCCTCGGCCGCGAGCTCGAGCAGCTCGTCGAGCCGCGCGCGTGTGAACGGCGTCTTCTCCGCCGTCGCTTGCACCTCGACGAGCGCGCTGTCGCCGGTCATGACGACGTTCATGTCCACGTCGGCCTGGGAATCCTCCGAGTAGTCCAGGTCGAGCAGCGCCTCACCGGCGACGATCCCGACGGACACGGCGGCGACCGAACCGGTGAACACCTTCGAGAGCCCGAACTTGTCGAGCGCCCGGCGCGCGGCCACGTAGGCGCCCGTGATCGCGGCGCAGCGCGTGCCGCCGTCTGCCTGAAGGACGTCGCAGTCGAGCCAGAGCGTCCGCTCGCCGAGTGCCTCGAAGTCGGTGATCGACCGGATCGACCTGCCGATCAACCGCTGGATCTCGATCGTCCGGCCGCCCTGCTTCCCGCGCGACGCTTCGCGATCGGTGCGATCGCCCGTCGAAGCGGGCAGGAGCGAGTACTCGGCCGTCAGCCAGCCGCGTCCCTTGCCGTACAGCCAGCGGGGCACGCCTTCCTGGATCGAGGCGGTACACAGCACCTTAGTCTTGCCCTGTGCGTACAGCACCGAGCCGTGCGGCTGCTCCAGGAAGTCGGGAATCGACTCGAGAGGGCGCAGCTCGTTCGGTCGCCGGCCGTCGTTCCTCACGCGGTCACTCCAAGCTCGGCTAGCTCGACGTGCTCGACCTCGGCGACGGGCAGTTGCAAGAACCGCGCGCCCATCTCGCGAAAAGCCTCGGGGTCTCCGGTTGTGAGGAACCGGTACGACCCTTCCCTGTCGACGTCGTTTTCGTACCCCTTCCGCGCCAGCGTCTCGGCGACCTTGCGAGCCGTTTCGTCGGCGGAGAACACGAGCTCGACGTCGCGTCCGAAGACGCGCTGGAAGATTGGCTTGATGAGCGGGTAGTGCGTGCACCCGAGGATGACGGTGTCGACCTCGGCGTCCTTCAACCGCGCGGCATACTCGCGCACTGCTTCCGTCGTCTCGGCGCCGAAGGGGTCATCGCTCTCGATCAGCGGCACGAGCCGCGGGCACGCGACGGCAACGAGCTCGACACCGGCATCGAGGGCATGCACGAGCTCGGCGTAGCGTCCGGCGGCCACCGTCCCTTCGGTGGCGAGCAGCCCGATGCGCCGGTTGCGAGTCGCCTGGACCGCCGCGTGCGCTTCGGGAGTGATCACTCCGACCACCGGGACGTCGAGCTCCGCCTGCAGTTGCGGGAGGGCGGCCGAGGTGGCGGTGTTGCAGGCGTTGACGACGAGCTTCACGCCCTGGCCCTGGAGATAGGCCCCGATCTCCCGCGCGAATCGGCGGACTTCCTCGAGGGGCCTCGGCCCATAGGGCAGGCGTGCATGGTCACCGAGGTAGACGAAATCCTCGTGAGGCATCGTGACGAGGCATTCGTGCAGGACGGTCAGGCCGCCCACACCCGAGTCGAACACGCCCACAGGCCGCGGATCCACACGGCGATCGTATCGCCGGGATACGCTATGCACCTCGTGCGCCGCCTTTTTATCGTGCTCGCGGTCGCGCTGACCGCCGCCCTCGTTCCCGCGGGTCGTGCAGCGGCAGGCGATTTCACCCAGACCGAGGTGAGGGTGACCATGAGTGACAGCGCGCGCATTGCGGTGAGCTACTTCGAGCCCACGGGAACCCCTCCGGCCGCGGGCTGGCCCGCCGTCGTCCTCCTGCACGGCCTCGGACAGACCCGGAACTCGTCGGACTTCGTCAACTGGTCGCCGAACTCGATGGCACAGAAATTCTTCGCTCCCGAGGGGTACGCGGTGTTGACGTACGACGCTCGCGCCCACGGGGAGTCGGAGGGGCTGTTCACGCTCGACGGCCCTCGTGAGCTCGCGGATCTACGGGAGTTGCTCACCTGGCTCACGACCAGACATCCGGTCGACGCCGCCCACGTCGGCGCCTACGGCGCCTCGTACGGCGGAGCGCTCGTCTGGCGGGCGGCCGTCGAAGGCCTGTCCCTCGCGGCGATCGCTCCCGCTGCGACGTGGACCGACCTGCGCGAGGCGCTTGCGCCGCAAGGACACGTGCGCGCGGGAATCATCCTCGGCTTTTCCCAGGATATTCCCCGCGAGCGCTACGGCTACGAGGAGCTGAAGCTTCTGAGCGATGCGGTCGCCGAGCAAAACGTCCCGGCGATTCGCGCCTACCTTGCGACGCGCTCGACGCGGTCGCAACTGGGGAGTGTCCGCATTCCGACCTTCATGCTCCAGGGACGGCGGGACTTCGCGTTCGACGCCGATCAAGCGATCTCGGCTTTCCGCGTGCTCAAGGGCCCGAAGCGCCTCTACCTCGGGGACTTCGGTCACGCGCCCGCGACGAATCCTCCCGCCGAGTTCGACTACGCAGCGCTCGAGGTGCGCGCGTGGTTCGATCGTTTCCTGAAAGGGATTCCGAACGGCATCGACAAGCGACCGCCGGTCGAGATCGCGCCGGATCCCTGGAGCCCGCCCAAATCGTTCAAGGCCCTACCCAAGCCCCGCGGGCTGACGTTCACTTTCCGCGGAGGGCGAACGCTGTCGGCCGAGGGAAAGGTCGCGCGCACGACGGCGAAAGTCCGTCACCTCGAGAGTTTCGGCGCACCCGTCGTCACGGTCTCGTTTGCGACCCCGACGGGCTACAGGCATCTTGTCGCCGTGTTGAGCGCCGTCACGCCGAGCGGTTCGGAGATCGTCATCAGCGACGGCGGCACGGACACGCAGACGAGCGGCAAGAAGGCGCGCACGGTGACGATCAAGCTGCAAAACGAGGTCACGTCGATCCCTGCAGGTTCACGTCTGCGCGTCACGCTGGGCGCGCGTAGCACCGTGCAGAACGTCGGGAATCTCGTCTATCTGATTCCGGTCCCGGAAGGCTCCGTCGCCCACATTGGACGCGTGACCCTCACCTTCCCGGTCCTGCGCACGCCCGTGTCCCGTTGATCGGGCAGATCGCGGCCGCCGCGCTCGCGCTTGTGGCGCCTGCGGCGACGCCGGGCGTCACGGCAACCCAGATCACGCTCGGAGCGACGATCCCCATCAGCGGGCCTGCGGCAGCCTATGGATCGGTGGGGCGTGGCGCCGATGCCTACTTCAAGTACGTCAACTCGAAGGGCGGTGTCTTCGGCCGCAAGATCGACTACAAGTACCTGGACGACGAGTTCGACGTCGCGAAGACGATCACGCTCACACGTCAGCTCGTCGAGCAGGACCAGGTGCTCGCCATCTTCAACAGCGTCGGCACCGAGCATGCGCTCGCGATCCGCTCGTATCTCAACGATCGTAAGGTGCCGCAACTCTTCATCGGCAGCGGCGTCTCCAAACTGGAGACGGAGCACCGGAAATATCCATGGTCGATGGGCTATCTGCCGAGCTTCGCCGGCGAAGGCGCGGTCTACGGGCGCTACATCGCAGCGCATCAGCCGAAGGCGCGAATCGCCGTTCTCTACGAAAACTCCGACTTCGGCAAGGACATGCTCAACGGGCTGCGCCGCGGGCTCGGGCGCAAGGCAAAGATCGTCGGCACGCAGGCGTACGAGATCGCGGACGCAGACGTTGCGTCGCAACTCGCAGAGCTCAAGAGCACAGGAGCCGACACCCTGATGCTCTTCGCGACACCGAAGTTCGCGATCTTCGGCTACGTCGGTGCCTTTCGGCTCGGGTGGCACCCGCACGTGTACGTCACCTCGGTCTCGATCTCCCCGGACATCATGAAGATCGCGCGCGTCGCGACGAGCCGGAAACAGGTGGAGGGCTCGGTGTCGATCGCCTTCGTCAAGGATCCGACCGCGAAGCAGTGGGCGAAGGACCGCACCGTCCGGCTCTACAAGTCGATCATGCAGCGCTTTCTCCCGAGCGCGAAGTCCGACGACGTGTTCAACTACTACGGGATGGCGGTGGCCTACACGACGGTCGACACGCTCCGAAAGGCGGGGCGGAACCCTACGCGTGCGGGAGTCCTGAAGGCGGCTACCCACCTGGACGAGCTGAATCCGTTCCTACTCCCGGGAGTGCGGATCCAGACTTCGCCCAGCGACTACTACCCGATGGACAAGGTGAAGCTGGCGCGGTACAGGGGCGATCACTGGCAGTTCTTCGGGAACCTCGTGCGAGCCCGGGATTAGGGGCAACTTGAACGGGAATCGGGCGTCTAATGGAGGGGCTTTTCTTATTTCTTGGAGGGGCTTTTCGTATTTCGAAGTAGGAAAGGAAGGGGTATGAAAACGATCATCAGGCTGGCCGTGCTCGCGCTTGCGGGCACCTCGGCGCTGGCTCTGGCGGGGAATGCGCTGGCGACCCAGAAGCTGAGCGTGCAACAAACCACTACGTCGCTCACGATCAAGGTGTCGCAGGCACAGTCCGACTCGCAGCCGGCGCGCATCTCGATCTACGTTCCGAGCGGCTACTCGATCAACGCCTCGGCGGCGCCCGGGACGCGCATTGGTTCGACGAGCGGCACGGTGTTCTCGCGTGACGCGAACATTCCGCTGCCACTGTCGGGCGACGTCATCGTCGTCCCGCCGACCACGAACGCACCCGGCTGTGATCCGGTTCCGCACATCGCGGTCTGGAACCTCGCACTGTCGGTCGCAGGGCAGTCCATCAACCTGCCCGTGCACGTCGACCAGCTCTCCGGCGCCGAAGCGGCGCTCGGTGCATACAAGCTGGTCGTCTGCCTGGCTCCGGACGACATTCCTGTGGGAACGCCCGGCCGCTCGCCGAACGGCGCACGGCTGCTCGACGCGACGTTCACGGTGAACAACGTCTTCACCGTGCCCGCCGGTCAGGCCATCTGGAAGGCGATCACGACCCCGTACGCGGCCGGAAAGGGCGCCCCGAACGCGGCGGCAACCGTCGAGACGCGGGCCTTCGTCGCCAACGGGACGATCAGTCTCCGCAAGGCTGTAAACGCGAAGAAGCGACTCGTGAGGTTCTCGGGCTCGGTAACGCAGGCGGGGACCGGCGTGGCAGGCGCCAGAGTCACAATGCTTCTCAACGGTAAGTCGTCGAAGTTCACGGCGCGAACGAATGCGGCCGGCAACTACAGCGTCGTGCTGAAGAAGACGGGCAAGAAGTCGACCTCCACGTTCCAGGCACGGACGGTCGTCGCCGAGCGCGACATCACCTCGGTGGGTTGTGCCTCGCCGACTCCCGGCGTTCCGGGTGGTTGCGTGAGCGCAACGGCTTCGCCGTTCACCGCGGTGAGCGCCAAGATCCGAATCCGCATCTAGGCGGACTGCACTTCGCGATTCGAGACGGGGCCCTGCTACGAGGGCCCCGTCTCGTATGCTGGCCTCGTGGCTGAGATCAGGATCGGTACCTGTTCCTGGGCCGACGACGCACTCTCGAAGCACTGGTATCCGCAAGGCGTCAAGGCGGGAGAGCGGCTGGCGTACTACGCCGAGCACTTCGACACCGTCGAGGTCGACTCGACGTACTACCGCCTGCCGGGCGAGGAGATGGTGCAGCGCTGGGCCGAGCGCACGCCTGACGGCTTCGTCATGCACGTCAAAGCTTTCGGCTTGATGACACGGCACCCGGTCAAGGTGGAGTCGCTCCCGCCCGATCTGCGCGACGAGGCGCCGGTGGACGAGCGTGGCCGCGTCGAGCGGCCCTCGCGGGAGTTTCGCGGCGAGGTCTTCAGGCGCTTCCTTGCTGCGCTCGAGCCGTTGCGAGCCGCCGGGAAGCTCGGCGGGATTCTCTTCCAGTTCCCGTCATACGTCGTCTACAAGGATCCTTCGCTCGACTACCTCCAGTGGGCACGCGAGCAGCTCGGTGACGACGAGTTGCTCATCGAGTTCAGGCATGCGAGCTGGCTCGGCGACGAGCACCGCGACGAAACCTTCCGGTTCCTCGAAGAGCTGGGCGCGAGCAATGTGATCGTCGATGCACCACGCATCGACGGAGCGAAGAATCTGATCCCGACCATCCCCGCGCTGACGAGCCCGACCGCATACATCCGCTTTCACGGGCGGAACGCGTCGACGTGGAACAAGCGGGGCGGCAGCGCCGCCGAGCGTTTCGACTATCTGTACTCCGACGAAGAGCTGCAGGAATGGGTGCCGACGCTGCGCGAACTGTCCGGCGAGGCAGAGCAGGCCTACGCGTTCTTCAACAACAACGCGACGAGCCCTGACGGACACGGTGGGAGAATGGCGCAGGCCGCCGCAAACGCGAAGCAACTACAGCGTCTCCTGCAAGAGGCGAAGGTGCCGGTGAGCTCGAAGAGCTGATGGATGTTCTGGCGATCATCCACGGCGAAAGCGTTCGTTCAGGTGTATTCGGGGACGTCGTGCACGAGCGAGGTCATGGAATCGAGGAGTGGAGCCTCGCGTGGGGGACTCCCCCGCCAAAACCAGTCGACGCGTACGGCGCGGTGCTGGTCTTCGGCGGCGCGATGCACGCCGACCAGGATCGCCACCATCCGTGGCTGCGGGACGAAGGCTTCTTCCTGCAGCGGTTGCTCGACCTACACCTGCCCGTGCTCGGGATCTGCCTCGGCGCGCAACTGCTCGCGAAGGCAGCACATGCGACGGTTCAGCCCGCGAGCGACTTCGAGATCGGCTGGTATCCGGTCGAGCTCACAAGCGCAGGCGTGGAGGATCCGGTGCTGGGCCGCCTACCGCAGACCTTCGACGCCTTCCAGTGGCACTACTACGACCACGGCATCCCCGCGGGCGGAGTCGAGCTCGCGCGGAATCGCGTCTGTACGCAGGCGTTCCGACTCGGCGAGAACGCGTGGGGCGTCCAGTTTCATCCGGAAGTGACGCTTGCCCAGGTGGAGAACTGGATCGAAGAGGAGGACGACCTCCCCGTCGACAAAGACGCGTTGCTCACTGAGACCCGGCAACGGATCGAAGAGTGGAACGAGCTCGGCCGGGACGTGTGCGCAGGCTTCGTCGAAGCGGCCGAGCGCATCGCCGCCCGACCTAGCCCAAACCGCCAGGGTCTGACCCCAGCCGTTCGGGACTAGCCTCGTTCGAGCGGCAGGTCGTCGTGGCGCGACCACTCGTGCCAGGAGCCTGCGTAGTTGCGAGCCCGGTAGCCGGCTGTGCGGAGCGCGAACGTCGCGAGCGAGGAACGCGAGCCTGAGTGGCAGTAGGCGACGATGTCGTTCGGGTCGCCGACCCGCACGCGGATCTGATCGGGCGGCAATGGCTGCCCTGGCGCGGCGAACAACTCCTCCACCGGCAAGTGACGTGCGCCGGGAATCCGCCCCTGCCGCGGATCGCAGGGATACCCTTGCTTTCCTCTGAACTCTTCTTCCGAGCGCACGTCGAGGATCAGCAAAGTCTCGTCCCCCAGCCTGCCCGAAAGCTCGTCGCGCGTCGGGATCGCGTCGAACCGCGGCTCGAACGTCGCCTTCACCGGGTGCAGCTCCACCTGGCCTACCTCCAGCTCACGCGGCCACGCCGCAACGCCGCCCAGTAGTACGGCGACGCGCGGATGACCGGCGAGCTCCGCCATCTGGGCGGCAGGCATTGCGCCGACGCCGTCGCCGCGGTCATAGAGCACGAGCCGTTCGCCACCCGTGACTCCATGGCGGCGAAGCCTGAGACCGACCTCGGGCGCAAGCGCCTTCAGCATCTCCGGGTCGCTCATCGGCGGCGGCGATCCGAGCACGAGCGGCCGCGAGCCAGGGATGTGGCCGCGCGCGTGCGCGTTCGGGCCGCGCACGTCGCCGAGGAAGAGATCCTGGGCTCCGAGCTCGGTCTCGAGCCAGGCGACGTCGACGATGGACGGGAGCTCAGACACGTTGGAGGAACTCGCCCAGGAGCTCGTTGAACTCCTTGGGCCGTTCGATGTTCGCCAGATGTCCGGCGTCGCCGAGCTCCAGCGCATCGAAGCCTCCGAGCTCGCTCGCGGAGACGAACGGATCGAACTCACCGACGGCGAACCGCAGCGGTCCGGAAAAGGAGCGTGCCACGTCGGTCGAGTCTTCACGATCGCGGATTGCCTCGACTGCACCGACGAGCCCGTCGGCATCTCGATACAGCAGTCGTTCGTCCGCCGCAGCCTCGTCGTGAAACACCTTCGGGAGCATCATCCGCCACAACCCGTCTGCTCCTTCGGCCCGGATCAGGTCGATGGTGTCCGCGCGCCCGGCCCGGCGTTCGGCCGAGTCGGCATCCGGGCGCGCACCTAGGAGCAGCAGACCACCCACCCGCTCGGGAGCAAGCCGCGCCAGCGCGAGCGCGCAGTAGCCGCCCATCGACGCGCCGACGACGGCGAGCTCGCCGTCCGTTTCGGCCGCGATCGACTGCGCCCAGCCGTCCATCGTCTTGCCACGTCCATACAGGCGCGGTGCAATCACTTCATGACCGTCGAGCGCCGGACGCTGGGCCTCCCACATCCGCTCGTCGAGCGGGAAGGCATGCAGCAGGAGAACCTTCACAAGGACGCGACGACGTCGAGCTCGGCTGCGATCGACGGCCGCTCCTCGAGCCTTGCGACCCACTCCGACAAAGCGGAGAAACCACTCAGATCGACGTCGAGCCGATCGCGAGCGCGCAGGATCCACGGCACGTATGCGATATCGGCAAGCCCGAACTCGCGCCCACTCAGGAACGGCTGGCCCTGTAGACGCGCATCGAGTTCCCCCAGCACGACGTCGAGCCGATCAGCCGCGCCGTCGTCGCCGCGCCGAAGCGCGTAATACGGCCGCGAAAGTTCGTCGAAGCGGAAAACGAGCATGCGGCCGAGCCCGCGCTCGGCGGGATCCGCGGGCCAAAGCGGTGGCTCAGGATAGCGGTCGTCGAGGTACTCGTCGATCACGGCAGATTCCGCGAGCAGGAACGTGTCCTCTTCCAGCACAGGCACGCGGCCGAGTGGGTTCTTCTCGTAGATCCACGCCGGCCGGTCGTCAAGATTCACCTCTACGGTCTCGTGCTCGATTCCCTTTTCCGCGAGCACGATGCGAACCCGCGCGCAGTACGGGCAGCGGTCGGCGTCGTAGAGCGTGATCATCGGTCGATCCTAGCTTCGAGACCGAGCACGTCGGCAATCTGACCCAACAGCTCGCGCGCAGGCGGGAGCTCGGCCGGAGTCGAAGCGGTACGCGCAACGGCGCGCACCCGCGCAGGGTCCGCTCCGGTGAGGCGCGACGCGAGTGTCGGGTTCGCAGAGAGCGCCAGCTCGTCGGCCTTGTTTAGCTCGCCGTAGTACGTCGGCACCGAGAGGTACTCGTCGACCATCCGTCCGCGCTCGAAGAGCAGGAACCGCACCACCGCTTCTTCCTCGAGCGCAAGTGCGACGACCGGAACTCCCATGCGCTCCGACAACTCGGTCCCGAGCCGCCGCTGCGCGCTGCGATCGTGGTCGCAGAGCTCGTCCACCACTGTCACCCAGCCGTTCGTCGACGCGGTCACCTCCGAGAAGGCCGAGCGCCCGATGCGCGGCATGAACTGGGTGACCGCACGCTCCACCCCCGCCTCGTCGTCGGTCTGCACGTGGAGCGAGCCGAACGAGTCGGGAGGATCCTCGCTGCCGAGCTGTTCGGCAAGCACATTCACAGGGACGGCCATGAAGAGGTCGACCGCAGTGAAGCCGAGACGCTCGTAGAGCCTGCGCGCGTCGGTATTTCGGAGCAGCACCTCCAGGCTGACGTGGTCGAGCCCTCGCTCGCGCGCCGACTCGAGGATCTCGGTGAGGAGTGCGCGACCGATTCCCTTGTTCCGCGCCTCCGGGCGAACGTAGAAGTCGGTGATGTGCGCCGTCTTGCGCCCACGGTCGCCGAGTACGCAGAAGATGAACCCGACGGGCTCTCCCTCCTCTACGGCGAGCAGGCCAATCCCCTTGCGCACCGTCTCCAGGAGATCCGGCCAGGCCTCGTCCCAGGTCTCGAGCAGATATGCCGGACCGCCGAGCTCCTGTTCGAACTCCTCCCAGAGCCCGCGCACAACCACGCGGTCTTTCTCGGTGGCCTGGCGGATCGTCATCGGTAGCGGCTCAAGGCGAGGAGGTAGTGGGCGCTCAAGTTCTGAAACGGATGGAAACGGACGCCCGCGGCACGAACGTCCGTGACTTCAGGGTAGAGCGCGAGCACCGCCTTACGCAGGGCGAGGTCGCCGGCGGGCCAGGCCCCCGGACGCCCGAGATAGCGGCCGAGGAACCAGTCTGCGCTCCACTCGCCGATGCCGCGGAGCGCGGTGAGCCGAGCCTTGACCTCGTCGTCCGTCAGCGAATCGAGCTCGTCGAAGTCGAGGTCCGCTCTCGCGACGCCGAGCACGTATTCCGCTTTACGGCGCGAGAAACCGAGCGCGGTGAGATCGTCCTCGCTCGCCTGCGCGACACGTTCGCGCGTCGGGAAAGCGACCGCCAACTCCGCGGGCACGCCGAAACGGTCGATGAAGCGGCTGCGTACTGCGAAAGCGGAATGCAGTGAGACCTGTTGCGCGGTGATCGAGGAGACGAGCGCTTCGAAGGGATCCGGCGCGAGCGGCGGCCGGTAGCCGGGAAACCGACGCACCGCTTCGGCCAGCACGCCGTCGCCCTGCGCGAAGGCATGGAACGGCGGTAGGTCGAGCTGGAGCCCTAGAAGCTTTCGCACGACGGGCTCGATCCGGTCGTCCAACGGGTCGACGTCAACGCCCCGCTCCGCCGGTGAGATACGCACTTCGCGACCGTCGACGACACGCTGGAGCCCCCCGTCGTGCCAGACGTTCGCACGATCCACGCCCCAGAACGTGAACCGGTCGAGCGAGAGATCGAAGTCGTAGGGCTGCGGAACGGTGAGGAGCGCCAGGCGGAAAATGCTAGCCTCGCAGCTCGCTGCAGCCTCAAATCACGTGGCACGGCGAACCTTCTCCCACAGGCGTTGGCGGGAAGCAGTGTGTGGTCATCACCCGCTCGACGACCTGGAGGGAGACATGACGGAAGTTCAAAAGGCCACGTTCCAGACGGGCGGCGCGTTTCTTCGCGACACCCGGGCCGAGGTCGAACGTCTTCTGTCGACCCCGGAAGCCCGAGTGCGCGGAGCGCGTCAGCTGTACTTGAAGGCCCCGATCTCGGTCGGGCTCATCGTCGCTTCCTGGGCCGTGCTCCTCTTCACGCACCCCGATGCGGTGGTCGTCACATTGTGTCTCGGAGGTCTTCTCGTCGGCGCCACACTGGTGGCCTTTTGCGTCCAGCACGATGCGAACCACGGGGCGTACTTCAAGAGCCGCCGCTACAACCATCTCGTGGGTTGGACGGCTGACGCGCTGCTCGGGTTCAGCAGCTACGCCTGGCGCGTGAAGCACAACGTCGCGCATCACACCTATACGAATGTCGACGGCTACGACGACGACATCGAGAAGACGCCATTCGCACGATTTTCACCGATTCAGGCGAGCCGGCCGTGGTACCGGTTCCAGCATCTGTATGTGTGGCCGCTGTACTCGCTGATGGGAATCCGCTGGCAGACGCTCGGTGACATCAACAGCATTCGGCAGGGATCGATCGGCCAGAGCACCGTGCGATTCCCGACCGGGTGGACCCTCGCAGGCCTGGTCGGCGGAAAGCTTTTCTACATCGGCTGGGCGATCGTCCTACCGCTGCTTCTCTATCCCTGGTGGGTTGTCGCGACCGTGTACGTCGGGCTCAGCATGGCGGGAAGCGTCGTGATGGCGATCACGTTCCAGCTCGCGCACTGCGTCGAGGAAGCAAGCTTCGCCTCACCCGCAGATCTGGTGGCGGACGGTCGTGTCTGGGCGGTCCACGAGGTCGAGACGACGGTCGACTTCTGCCCACGCAACAAGCTGCTCACCTGGGCGCTCGGCGGCCTCAACTACCAGATCGAGCACCACCTCTTCCCGCGAGTCCCGCACACGCTCTACCCCGCGATTGCGCCGATCGTCCAGCGCAACTGCCTGCGGCACGGCGTGCGCTACACGGTCCAACCGTCGCTACGACTGGCGCTTCGCTCGCATTTCCGGCACCTCCGCGTGCTGGGCCGCGCGGGCTTGCGCGCAGAGCTCGAGATGGGCTGAACCGCAGCTAGCCGTTCAGCTGCAGCGTGCGCAGGCCGCGGAAATCGATCCAGACACGCTCTCCGGCCACCACGATCTTCATCAGAACGTCGCCGCAATGCGGACAGCGAAACGCAAGACCGGCGCCGCGATAGAGACGGACACCTCCGACTTCGCCGGCGGTGCCGCAGCCGTCGCACGTTCCGACCGCGGTTGTCATCTCGGAACCGAAGATCTCCTGGAGCAGCCCTGCGGCCGCGTTGCCGTCGAGCATCAAAGCGTCCATCTCATCCTCCTGTCGGGCCGAAGCGCTCGGTCTTGATCCGCGACGGCGCGTTGCCGAGCTCGACGAGCCCATTCGCCACCGCCTCGACGAACGGAGTCGGGCCACAAACGAACGCAACGGCGAGCTCAGACGGATCCGGCGCAACCTCGCCGAGCAACTCGGTGTCGACTCGGCAGCCGTAGCCCTCCCAGTCCGGCGGCTGTGCGCGCGTAAGCGTGTACATGGGCTCGAAGCCGTCGCCGCGAGCGGCAAGCTCCGCGAGCTCGTCTCGATAGATCACGTCGTCCCAGGTT
Source organism: Actinomycetota bacterium (assembly GCA_013816245.1). GTDB lineage: Bacteria > Actinomycetota > Thermoleophilia > Gaiellales > Gaiellaceae > 3-1-20CM-4-69-9. Next base: position 56,916 of record JACDEU010000001.1, on the reverse strand, counting down.
CGCGCGGAGTAGAGCAGCCGGGTCGGAATTCCGCTGCTCTCCCCCGCGCGCTGCCTCGCCATCGCCATGAGCGGCGCGATTCCCGAACCGCCTGCGACGAGGAGCACAGTGCCCTGCGCGTGCGCGTTCCAGACGAAGTACCCGCCGACCGGGCCGCGCAGCTCGATCACATCCCCGGCACGAAGCTCATCCGCGAGGTACGGCGAGACCTCACCGTCCTCGAGGCGCTCGACCGTCAACTCGATACGCGAACCGTCCGCAGCCGACGCGATCGAGTAGCTGCGCTCGGCCTGGTAACCGTCTTCGGCGGTCAGGCGGACGTCGACGTGCTGACCGGCGCGGTGGCCGGGCCAGCCCGGCACGTCGAAGGTGATCGTCTTCGTTTGGCTCGTTTCCGGTCTGAGCTCGACGACCTCTGCGGCGCGCCAGATCAGTCGCCCCAGTAGCGCTGTTCCTTCCACGGGTCACCGTAGATGTGGTAGCCGTTCTGCTCCCAGAAGCCGGGCTCGTCCGTGGGTGTCAATCTCAGCCCGCGCACCCACTTGGCGCTTTTCCAGAAGTAGAGGTGCGGGACGAGCAGGCGCGCAGGCCCGCCGTGCTCGGGATCGAGCGGCTCTCCGTCGTACGCGAAGGCGATCCAGGCCTTGCCGCCGGTCAGATCCTCGAGCGGCAGATTCGTCGTGTACCCGCCGTCACAGAACGCGACCGCGTACTCGGCCGACGTGTCGACTCCGTCGAGGAGCGTGTCGACAGACACCCCCTCCCACTGCGAGTCGAGCTTCGACCACTTCGTCACGCAATGGATGTCAACGGTGACCGACTCGGTCGGGAGCGCGCAAAACTCGTCCCAGGTCCAGCGCTTGAGCCCGTCCACCTCACCCGTGACCGTGAGATCCCACTCGTCGAGCGGGTTGCGCGGTGTCGGCCCGGCTGAAAGCACCGGGAAATCATCCGCAACGTACTGGCCGGGCGGCACTCGGTCACTTGGAGCGTCGTCGCGGCGCCGGCCCCTGAAACCACGCGAGATCGGCATCTCGTCCTCCTTCTCTCTCGGTCCTGATCAGACTCGCGGACCCGTGCCGCCGTTACAAGCCCCTAGCGTGCTGCGAGGATTGCTCCCGAACGTGCTGCGAGAGAGACGCGAACTGTCCCTCCGCCGACTGTGCTGGTCGTGCCCGTGATCCGGTCTTCGAGCACCGTCCCATCGGGATAGAACCGACCGATCCGCAAGACGACGTCTCGGGGCGAGCCGCTCTTGTTCAGCGCGACAACGACTGGCTTCGCGCCGCCTCCAGCCCGCGTGAACGCATAGATTCCTGTGGCGTCGCTCGCCAGCACCTTGTCGAACGTTCCCGTTCTGAGCGCAAGCAGCTCGTGCCTGATCCGGCTCAGCTTCGTGTAGAAGGCGATCATCGAGGTGTCCGCGGGGCCGTACGTGCTCGGATCTCCGCTGGCGTCCGCCCAGGGATACGGCGCGCGGTTGAAGGGATCGGCGACTCCGATGCCCGGTGCGTTGATCGCCGCCTCGTCGCCGTAATAGATCATCGGCGCGCCGACGTAAGTGAACTGGAGCAGCGCCGCAAGCCGGAGCCGATCGCGCGCTTGTGTCAACCCGTCGTCGCCGGGCTCCGTGAAGACGAAGAGCGCGCGGTTCGTGTCGTGCGAGTCGAGCAGATTGAACGCTGCGGCCGAAGCCTGAGGTGGATAGTCCTCGCGCACGGCCTGGAGCGAGCGATCGAGCTGAGTCGGTGTGCGCGTGGGAATTCGGCCGGTCGGGTCGGACCAGTCGGTCGCGCGGACGAACCCGTCCACCGCGCGACGGAATCGATAGTTCATTACCGAGTCGAGCTCGTTCCCCAACAGGTACTCGCTGGCGTCCGGCCAGATCTCGCCGACGACCGCCGAGTCTGGGGCGTAGGACTTCACGGCGCTCCGAAAGTCCCGCCACCAGGCGTGATTCAGCTGGTCGGCTGCGTCGAGCCGCCAGCCGTCGGCGCCGCGCTCGCTCCAGTGGCGCACGACGCTGTCGGACCCGCGGTAGAAGAAGTCGCGCACGGCCGCGCTGCCGTGCTCGAACACCGGCAGCGTGTCGAGCGAGGCCCAACCGACGTAGTCGTCGCTTCCGCACGGCGTCGTGTTCGTCGTGAACCTGAACCAGCTGCGCCAGGGCGAGTCAGGGGATTCGCAGGCTCCGACGCTCGCGTAGCGGTGATAGCGATCGAAGTAGAGACTGTCGGACGACGCGTGGTTGAACACACCGTCGAGCAAGAGGCGGATTCCCTGAGCCTTCGCAGCGGTCGCCAGGGAGGCGAAGGCAGGGTCACCGCCGAGGCCCGCGTCGACGTGGTGGTAGTCCTCCGTGTCGTAACGATGATTCGAGCGCGCTTTGAAGATCGGAGTCATCCAGATCGCATCGACGCCCAGCGCTTTCAGGTAGCCGAGCTTCTCCTGGATTCCTTCGAGGTCGCCGCCGAAGAAATCCCGGTTGAAGACGCCGGTGCTGTGCGGGTCCTCCATGCGCTCGTTCCAGGTCTGATGGATCTGCGCCTGGATACTCGCGTAGAACGAGGGACACCCGGATGTGCTGCCGGCGCGGCAGTAGTCGCTCGCGAGATCGCCGTTTCTGAAGCGATCCGGGAAGATCGAGTAGACCACCGCGCCTTGCAGCCACGACGGCGTCGTGAAGCGAGCCCCGTAGACCGTCAGCTGGAACCCTTGCGCCGCGAGAGCGCTCTGGACGCCGGTGCCGCCCTGGTGAACGTCGTCGTCAGCCGCGCCGAAATCGTCCCCGTACCACAGAGTGCGACTCCCGACGCGGACGCGGAACGCGTAGGTGAGGATCGCCGGTTTGGCCGGGGCGCCCAGCGTGACGCTCCAGAAATTTCCTGCGCGGTGGAGCGGAAGGAACGATCGGAGCTGCGTGTCGGCGGCCGGATCGCCCCGGTCGACGCGAAGGGTGACGCTCTTCGGCCTGGCGCCGATCACGCGCAGCCGGAGCCGCACGCTCCCTCCCGTCGCGACGGCACCACCCGGGCTTCGGTAGCGCACGTCGAACGTGTCATGGAACAGACGAGCGTTCGCAGCTTCCGCTTGCGCGGGAAGGACGCAGACCGCAAGGAGGAAGACGAAGGCGAGCTTCTTCATGCGCCCTCGAGCCCGACGGCGGCGGGCGTCTCGCTCTGCGGGGTCGAGACCGCTTCGAGCTCGGGTCGCGCAGCGAGCAGCAGCATCGCGTGACTCCAGGCGAGCGGCACGACCCAGGCGGGCTCGCCGTCCTCAGTCACCTGCTCCGGCAGCAGCCCAAGGCTCGTCTGTGCCGAGACTGCGTAGTCGAGCGACCGTTCATGCCCCACCGGATCGCCCACTTGGCGGTGCCACAACCCGAGCCACAACGCCGCCAGCACCCACTTGTTTCCGCCGGCATACGTGTCCCCGGCGTAGCGCATCAGACCTCCGGCCGGGCAGCCAAGCTCCGATTCGAGTGCAGCGACCGTCGCGCGCATCCGTTCGCCGGCGGGGTCCACGGCTGCGAACGGCCACGCGAGCCCGAGCAGTGAGACGTCGAGCGTCGGGTCCCCGATCGAGCGCAGATAGCGGCCGTGAAAGTCACTCCACAACTCGCTGTCGATCGCTTCCCGAACCTGTTCCGCGACAGCCTCGTAGCCTTCGGCGAGTTCCGGCTCATGACGGCGTGCCATCGCCGCGGCCGCACGCAGACCTCCATGGATCGCAGCCGCAGTGAACGCGTGACGACCGTCGCGCTCCTCCCACAGGTCTGCCGTCGCGCGGGGGATTCCGTCCTCTTCGATCGTTCCGAGCATGAACTCGGCGGCACGCCTTGCCGAAGGCCAGAGCTCGGCGTCGAGAGCCTCGTCGTGCAACGCGCGCCAGGCTGCGTCGTACGCAAAGACGATCGCGCCCGTCTCGTCGAGCTGGTGCTTGCACCACGAGGGTGCCAACGAGCCGTCCGTCCAGTGACGCTGCAACCACAGTCCTTCCGGCTCCTGAGCATGCGGAAGCCAGCGCAATGCGCGTTCGGCCGACTCGTTCCGGCCCGCGGCGAGGAAGGCAAGGACGATGAACGCGAGATCCCGGCCCCAGACGAAGCCGTAGCCGCCCGAACGTTCGAAGTCCGGGTCGAGCTCCGGTGCTGCGATCACGGCTCCCGTTCTGCGGTCCGTCAACAAATCGAGCGCGAGCAGGGTGCGCCGGTAGAGGGCGCCGACGCCCGAAGCCTCGACCGACGGCCGGCGAGCCGACGAAAGGCGTCCCGCGTCGTAGCGACGCCTCGACTCGACCAGCGACTTGAAGTCCTGCTGCAGAGCTGCGTCGAGGCGAGCCATCGCCTCGCGGGATGACGACCCGAACGCGCAGGCGACCACAGCCGTCCCGTGTAGCGGGCAGGCGACTCCTCCCTCAGTCCCGGTCAGGCCCGTGGAGAACGGCTCCCCGTCGAGCGTGCCGATCGCGAGGGCCACATCACGGCGATAGAAGACGACTCGGTTGCCGTCGACGCTCGAAGCAAGGGAGCGCGTCGCTCCGTCCAGCTCGGGCCGGCAGTGCACGACAAGGCGAGCGTTCCGATGCGAAACCGTGATCGAGCGCACCAGGACAGGCTCGCGCTCGTGCACGAGATCTACGAGCTCGACGTCCCCGTCGCGCGTGAGCAGGACGTTCGTGTCGAGCAGGTACGACTGCTCCCAGACGCCGGGATCTTCGTCGAGCCACCGGAGCTCACCGTCGAGCTCGAGGCCCAACCTGAGCTCCCCGAGGTGCGGGCCGCGATCGAGATTCGGCCAGAAGAGGCCCTCGACCTGAGCGCGCTCCGAGAGCGTCACGAGCAGCGACCCGTTTCCAAGCACTGCGGCTGGACCTGCAGTCGGTACGTGCACCGTCTAGACCGCAGACTCGTGGATTGCGTGTCCCGTGTCGAGATCGAAGAACTGCAGCTTCGCGGTGTCGACGACGAGCTCGATGTCGGTGTCCGGCTTCACTCTCGAAGCGGCATCGAAGCGGCCGACGAACGTCGTACGGCGTCCGTCCCCGGACTCCCCGAGCAGATCGGCGGCGACGACCTGCTCCGTTTCGTCGACGACGGCGCCCTCGACGACGTCGTCGGTGACGACAGGCGCTGCGTCGATCTGCACATGCGCCAGGATTTCCGATCCGAGCGCCTCGGTCAGCAGCACGCGGCCGTGGAGCCGAGCTCCACCGTTTCGGGCAACAGACGCGTCCTCGAGGTTCTCAGGGCGGATCCCGAGTGCGAGCGTGCGGCCCGAATACCCGGAAAGCGCGGGTCGTCGGCGAGCAACGTCCTCGGGTACCGGCAGCTCCTGGTCGCCGAGGCGGACCACGATCCCACCGCCACGCCTTTCGACGGTGGCCTCGACGATGTTCATCGCGGGGCTGCCGATGAAGCTGGCGACGAAGAGGTTCTTCGGCGAGTCGTACAGCTTCTGCGGCTCGTCCATCTGTTGCAGCTCGCCCTTGCGCATGACGGCCACGCGATCGCCCATCGTCATCGCCTCGACCTGGTCGTGCGTGACATAGATCGTGGTGACGCCGACCTCGTGCTGGATTCGCGCGATCTCTGCCCGCATCTGGACGCGGAGCTTCGCGTCGAGGTTCGACAGGGGCTCGTCCATGAGGAAGACCTGCGGGTGCCGCACGATGGCCCGCCCCATCGCGACGCGCTGGCGTTGTCCACCGGACAGCTCCTTCGGCCGCCGGTCCAGGTACGGAGTGAGGCCGAGTAGCTTCGCGGCCCACTCGATCCGCGACGCGACCTCCTCCTTGGGCATCTTGCGGAGGCGCAGCCCGAAGCCGATGTTGTCGGACACGCTCAGGTGCGGGTACAGCGCGTAGTTCTGGAACACCATCGCGATGTCACGTTCCTTGGGAGTCAGTTCGTTCACGACGCGGCCCCCGATCGAGACCGTGCCGTCCGAGATTTCCTCGAGACCCGCGACCATGCGCAGCGCTGTCGTCTTTCCGCAGCCCGACGGGCCCACGAGCACGACGAACTCGCCGTCGCCGATCTCTAGCGACAGGTCGTGCACCGCACGCACGTCGTTGCCGTAGACCTTCTCGACCTTGTCGAAAATCACCTCAGCCACTCGTCAGCCTCCAGACGTGAAATGAAGGGCCCGTTGCCGGCAGAACCGCGTCAGCGGATTCGATGACCGCGTCGACCCCGTGCAGCGTCTCCAGCTCGTCGGCTTCGAGTGCGGCAAGGGAAAGCCGAACCGCCTCGTGGTCGCCGCGGCTGGCCAGGCACAGGAGCCGCTCGTCACGCGTCTCCCGCAGGTACGCAATGACGTCGTCGTCGACGTAGGCGAAGCGCATGCCGCCACGCGCGAGCGCCCCGCTCGACTGCCGTAGGGCGATCAGCCGGCGATACTCGTCGTGCAGTTCGGCGTCCCAGGTCTCGGGCCGGTCCCAGGGCATGGTGCGCCTTGCGTCCTCGCCCCACTCTCCTTCGAGGCCGAGCTCGTCCCCGGCAAACACCATCGGCACACCCGGCGTGGTCATCTGCAGGCCCACCCCGACGAGCTGACGCTCGCGCGAGCCTGCAAGTGTGCGGAAGCGCGGCGAGTCGTGACTGTCGAGGAGCGCCCACGAGTGAAGCGAGAACTGCCACGGGACCCCGGCTCTGAACGCGCGCATGGTCGCGACCACCTGGTCCCCACGAAACAATGGCATCGGCACCGGCATGCCGACGTAGTCGACTCCGTCGCGGCGCAGCCAGCCCCAGACCGGCTTCGAAAAGCCCGCGTAGTTCATCGCGCCGTGCCAGCCGCGGAAGTCGGCCCTGTAGTCGTGAAAATTCTCGGCAACCAGGACGGAACCGTCGTCGAGGACCTCACGGAGCGTCGGCGCGACGTCGGCGTTGACGTCGGTCGCCCCGGTCCGACCGCTCATGTTGGCGACGTCCACGCGCCAGCCGTCCAGGCCGTACGGCTCCTGCAGCCACTTCCGGGCCACGTCCTGAATGCGTGCGCGCAGGTCGCTCGAGAGCCAGTTCAGCTTCGGAAGCGATTTGATGCCCCACCAGGACTCGTAGTCTCCGTTCGCGTCGAAGAGGTACAGGTCCCGATTGCCGCCGAGGAACCACTCGTGCTTGTCGCCGGTGTGATTCGTCGTGAGGTCGGAGACCACGCGCATCCCTCGCGCATGTGCGGCGCGCACGAGCGACTCGAGCGCTTCGTTGCCGCCGAGGAGCGGGTCGATTTGGTCAAACGTGGTCGAGTCGTATCGGTGCGTGCTGCCAGCCGGGAAAATCGGTGTGAGATAGATGACGTTCGCGCCGAGCTGCTCGATGTGGTCGAGGTGCTGCTCGATGCCCCGGAGGTCTCCGCCGAACCATTCGAAGGCCGTCTCGGGCCCACGCCCGATCGGCAGCTCGTCCCAGTCGCGCGGGATCGCCCACTCCGGCGGCTCGACGTCGAGCCCACTGTTCGCGAAGCGGTCCGGAAAAATCTCGTAGACGACGGATTCGGCATGCCAGCCCGGGCCGCCGGGATCCACGGACATGACGAAGTCGTCCGAGTCGGGAATGTCGTGGGTGACGAGCCCGGTTCCGTTGAGCCACGCGTAGCCGAGCTCCCCGCCCGACAGCAGCCAGCGATAGCGGACGTCGGGGTTCGTGACCGGGAACCGCGCCACCCACCAACCGTCTCCATCGTGCTCGGCAACGGCGCTGCGCGGCTCGCCGTTCTGGAGGTAGCGCACCAGGATCTCGTCCACTGACTGCGACACCCGGATGCGCACGACCGCTTCGCCGCCGAGCGCATCAGGCCGTTCGAGGACGTAGAGCTCGGACCCGTCGTGATGCGGTTCGTGGAGGAGCGTGCCGTGGAGGTCGAGCTCCGCCATGGTCATCCCTTGACTGCACCCGCGGTGAGCCCCTGCACGATGTAGCGCTGCAGGAACGTGAACAGGAGCGCGGCCGGAATCGCGGCCAGCAGGACGCCCGCCGCGAACGGGCCCCAGTGCTTTCCGAACTGCTGGTCGATGTACTGGTAGAGCCCGAGCGGCAACGTCTGTTTCTGAGTCGTCTGAAGGATGACGCTCGCGATGACGTACTCGTTCAGGGTCGTGATGAACGAGATCAGCGCGATCACGGCCAACACAGGAGTCGCGAGCGGGAGGATGATCCCCCAGAAGATCTGCGCGGGGGTTGCGCCGTCGACGCGGGCCGACTCATCGAGCTCCGACGGAATCGTGTCGAAGAACCCCTTCATCAGCCAGGTGTTCACGCCCATGGCGCCGCCCAGATACACGACGATGAGCGCAGTCGGCTTGTTGAGCCCGATCACCGGGAAGACGTCGCCCACACGAAGAACGATCAGGTAGATCGCGACGACCGCGAGCAACTGCGGGAACATCTGGATCAGGAGCAGGGCGAGCATCCCGAAGCGGCGACCCTTGAATCGGAAGCGGCTGAATGCATACGCGGCAAGCGCGCCGAGGATCACGGTCGCTACCGCCGTCGCGCCGGCAATCAGCATCGAATTCAGAAACCAGCGCACGTAGTGCGCTGGGAGAAACTCACTCCCGGCCGGTTGGCTCGTCCTGAAGATTGCACGGAAGTTCTCGAGCGTCACGTGCCGCGGGATCAGGCTCGACCCGCCCAGGGACTGATCGGCGTTGAACGCGGCGGAGACGACATAGGCGATCGGGAACAGCGCAAAGAGACACGCGCAGATCGCGACGACGTGCCGCCAGCCCATTTCGAGGAACCACTTCGGGCCGCGCAGACGCCGCGCGACGGCTTTGGGCCGCGAGATCGCAGCGTCCTCGGTGCGCTCGACGACGCTCATGCGACATTCTCCAGAACGCGTGTGCGCGCGAAGCCGATGGTCGAAATCGCTGCAACGATGAAGAAGATCACGATTGCGACCGCGCTCGCAAGCCCGTAGTCGGCGCCCTTACCGGCCGCGAACGCGAGCTTCCATGTGTAGCTGATCAGGATGTCGGTGCTTCCGGCGATCGGCTGATCCGTCGCCGGCCCGCCTCCGGTTAAGAGATAGATGTTGTTGAAGTTGTTGAAGTTGAATGCGAACGACGCAATCATCAGCGGCGCAACCGCGATCAACAAGAGGGGCAGCGTCACCTTCCTGAACAACTGCCAGGCGCCGGCCCCGTCCACCTTGGCCGCCTCCGTCAGCTCGCTCGGAATCGACTGCAGCGCACCGAGGGACACGAGGAAGAAGTACGGGAACGTGAGCCAGAGGCTCACGAGGATGACCGACACCTTCGCCCAGTTGGGATCGAACAGCCAGGGGATGTGCGCATGGAGGATGCCACGGTTGACGACTCCGAAGTCGTCGTTGAGCAGGCCCTGCCAGACGAGTAGCGACAGAAATCCCGGCACTGCGTACGGGATCACGAGCAACGACCGGTAGAGGCGCTGCAACCCCATGCCTTTCTTGTCGAGCGTGATCGCCAGAAACAACCCCAGCGAGAAGGACAAGAGCACCACCACGGATGCAAAGACGAAGGTCCAGACGAAGACGCGCAGGAACGGCCCTCGCACGAGCGGGTTGTGGATCATCCGGCTGAAGTTCTTCAGGCCGACTCCGGTCTTCCACCCGGGCTCGAGCTCCTGTCCGCCGGCGGAAACGAAGGAGCCGCGGTCGTTGTCGCGGAACACGACGCCGTCCTTGATCCTCACGAACTGATCGTGCGCGCGGTCGTACCGCAGCACCGGCTCGAGCTCGATCGCGGTGTCGAGCCCTTCCGCCCGGATCGCCTTCTGGCCGCTCGTCGGGATGGTGAGCGCAGTGATCTGTTTGTCGAGCCCGAACAGCTCGGAGCCCTTGAGTAGGCGGTATCCCTTCGCCGAGACGATCGCTCCGTCTGCATCTCTCCGGATTGCCGAGCTCGGGATCGGCTCGAGCCCGTCCGGGGTTCCGACGTACGCTCTGCCACCCTCGTCGTCGACCAGGACGAGCACGAGCTTGCCGTTCGCATCACGAGCCGGTGCCATCGAGTACGTGCGTCCGTTCTCGGGCTGGTTCAGCGCAGCACCCTGGATGCCGGTGATGGCCTCGTTCTTCTCGAGAACGTGCCCGGTGGAGTAGTTCGTGAATGCGACCTCGACCGTGTAGAGCACGGGGATCACCTGGAAGCCGAGGAGGAAGATCGTCCCCGGAATGAGGAACTTCAAGGGAAATGCGCGCCGCATGAGGTAGATCCCGTCGATCGCGAGGGTTGCGAGGGCCAGCACGATGAACGGCACCCACTTGTCGCGGCTGGCCAGGGTCGTGAGCGACCAGACGGAGAGGGCGTTGACGATCGACAGGAGCGCGATCTTGAGCGCGAAGCCGACCGGGCCGGAGAAGGTCGCGATGAGGCGCGACGGCAAAGCGCCGACGGCGGCAGCCGTCGATCGCGAAGCAGGCTGAGTTGGCACTGGGGCCCTGCTCAAGGAGCGCCTCCTGGGTCAAGAGAAGCGGTGGGCATCCGGTCGAACCGGACGCCCACCGCCTGGATCCGACGAATCAGCCGGAAGCGATCTTCTTGCGGATGTTTGCAGCGGCCGTCGCGAAGGCGGATCTCGCCGGCGTCGCGCCGGACCCCTTCGTCGACTTGACCCAGGCCCCACCGAGCTCATCCCAGACGGAGCCCATCTGCGGGATGTTCGGCATCGGCACGCCGCCGGTGCTTGCGCGACCGATCTGGCGGAGCGCCGGATCGGTGATGCGCTTACCCGCAGTAACGTTGGCCGGATAGCGGCCGTTCGCTGCTGCCAGATCCTGCTGAGCATTCGCGCCGGCCATGTAGCTGGCGACGAGGTCCTTCGCCGCACTCTCGACGCCGTGCGAGGCCGCGAACTTCGTGACCATGAAGCCGTTGACACCGAGGAACGGAGCGGCACGGCACTTGATCTTCGGGACCTGGATGATCTGGAACTTGACTCCCGCCTTACGCACGGTGTCGATGTTCCACGGACCGGTGATCCAGTAGGCCGCCTGTCCCTTGAGGAACGCGTTCTGCGCCGTGCTGGAATCGACCTTCGAGGTGATCAGACCCTCGCGGTTCCACTTGTCGATCAGGGGAGCGTTCTTGAGGAACGCCTTGTTCCCGAGCCCGATGTTCGACGGGCTGAGCGAGCCACCCTTCGTCTTCCCGAAGACATAGCCACAGAGCCCCGAGAAGAACGGGTACATGTGGTACGCGTCTCCTCCGGCGCCCTGCTGGACTGCGATGGCGAGGTTGTCGGCGCTCTTTCGCTTGAAAGCGAGCGCGGACTTCTCGAGCGCTGCCCAGGTTTTCGGCACCTTCACCAGGCTCGTGTTGACGAAGAGCCCGACGTTCTCGAGCGTCGTCGGCATGCCGTACAGACGGGCAACGCCCGTGCCGTACGAGAACGCATCCCGTGCGTACTTTGGCACGAGCTTGAGCACGGCCTTATTCGGGACGATCGGAACGACCAGGCCGTCAGCCGCGAGCTGGCCGGTCCAGTCGTGGGCCGCGACGACGACATCCGGTGCCTGCCCGGCCTGAATCGTCTTCAGATCGTCGCGGATTTTCCCGAACGGCTTGACGACGACTTCGACTTCGACACCTTTCGAATTTCCCCAGGCACTCGTGACCCGGTCGACCGCGGCCTTGCGATCCTGATCGGTCCAGATCCTGATCGTGGTCGCTGCGGCCGCTTTGTGCGCGGCCGGGGCGCCCGGGGCGAGGACGAGAAGCGCGACGGCCACGGCTGCCAACAGCACCGTGCCGACCCGCGCCATTTGCTTGTTCAGCATGTGCACCTAGTCCTTCCGTAGAGAGATGCAGACGCGAGAGCCCTCGACGGACCCCTCCAGAGACGCCCTGTAACACGTCTTACGTCCATGAAACAGTTGGAAGCCTAAGACCCTCAGCGGAGAAAGTCAAGGATCCGATTATCGCTTATTCATGCGGGTTTGGCTTGCCGCTGTCCTGCAAATCTGTTACACAACGAAGAAGTCATGGCTTCACTTCGAGACGTCGCACAGCAGGCCGGGGTGAGCGTCGCCACCGCGTCCCGCGTGGTCACCGGGTTCGACGGTGTTCGCTCGGAAACCCGCGACCGGGTGGAACGCGCCATGCGCGAGCTGCTCTACGTCCCCCCTGGGCGCCGGCCGGCTACCGGAATGATCGGGCTGCTGCTGCCTGACTTCGAGAATCCGATCTTCCCCGAGCTGGCGCAAGCGATGGAGCGGCGCGCGACCGAGGCGGGGTTCGCATCGATCCTCTGCTCCACGACCGCAGCAGCCTTCCGCGAGGTGGACTACGTCCACATGCTGCTCGACCGGCAGGTGGACGGGATGATCTTCATCTCCTGCGAGATGACGAACATGAGCGGCGAGCACGACCACTACGCGAGGCTCGTCGACGAAGGCGCCAGGATGGTGTTCGTCAACGGCGCTCTCAACAACCTGAACGTTCCTTCCGTCGGCGTCGACGAGGTGTTTGCAGGCGAGTGCGCCACGCAGCACCTGCTCGACCTCGGCCACCGACGCATCGGTTACGTCGCCGGGCCGAGCTTCTACCTGCCGACCCAGCAGAAGGCGGCCGGCCGAGAACGTGCATTACGAGCCGCCGGCGAGGAACCGGACGGACTGGTCAGCCACGGCGAGTTCAGTGTCGAGGGAGGCCGCGTCGCGCTGCGGAAGCTGCTGAACGGAGCTTCGACGCCGACAGGTGTGATCTGCTCAAGCGACCTGATGGCAATCGGCGTTCTCCAGGAAGCATCCGCACAGGGACTGCGGGTGCCCGAAGATCTGTCGGTCGTCGGCTTCGACGGCATCGACGCCGCCGAGTGGACGTCACCGCGCCTCACCACTGTCGAGCAACCGATCGAAGAGATTGCCGACGTCGCGGTCGACATGCTTCGCACGTTGATCGCCGATCCGCAGAAACCGCTACCCGACTCGTCGTTCCGTCCCCGGCTCAGCGTGCGCGAGTCGACCGCCCCACCGCAAACCTAGGACCCGCGTCGCACCGGCTTCACGACGAGCCGTTGAAGTCGACATCTTTGGTCTCGACCGTCCCGGCCGTCCTTCCCGGCGCCGTCTGGTAAGTCCAATAGAGGTTCGTGTGCGCGATGACCTGCTCGGGCGGCGGCGCGCCCCATGGCGTCTGGTCCTCCGTCGTGTGGGCGTCGCTGACAAGGGTGGCGTCGTAGCCCCTGGCGAGCGCGCCGTGCAGCGTCGAGCGGATGCACGCATCGGTCTGCGCGCCGACGACGACGAGTCGCCCGACCCTGAGGCCCGACAACACGTCCTCGAGGGTGGTGTCCTCGAAGGAGTCCCCGTAGTTCTTCTCGACGAGCGGCTCGGCTTCGTCCGGGATCAACTCGGCGACGATCCGCCACTCGTCGCTCCCCTTCGGAAGCCCCTCGTCGGAGTGCTGAACCCAGACGACGGGAACCACTTCCTGCCGCGCCTTCTCGACAAGGCTGCCGACGTTCGCTACGACCGCGTCGCGCTTGGGAGCCCCCTCGACGACGCCGTTCTGCACGTCGACGACGAGGAGCGCGGTGTTCGGCCGGTTATCGAGTGTGGTCATATCTCTCCTTTGCTCAGAAATGCGACGTCAGGCCAGCGCCGGAGGCATCACCCTCGCCGTCTGCGCCGGCTCCATCTGCGCCTCCCCCGTCCTGCGCGTTCTCGTACCAGGAGTAGGCGTACTTCCCATCGTCCAGATCCTTGGCGAACTTCGTCAGCTTCAGGGGATAGAACGTGTCGCACATCACTGCAAGCTCGTGCGTCTCATGCGTGCCGATCGACTTCTCGGCGAGACCCGGCTGCGGGCCGTGTGGCAGGCCTGAGGGATGCAGCGTGATCGAGCCGACGTCGACGCCCCTGCGCGAGCCGAACTTGCCGGAGACGTAATAGATCATCTCCTCCGACTGCAGGTTCGAGTGGTGATACGGGATCGGCACCGCGAGCGGGTCGAAGTCGAGCTTGCGCGGACAGAACGAGCAGATCACGAAGTTCCGGCCCTGGAAAGTCTGATGTGAGGGCGGCGGCTGGTGGATGCGTCCAGTGATCGGCTCGAAGTCGTGCACGGAGAACGTCCATGGATAGAGGTAGCCGTCCCAACCGACGACGTCGAAGGGGTGGTAGTCGAGGACGTACGTCTGGTAGCCGCCGCGCACGCGCACTTTGACCGGGAACTCGCCCTTCTCGCGGTGAGTGTTCAGCTCGGCCGGTGGATGGATGTCGCGGTGGTAGTACGGCGCGCCCTCGAGCATCTGCCCGTACTGGTTGCGGTAGCGCTTCGGAATCTCGATCAACCCCGGGGTCTCGAACACTACGTAGCGCTGCTCGCCTTCCGGACGGAAACGGTACGTCGTGCCGCGCGGGATCACGACGTAGTCGCCCTCCTTGTACGGCACGTTCCCGAAGATCGTCTCGAGTATGCCGGTGCCCTCGTGCACGAAGACGACCTCGTCGCCTTCGCCGTTTCTGAAGAAGTAGTCCATCTGCTCTTTCGGGCGTGCGAGCGAGATCTCGACGTCGTTGTTCCACATCAGCAGGCGCCGGCCCGTGATCTCGTCGCCCTTCGGATCGATGTCGTAGGTCTTGAAGTGCCGGTGCGCGTGCGCGTCCGGCACCCACTCGTCGCGCTTGATCTCTTCGAAGTCGCCGATCTTCATCACGCGGCAGGGCGACTGGAGGTGGTACAGGATCGACTCCATCCCGACGAAGCCCTCCATGCCCATGACCTCCTCGGTCAGGAGCGTGCCGTTGTCACGGAACTGGATGTGCCGCTTCCGCGGGACGTCACCAAGGCGTTGGTAGAACGGCATCGCGCTAGAGGATATCCGCCGCCAGAGCGGCGAGCCTCGTCCCGATCACGGGCGCGAACTTGAAGCCGTGGCCGCTGCACGCCGAGCCGATCACGACCTTTCCGCGACGCTCGAGGATGAAGTGCTCGTCCGCGGTCGTCGCGTACATGCACGTTTCGGCAGCGACGGGCTCTGGCTCGGCGTCGGGGTACGTGCGCGCGACCCATTCCGCGATGCGTTCGACGAGTGCCGGGTCAGGCTCGCCGGACTCGTCCGGATCGACCACTGCACCCGCATGATGGGCGCCGGCCTTCAGCCCGTACACCGGGTCGTGCAGCGAGTACATCGCGTGGCCCCGCGTCTCCGGGTCGAGCTGGACGACCGACGGCAAGGGATCGCCCTCACGCTGAAAATAGGCCACGGTCTCGCGCGTGGTCCGCACCGGCACATCCGGAAAGAACCTGGTAACCCAGGGGCCTGCCGTCACGACGACCGCCGACGCATCGAGCTCGTCGAGCAACTCGACGCGTCTCCCCTCCTCGAGACGCACCCCGCGTGCAACGGCGCAGTCGACGAACGCTCGCTGCGCGAGGTCGGCACGGACGATTCCGGCCTCCGGCTGGAAGAGCGCCGTCCAGCCGTCCGGCACGCCCACGGGCCACCGTGCCCGCGCTCTCTCTGCGTCCAGCAGCTCGTAGTCCGCGCCCGCGGCGTCGAGCGCGCCCTGCGAGCTCTGGCCGGGTTCCTCGACGAGCTCGAGCAGCCCGTTCAGCTCGAGCAGCTCCTGCCCGGACTCCTGCTCGAGCTCCCGCCAGCCCGCGAACGCCTCCTTCGCGAGCTCGACGAACTCGACCTCGGGATACGCAAGCCGCACGATCCGCGAGCGGCCGTGACTCGAACCCCGGTCGTGCCCGACCTGGAACTGTTCGACGAGCAGGACGTCACGACCATCGCGCGCCAGTGCATGGGCGGTCGCCGATCCCATGACCCCCGCCCCCACGACGATGACCTCGGCCTGCACCGGCCTATCTTCGCCTTCAGCGGAGGGGTAGTGCGATCTCCATGTGCAGCTCCTCTTCGAAGCCGTTGAGGTAGATCTCGCGTGGCGGCCCGCCCGGCTCGCGGCCCTGCTTCTTGGCCCAGCGATACACGGCCTCGTAGGCGCCGAGAATCTCCGGGAAAGAGCACTGCTGCCCGGCGATCTCCGTGAAGGCGACTTCACCGGCCGGCAAGCGCTTGTCGCCGGAGCGCTGCGGAACGCAGACCTCGACCGGACCGTCCTCCTCGTTGTTCACCGCGCCGTGGTAGAGCACAAACGGGTGGCCGCCGTCGGCCTCGCCCAGTTCCTCGAAGGTCGAGCAGATGAACGACTCGAGCTCGGGAACCAGGACACGCTTCGTACGACCGACGTACGGCACGTCGGAGACCTTCCTGGTGAGAACGTCATACATGGGCTCCTCCTTCAGGATGCGCTTCACGTAGCGGAGAACTCGGCGCCGATCCGCGAACTCGTCGGCCACGCGTCGCTCATACTCCTCGAGCAGCTCGAGGCTCGGCTCGCGAAGAAACGCTCGGATCTCGGCGAGGGACATGCCGCCGCGACGCAACAGCACGATCAGCGTCGCCTCCCGCACCTGCTCGAGTGTGTAGTAGCGGTAGCCCGAGCCCGGGTCGACCCAAGCCGGTGCCAGCAGGCCCTTCTCCCCGTAAAGGCGGAGAGCCTTCTGCGAGAGCCGGGACGCGGAGGCGAACTCGCCGATCGACATGAGGTTCTCCATGTCGATCGACACGATGCCTCCTCCCCCAGGGTAAGAGTCAAGCGACACGGTTACGCAAGACGCCGATGCCCTCGACCTCGAGCTCGACGACGTCACCGCCTTGCAGCCAGCGACCGTCGCCGTGCTCGAGGATGCACCCCGTCCCCACCGTGCCGGAGCCGAGAATGTCTCCCGGACGGAGATGCGTGTTCCGTGCAGCGTGCGCCACGATCGCGTCCCACGAGTGGTACATGTCCGCCAGATTCCCGCGCGAGCGCTCCTCACCGTTGACGCGCGCGACCATCGTCCCGCTCGCGCCGTCGAACTCGTCCGGGGTGACGAGCAGCGGCCCGATGCTCGTGGCGAAGTCCTTCCCTTTCGCCGGGCCGAGCCCGACCCTCATCTCGGCCCGCTGTAGATCGCGCGCGGACCAGTCGTTCATGACCGTGAAGCCCGCGATCTTGGCGTCTGCCCCGATGATCGCCGCAACCTCGAGCTCGTAGTCGAGCTCGTTCGAATCGGGTGGAGCCTGGATCTCGTCCTCGGGCCCGTAGATGGCCGCGGGATTCGAGAAGTAGAAGACCGGGATCTCGTACCACTCGGGCGGAACCTCCTGCCCACGGAGCGCTCGGGCGGTCTTGACGTGCTGCTCGAACGCGTAGAAGTCGCGCACCGATGGTGGGTGCAGGACCGGCGGACGAAAGTCCACTGCGGCCAGCGGGTACTCCGCGTGCCGCCGCGCGCTGCCGCCGCCGGTGAAGAACGCCTGCAGCGTCTGCGCCGCGAGCTGTACGACCGTGTCGCCCTCGACGATCCCCGGCCAGCCCCGCTCGAGCTGTAGGTCCCGCGGCGTGAACATGCAGAGGCGCACTTACGGCTCCGTGTGCACGATCACGTCGGCGATGTCGGGGCGAGCACGACGGATTCGTTCCTCGATCTCGCTCGCACGTGCGTGCGCATCGGCTAGCGGGCTCGTCGGGTCGAGGCCGAGAGTCAGGTAGGCGATCATTCCTTCGTCGGTGCGCACGAAGCGGAGCTCGCGCGGCTCCAGGCCGGTGACGTCATGCACAATGCGTAGAACGACGTCCCGCTCGGCGGCGTCCTCGATCATCGGTCGACCCTCCGAGGGCTCGGCGAGCGGCTCGATGTGAGTCTGGACGTCGTCGACCTCCCGCACGGCCTGGGCGATGGCCGACTCGACCTGATTCGCGACCTTGTGCGCCTCCTCGAGCGTCAGCTCTCCGGGAAGCTTCAGGTGCAGTGACACTTCCGTCCGCCCGCCGACGCCGAGGACGCTGACGTTGTGCACCTCGCGCACACCCGGAACGCCGAGCGCAGCTGCGTGCGCGCGGTCGCGAATGGCAGCGTCGTTTTCCTGCGGCTCGACGTGGACGACGACGTCGCTGCCGGGCAGCGCCTCGTTCAAGGCCTCCTCGACTCGGTCGGCGACCGCGTGGCCCTGGCCCACCGCAGCGCCGGGGGGCACACCGATCACGACGTCCATGAACTGTCGCGGCCCGGCCTGGCGCACGCGCAGCCGGCGGAGGGCGACGCGAGGCTCGATCCCCGCGATCGCTGCGCGGGCAGCTTCCTCGGCGTCTGCCGGAGCGCGGTCCATCAGGACGTCGACGTTCCGCTTCATCAGACGGACGGCTGCGAGTGACACGAGCACGGCGACGAAGAGCGCCGCTGCGGAGTCTGCGCGCGGATGGCCCTGGTGTACGAGGACGAGCCCGACCAGCACTGCCACCGAACCGGCGAGGTCGCTGGCGAAGTGGAGCGCGTTTGCTGCAAGCGCCGCGCTGTGGTAGCGCTGCGACGCCCGGCGGAGCACCACGGTACGGCTGAGGTCGACGGCGATCACGATCGCGATCACGACGAACGCGTACCACGTCGCGTGCACGGAGCTCGGCCGGTCGCCGACGAGGTGCGTGATCGCGCGCCAGGCGATGAACAGGCTCGCCAGGACGAGGATCGCCGCTTCGGCGAGCGCCGAGAGGTGTTCCGCCTTCCCGTGCCCGTACTGGTGCGACACGTCCGCGGGTCGGACGGCGACGCCGACCGCGAAGAGGGTGAGGAGCGCCGCAACCAGGTCGGTTCCGGAGTGCAGCGCCTCAGAGATGAGGCCGAGGCTGTGCGATGCGAGGCCGGCGCCGAGCTTGAGCGCGATGAGCACGATGGCCGCCACCACCGAGACGAGCGCCGCTCTCCGTTGCGGTTGCATTCGGCTAGTAAAACTGAAGAGCCCGCCGAAGCGGGCTCTTCATCGTTCATTCGTCCTGGAAGCTAGGAGCTGGCGATATCGCCGTGGAAGCTCTCCTTGAGTGTCGTGCCGGAGCCCTTCCCACGGTCCTGCCAGTGCCGGACGATCAGCCGCGGCCGGTTGGCAGCGCGACTCGGCGCGGTGTAGTTGAAGTTGAACTTGCAATCGGTGCTGTTCGTCGCGCCGTCGCACGTGAACGTGGCGCTCGCACCGAAGAAGGTGCTCACGAAGTCGCCGGTGAAACAGGCGGCGATGCAGGTGGCGTTCTTGTTGAACGTGCCTCCTGTGACCGTGCCCTCGAGATAGCCGCCGAAGCGGCCTGTCACGCCGGCGCGAATGAGCTTGCCGTGCTTGCTCTTGTTCGCCGGGCAGTTCCCCGGGCTCGTTCCGGGGAGCGTCGTGAACGTTCCCTTGCTGACGCGGCGCAGGCGGAACGTGCCGTCGGCATTGGCGTGCACCTGATACGTCCGCTTCTCCTGAAGCGTCGCCCAGACGCCGCTGCCGTCACAGCGGTTGTCCGTGTTCGTCAGGGTGAAGCTGAACTTATTCTTCCCCTGAGCCTTGCCCTTGCCTTTGTCGCCCGGATCGGCGAGGCCCGACGCAACGAGCGTCAGGGCTCCGACGAGCAGGGCGCAGACGATGACCATTCGGCGCATGTGCATATTCACTCCCCTTGCTGGGATTTCTTGTCCGAGGAGTAGATGCCGACAGGCGCTCCAGCTTGCGGTCTGCGGCGCGACCTAGGTAGCGGCGAAAGTCACTCAGAGATTGCCGCGAAGGGCTTGCTCGCGCTCGATCGCCTCGAAGAGCGCCTTGAAGTTCCCTTCACCGAAACCGCGGGCGCCGTGGCGCTCGATCACCTCGAAGAAAAGCGTCGGGCGGTCCTGTACGGTTCTCGTGAAGATCTGCAGCAGGTAGCCGTCCTCGTCTCGGTCGACGAGGATTCGCAGTCGGCGCAGGTCCTCCCAGTCCTCCCCGATCTCGCCCACGCGCTCCATGGCGTCGGCGTAGTACGACTCGGGAGTCGAAAGGAAGGCGACGCCGCGATCCTGCAGTGTCTGGACGCTGCCCACGATGTCCTCGGACTGCAAGGCGATGTGTTGCACGCCCGGGCCGCCGAAGAACTCGAGGTACTCCTCGATCTGGCTCTTGCGCTTCCCCTCGGCCGGCTCGTTGATTGGAAACTTGATCTTGCCCTGGCCGTCCGCCATCACCTTCGACATCAGCGCCGAGTACTCGGTGTGGATCTGCTCGTCGGCGAAATGGATGATGTTCGTGAAGCCCATCGTGCGCTCGTAGAACTCCACCCAGTAGTCCATGCGGCCGAGCTCGACGTTCCCGACGACGTGGTCGATCGCGCGCAGGCCGACGCCGGTCGCCGGCTTGCCGTTGGTCGTCGCAATCTCTTGGTATCCCGGGAGGAACGGGCCGGTGTACTCGCTGCGGTTGACGAAGGTGTGAACGTTGTCGCCATAGGTGGCGATCGTCGCCCGCTCGACCCGGCCGAAGTCGTCTTCGACCCAGTGCGGCGGGCTGACCCCACGCGCTCCCCGCTGGGTCGCCTCGCGATACGCGTTCGCCGCATCCGGAACGGTGAGCGCCGTGTCCTTGACGCCGTCGCCGTGCGCGCACGCAAAGCGGGTGATGTCGCTGTCTGGCCCGAGCCCGCTCGTGAGGACGAGCCGGATGTCGTCCTGCTCGAGCACATAGGACGCGCGGTCCCGGACACCGGTCTCAGGCCCCGCGTACGCGGTTCTCGTGAAACCGAACGCTTGCTCGTAGAAGAACGCGGCCTGCTTGGCGTTGCCGACGTAGAGCTCGAGGTGATCCCAGCCATCGATCGGCATGAAGTCGGCGTTCTGTCCCATGCCAAAATTCTACTCGGCCGGCGGCTCGGGGGCGGCTCGCCGAGGCGAGAGGACGATGCCGGCCGCGATCGCGACGCCGCCGACGATCTGCACGGTCGTGATCGCCTCGGAAAGCAGGACGAGTGCGACGATCGCGGCCAGGAAAGGCTGAAGGTTCGCGAACAACGAGGCGCGTGAGGGGCCGACACGATCGATCGCCGTAAACCAGAACAGATTGGTGAGCACGAGCGGCCCGAGCACCGAAAACGCGAACCCGATCCAGACGAGCGCGCCGAAGTCGTAGCGCTGGTGGGCGAGCTGCTGCGACCCGGCCAGAGCCAGGAGCGGCGTCACGGCGAGCAGGAACACGGCGCTCAGCCTGAACGGCGAGTAGCGGCGCATGAGAGGCCCGATCGCCACCGAGTAGGCCGCCCAGGTCGCCGCACCGCAAACCGCGAGCGTGTCGCCCTTGAGGTTCGCCGACAGGCTGCCGCCCGAGCCGGCTGCGACGAGAACGACGCCCGCGAACGACACCAACGCTGCGATCCAGAAGCGCCGGCTCAGGTGCTCGACGCCGCTGCCCCTGGCGAACAGGGCCGTGAAGATCGGCAGCGTGCCGAACAGCAGCGCGACGGTCGTCGCCGTCGTGAAGCGCAGCGCGTACACGAAGCTCAACTGGTTCGCAAACAGCACCGCCGCGCAGAAGACGATGATCGGCAGATCGCGACGGCCCATCCGCAGGGAGCGCTCCCAGGCGAAGGTGATCGCGGCGAAGATCAGCCCCGCGCAGGCATAGCGAGTCGAGGAGTAGGCCAGGGGCCGGAACCCGTGGTCGAGGATGTACTTCGAGACGGTGAAGTTGAGCGCCCACAGGCTGACTGTCGCGAGCAGCAGCAGATCGGCGGTCGGGCGGCGCACGGAGGCCACTGTAAAGAGCACCCAGGGATCCCTCGATCGAGGGAGAGGAGCGAGCCTGGACGCCGACTCCTAGAGAGTGCCCCTGCGCACGCACCATCTGCTGGCCCTGCTTGCCGTCGTTGGCGGTTCGACGATCGGTTTCAAGCTCGCCCTTCCCGGGTCCGATTCGACTCCCGTAGCGGCCTCTGCAGAAAACCCGGCCGGGCCTGCACCGCCCTTCACGTTCGCACCGCCCGGCGGTAGGCGGGTCGCGCACTCGATGGGTCTCGACACCGGCGGCCAGTCGACTCCCGGCCTACGCCGGGTTTCCGCGGTGCAAGGCGAGTCCTTCAGAAGCAGCGAGACGCCCACCCCGTACACGCCACGGCCCTGACACCGTTCTCCGCGACGATCGCGTGGCGGACGAGCATTCTGGCGTCGTCGCGCATCGCGTACGGGCTCGACCGTCCACCGAGCATCAGGCCACGCTGACGAGCCTGGCGTTCGACAACTCGTACAAGCTTGCCGTCACCGCCGTGAACGACGGCGGCGCAGCTAGAGTCGCGGAATTCGTCCTCACGACTCCGGGTCTGACCGGCTCGCCGCGAGCGTGGCCCCAGAAAGCGTCGTGAAGGTCGGTGCCCGCGACCACAACGGGGCCGTGTACGTCACCGCCGTGAACGCGAGCAGGAACGCAGCGACATCCGAGATCAACGTGCCGGCGCTCGGCGACCGCGTGCTCCGGAGCCTCGACGGGCTGCACACAGTCGCCGCGAGAAGCGGCTCGTTCTCCGATTCCTTCGCTCCGCTCGAGGTGCGCATCTCCGTCGCCTCTCCCTTCCAGGGCTAGTCCCCGTTAGGCTTCCGCACATGCGGGAGCCCACCACGGAAGACGTCGACGCGCTCGTCGGCCCTGCGACGCCGCACTTTGCTCCCCAGCTACGCGCCCGGGTCGAGGAACTGGTGAGCGATCTGCCCGAAGGCCATCCGGTGAGGCAGTACGCACAGACGCAGATCGAGGTTCTGAAGCGGCTGGCCTTCGCATCGTCCAAGGCCGAGGAAGGACCGCGTGAGCCGAGATCGAGGCCCGGCTGGAGCCAGATCCCGAGCACGGCATCCGCGAACGACCCACTCCCCGGACGGAAATGACCGTCGAAAACGGTTCCGTCCTGGTGACGGGCGGGACGCGCGGCATCGGCAAGGCGATCGCGCTTCGACTCGCGTCCGAAGGCGCCACGCGCATCGCGCTCGGCTATCTCCGCAACGACAAAGCGGCCGAGGCTGCTGCGGACGAGATCCGTGCTGCCGGAGCTGAACCGATTCTCGTGCGCGGCAACGTCGCATCAGAGAAGGTCGTCGCCGAGTTCGCGTCACACGGCCCCTACGCAGCTGTCGTGCACAACGCCGCGACAGGGGTGATCAAACCGGCCCTCGAGACCGAGGACAAGCACTGGGACTGGACCCTGAGCGCAAATGCGCGCGCGCTTCTCTCACTCGCGCGGGCGTGCGCACCCGACATGCAGAGCGGCTCGTCGATCATCGGCGTGTCGTCTCTTGGCTCGCAGCGCGTCCTCGAGAACTACGTCCTGGTGGGGACATCCAAGGCCGCACTCGAATCCGTGGTGCGCTATCTCGCGGTCGAGCTCTCACCGCGCGGCATTCGCGTCAACGCTGTGTCCGCCGGTGTCGTCGAGACCGAGGCGCTCGATCACTTCCCGAACCGCGAGCAGATGCTCAGTGCCGGAAGGACACGCACTCCGGCCGGCCGTCTGGTCGAGCCGGACGACGTGGCAGGCGCGGTCGCGTTCCTGTGCTCAGCCGATGCGGACATGGTCCGCGGCCACACGCTGATCATCGACGGCGGTTATTCGCTGCTCGCCTAATGGAACCGACCGAGCACAACAGGCGAGCCTGGGACGAGATTCACCGGAAGCGTGCCGAAGTGCTCGGCGGAGAACGCGGACTGCCCTCGCAGGTGCGCCACGCATTCGCCGACTTGAAAGGCAAACGGGTGCTCGATCTGCAGTGCGGCACCGGCGAGTCGACTGCCGAGCTCGCGGAGCTCGGAGCAATCGTCACCGGAGTCGACTCGTCGGGACAGGCGCTCGAGGCGGCGCGGGAAAGGTGGCCGTCGATTCTCTGGGTTCAGGCGGACCCACAAGAGCTGCCTGCCGAATTGCGGCGAGGGCGTTTCGACCTCGTCTACGCCGGGCTCGGTTCGCTGCTCCAACTCAGCGATCTCGATCCCTGGATGCGCGAGATCGCCGCGGCGCTCCGTTCCGGCGGCG
The DNA here is from genome assembly GCA_013816245.1 of Actinomycetota bacterium. Classification (GTDB taxonomy): domain Bacteria; phylum Actinomycetota; class Thermoleophilia; order Gaiellales; family Gaiellaceae; genus 3-1-20CM-4-69-9. Next base: position 33,091 of record JACDEU010000001.1, on the reverse strand, counting down.
AGCTTCTGCTCTTCGAGGAACACCCGGTCGCGCTCTGCGTGGACGGCTTGATGCACTGGCGCGAGAGCTACTTCGACGAGGGTTCACGCCGGCTCGGCCAGATCGTGAACGCTGCGGCTCGCGCCGGCCTGCTGTTGCGCGCGCTCGAGGAGTACCCCTCGGGGAGCGACGGGTTCCGCCGTCACGACGCACGAGTTCCCGGGACGTTCCTGCTGTACTCACGCAAGGCCTGAGCCGTTTGGCAACCGGCCGGGATGGAGAGGAATGGCTGACATGGGCATCCCTGTCAGCTTCATCCTGATCGCAGTCGGCGCCGTTCTCGCGTTCGCCGTCCACCAGGACCCGAATCCTTCCGTCGACATCGACGTGGTCGGCTGGATCTTGATGCTCGTCGGGCTCGCCGGACTGCTGCTCTCGCTCACCTTGTGGGAACGGTTGGGTCCCGGCGCCTGGGGCTGGCACCGCGGAGGCTACGGAGCTGGCGCACCCCCACCCGGCGGCAGTCCCTACCCGCCGGGACGCCGCACAGTCGTGGAGGAAGAAGAAGCACCACCGCTGCGCCCGCCTGATGGGCCGCCGCCTCCCTAGAGGCCGAGCAAGCCGAAAGCCTCGTCGAGCTCCTCGTCGGTGATCGTCAAGGGCGGTGTCGCCGAGATCAGGCCGCCGTCGCCGGCGGGAATGACGATCACGCCCCTCCGCTCCGCGGCGTCTGCGTCACCGACGCGGGCGCGCAACAATCCCGCCCCATGCCAACCCGCCTCCTCGAACCGCCGGCCGGCGACGCCGACACGTTCGAGCAAGCCGGGCACTTCGTCGAGGACGACGAGCGCGGCCGCGCACGCGAGCGGGCTCCCCACGTGGGTATGCGTGAGGACGTCCTCGGGACCGAGCTCCCACACTGTAGAGAGGTCTCTGCGCACGAAGAGCGCCGCCGACAGGGGCAGTCCCCCGCCGAGCGCCTTGCCGGCGCAGATCACATCCGCGAGGTTCTCGCCGGGCCAGAGCTCGCCGATCCGGCCGAGGCCCGCGTAGATCGCATCGACGACGAGCAGCGCGCCTACTTCGTCGCAGCGACGACGAAGCGTCTCGAGCCAGCCGTCCGGCGGTACGCGGGCACCGGCTCGTCCCTGGACGGGCTCGGCGATGACGCAACACGTGTCGGCTGGGAGAGGACCGGGATCCTCGCCGTACGGGCGTCTGTGAATGGGACCCGGAAGCCAGGCGGCGAACGGCTCACGAAACTGTTCGAAGCCGGTTGCCGCGAGAGCGAGCAGCCCGGTGCCGTGGTAGGCGCCGTCGAACGCGACGACGCCGGGGCGACCCGTGGCAAGCAACGCAGTTCGGAGTGCAATGTCGACGGCGTCGGCGCCGGTGACCCCGAGCTTCGACGGCCACGGTAACTTCTCTCGCAGCTCCGCCGTGACCGCGGCGTCCGCCAGGTCGCCGAGCGCATGCGCGACGGGAGCCGACGCGATCGCCGACATCACGCGTGGATTGCGATGACCGAGCGCGGCGACGCCGAACCCGCCGGAGAGGTCGAGATACTCGCGCCCGTCCGCGTCCCAGACGCGGCAGCCCTCCGCCCGGGCCCAGATCAAACGCCGTTGCTGCGGCCGATCAACCGGCCGAGCGTGTCGGCGGCGATATAGCCCGCGAGCTTCGGGTTCTCCTGCAGCCGCCGAAGCGAGTACTCGTACCAGTGGCGACCGAACGGGACGTAGATGCGCAGACGATGTCCCTCGCGCACGAGCCCGGTGCCGAGGTCCGGCCGCACGCCGAGCAGCATCTGAAACTCGTAGGCATCGGGACCGAGGCCGTGTTCGGCGACGAGCCGCCGTCCCTCGTCGAGCAGCCACTCGTCGTGGGTCGCAATGCCGACGTGTCCAGCGGTCGCCAGCAACACGTCGAGCGCCCGCACGTACGACGCGCGAACCTCGCCGAAGTCCTGGTATGCGACTTGCGGCGGCTCGACGTAGATGCCCTTGCAGAGGCGAACGCTCGGTTGCAGATCCGCAAGCGCGGCGACGTCGTCGATCGTCCGACGCAGCGTCGCCTGCAGAACGACACCGACGTTGTCGTGACCATCCTCGCGCAGCTCTCGGTAGAGGCGCAGCGTCTCGTCGGTCGTGGACGAATCCTCCATGTCGATGCGCACGAAGTTTCTGCGCGATGCCGCGTCCTCGACCACTGTGCGCAGATTCGCGCGGCAAATGTCGTAGTCGAGGTTCAGCCCCAGTGCAGTCAGCTTCACGCTCACGCCGGAATCGAGTCCGCAGTGTTCGATGTCGGCGAAGACGTCCAGGTAGGCGCGCACGATCGCAGCCGCTTCGTCCTTGGTCGTGATCTCCTCGCCGAGGACGTCGATCGTGGCGACCTTGCCTTCGGCGTTCAGCTTGCGCACGGTCTCGCGTGCATCTTTGAGCTCTGGCCCGGCGATGTACCGCTCGGAGAGCTTTTGCACGAGCGGTCGCGGGACGGCCGGAAGCATGCGAACGATCGCGCGGTCGAAGATCGCCAAGGGCGGCACTACCGTTCGCGCATGAAGCCCTGGCGCGCGGCGCTGACGAGCGCCACCGCTTCAGGAAAGAGCACCCGCATCGCGTCTCGGAGCGCGACGGCCTGTTCGCTTGCGCTGCCGGACGGCTGGAACTGGGAGAGGGCGGCCCCGGTCAGCTCCACTGCGGTGTTCAGGGTCAGCGTCGCGAACTGCTCGCGCTGCGCCTCCTGCACCGTCTCCGCCTGTTGCTCGGCGAACTCGCGCAGGCCTCGGAGGAGATCCTCCGGATCGCCGCCCAGCGGGAAGCCAAATCCACCTTCCATCCCGCCAAGCATAGGGAAGCACGAGCAGTTAGGGTCGGCGCGTGGAGGAGCAGGCTGGCGTCGTCCTTCCCGCCATACCCGTTGAGCGCGAGCGGCCGCGCGTGGACCCTCCGAACGTCCTCTGGTTCGCCGGGGCCTATGCGCTCGCATTCGCCTCGTATGCGCTGCTCCAGACGCTGCCCGACACGCACAAGAGCGTCTGGATCCTCGTCGCGGCACTTGCGTTTCTCCTTGTGTACTCCGGCGCGGCGCACTTGCTGCTCCGAGGATCCTGCTGGGTGCCGGGGGGACTAGCCGCCGCGCTGGCCGTGGCGATGGTTCCCGCGGTCTGCATCGGCTTCATGAGGCTGATCGGCGTCTGGTCCTCGGACGTCCCCTTGATCGACTTCAACGGCTGCGCAGTTGCCGTCGCTTTCGTGACGGCGGCCGCCGGGCTCATCGCGTACTGGTGGACGCGCTTCCCGTTTCTCTTCGCACTCGTCGTCGGCGCGATCCTCGTAGCTGCGCAGTTCCTGGCTGTGGCGGGGAGCGGATCTCCCACGGGCGACGAGCGCGCAACTGCGGCGCTGATCTCCAGCGGCGTGCTCGTGATCATCGGCGTGTTCCTCGATGCGTTCGGCAGGCGGCGCGACGCGTTCTGGTTCCACGCGCTCGGCTGGTTCGGCGCGGCCGCCGGTCTGGTCTTCTTCGTCGTCGAACCGGGAATGGACCCCGACCGCGGCTGGATTCCGATGCTGATCGTCGGAGCGTTGCTGCTGGTCGTCTCCGGCCCGGCCCGTCGGGCGACCTGGGCCGTGTACGGCGTCCTCGGTTACTTCGCTCCGCTGCTGCACTACGCGCGCGGCGGCCTCAACGACAACCGCTGGACGTTCGCGGTCGCCCTCCTCGCGATCGGGCTCAGCATCTTCGTGCTCGGGATCGTTCTCCACCGCTTCGGTGGAGTCTGGGCGGATCGAGCCGTTCGCCGCCCACCACCGGGACTCAGTCCTTGAACATCCCCTGCTCGAGCCACGCTCCGCCGTCGAGTGTGAGGACATCACCCGTCACGTAGCCGGCGAAGTCGGAGACGAGGTATGCGCACGCATGTGCGACCTCTTCTTCGCGCCCGAAGCGTCCAAGCGGGATGCGGCGCAGCAGCTGTTCTCTGATCTCTTCCGTCGGCCAGAGTCGCGTTCGCGTCTCATCAGTGTCGATCGGGCCGGGTGCGATGGCGTTCACGCGGATGCCGCGCTGCGCCCACTCGACTGCGAGCGTCCGCGTCAGGTTGACGACGCCGGCCTTCGCCGCCGCGGAGTGAACGGTCCCCGGACCGCCGGTCCAGGCGTAGCTCGCGACGAGGTTGACGATCTGCGCGTTGTCTCCGCCACGGTCTGCAACACGCCTGCCGAGCTCACGCGAGCAGAAGAACGTCCCGTCGAGGACGATGCCGACCACCGCGCGCCAGCCGTTCGGCGAGAGATCTTCCGCTCGCACGATGAAGTTGCCGGCCGCGTTGTTCACGAGGGTCGTGAGCGGACCGAGCGCCTCCTCGGCCGCGTCGAAGGCGGCGGCGACGGCCTCCGGGTCGCGCACGTCAGCCTGGACCGCGAAGCCCTCGCCCGGGAGTGCCGCGACGGTTTCGTCGAGCGGCTCGCGCCGCCGGCCAAGTACGGCGACCTTGGCGCCGAGGCGGCCGAGCTCGAGCCCTGCCGAGCCCGCTTCCGCCGCCGGTCACGAGCGCTACGCGGCCTGTCAGAGAGCGCGCAGGAAGCACTACGCGAGCTCGAGCTTGTAGTTCAGTTCGAGGTCCCTGGTCAGCTCGTCGATCGCAGGCAGCGCGCTCTGCAATGCGCCGGCAACCTCACCGGCTGCGCTTGCGCCGAGCGAGTCGAGATAGGCGGGCGACGCGAGCCGCGGCCCCGATGCCAAAGGGACTGCGACGCTTTCCTCGGCAACTTCGACGAGTGCCGCGATCGACGCGGCGTCGCGAATTCGCGTCCGGTCGCGGACCGGAGCGCCTGCGTCGTCTAGGGCGAGCCAGCCGTGCGTCCCGTCGTCACTTGAGAACGCACACAGGTAGATGCGTTCTCCCGACGACGGCTCGACCGCTATCACAGCGCCGAGCGTCTCTCCTGGCGCCGCGAACGGCGCCGCAGCCTCAGCGATCCGGCCGACGTCGTCGCTCAGCGCCACGGTGCCAGCATAGACTCGACCTGTGGCAGGGGCCGTCTCCGCCCGCGCGCTCTTCGCCCCACTCGGGCCGACGTACGACCGCTATGCCGCTGCGCTCTCGTTCGGCCAGGATCCGCGCTGGCGCCGGTTCCTCGTCTCGCGCGTCGAGGTAGGCGCCGGCGACACCGTCCTCGACGTCGCGACGGGGACCGGCGCGGTGGCGCGCGAGCTTCTGAGACAAAAGAGGTGCACGGTCGTCGGGCTCGACCAGAGCCCGGAGATGCTGGCGGAAGCACGCCGCCGCCTCCCCAAAGGTGTAACGCTCGTCGAAGGGACGGCGGAACGCCTGCCGTTCGAAGACGCGTCGTTCGACGCGCTGACCTTCACCTACCTCCTGCGTTACGTCTCCGATCCGGGCGCGACCCTGCGTGAGCTCGCACGTGTGGTGCGACCCGGCGGCACGATCGCCGGGCTCGAATTTGCAGTGCCCCGCGGTGTCTGGCGCCCGCTTTGGGAGCTCTACGTCCGGGTCGGGCTCCCGCTCGCCGGACGTGTGATCTCGCCCGGTTGGGCCGAGGTCGGCGATTTCCTCGGGCCGAGCATCAGGGACTTCTATTCCGAATGGCCGGAAGCCCGGCTGCTCGAGCTCTGTCGCGCGGCAGGGATCGCCGATGTGAGCTCGCGGCACCTCAGCCTCGGCGGCGGCATCGTCACCTGGGGACGCCGCGCGTGATGCCGAGTGACGCCCGGCCTGCCTTCTACGCGCTCGCGCCCGGCGGCTGGCGCGATTACGTCACGCTCCTGCATCCGCCGTACACGCTCTGGCACCTTTCATACGTCGCGATCGGCGCGGCGCTGGCGCCGCACTGGCGGCCCGGAGTGCTCGCTCTCGCGCTGCTGGCGTTCTTCCTCGGCATGGGCATCGGCGCGCATGCGCTCGACGAGTTGCACGGCCGTCCGCTTGCGACCCGGATTCCGGCGACAACGCTCGTCGTGCTCGCCGTCACGTCGCTCGCCGCCGCCGCGGGGATCGGCGTCGCCGTGGCGCTGCGCACGAACCTCTGGCTGCTCGCATTCGTCGCAGTCGGAGCCTTCATCGCCGTCGCCTACAACCTCGAGCTGTTCGGCGGTCGCGTGCACGGCGATCCGTGGTTCGCTCTCGCCTGGGGCGCGTTCCCGGTGCTGACCGCGTACTTCGCCGCTGCGGCGACGATTCGGGTCGAAGCGGCGTTGGCTGCGGCGTTCGCAGCGCTCCTGAGCCATGCCCAGCGGCGTCTCTCGACACCCGTACGGCTCGTGCGGCGGCGCACTCGTGACGTCACCGGTCGGATCGAGCTCCTCGACGGTTCGTCCATCCCGATCACCGCCGATACGCTCACCGCAGAAGCAGAGCGCGCTCTCCAGGTTCTGTCCGCGGCCGTGGTGGCCCTCGCTCTCGCGCTCGTCCTACTCCGCGTAACCTGACGTCGTGAAGCTCGTCACCATTGTGGAGATCGTCTTCGCCGCGGCTGCCGCGGCCACGGTGCTCTCCCTCCTCGGCGCCGTGTTCGACCGGCTGCGGCGCCGTGTGCTGATCGGCGTTGCGATCCTCGTCGGAATCACTGCCGCCGGGGCGTGGGTCGCCTACGGACTGAAGACCGACACGAAGATCGCAGTGGCGGCCGGTGGAATCACGGTTGCATTCTTCGCCGCGCTCGCCGCTGTGCGACTACGAGATCTGTTCCGTGCCTCTCGGCGAACCGACGAACAGCTCGCGCGCGCGCAGGGCCGACTCAACTCGCTGATCGCCCAGGAGGCCGAAGAGCGCGGCGCCGAGCTCGAACGAACGCTCGTCCGGGCGCGAGCCGACTCCGCATCGCTCCTCGCAGAACAGGAACGCCGCATTGCCGAAGAACGACGCACGGCGGCGGCCGAGCGTACGCGCACGGCGGGCGACGAGCTCGGCGAAGCCTTGACCGCGGCGCAGCAGCAGGTCGACGCACGTCTTGCCGCGTGGGGAGACGATCTCGAACGGGCGCAGCGCGCCGTCACGGACCAGCTCACGCAACTCGCGCAACGTCAGAAGCAGCTGATCTCGGAAGCCGAGGCACGAATCGCGGTCGATGCCGAGCGCCTCGAAGGAGAGAGCGAGCAGCAACGCGCGGGACTCATGCGCGTCCGTGAGGAGATTGCCCGTGCCACGCAGGAGCTCGGCGCCGCAGGCACCGCCGAGCTAGAGGGCTACGCATCCGAGCGGCGACGAGCGCTGCACGAGCTGAACGAACGCATCAGGAAGCGCGAGCGGGAAATGCTCGAGCTGATCGAGCGTGAAGAGACAGATGCCACGCGTCGCATCCAGGCCGGCTTCGCCGATGTCGAGCGCCGCCAGCTCGAACATCTCGAACGAATTCTCGCGCGCGTGACGACGAGCTACTCCGACGCGGCAACGCAGCAGTTCGCCGACACGGTCAGGTCCTCGCGAGAAGCCGCCGCCACGCGCCTGTCGCGCGAGCTCGACCGCGCCGTGCAGGCTTTTGTGCGCGAAGCGCAGACGGTGCTCGCGGACAAGCTGGCGCAGGTCGCGATCACCGGCGCGCAAAGGCTGGAGCAGCGGCAGGCACAGGTCGGCGCCGGGCTCGAGCGCCAACGCTCCGAGGCGATGGAGGCCTTCGAGTCGCGCCTGATCCAGGCCGAGCAGGAGCTGCGGCGGCGCCTCGACACGCTTTCCGCCGACACCGAGGCGGAAAGAGCCGTGCTCGAAGCCCGGCTGCGGGAGCTGGCGAAGCGGATCGAAGAGACGATGGCCCGGACATAGGCCACGTTTTGGGCTTCAGTTCGCGGCAAACAAACTAGGGCAGGGTTCGTCTAGAGGATGACGAACGGAAGCAAACCGTGGCAGAGACGACCGAGATCATCGAGCCGAACGGCAGCGAGCACTCAAAGGTCGAGAGCTGGCGCCTCCATGTCCTGATGGAAGCCGGGTATCCGCTGCCCCTGGCCGAGCGGCTTGCCGGCAGCGAGGCCGACCTGCACCGAGCGGTCGAGCTCGTCGGCCAGGGCTGCGCGCCCGAGACGGCCGTCGAGATTCTCATCTAGTTCTCAGGCACTTCGTTTTCACCCCGCGTGGCATGCTGACCGCGCGATGTCGAAGGTCGAGGCGATCCAGTACGGCGAGCGGAAGGTCTACGCGGTGGGCGCGTTCAACCGCGGTGTCGCCGAGTGGCTCCAGCGTCTCCCCACGGTGTGGGTGGAGGGTGAAGTCACCGAGCTGCGCCGCAATCCGCGGTGGCAGTCGGTCTTCTTCACGCTGAAAGATCCGAGTGACGGTGCCTGCCTCGGCGTGACGATCGGACGCGGCCGGTTCGACGCGCTGCGCCTCGATCTGACCGACGGTGAGCGTGTCCATGTCTTCGGTCGCCCGGAGCTCTTCGAGGCTCGCGGCGACTTCCGCATGCGCGCGCTGTCGATCGAGAGATTTGGGCTCGGAGACCATCTCGCCGCGTTGGAGCGGCTGAAGAAGAAGCTCGCCGCGGAGGGCGTCTTCAAGCGCAGGCGACCGCTTCCGCTTTTGCCACGGCGGATCGGTCTCGTCACCGGCAACGACGCCGCGGCGAAGAAGGACGTGCTTGCCACGATCGCAGCGCGCTTCCCGGCGGCTCGCATCCTCGTCGCGGAGACCTACGTGCAGGGGCCCCTCGCGGCGAACGCCATGATCGAGGCCCTCGGGGATCTCGCCGCGGCGCCCGAGGTGGACGTGATCGTGCTCTCGCGCGGCGGCGGCAGCTTCGAGGATCTGCTCCCGTTCAGCGACGAGCGGCTCGTGCGTGCGATCGCCTCGTGTTCGGTCCCCGTCGTGTCCGCCGTCGGGCACGAGCAGGACAATCCGCTCTGCGACTTCGCGGCTGACGCTCGCGCGTCGACTCCGACGGCGGCGGCACGCCTCGTCGTCCCGGACGCAACCGAGCTACTGGCGCGACTCGACCGCACACGCGGCGGCCTGGCGCGCGGCGCACGCACCGTGCTCGAGCGGAGGCGTGAGCGAATCGTGCACGCACACGAGCGTCTTCGCCGCGCACCGTCACTCGCCGTCGAGCGCAAACGCGCGCGCCTGGAACACGCGGCCGGCCGGCTGCGTGCGCTCTCGCCGCGCGCGACCCTGGACCGCGGCTACGCGATCGTCAGGATGGGCGACGAGATCGTCCGTTCCAGGAGCGCGATCTCGACCGGCAACGAGGTCGAAGTCGAGCTTGCAGACGGCCGCTTCGGAGCGCGCGTCGAATGAGCGCTACCGAGCCCACCTTCGAGGAGGCGCAGCGCGAGCTAGAACAGATCGTCGAGCGGCTCGAGCGCGGCGAAACCGGCCTCGACGAGGCGATCCACTTGTGGGAACGCGGCGAAGAGCTCTACAAAGCCTGTGTCGGGAAGCTCGACGCGGCCCAGGGCAAGATCGAAGAGCTGGCCCGCCGCGCCGAGTCTGCCCGACCGTAACGCTCCTTCAGGGGCTCAGCCGGAAAGGCGGGTACTGGTCGGTCACCAGGACGAACGCGTAAGCAGTGACCCGATTGGACCAGCGTCCCACTCCGACGACGAAGTCGAAGAGACCCCTGGGATAACGCCCGGTGAAGAGGATCGCGGACCAGGCGATGATCACGCACACGAGCGCCGCAATGATCAGGAAGAACAAGACGATGTAATGCGGAATCGCAAGGAACCACTTCACAAGCGGTAGCCATCGGTTCAGACCATTCTTCGCGTCTGGATACGGAAACTCGAGCGAGACGGACTGGCGCTCGTCCGTGGACGGGTACTTGTCGTCCAGCAAACCGACATAGACCCCGACCCTGTTCTGGAACCGCAACAGCTCGAGGTTCCAGTCGTACCACCAGCGCGGATATTTCTGTCGGAACACGATCATCAGCAAAGTCGGGAAGAAGAGAATGCCGCTGCCTCCTGCTGCAAAGAACCCGGCGTTCTCGCCGCTGCCCCAGCCCCCCGACCAGTCGCCGCCGCCGATTGCGGCCAAGACGATCACGATCGGGATCGCAACGATGATCCTGAACGCCGTCGTCAGCCGGTTGAGATCACGGTCCGGATATTCAACCGAGAACTGCAGCGGATACTGGCCGCCACTTGACGTGTACGCACCTGACTCCATTTGCTCGTGACCTCCTCTTTTTAAAGACTCGAAGCGACACTACTCGCGTTTCGCATCGTGAAGGAATCTCCCGAGGTCGACGAGGTCCTCTCTTGCCCGCGTCGGGTCACCCGACAGAGCAACCACTTCGAGCTCCGGAACGACGTCGCCGACGCGACCGGCAAACACGACGCAACGCACTCCGGCGAGCTCACAGCGTCGAGCGACCTCGCCGGGCGCCTTGCCGCGGGTCGTAGTACGGTCGGCCGTCCCCTCACCTGTGACGACCAGGTCGTAACCGCGTGGATCGAAGACGGCGAGATCGAGGACCAGCGGCGCGCCGGGCAGCAAATGTGCGCCGAGAAACGCGAGCGCAGCGCCCAAGCCGCCGGCCGCGCCGGCTCCGGGTAAGTGCGCGTAAGGCGTCAGTTGTTCGAGACCGAGGAGCCGCGCTTCGAGCTCGCGTGCAGCTTCCGGCGTGGCGCCCTTCTGCGCGGCGAACACTCGGGCGGCATCCACAAGTGGAACGCCGGCGTCGTACGCGACGCGCGTCGGTGCAGGAAGCTCGTCGAGGATCTCCAGCAGACCCGCGCCTCCGTCAACGTTCGCAGTTCCGCCGAGAAAGACGTGCAGCTCGCGCGGTTGCCCGACCGCTCTGATGAGCTCGCCGAGCCCGCGACTCGAAGCTGCGAACGGATCGAGCCGGTCGGGATCGAGCGGGATCGCCTGCGCAGCCTCGACCAGGGCTGAGCCGTCCGAGAGGAGAAGCCAGCGCGCCACGCGGGGCCGCCCGAAAGCGTCGGAGACTTCGGCCTCGCGCCATTCTCCGCCGAGCGCTGCATGCAGCACGTCGAGCGTCCCCTCGCCACCGTCCGCAACGGGTAGCTCGTCGACCTCGGCCCATGAGCGCAGACCCTCCGCGAGTGCGGCGGCCGCCTTACGCGCCGACAGGACGCCTTTGAGGCTAGCCGGAGACGCGAGCGCGCGTGCGCTCGGCATCGGCCTCCGCGGAAACCTCGGCGGCTGACGGCTCGTCGCCCGGCGGCTCGGCCTGCGACGCGTCCGGCATCACGCGCAGCATCGCTACCGAGAGGCCCTCGCGCGCGAGGAAGATCAGGCCGACGCCGATGCCGACCGAAGCCTCGATGATCTGGAGCCCGAAGCCGAATGCGATCCCGCGCGCCTTCGCCACGCCGTAGTACGTGAAGAGGGGAAGCGCGACGGCAGCCTGCACGAGCCCGACGTTGCCGGGCCAGAGCGGAAAGATCGTCGCGACATTCATCAGGACCAGAACGACGCCGGCCGCAGGCAGCGGCTTGTCGATGCCGAATGCGCGCATCGCCGTGTAGACCGCAAACAGCTGGCACGTCCAACCAAGCATCTGAAAGAGGAGCGCGAGCGCAGCGGGACCGGGCCGGCGCATCACGCTCAGTCCGTACCGCGCAAGCCTGACCACCTTTCGCACTGCACTGAGCCCTTCCTCGAGACCCGCGTAGTGATCGCTGCGGGCGCCCATGATCGCGACGCTGAAGAGCACGACACCGGCTGCGACGACGGCGATCAGGCTCGTGACGGCCCAGTCCGGGATGTGGGCGGTTATCACGACGTAGACGATCAGCGCCATCACGGAGACGAGGTCGAACACGCGGTGCGCGAACACCGTGCCGAGGAGCCGTGCCCAGGCGCCCTCGTGCTTCATACGCCTGTTCAGCACCGCGACACGCGCGAGCTCGCCGATCCTTCCGGGGAGGATTGCGTTGGCGAAGAGCCCGACGGAGAACGCCGAGAAGACGAGCATGAAGCTCGGGTGTGGCTCATCGAAGGCCTGGACGATGACCGTGCGCCAGGCGAGCGCACGCACGAGCACAGACAGCAGGTTCAGTCCCACGGCGGCCGCGACCCACTGCCACTGGACGGCGGTGAACACGTTCCCGACGGCGCCCCAGGCGGGCCCTCGCCACCAGAGCAGCAAGACGACGCCGACCGCGGCCACTAGAACGAGCGCGGCGTGCAGCCAGCGGTTTCGGATCAGGCTCATGAGCCGGAGATCGCCCGCTCGTAGATGCCGACAAGCCGCCGTCCGATGTCCGGCCAGGAGTAGCGCTCGACCGCAACGCGCCTCGCGTCCTCACCGAGTGCGGCCCGGCGCGGCTCGTCGTCGAGCAGACCGGCGACTGCGTCGGCGAGAGCGCGCTCGTCGCCTGCCGGGACCGAAACACCGGTCTCCTTCGTCATGACTTCGCGGTAGCCGTCGATGTCCGATGCGATCACCGGCGTCGCGCAAGCAAAGGCTCGTGTCAGCACCATCCCGAAGCTTTCCCCACCGAGCGAGGGCGCAACAAGTGCCTTGGCTCGCAGCAGCTCCGCCGTCAGATCTTCCTGCGACAGGAAGCCAAGGATGTCGATCCCCTCATCGGACGCGCGCTCGCGGGTGAGCAGGAGCCGCACCGCGAGCGGATCGGCCCCGGCGATCCGGAGGCGGGCGCCGGTGCGGCGACGAATCTCGGGCCACGCGCGCAGCAGGACGTGTAGGCCCTTGCGCGCTTCCTGGCGGCCGGCGAACACAATCTGCTGCTCGCGACCGTGTGCGTCCGCGTCGGGGGGAATGAGCACACCGTTCGGCACGACTTCGTAATCGCCGGGAAGCCACGAGGCTGCCGTGTCGCGCGCGTGCGGAGAGACAGCGATCCTGTGGTCGAGCCTCTCGGCCAGGAATCCCCAGAGCGGCGTGGCGCCCTTCATCCAGCCGAGCTTCCCGTGCGCGTGAAACGTGGCGACCATCGGCCCGCGCCAGAGCGCGATCGCAGCGACGGAGATCGCGGGCGCCATCGGCTCGTGAATGTGCAACACGTCGAAGCGCTCACGATCGAGCGCGCGTTTGACCCGGAAGACAGTCCGCGGGGAGAGCACGATGTTCGGAAGCGTCCCGTTCGCCGGCACGATCACCGACCGGCCGACGGGAATGATGTCCGGCGGCGGCAGATCGTGGCGCCCGAGCCTCGGGTGCAAGGCGCGCGTGAAGCTCCCCGGCGGGTCGTTGCCGATGATCGTGCGCGTCTCGACCCCGTGCCCGCGAAGCGCCTCGGCCTGGAGCTCGGCGTGCTCGACGACCGCCCCCCAGAAGGACCACGAGTAAGGGACGACGATGCCTACCTTCACGCGAACGAGCTAACCCGGTAGCCAGTCGTCGCGGTACTCGACCTCGGCGTCGTCGGGGAAACCCGCGTAGGCCTCTTCGCCCTGCGTCATCTCGCGCTCCACACCGGCGCCGTAGCGCTGCGCGAGCTCGGACTCGAGATAGCGCACGCCGCCGCCGGCGCGCGGCCCGACGGCCAGCACAGAACATGGTCCGTCGCCCGCGCCGACGATGACGTGCTCGGTCCCAGCCGGGCAATGGAAGAAATCCCATGCCTTGAGCGGCCGTTCTTCACCTTCGACCAGCAGCAGCGCCTCGCCCTGGAGCACGAGGAAGTCTTCCTGGTCCTGATCCTCGGCGTGGTACATGCACGCCGGCTGTCCGGGCTGGAGCACACCGATGTTGATTCCGAGCTGCGAAAACTTCGCGTCGCCGTCGCCCTCGAACCGCGTAGGCACCGAAGTGGCCCTCGAGCCAGCGTGCGTCACGGGCGTTCAAGACGAACCAGCCCTCGCCTTTCGGCGCGAGACCTTCGCCTGTCTTCTTGAGCGGAGCCTCGGGAACCATCTGCGTATTCTGCATCTGATGGAAGGCCTCGCCGAGCTACACACCCATCTTGGCGGCTCCGTCGCCTCCGACATCCTCTGGAGCCTTGCGCACGAGCAGGGAATCGCGCTTCCCGTCAAGGACTTCTGGGAGTTCGACCGCCTCGTCACCGTCTCCGATCCGCGCGGCGTCGCCAACCTCGACGCGCTCGACCAGATCTACCACTGGACGGAGCTGATCCAGTCGAGCCCGATCGCAGTCGAGCGTTCCGTGCACGCGGCGATCGGGGGCGCGTACCGCTCGCAGGGGATCACGACGCTCGAGCTCCGCTTCAACCCGATGAAGCGAAACCGCGGCGGCGAGCGCGACCTCGATCACATCATCCTCGCCGCGATCCGCGGCCTCGACCGCGCGAGCCTCGAGTACCCGCAGGTGCGCGCCGGGTTGATCCTGATGATGGACCGGACGTTCACCCCGGAGCAGAACTCGATCATCGTCGAGAAGGCAATCGTCTGGGCACCGCGCGGAGTCGTCGGCGTCGATATCGCCGGCCCGCGCCCGGACGGAGGCCGCTACAACTACCGCCAGGTCGCGCCGATGGTCGAGGAAGCGCGCGGCGCAGGACTGGGCGTGACGATCCACGTCGGCGAAGAAGGCGGCGACATGGGCCGTGACGAGATCCGCGAGGTCGTGGAGGCGCTCCGCCCGGACCGAATAGGCCACGGGATCCTCGCTTCCGGCGATCAGGAGTTGATGGCCGCGCTACGCGACGCGCAGATCGTGCTCGAAATCTGCCCGACGTCGAACCTGCTGACGAAGGCGTTGGCGAGCGAAGAGGCCGTCCGGGACACGTTCAGAGCGTTCGTCGGCGCGGGCGTCCCGTTCACGATCGCGACGGACGGCCCGGAGATGATGCGCACGCATCTAAAGGACGAGCTCGAGCTCTTGCGCCGAATCGGCGCGCTCGACGAAGAGGAACTCGCGAAGGCGAATCGCCGCGGTCACGCCGCCAGCTTCCTCAGCCGAGACATCGCTCTTCAGGCGACCTAACCTACTTAGTGGCTCAGAGCCACTTGCCGGAACACCACTGGCGCATGGCCGCATTCCTCGCCGCGCACAGGTCGATTTCAGGCAATTCGGCCAGCTAGTGGCTCTGAGCCACAAGCGATTCGCCTCCCGGGTGTAATTCGTCCAGATACGCCTTTCGGTCAATGGTCAACCGGCGCTTGGCCCTTTAGCTTCGTGCCTATGGACGACGCACTGCGCGAATCCATCCCATCGATCACCGAGCGGCAGCGAGAGGTCATCGAGCTGATCGCGGCCGGGTGCTCGAACGACGAGGTCGGCGAGCGTCTCGGCATCTCCCCTCGGACGGCGAAGGCTCACTCAGACGTCCTCCGCCAGAAGCTCGGTGTCAGCCGACGCCGGCAAATCCCAGTGGCGTACCGGGCGCTCACGGGCGATGACCCGCTCGCACGAAGCCTCGAGTCGGCTGCGGCCGACAGCGGGGGCTGACGGCACCGTGCCTGCGACCCCGTGGGTTGCAGGCACGGTTCAGCCTGAGCCGCCCGTCGAAATCGATGGTCGTCAGCGCTAAGGTGAAAAAGGAGGAACGCCCCCCGGGGGAATCTTTGGGCCAGGCTAGAGAGGAACGTTCAAGGGCACGCGCTCGCAGGCTAGTCCGGCGACCGCGACTCTTGAGCCTGCTCGATGAAACCTCGAGTAGGCGTATCGTTCTGGTCGCGCCGGCTGGTTACGGAAAGACGACGCTTGCTCGGCAGTGGCTGGCCGAAAAGGGTCGCAAAGGAGCATGGTACCGTGCCACTCCAGCTTCAACGGACGTGGCTGCGTTGGCTCTAGGGCTGGCGGAGGCGGCGGAAGAAGTACGACCCGGTGCTAGCGGACGACTGCATGAGCATTTGAGGACGTCCCGTTCTCCAAACGCCGAGGCAAACGAGATCGGGCGGCTCCTAAGAGAGGACCTTGCGAATTGGCCGCCAGAAGCATGGATCGCAGTCGACGATTACCATCACATCGCCCAAGAGCCAGATGCCGAGCGGTTCATTGATGCCGTTACGCAAGGCGGCGCCGTTCCGCTAATCGTCACGAGTCGCGTGCGGCCGACGTGGGTTTCAGCAAAGAGTCTTCTCTACGGCGAGGTAGCTGAATTGGGTCGAAACGTGCTCGCTATGACTCACGAAGAAGCGGCGACGGCCGTTGCGCATCGCCAAGAACCTGGCACTCTCGCCGGTCTTGTAGCACTCGCTGAAGGATGGCCGGCTGTGATCGGTCTTGCCTCATTGATTGAAGCTCCTGTGCTGGCTTCGGACAGTGAGATTCCGGAAGCGCTGCATTCTTACTTCGCTGAGGAGCTCTATCAGGAGATCGATCCGGAGCTCCAATGGAACCTAACTCAACTGTCACTTGCTCCAACAATCAATGAGAGCCTTGCGAACGTCCTATTCGGGGAGAGAAGGCGTGCCGTTCTGCACCAAGCCTCTGAACGCGGCTTCCTGAACAGGGAGGGTGACTCCTATGATCTTCATCCCTTACTCCGGCATTTTCTTCGCTCTAAATTGCCCGGGGCCGAGCCAGCAGCAAAGGCGGCGACAATCGAAGCCATAGCTAGAACGGCTCTTGATCGCTGCGCCTGGGATGAGGTCTTCGCGATCGCCGCTGAATTTGATCGCGGGGAACTCCTCAGGGACCTTTTGGCGAAAGGTTTGGACGACCTGCTAGCAAAAGGGCGGCTCGCAACCCTTGAACGATGGATTGACGAAGCCGATCGTCTGATTCCAGGATCGGAGTCAGCGGCTCTAGCGGAAGTTGAACTTGCGTTTCGGAAAAACCGCTGGGCCGAGGCTGAGGACAAGGCACGCCACCTCGCACAGCGCCTGCCCGAAAAACATCCGATGGCTTCTCGCGTTCTCTTTCGCGCGGCGCAGGTCGCACAGCTTGATGATCGATCGAACGACGCACTAGAGTTACTTAGCGAAGCTCGCGCACGAGCGACCTCCTCGAAGGATCTCCGCCGTGCAGCTTGGAGTCGGTTTATCGCACTCACCGATATCGAGGCCCCGAAGCGGGCAGCTGACGCGCTGCGGGAGTTCGAAGCATTGCCGCCGGAGTGCGTTGAGGACAAGATTCGCCTTAGCCATGGACCCTTGCACTTCGCGGTCCGTTGGGGCGGAATCCGGCAGGAGCTCGAGCGTCATCGCCTAGTCATAGCGCTACTTCATAAAACTGAGGACCCTGTTGTCCGATCAGGATTTCTGCAGACATACGGAACCGCTTTAGGGCTTGCCGCACGTTACGAGGAGGCGTACGAGCTTGCCGAACGACAGCTGGTCGAAGCAAAGCGTTTCGGACTCGACTGGGTTCGCGCGCACGGACTGGAGCTCAAAGCTCTAGCCCAGATCGGGTTGCGCGACTTCCGGGGCGCCCAAGCGGGTCTTCGAAGTGCGTGGAGGCTCGCCGCCGCAGCAGAGGATTCGCACTCCCTGGTCAACGCAACTGCTCTGCTCGCGCGAGTTCCGCTCGCCCAAGGAGCTCCCGAGCAAACGCTCAAACTCCTGGACACGTTTGGATCTCGCGTAGTAGGACCTGGGATGGAGGGCGAAGTCCGTTCCATTCGGGCGCTCGCACTGGCTTCTATCGGCGCATTAGATGAGGCCGAATCTGAGATCCACGCATCTGAGTCGCTCAGCACGCAGTTGGAAGCGCGAGGCTTAAGGGCATACGCGAAGGCCCTTGTGGCCGACCGGCGAGGCGAACCGGATCGTTCACAGTCCATGCTCCAGCTTGCTCTTGATGAATCGCTCGCGACGGGGAACGCTGACTCGTTCGTGGTCGCGTACAGGCTCGCCCCCGAGTTGTTGCAGATGGTCGTGCGACAGGAAATGCCTATACATGAGTTTCTCCTGCGACCACTCCGAACCTACGATCCGAAGGCCGCCGAGAAGCTGGGCTTCGCCCAAGTTGCACGTCGGATCATCTCAACGTCCGGCTTAACCGACCGCGAGGAAGAGGTTCTTGGGCTCCTGCGACAAGGCCTATCAAACCGACAAATCGCTCAAACCCTCTGGATCGCCGAATCGACGACGAAGGTTCACGTACGACACATCTTCGAAAAGCTGGGTGTACGGACTCGCACCGAAGCCGCGATATTCCGCCCAGAAGACTCCTAAAAAGTTGCGCCCACCAAGAGCCGGCCGACGAGCCAGTCGCGTCTCAAGTCTGAGATCGGCGTCGACCCCAAACACTCCGGACGCAGCTCGATGCTGAATCCAACTTGTCCCCTTTGACCGAAATGAACCCCGCTGGAGCGCTCTGGCAAACCGAGCCGGCTAGCCGAGCCCTACGATTGCGCGTATAGGTTGAGGCTCGATTTCTTGTTCGGCAAAACTAAAGTCTTGCCGGCTACCAGCTCGGTACTCTTCAAGCGCGGACGCCAAGATGGCTTCGAATGCAGCTACCACCGCGGTGTCGAATTGACTCTCTACCGCCTGGGCCAGACGCAGCCTCGCCACACGACTCGGCATGGCGTCTCGATATGGACGGTCCGACGTCATTGCGTTGTACGCATCGGCAACTGAGATGATCCGGGCCAGAAGGGGAATTCCGTCGTCGACAAGACCGTCGGGATAGCCCAGCCCATCGACCCTCTCGTGATGGTGGCGGACGATTCGAGCAATCTCGGCGTAGTTTTCCACTTTGGACAGAATTCTCTCGCCGATCGCGGAATGCTCCTCCATGTGCCGACGCTCCTCGAGCGTAAGAGCACCCGGCTTTTCCAGAAGCCCTGCCGGAAGACCAATCTTTCCAATGTCGTGGACCAGCCCGCAAACGTGGACAAGTTGCTGTTCTTCAGGCGAGAGCCCCATGCGAACAGCGATGTCACGAGAGTAGATGGCGACCGCCGCAGAGTGGCCCGCGGTGTAGCGGTCACGAGCATCCAGAGTGGCCACGAGCGCGCTCGCGAAGGAAAGGCTCGCCCGCTCAAGGCTGGCGTTTGCTTCCCCGAGATGCCCCAGCGCCTCTTGCTGCTCCCGTAGAATGACATGCAGACGCTGAGCGGCCAGCGCAGGAACGAAGAAGAGCGCGGCGCTCCAAGGCGTGAAGGCGGTATAGGTGTAAGCCAACATGCCAACGAGGCATGTGTAGAGCGGGATCCCTGCGAGCGCGACAGGACCCGTCGTCCGTGCCAAAGCGCGGATTGAGCCAGTACCACGGAGAACGAGCGTCGTTCCGTTAAGGACGAAGTCCAGTCCGCAGTCAACGACGGCCGCCGCGGAGGTCGCGGCGAGAATTCGGGCAAAGCTATTGCCTTCAGGACCCATGACCTGAAGGGCCGCCACACCCGCCAGACCGCCAACGAGAGTTCTGTTGGAAGTCCAGATCGCCCAGCGGGTAAATGGCCGACCAAAGTCGGGCAGTACTGTGATCGCGCCAATGAGAGCCGCCGGTAGAGGCCCATAAACCACCGCCACAAACAGGAGAGGCAAGAAAGCGACGGAGAGCTGAAGATTGGCCGTTAGCCGGACAGTCTGTCTCTCGGCGACGAGAGCAAGGGCGGCGAATCCGAGCAGGGGCCAGGGTGAGCGCGAATGCCCCAAAAAGCCCGTGGTTACAGCTAGGCCGATGACGAGTAGGACGCTCAGGAACGCCACGAAAGCCGCATAAAGGCTAAGGGCGGAGAATCCGCGAGAAATTTTCCTCGGGTTCTTGAAAAACCTACCCATATGTGAATAAACTCGCAGTGCCGTCAGTCCCCCAAAAGAGGGAGTTCCTCATGCGTATCGCGCCTCGCGTGATCGCCGCGCTCAGCGCCGCCGTTTCAGTGGCGACTGTTGCTGGTCAGCTCAAGGCTTGGTAGAGCCCGCGTAGCTTCTGTTTTCCCCAGCGTGTGGACATCCCCCTGTTGAGGGATTTCCACAGGTCAGTGGAAAACGGAATGCAAAAGGGGTAGCGCTAGGCGATCAGGCCGCGTCGGAAGCCGACGGCGACCGCGTGCGCCCGCGAACGGGCCTGCAGCTTTGCCAGCAGGTGGCGGACGTGCGACTTGACCGTCTCTTCGCTCAGGAAGAGGCGGACTCCGATTTCACGGTTCACGAGACCGTCCGAGATCAGCTGAAGAACCTCGATCTCCCGCATCGTGGGCTCCTGCTCCAGCTCTCGGAGGGGGCCTGCGAACGGGATGACCTCGGCATTTCCGTTCTGCCGCTTGGCCGCAACGGCCTCGAACCGACGCTGGTGGTCCATATAGCGACTCATGATCTCTTTGCGCTCTGCGGCGTCCATGCTTGGGCTATCGGCCGCCTCCCTGAGCCGCTTTAGCGCGTGGACATACCTCGATGGAGGGATGGGTCGCCCCTAAGGGGCCTGTCGGCGGGCCTAGCGGCCCGGGACCGGATCCGAGCGGCCCGAGGAATCCCTCGGCTTCGCCGACTCGTCGGCGGCATCCGGGGAGTGCCGTTTCGAGACCTTCGCCCGCTCGAGCGTCTCCCGGTCGACGTTCAGCGGGTGGTGGCAGGCAGCCAGGTGCCCGCGGCCGAAGTCCACGAGGGGCGGCTCGACCTCCTTGCAGATGTCCGTCATGTAGCGGCAGCGGGGATGGAAGCGGCACCCCGAGGGGGGATTGATCGGGCTCGGCACGTCGCCCTCGAGGACGATCCGCTCGCGCTGGTCGCTCAGATCAGGATCGGGGATCGGCACCGCGGAGAGCAGGGCCTCGGTGTAGGGCATGATCGGCCGCTTGTACAGATCCTCGGCCGGCGAGAGCTCCACGAGCTTGCCGAGGTACATGACGGCGATGCGGTCGCTCACGTGCCGGACGACCCCGAGGTCGTGGGCGATGAAGATGTAGGTGAGCTTCAGCTCCTTCTGAAGGTCGTCCAGGAGGTTCAGCATCTGGGACTGGATCGAGACGTCGAGGGCCGAGACCGGCTCGTCGGCCACGACCAGCTTCGGGTTCAGGGCGAGGGCCCGGGCAACCCCGATCCGCTGCCGCTGGCCACCGGAGAACTCGTGCGGGAACCGGTTGTAATGCTCAGGAGAGAGGCCGACCGTCTCGAGCAACTCCTGCACCCGCGCGCGGCGCTTCGACTTCTCGACGCCGTGGATCTTGAGCGGGGTGCCGATGATCGAGCCGACGCGCTTTCGCGGGTTCAGGCTCGCGTACGGATCCTGGAAGATCATCTGCATCTCGCGGCGAAGCGGGCGAAGGGCGCGCGTCCCGAGCTTGGTGATGTCGCGGCCCTCGAAGATGACCTTGCCGGAGGTCGGCTCATGCAGGCGAACGATGGTTCGTCCGAGCGTCGACTTCCCGCAGCCGGACTCGCCCACGAGCCCGAGGGTCTCCCCCTCCCTCACCGCGAACGTCACGTCGTCGACGGCATGCACGGCCCCGACCTCGCGCTGGAGCAGGCCCTTGCGGATCGGGAAGTACTTCTTGACGTTCTTGACCTCGACGAGCGGCGTGTCGCCGTTACCCACTGAGCTCACGCGGCCTCCTCTGTGCCGGCGAGCGTCGGAACGCGCAGCTCACGCTTCTCCTCGACCGACAGCCAGCAACGGTCGAGATGTCCCGGTTCCTCCACGCGGTTCTCGAGTCGCGGCTCCTCCATGCACTTGTCGAAGGCGTGCGGGCAGCGTGGCCTGAACTTGCAGCCCTTAGGCGCCCTGATCAGAGACGGCGGCGTGCCCTTGATCGAGTGCAGACGATCCTGTTTCGGGCGGTCGAGGCGAGGGATCGACCCGAGCAGGCCCCAGGTGTACGGGTGCTGCGGGTCGTAGAAGAGCGGGCGCGTGGAGGCGCGCTCGACCACTCGGCCCGCGTACATGACGATGATCTCGTCCGCGACGTCCGCGACGACGCCGAGGTCGTGCGTGATCAGAATCACCGCCGAGTTGAACTCGTCTTTGAGCCGGTCGATCAGCTCGATGATCTGAGCCTGAATAGTTACGTCGAGGGCCGTCGTCGGCTCGTCGGCGATCAGCACGTCCGGATTGCACGCGAGCGCCATGGCGATCATCGCGCGCTGGCGCATCCCACCCGAGAACTCGTGCGGGTAGTTGTCGATGCGCGACTCGGCGTTCGGAATCCCGACCTGCTTGAGCAGGTCGATCGCGCGCCGGCGCGCCTGGTTCTTGTCCGCGCGCTCGTGGACCCTGATCGCCTCGCAGATCTGCATCCCGATCGAGTAGACCGGGTTCAGCGAGGTCATCGGGTCCTGGAAGATCATCGACATCTCGTTGCCCCGAACCCCCTGAAGCTCGTCCTCGTCCATCTCGAGCACGTCGCGACCCTTGTAGAGCACTTCGCCCCCGAAGCTCGTGTTCCGGTCCCTCGTCAGGCCGAGCAGCGTCATCGCGGTCACGCTCTTCCCCGACCCCGACTCGCCGACGATGCCGAGCACCTGGCCGCGCTGCAGCTCGAAGCTAACACCGTCTACCGCGTTGACGACGCCGTCCTCAGTGTGGAACTTGACCTCGAGGTCCTTGACTTCAATCAGGCGCTCGGGCATCAGGTGGGCCTGATCCGCGGGTCGAGCCACGCGTACAGGAGGTCGACGACGACGCTGAACAGCACGATGAAGAACGTGGCGTAGATCGTCACACCCATGATCGGCGGCAGGTCGAGGCTCTGCACGGAGTCGGCAGCGTATTGCCCCACCCCCTTCAGCTGGAACACGGTCTCGGTCAGGATCGCGCTCCCGCCGAGCACGGCCGCGAAGTCGAGGCCGAAGAGCGTGACGATCGGGATCAGCGAGTTCCGCAGGACGTGCTTGACGAGCACCCGCCTCTGCGGCAGCCCCTTGGCCTTGGCTGTGCGGACGTAGTCCTCGTTGATCGTGTCCAGGATATTGCCCCGCAGCACGCGGCCGTAGAAGCCGATGAACAGCACGGCCAACACCCACCAGGGCATCAGCAGGTGCACGAACCACTGCCAGGGATTGCTGGTCAACGGGACGTATTCGCCGTCCGGGAAGATGCTGAACGGATGGCCTTCCGCGAAGAGGTAACGCGCGATCAGCCCGAGCCAGAAGACCGGCATGGAGATTCCGATCAGCGCTAAGACCGTGATCACGCGGTCGGAGAATCTCCCGGCGTAGATCGCGGAGATGAGCCCGACGAGGATGCCGAAGCCGAGCCAGATGATCCCGGCGCCGATGCAGAGGGAGAACGTCGCCGGAATGCCCTTCTTGATCTCGTTGACGACGTTCAACTGGCTCGAGTACGACTTCAGGCTCCCGGTGAAGAGCGACTGCATCATCCCCCAGTACTGCTGGTAGAACGGGTCGCTCAGATGCAACTTCTGGCGGATGTCGGCGATGTTCTGATCCGTAGCGAGCTTGCCCGCGATGCGCTGCGCCGGATCGCCGCCCGGGATCTTCACGAAGATCAGGTACGTGATGAAGCTGACCGCGACGAGGACGAGGAACGCCCCGATCAGGCGACGGATGACGAACGCGACCATTAGCGCTCGATCCTGACCTTCGCCCGCGGGTCGAGCGCGTCACGCAGCCCGTCACCGAAGATGTTGAGGGAGAGCACCGTCAGAACGATCGCCACGCCAGGGATGATGGCGAGCCAGGGCGCGGTCGCGATCCGCGACTGTCCGTCGGCGATCAGCGTCCCCCAGGACGGATTCGGCGGCTGCACGCCCGCCCCGAGGAACGAGAGGCCCGCCTCCGTGAGAATGTTGTTGGCGATGATCAGCGTGAAGAACACCAGCACCGAGGACGCGATGTTCGGCATCAGCTCGCTTGCCATCACGCGCGTCGAGCTCGCGCCCTGAGCGGTCGCCGCCTCGATGAACTCCTTCTCCCGCAACGAAAGGATCTGGCCCCGAAGCGGTCGCGCGATGTACGGGATCAGGACGAAGGAGATGACTCCAGTCGGGATCCAGAGGCTTCCGGCCGGGATGTTGATGCCCGCGTGATGGAAGCCGTCGATCGAGAGCGCAGTGCCGAGCGCGATTGCAAGCAGCAAGACGGGGAACGCCCAGATGAGGTCGAAGAAGCGGGACAGCACCCAGTCGACCCAACCGCCGTAGTAGCCGGCCAAAAGAGCGAAGACGAGGGCGAAGAGCGTGCAGATCAACGCCGACCCGATCCCGACCTTCAGCGAGTTCAGTCCGCCGTAGAGGAGCCGGACGGCGACGTCGCGGCCTTGCGTATCGGCGCCGAAGACGTAACGACCGCCTGCGTGCCAGAGCTGCGGGCCGACGGGGATGCCGCCGGCCTTGAACTCAGTGCCGGTGAAACCGCCCTTCGAGACGATCGGGACTTTCTTGCCGTCCTTGATGAAGGTCTCGCCGAGGTGGTTCTCGTTCGGCGTCGTGTGCGCGACATGTTTCGCGTAAGGACCGGCGAGTAGACAGGCGACGACGATCACGACGAAGAGCAGAAGGAAGCCGAGAGCGACGTAATTCCTGCGCAGACGTCTCCAGGCCAAAAGCCATGGGCTCTTGCCTTCGATCGGCCCGCCTTCGTCCTCGGCCAGCACCGCCGCGGAGTCGAGCGTGAAATCGGTGGTGGTCTCAGTCGCCACCCGGCGTTCCTTCCCTTTTCCCTACCGCCCGAAAACGGATCCCGAAGGAGGGCGCCGGCGGTCGGCGCCCTCCCCCGAAGTGCTTCTTACTTCTCGCAGCTAATACCCCAGTCCCATTGCCCGAGCACATGGAACGAATAGCAACTGAGGTCCTGCCGGGTGCTGAAGAAGTCGGTCTGGGACCGGTTCATGTAGGCGACCGTGGTCGCGTACGTGACCATCAGGTCCTTGTCGACCTTCGCCCAACGGGCGTTGATCTCCGGCGTGAGCTCGGTGATCTTCTTCAGAGCCTCGATCTCCTTGTTCACGGATGGAACATCCACGTTGCCGGAGTTGTTGTTGTGGGTCTTCGTGATCCGATTCCCGTTCAGGAGCACGTCGAACCAGTCGACCGGATGTGGGTAGTCCTGGTACCAGTCGGTGAAGCCGGCCTGGGCCTTCGTCGCCTGGTTCCCGATCGTCGTGAAGTAGACCTGGTGGCTCAGCAGGTGCAGCTTCGGCTTGTAGCCGATCTTGGACAGCTGGCTGGCCAGGTACTCGGTCGATGACTTGGACGGATCTTCGTTCGGTCCGTAGACGTCAACCGTTGCTCCCGCAGTGCCGGACTGCTGGACGAGCTGCTTCGCCTTCGCGAGGTCGTACGTCCAGGAGCTGAGCTTCTTGTACTGCGGGTAGTCGGGCGGCAGGAAGTTCTGCGTCGGCCGGCCGAGGCCGCCGTATACGCCCGAGATGATCGCGTTGCGGTCGATTGCGTAGTTGACCGCCTGCCGCGCCTTCAGATTGTCGAACGGCGGCAGCTTGTTGTTCAGGAAGTAGTAGTACGTGTTCGGTGAGGTGTAGAACTTCAGCTGGTCCTTGTACTTCGACTGCGCCTCCGGCAAGCGGTCGTTCGGGACGACCTGGAAGTCGTAGTCGGCCTTGTTGCTGACGACCTGCTGATAGGCGGCTACCGGGTCGGTGATGATCTTGGCCGTCATCTTGTCCGGATTGCCGCTCGGCATCGTCGGGATCTGGTCGTTGTAGTTCGGATTCCGCACGATCGTGAAGCTGCGGCTCGGCACGTAGTTTTGGATCATGTAGGGCCCGGTCGCGGGGATCCCCTTCGTCGACTGGTCGCTTGTCGGCGTGCCGGCCGGGAGAATCGCTGCGAACTGCGTCGACAGGATGTAGAGGATGTCGCCCTCCGGATGATCGAGCGTGATGTCGATCGTCCTCGCGGAGTCGTTCGTCACGATCCCGGTGATGTGGCCCTTCTTCGTCTCGGCGAAGCCGCCGGCCCCACTGACGCCCTTGATGACGCCGAAGAAACCGACACCCGGCGAGTCGACCTTGAACAGGCGCTCGATCGAGGCCCTGAAGTCGCTGGCCTTGACCGCGGTGCCGTCCGAGTACTTCAGGCCGTCACGAAGCTTGAAGCTCAGCTTCGTGCCGTCGGCCGAAACCTTCGGCATGCTCTCCGCGAGGTACGGCTCGAGAGTTGCGCCGTCGGCACCGGAGACGTGCTTGTACCCGAGCAGGCCCTCGTAGACGTACCAGTTGATCTGCCACGCGGCCACCGTGTAGGCGAGCGCGGGGTCCATGTAGTCCGGTGCGTCCCAGATGGTGCGCAGCAGCGGATAGGTCTTGCCACTGCTGCCGGCGTTCCCGCTGTCGCCCGAGGATGACTTCTTCCCGCCTCCGCCGCACCCGGCGGCGAGGACGGCAAGAACAGCCACAAGCGTAAGCACCCCGAACCCCTGGAACAACTTCAATCTGCTTCTCACTATGGAGCTCCTCCCGTTGGGTCTGCCACGGCGGCCGGTATACCCCCTCGTCCGCTCGCGGATCGCTGATTCTTACAGACGTCTTTCGAGCTATGCCGTTAGTACCTGCGGGATTTACAGGCGGATCAGCCGCCGGCGCTCGGCTCGGAGCTCGTCCGGCTCAGGCTCCTCGACGACCCCGTCCACGCCCTCCCGCTCGGTCGAGTGCAGGATCCGGCCGTCGCCCAGCCAGAAGGCAATGTGCGTTGCGGCGTCGGTCCCGTAGGTGATGAGATCCCCTCGCTCGACCTCGACTTCCTCGAGGGGCGCGCCCGCAGCCTCCTGTTGGTCGGCATCGCGCGGCACGAGCCTCCCGAGCCAGCGGTAGCTCATGTGGACTAGGCCGGAGCAGTCGATTCCCCGCTCCGTCATGCCGCCCCAGAGATAGGGCGCCCCGAGGTAGCGGCGCGCCTGCTCGACCGCGTCGCCGCCTGTGCCGGCCAGGTCCCCCTCACGGACCCAGCCGGGGTAGTCGTACGCAGTTCGGATCCGGGCCCAACCGTCGCGCCACTCCTGCACCTCGACCGGCTCGCCCTGCAAGAGCTCGGTGACACGCTCGGCATCATCGGCGGGCTCGGCCCGCACGGCGGCGACGGCGACCGAGCAGAGGACGTCCACCCCGGTTAGAGCGTGCCCTCGGCGAGCAGCTTTCGGAACGCCGCGTACTGGCCGAGCTTCCCCACGGTCACGAGCGTGTCGCTTTTCTGGACGACATCCGTCGGTTGTGCACCGGCCACCGGCTCCGGCTCGCGCAGGATCGCAATGACCGTGATCCCGGCCTTCGCCCTGAACCCGCACTCGGCCAGGGTCTTTCCAATCAACGGACTGTCATCGGGAACCGGAACCCACTCGATCGTCAGCTCGCCCAGCGCGAGCTCGAGCTCCTCGACGATCTTGGGGCGTTCGTACGCGCCTCCGATCACCGCACCGAGCTGACGTGCCTCGTCGTCGTCCAGCCGGATGACAGCCGAAGGCTCGTCGTCGTGCTCGTGCCGGAAGAAGTAGATCTCCCGCATGCCGTCGTTGTGCAGGACGATCGCCAGCCGTCCACCCTCGGACGTGCGAAAGCCGTACTTGACGCCGACGCCCGGCAGGCGGGTTTCTCTCAGATCGACAGGCATCCTTACTCCTCGGCCAGTCTAGGGACCGGGATCAGCCGGCGGCCGATCCACTTCGACTCCTTCATCACGATGACTCCGATCGTTGCAGTGGCGAGCACGTAGAGACCTGCGAACGCCGTCAGGTCGGAGCGCACCACATCGCTCAGGCGCGAATTGCCGGCTGCGAGTTGGGCGAGGATGATCGTGAACTCCCCGTGCGCGATCAGCGCTGCGCCGGAGTTGAAGCTCTGACGCCTGGTGAAGCCGCCGACGAGACCCGCGACGTAACCCGCGACGGTCTTGCCGACGATCGTGAGCGGGACCGCGAGGACGAGGAGCCAGGCGAGCCGACCGAGAGCTCCCACGTCGATCGACAGTCCGAAGACGAAGAAGAACAGGGCGGCGAAGAGATCCCGGAAGCTGAAGAACCGCTCCTCGATCTCCTCCGCACGCTCGTCTCCGAGAGGACGACGCCCGCCATGAGCGCTCCGATCGCTTCCGACATGCCGAGCTCCTTCGCGAGCGCGGCCATGCCCACCAGGAGCGCGAAGGTGAAGAGCAGGAAGAACTCGCGCGGCAGCCAGTCGAGCAGCCGGTCGAGCGGCTTTGCGATCCAGTGCGAAGCCGCGAGCGAAGCGGCGATGAATGCGAACGCCTTGACGAACGTCCCGAGCGTGCCGCCGGCGGAGCCGCCTCCGGTCGCGGCGAAGCCGAGGACGAAGGCGATCGCCAGATCCTCGAAGAGCAGGATCGCGAGGATGAGGTCGGTCTCGTCGTCTGCAAGACGGCGAAAGTCGATCAAGCCCTTCACGGTGATGGCGCTCGAGGACACGTAGATCGCCGCGGCGAGCACGAGCGCCCCGAAGCTGACGCCGAACGCCACGATCCCGACGAGGAGGCCGATCGCCCCGTTGACGACGAGATCGACCGTTCCGCCCAGTCCAACGTGGCGACCCGTGCGTCTCAACCGCTCGAGACTGAATTCGAGGCCGAGGAAGAAGAGCAGGAAGACGAGCCCGAGCTCGGCCACGAATTCCGTCACCTCCGAGGGCTGGATCAGACTCGTCAGGTGCGGCTTGTTGGGCCCGAGAAGGATGCCCGCCAGGAGATAGGCCGGGATCGCCGAGATGCCCGCCCAGTTGGCCCCGACGCCCAGAGCGCCGAGCAGGAGGACTGTGAGGGCGAGCTGCGCCAGCGTCATGCGGCCGCGATCCTTGCAGACGAACGTATGTTCGCTTACGCTCCCTACGGTGCAGCTTCGCCTCGATGCCGCCGACCGCCTCGTCGAGCTCGTCGAAGAGCGGCGCGGGCCTGTCTACGCGGAGGAGGCCGCCCGGCGGCTCTTCGCCCTCCGGTCCGCGCCCCTCGGGCTTGCTCGCTCCCTGCTCGAGGAGATCGTCGTCGAGGACACACGGCTGGCGTGGCGCGGCGATGCCGTCGGGCTCGCCGACCCCCCCGGTGCCGAGCTCTTACTCGAGCACGCGACGTTCGTCGTCGTCGATCTCGAGACGACCGGCCTGAGGCCGGGTAGCTCACGCATCTGCGAGATCGGCGCCGTTCGTGTCCGTGAGTTCGAGCTGGCCGAGGAGTTCGAGCTGCTCGTCGACCCCGGCGTCCCACTGGGAGCGACGATCAGTGCGCTCACCGGGCTCGACGACGCAGAGCTGCGCGGCCAGCCACATCCGGGAATCGCAGCGCGGCGTTTCTTGGAGTTCGCCGGTGATGCGGTTCTCGTCGCGCACAACGCGCGCTTCGACCTCGGCTTCCTGGACCACGAGACAGAGCGGTTGACCGGCGCGAAGCTCGCAGGACCGGTTGTCGACACCGTCGGGCTCGCGCGCCGGCTCCTGGCCGGCCGTACCCGGCGTGCAGGGCTCGCCTCGCTTTCGACCCTCCTCGGGACCTCCGCCCGTCCTTGCCACCGTGCACTGCCGGATGCCCAGGCGACAGCAGAGATCCTGGTGCAGCTGATCGGTCTCGCGCAGGAACGCGGGGCGCGTACCGTCGCCGACCTCGTCGACCTCGCAGCGCCGCGCGTGCGGAAGGTGTACGCGAAGCGGACACTTGCCTTCGGCGCGCCGACGTCGCCCGGCGTCTATCTGTTCCGCGATCGCCACGACCAGGTTCTCTATGTGGGACGTGCGCGCGATCTCCGCGCGCGGCTGCGCTCCTATTTCAGGACGGACCGCCAGCGGCCCGCCGTCGAAGCGGCGCTTGCCGCGCTCGAGCGCATCGAGTGGCGCGTCACCGGTTCCGAGCTCGAGGCGGCGCTCGAGGAGCTTCGGCTGCTGCGTGAGCTTCGTCCTGTCGCGAACGCGCGCAATGCCCGACCCGACCGTTACGTGTACTTGCGACGGCGCGGCGAGACGCTCGTTTGCTCACAGACGCCGACGCCGCTGGGGCCCTTGCGAAGCCGCAGCCGCGCACGGCTCGCCTGCCGCGCGCTCGACGGGGCAGCGGAGGAAGAGCTCGAACGGCCCGAGCTGGCATTGCCGCGCTTGCGCGCACGGCTACGCGATCTCGCCGAATGTCGCCGCTATGAGGACGCGGCCCGGTTGCGCGACCGCATCGAGGCGCTCGAGAGCATCGTGCGCGCGTTTGGTCGGCTCGAACAGCTCCGCCGAGCCCGCTGTTGTCTGCTGGCCCCCGCTGCGGAGGCGGGCTTCATCCGAGCGATCTTCGTCGCGGGCGGACGTGTGGCCGCCGTGCGAACTCTCCCGCCCGGCGACGGGGCCCGCCTCGAAGTCGACGCCGGGCTCGCGGAAACGAAGTGCGAGACGCCGGAGCACGTCGCGGCCGAGGAGCTCGATGCACTGCTCGTGATCGGAACGTTCCTACGCCGCCCGCCGCCCGAACTACGCGTCGCGCCGCTCGAGGCACAAGCGATCCTCAAGTCGGCGGCGGCACTTCCACCGGCTCTGGCCGGGGAACCTCGAGCACCGGCTCCCGCGTGTGCGGCTTGAAGCGGCCCTCGTTGATCTCCTCCGCCCAGTGACAGGCCACCTCGTGCCCGGTGGAGACCTTGCGGAGCGGCGGAACCTCTTCCCGACAGCGTGTCGGTTGAACGAACGGGCAGCGTGTGTGGAACCTGCAGGCGGCGGGAGGGTTCGCCGGGCTCGGCAGATCGCCGGCAAGCAGAATCGGCTGCCGTTGTCGCTCGACGATTGGGTCCGGAATCGGCACCGCCGAGAGGAGCGAGATCGTGTATGGATGCAACGGTTTCTCGTAGAGCTCTGCCGCCGACGCGACTTCGACGATCCAGCCGAGATACATGACGGCGATGCGGTCGGAGATGTGCCGAACCACGGCGAGGTCGTGCGCGATGAAGAGATACGTGAGATCGAACTCCTCCTGTAGCTGCTCGAGCAAGTTGATGATCTGCGCCTGGATCGATACGTCGAGTGCGGAGACCGGCTCGTCCGCGACGACGAAGTCGGGGTTGAGCGCGATCGCTCGTGCCAGACCGATTCGCTGACGCTGGCCACCTGAGAACTCGTGCGGATAGCGGCCCGCCGCGTCGGCCGGGAGGCCGACGATCTTCAGAAGATCGCGCACGCGCGCGTTCGCCTCGCGCCTGTTCGCAAGGCCATGGCTGCGCAGAGGCTCGCCGACAATCCGGCCGACGCTGTGACGGGGGTTGAGCGAAGCGTACGGATCCTGGAAGACCATCTGCATGCGGCGGCGAATGGGACGCATCTCGTTCTCGCCAAGCTGTGAGATGTCGCGCCCTTCGAAGAGAATGCGCCCGGCGGTCGGCTTGTAGAGGCGAAGGATCGTCCGGCCGACCGTCGACTTGCCACAGCCGGACTCCCCGACAAGGCCGACCGTCTCGCCGCGGTTGATCGTCAGCGAGACGTCGTCGACCGCCCGAATGTCGCCGACGTGACGATCGAGGATGATTCCGCTCTTGATCGGGAAGTAGACCTTCAGGTTCTCGATCTCGACGAGCGGACCTGGCCCATTGGCATTCATCCGCCGTCCTTTAGCCGATGAGTCGGGGAAGGGGCAATGGGGGAAACCGGGAGGTTTCCCCGCTCTTTCTCCTCAGCCCACGCGGCGATTCGAGCGGGGCAGGTGCTGAGGCGATCCCTAAAGAAGGGAGCTCGTGAGGGAAACATGGTTTCCCTCACGGGAGCGAGCCGAAGGCGAGCGACGCTCACGCCGTTGCCGCTGCCCGTGAGCGGTCCCACTCGTCCACCGGCACCGGGTTGAAGCATGCCACCTTGTGGCCGGGCTCGACCTCGACGAGCTGCGGAACCTCCCGTCGCGACAGGTCGACTTCGTAACGACAACGCGGTTGAAACGGGCAAGCGGTAGGCGCCCTGAGCATGTTCGGAGGGGATCCTTCGATCGGATGCAGCCGCAAACGCCGACCGGCGTCGAGGCGCGGCACGCTCTGCAGAAGGCCGAGCGTGTACGGATGGCGGGGCGACCCGAACAACTGCTCTGCCGAGCCGGTCTCCATGAACATGCCGCCGTACATCACGTTCACGCGCTCGCACATCCCAGCGACCACGCCGAGGTCATGCGTGATCAGAATCAGCGCCGCGTTCTCCTCCGCCACGAGCTCGCGCAGCAGGTCGAGGATCTGCGCCTGGATCGTCACGTCGAGCGCCGTTGTCGGCTCGTCTGCGATCATCAGCTTCGGCTCGCACGCGAGCGCCATCGCGATCATCGCGCGCTGGCGCATCCCGCCGGAGAACTGGTGAGGGTAGTCGCGCAGCCGTTGGTCGGCGCTCGGAATGCCGACCCGGTCGAGCAGCTCCGCCGCACGCTTGTCGGCGTCCTTGCGGTTCATGTCGAAGTGCGTCTCGAGCGCCTCGCGGATCTGGCGCCCGATAGTCAGGACCGGGTTCAGGGACGTCATCGGATCCTGGAAGATCATCGAGATCTCCCGCCCGCGAATGCGGCGCAAGGCGCGGTCGCTCTGGCGGATGAGATCCGTCCCCTCGAAGGTCGCAGAGCCGGACTCCACGTTCCCGTTCCGAGCCAGCAGTCCGAGGATGGCGAGCGACGTGACGCTCTTCCCACAGCCCGACTCCCCGACGATTCCGAGCGTCTCGCCGGGCGCAATGTCGAACGAGATGCCGTTGACAGCGTGTACGGTCCCGCGCCTCGTCCAGAAGCGGACGTGCAGGTCCTCAACCGAGAGGAGCGCGGTTCTAGCCACGCGTTCGCAACTTCGGATCCAGCGCCTCGCGCAACCCGTCCCCGATCAGGTTGAACCCGAGCACGGAGAACACGATCGCGATGCCGGGAATGATCGCCAGGAACGGAGCGACGTTCAGGTAGTCGTTCACGTCGGTCAGCATCGTCCCCCACTCCGGAGTCGCCGGATCCTGAGGACCGAGCCCGAGGAAGCCGAGACCGGCGACGTCGATGATCGCGGTCGCCATCGCAAGCGTCCCCTGCACGATCACGGGAGAGATCGCGTTCGGGAGAATGTGAGAGAAGAGGATAACCCGCCGGCGGACTCCAACCGAGCGTGCGGCGAGCACGAAATCGTTCTCACGCTGCGCAAGGATGGAGCCTCGTAAGAGTCTCGCGAAAATCGGGATGTTGACGACGCCGACCGCGATCATGATCTGAGTGAGCCCAGGCCCGAGCATGGCGACGATCCCGATCGCAAAGAGCAGCCCGGGGATCGCCAGCATGATGTCCATCGCGCGCATGATCACCGTGTCGATCCACCCGCCGAGATAACCGGCGGTCGCTCCGAGCAGCAGGCCGATCGACAGGCCGATCGCTACGGACACCACGCCGATGAGCAGCGAGAACCGGGCGCCGTAGACGATGCGCGAGAACTCGTCGCGCCCGAGTAGATCGACACCGAACCAGTGGCCGTGCGTGGGCCCGACCGGCTTGCCCA
>JACDEU010000010.1 GCA_013816245.1 Actinomycetota bacterium | reverse complement strand
AGTGGGTCGATGTGATCCTTGTACTTCGGATTGAGCGCAGTCGCCAATGTAAACCGGAAGTCCTTGCCGGTCACCGGTACACCGTCGCTCCACTTCGCGTTCTTGCGGATGTAGTAGGTCACGCGTTGAGGCTTGAGCTTGAGCGTGAACTTGCTGATCAGGTCGGGCTTGTACTTGAAGCTGGGCGTGAACAGGAAAGCGCCACGGACCACAGGCGTCTGGAACACGACGTTCCAAAACGCGTTGCAATCGATGTCCAGAATCAGGTTCAGACACCAGTCTGGACCGCCGCCCTGCTCGGCTCCGAAGATGAGCGTCCCGGCCTTGCCGGCCGAGTTGCCGCCAGCTTCATTCACCCTCGCCGAGCCGGTGGCCGCGAGCGCAAGCGCTGCGAACACCACCCCGCCACAGAGCCAGAGCTTCCGTCGATGCATCGATCCCTCCTTCTTAGGCTTCGATCTGCGAGCCCGAACGACGTGGCTCCTTGCGACCACCGGAACTCACAGCTCTCCGCATTGCACCAACCGAGACTTGCGAACCGTGTGCGAGTTAGCGGCGATTTCGAGAACGAATGACGCGATCAGAAAACGCACAGCAGGGCGTGACGAACAACAGGCAGCTGAAGACGCCCAAGTGGGTGTGCGTCTTCAGCTGATCTGAGTAGATGCGTCGACGGTCCGGGGTAGACGCAGTCGTTCGAACATAACTCAACGCAACAGTTACATCGTTGCGCTTTCGTAATCGCCGGTTTTCAGATTGCGATCGTTCTGTCCCTGCGTGCCGCGAGCTCATCTTCGGGAGTGATGGCACGGTCGCCCCAGAGCCGGGCGACGACGTTGCGAGTTGTCGCGACGAACTCGGCGGCCGGTGACGACACTTCGAGCTCGCGAACCCACGCCAGCCCGATCACGCGCGGCGGCAGCGGCGAGTCGAAGCTCAGCACCGACAGGTCGCCAGAAAGAAGATTGGCGGCGAGGCTGGGAATCAACGCAGCGCCGAACCCGGCTGCGACGAAGCCCTGGATCATGCTGTTGTCATCCGAACGAAGCGCGAACTGCAGCTCGATACCCCGGTTTCGCAGGTGCGTGATGATCCGCTGCGTGCTACCCGACGACTTGAAGCCGATCAGCTTCAGCTCGCTCAGCTCGGCGAAGTGGATCGGTTCGGCACGGGACGCTCGCGGCGAGTTGCGTGGCAGTACGAGGACGTAGTCGTCCTTTGCCAGTGCTTCCGTCCTCAAGTCCCCCTGGAAGCGGAGCGGCAGATCCACGAATGCGAGATCGAGCTCGCCCTGCTGCAGGAAGCTGACGAGGCGCTCGTCTCCGGGCGCGTCCGTGAGCACGATGTCGACGCCCGGAGCCGTTGCGGAGAGCTCGCGCAGGACGTGGGGCAGAAGGTGCGCAGCGATCGTCTGGTACGTCCCGATCCGAAGCTGGGCATCGGCGGTCGTCCCGAGGTCGGCTTCCGCCAGCGCCAGGTTCGTCTGGATCGCGCGGGCGTGCACGAGCAGACGCTCGCCCGCGTCGGTCAGGGTCAGAGGCTGAGACGCCCGGGGGCGGTTCACGAGCTGCCGGCCGACGATTCGTTCGAGGGCTGCGAGCTGCTGACTGACGGCCGGCTGGGAGTAGCCGAGGCGGCGTGCCGCCCGGTTGAACGACGTCTCTTCCGCGAGCGCAAGCAGCGCAGCAAGATGGCGGACTTCGATTCCCTGCCATGCGCTGCGCCCGCCCTCTGTCATCTCGTCTCCCGAGTGACGCTGCTATTACGCGGAGGCCTACGTGACCGCGATCACAACCTTGGACGGACGCGCGGCAAAATAGTTGGTTGGCTATCGAGATTGGAGGAATCGAGGATGTCGCTGGAAGGACGCCGTGCCCGCTTTCGGGCGCTTCACGAGAGGGAGGAGCTGTTCGTGATGCCGAATCCGTGGGACGCCGGCTCGGCCCGGCTGCTCGAGTCCGCCGGCTTCGAGGCCCTCGCGACGACGAGCGCGGGATTTGCCTGGTCGACGGGCAAGCTGGATCAGCGAGTGTCCCGCGACGAGCTCATCGCGCACGTCACCACGCTGTCCGAGGCCACCGACCTCCCGCTCAACGTGGACAGCGAGCGCTGTTACCCGGACGACCCGGGCGGGGTGACCGAGACGGTCTCCCTGCTTGCCGCGGCCGGGGCGGCCGGCTGCTCGATCGAGGACTACGACCCGGCGACCGGCGCAATCGACGACGTCGAGGCCGCCGCAGGACGGGTGGCCGAGGCGGCCGAAGCGGCGCACCGCCTGGCAGAACCGCTCGTGCTCACCGGGCGCGCCGAGAATCACATCCGCGGAGTCGACGATCTCGACGACACGATCGCCCGCCTGGTCGCTTACCGTGGCGCCGGAGCCGACGTTGTCTATGCGCCCGGGTTGACCCGGTTGGCGGACATCGCCAGGGTCGTTGCCGAAGTCGGCATCCCGCTGAACGTGCTTGCCCTGCCCTCCGGGCCGAGCCTCCGCGAGCTCGAGTCGACCGGCGTTCGACGTGTCTCCACCGGGAGCCTGCTCGCAGGTGCGGCCTACGGCGCGCTCCTCGCAGGCGCGAGCGAGCTGCAGCACGAGGGAACGTCTCACTACGGCGCGGCCGGGCCGTCGCGTGAGACGCTCGAGGCGGCCTTTGGTAAAGAAGGAAGCACCGGATGACCTACTTCGCCTCAGAGGATCGCTACGAGCGGATGACGTATCGCCGATCCGGCCGGAGCGGGCTCAAGCTTCCCGCGGTTTCGCTTGGGCTCTGGCAGAACTTCGGGCACGACCGAGCGCTCGACACCAGCCGCGCGATCGTGCGTCGCGCCTTCGACCTCGGCGTGACCCATTTCGACCTCGCGAACAACTACGGGCCCCCTTACGGCGCGGCCGAGGAGAACTTCGGCCGACTGATGCAACAGGACCTCTTGCCATATCGCGATGAGCTGATCATCTCGAGCAAGGCCGGATACGACATGTGGCCCGGCCCGTACGGGGAGTGGGGGTCCCGGAAGTATTTGCTGGCGAGTCTCGACCAGAGCCTGAAGCGGTTGGGGCTCGACTATGTCGACATCTTCTACTCGCACCGCTTCGATCCGGAGACGCCGCTCGAAGAGACGATGACGGCGCTCGACTCAGCGGTTCGCCAGGGGAAGGCGCTCTACGTCGGCATCTCCTCATACTCGGCGGCGAAGACTCGCGAGGCGCACGCGATCCTGCACGAGCTCGGGACACCGTTCGTCATCCATCAACCTTCCTATTCGATGCTCAACCGCTGGATCGAGGCCGAGCTTCTCGACGCGCTCAGCGAACTGGGAATCGGCTGCATAGTGTTTTCGCCGCTCGCCCAGGGCATGCTCACCGACAAGTACCTCGACGGGATTCCCGAAGGCTCGCGGGCGAGCCGCGACGGCTCGCTGTCACCGAGCCTGATGGACGAGCAGGCCCTCGCCAAGGTCAAGGCTCTGAACGAGATCGCATCGCGCCGTGGCCAGACGCTCGCGCAGCTGGCGCTGGCGTGGACGCTCCGAGACCCGCGTGTCACGTCGACACTCGTCGGCGCGTCCAGCGTGGAGCAACTGGAAGCCAACCTTGCCGCGCTGGAGAAGCCCGACTTCACCGAAGACGAGCTCGCGGAGATCGACCGCTACGCCACGGAGGCCGACATCAACCTCTGGGCCGCTTCCAGCCGGGCCTGACCTCACACCGAACGCAGCGGCACCGTTTCAGGAGACGTGCGGCGCATCCTTCAGCTTCGCGAAGGCGAGGCTCCGGCTCTCCTTGCTGCGCTCGGAACCGCCGTCCTGGTGCTGCGCGAAGCCTTCCCTTCCGGCCTGCTCGGAGGTGACCTGGATCGCGTGCACCGTGGCGACGATCGTCTGCCTGCCGTTGGCGCCGCGCCTGTTCCACGATCTGCGCGGTGCCGACAGCAGTTCGATCGCCTGGACGGTTTATCTCCGGAGTGTTTTCGACGGCTGTCGGCTTCGTGCTTTGGGCCTATGCGCTCAGGCGAACGACCGCCGGCCGCCTGGGCTCCATGACCTATCTGGTGCCGCCGATCGCAATCGCACTTGGCTGGGCGGTTTCTCGGTGAGACGCCACCGCTCCTCGCCGTGGTGGGCGGAGCGCTCTGTCTCGCCGGTGTCGTTCTCGCCCGGCGCTGATCTGGTGTAACGCAATCGCGCCAGAGGAGACTGTGGCGATATGCGCATGCTTCTTTTGGTGTGTACCGCGGCGTTTGCCGCTGCAACGGCCGGCTCTGGCGCTGGCTCGCCCGCCGTGCCACGCTCGACTCTGACCGCCGCGTCCTCTTCGTTCGGGCGCATCCTTTTCGACGGCCAAGGGTACGCCCTCTACGGCTTCACGCGCGACCTCCGGCGGAAGAGTGCGTGCACTGATGCCTGCGCCAAAGCCTGGCCGCCCTACATCGTCGCCTCTCGCAAGCATGCGCGCGCCGGGAGCGGGGTGACGGCGAGGCTGCTCGGCACGACGAAGCGGGCGGACGGAAAACTGCAGGTGACGTACGGAGGACGCCCGCTGTACTACTACGTGGGCGATCGAAAGCCGCGCCAGATCCTTTGTCAGAACGTGAACGAGTTCGGCGGCTTGTGGCTGGTGCTCCGCCCGAATGGGACGTTCGTGCGTTAGCGCTACTGAGCAGCAGGAACGGCGAGCTGGGTCCACACCGTGCCGTCCTCGACCGGTGCGGGACATTCGGGATCACGCGTCGAGATGCTGGCAACGACGCAGACATCGGAGTACGCGCGACCGACGACAACCGCAAGACTGCGATCGAACTCACCGCCGGCGTTCGGCGCGAGCGACCACTCGGCGAGGTTGCGTCGCGGCTGGCCCGAGGCGATGCCGAAGACCCGCAGAGTCATCGACAGAGCTGGTCGCTGCGGCAGATTTCGGGCCTTCAGCCGGACGAGCAGACGCGGGGCCCTGACGAACGTCTCCCAGACGACGGAAAGCTGGGGCCGCTCCTGCGGTCGGGGGACGTGCACCCGCACGCAGCCGGTCGTGTTGCCGTGCGTGTAACACGGGCGCGGTTCGTCTCCGACCCACGCACGCGCGCCGACGTCGTCGAAGTCGCCTGCCGGCAGGGGGAGGTTCACCGTCTGATCGATCTCGCCCGAGCTGTTCGGCCCGAGCGAGGCTCCATAGAGCGGCTGGCCCGGCTCCCAGCTCTCGTGTCCGGGCGCGCCGGAGGTGCGGAGCAGCTGCTCCACCTCGACGACGATGTGGTCGGTCGAGCGCAGTCCGATCCCGTGGACCGAGACCGCCACGAGTGAGCCGGACTTGGGCGTCACCGTGATGCTCGGTTGAGCCCGGTCGCCCCAGGTCTCGACGCCGGCGTAGACACCGAAGACGAGCGCACCGCCGAGGACGAGGATCCCCGTCGCGAGGATGCCGCGCTCCTCGTGCGAGCCCTCCTCCAGCCCGTACGCCGCGACCGCGCCGAGGAACACCGCAACGGCGGCGCAGCCGAACGCGCCAAAGCTCGCGAGCGGATGGTTCCGCGCCATTCTTCCGATGAGGTCGCCGCTGATCGCAAGTGCGGTCAGCAGGGCACCCAACGCTGGCAGTGCGGCGAGAAGAAAGCCTGCGGCACCCTTGGCCTCCTTCCCGATTGGGAGGAACCTTGGCATGACGGCCCAGGTACCGTTGCGCGCTTCCCCGGCGAAGTCAACGGGCGCCAACGAACCTTTTACACGGCGGTTACACGCCGCGAATACGAGAGGGACGAACAGCGTTGACGAAAGGATCTGCCGATGAGCACCAGATCCGACCCCGACCGCTGGCTTGTCCTCGTGATCGTCTGCGTCGCCTACGCCGTGACGATCTCGGCTGCGACCCGCTCTTCCTCCGCCTGCCGCTCGTCGACGTAGCGCTGCGCGTCGCCGAGCGCAGTGAAGAGACGGAAGAACGCGGCGATCGCGATCGTCAGCACGCCGATGATCCCGTAGACCAGGGCGACGTTTCCCGTGGCGCTGACCACCCAGCCGCCGAGGAGTGCCCCCGCGGGGATCGCCGACCACGCAAGCACGCCGGCGATCGACAGAACCCGTGAAAGCATGTGGTTCGGGACGATCGCCTGCCGCAGGCTTCCGGTGTTGATGTTGAACAGGATTCCCAGGCCGCCTGAGGCGGCCC
The DNA here is from genome assembly GCA_013816245.1 of Actinomycetota bacterium. Lineage (GTDB taxonomy): Bacteria > Actinomycetota > Thermoleophilia > Gaiellales > Gaiellaceae > 3-1-20CM-4-69-9. The sequence goes on along the minus strand of JACDEU010000010.1, from coordinate 62,147 downwards.
AGAACGGCAGCGCGGCCCAGTACCAGCGCATGCCGGCAAAGATGATCTCGCAGAGGCCCATCAGCATCAGCGACGTCATGGCGAGGGCCGTGAAGCTGAATCGCTTCCGAAGCCGTCCCGCGAGCAGGCCGGTGACCACGACGCCGGCGCTGCCTGCTGCGAAGAGGAGACCGATCTGACGTCTGCTCGCGTCGAGGCGCACGTCCGCGAAGAGCACGAGCTGCGCGAAAGTCGTCGCACCGACGAAGTTGATCAGCGCCATCATCACCGAGATGTTCCGCAGGACGGGGTGCGACAGCACGTAACGGAGGCCTTCGCGCACGTCGTGCAGGATCTTCGTCGGCTCCTTCGTTTCCTCGCTCGGTGCGTTGAAGCTCGCACGGACGAGCGCCAGTGACGCGGCCGAGACGGCGAACGAGGCGGCATCGAGGGACATGACCCACGTCAAGGGCATCACCGAGAGAAGCGCGCCGGCGAGGAGTGGCCCCGCAACCTGTGCCGCGGAGAAGGTCGCCTGGATCCGGCCGTTGGCAGTGACGAGGTCGTCGGTCGACACGAGACTCGGGATCGCCGCGAACTCCCCGGCGCTGAAGGCTATGAAGATCGTCGACTGGATGAACGTGACCGCGTAGATCCACCAGACGGTCAGGTGCCCGAACTGCGCGACCACCGGAATCGAGAAGATCACGACGGCGTTCAGCGAGTCGAGCGCGATCATCGCCTGCTTGCGGTCGATGCGGTCCATCCACGCACCGATCAGCAGCCCGAACAGAAGATAGGGCACGAAGGTCGCCGCCGTCGCGATGCCGAGGTTCAGCGCCGAATGGGTCAGCTGGTAGACGAGCAGCGGAACCGCCCACTGCGTGAACGAGCTGCCGAGGTTCGAGATCGTCTGACCGATCCAGAACTTCTTGAAGTCGGAGCTCACGACACCTCACGCAGGATCTCGAGGAACTGGTCCCGCCGCTTCGGCGCCAGAGCGTGGATCGCCGGGTCCTGGGAGATGCAGGCGACGAGCCGGCGGCGAAGCCGAATGCCCTCCGCGGTCAGGCGGACGATGCGAATGCGCTTGTCGTGCGTCGCCGGGCCGCTTCGGACGAGGTTCCGCTCGGTGAGCTGGTCGACGACGCCCGCGAGATTGGACGGATCGACGCCGCAACGCTTGGCGAGCTCCTTGAGAGACGGCGTGTCGTTTGCCTCGAGTCGCCAGAGGAGCTTGGCCTGCGAGTAGGTGAGCTCCAGTGTCTCGAGGCACGTTCTCTGATGGTCGAGCAGACGCGTGAAGAGATCCATCAGTCGGCTAATGATCTCTTCCTCTGGCTGCGAGTCGCCACCCATTACCGGTACTTACCGCTGTTAACGTGTTTGTCTAGCCGCGCTGCTGGCGTTGCCGCCACTGGTGGAGCACCTTGGACTTGCTCGCCGACTTCGGAGGCTGCGGCTTCGGCTTCGGATCGTGCTCGTCGAGCCAGCGCGCCGCGTCGTCTTCCGGTTCGAGGCCCACGGCGCGCTCGCGTTCTGCGCGCTTCTGCGCGCCGTGATGGGTCAATTGCCGTTTCTGGCCCACAGCTGAAGGGTAGCGACGGCACATGTTCGATCACGTCACCATCCGCGTGTCGGACCGGGAGGCCTCGGAGCGTTTCTACAACACGGTGCTGCCGGTGCTCGGCATCTCCGAGCCGCATCGCGGTGACCACGACGCGGAGTGGGGCGACTTCTCGCTGGCCGCAGTCGACGCCGAGAGTCCCGTGACACGCCGGCTCCACGTCGCGTTCTTCGCGGCAAGCCGTTCCGAGGTCGACGACTTCTGGCGGGTGGGCACCGACGCGGGCTTCGAAGACGACGGCATGCCGGGCCCAAGACCTCAGTACAGGGAGGGCTACTACGGCGGCTTCTTGCTCGATCCGGACGGCAACAGTGTCGAGGCGGTCCACTACGACGCGGCGCGTCGCCCCGGCTCCATCGACCATCTCTGGATCCGCGTCGCGGACGTCGTTGAGTCGAAGAGGTTCTACGAAACCGTCGCGCCGCATGCAGGCTTCCGTCTCAACGCCGACACACCCGATCGCGCACAGTTCGTCGGGGAGGCCGGCTCCTTCTCCCTTGTCTCGGGGCAGCCGACCGAGGAGGCACACCTCGCGTTTCCGGCGTCGGAGAACGGGGCCGTCGAAGCGTTCCACTGTGCTCTCATCTCGGCCGGCTACCGCGACAATGGCGCTCCGGGAGAGCGGCCCGTCTACCACGAGGGCTATTACGGCGCCTTCGTGCTCGATCCCGACGGGAACAACGTCGAGCTCGTGAACCACAACCGCGGCTCTTAACGTTCTCCTAACCAAAACGGCCCTGGGGGCGTCACAACCTCCTGCGCGACCCCCCTACAATCGAGGAGGCCATGGAACCCACAGAGGTTGCTCGTCTAGAGGGGTCGGACCTGTTCCAGCGAGCGGCTGCGACAGCGGATCGCTTCCTCGAGAACATCGAGACCGTCGTCCACGGCAAGCGGGACGAGATCAAGCTCGTCTTCGCGGCGATGATCTGCGGTGGGCACGTCCTGTTCGAGGACGTCCCCGGCACGGCGAAGACCGTCCTCGCCCGCGCGATCGCGCAGACGATCTCCGGGGCCACGCCGTCGCGGATCCAGTGCACGCCCGACCTGCAGCCGACCGACGTCACCGGGCTGTCCATCTTCAACCAGCGCGAACGCGACTTCGAATTCAGGCCGGGGCCGATCTTCGCGAACGTCATCCTCGTCGACGAGATCAACCGTGCGATGCCGAAGACGCAATCCGCGCTCCTCGAGGCGATGGCGGAGCAACAGGTGACGGTGGACGGGAAGACGCGCGTGCTGCCGGATCCGTTCCTGCTGCTCGCCACCGAGAACCCGATCGAGTACGAGGGCACGTTCCCGCTGCCGGAGGCGCAGCTCGACCGCTTCTTCCTCAAGACCGCGCTCGGCTATCCCACCATCGACGAGGAGCTGCAGATCGTCGAGGAGCAGCGTCATGGTCACCCGCTTAGCTGGCTCGAGCCGGTGGTCGACGTCGACGACATCCGCGCGTTGCGCGATGCGGTCACCACTGTGTACGTCGATCCCTTGCTGCAACGCTGGATCGTCGAGCTCGTTCGCGCAACGCGCAACCTCGACGAGGTGGCAGTCGGCGCCTCGGTGCGCGGCAGCCTTGCGCTCGAGCGCGCCGCACGTGCATGGGCCTTGCTCGATCACCGTGCGTACGTCGTCCCCGAGGACATCGATCGCCTCTTCGCGTCTGTGCTCTTGCACCGTGTCGTGTTCCGTCCGACCTTCCTGGCCGAGGCGCGCCGCGTCGGCTGGAACGAGGCCGTCGAGGGGATCGAGCGCAAGTGCTTCGCCGCCGCGCCTCGGCCTGAGCCCGAGCCGGCCGAGGTACGGCCCGTTCCGGAGCCCGTGCCCGTCGCGCGTGACCAGCACTGACGTCACCTTTCCGCTGGCGCCGCGCCGGCGGTTCGCAGGCCTGCCGTTCGGGGGCATGAACAGCGTCCGCCGGGGGTCGGGCTCGGACATCGCCGGCTCTCGCCCATACCGTCCGGGCGACGATGCGCGCTCGATCGACTGGAACGCGTCTGCGCGACTTTCCTCCGCACACGGTGCCGACGAGTTCATCGTGCGCGAGTACATCGCGGAGGAGGCGCCGCGCGTCGTCTTGCTCTGGGATCGCCGTCCGGCGATGTCGCTCTTCCAGCGGCCGTTGCCATGGCTTGCGAAACCCGAAGCCGTGCGCGTGGCGGCAGATCTCGTCTCGGAGGCGACACTCGCAGCTCGCGGCTTCCTCGGTTATCTCGATCTCGACGACGACAACGCCACGTGGGTCGCGCCGCGCTCCGAACACGAGCTACCCGACGCAGCTCGGGGCGGGACGTTTCGCGCCTCCGAGGACAACCTCGCCCGCGCCTTCGACTTCCTCGCGCGGCAGCACCCGCCGCTTCCCGGCGGCACGTTCGTCTTCGTTTTCTCCGACTTCCTCGCGCCGGTCTCCGACGACACCTGGGTGTTCACGCTCGAGCGTGGGTGGGACGTCGTTCCGGTCGTCGTCCAGGATCCTGTCTGGGAGCGAAGCTTTCCCGACGTCGGCGGTGTCGTCGTACCGTTGCACGACCAGGCGACCGGGCGTTTCGTCTCGGTGCGACTGACCGAGCGCGAGGCGGCTCGCCGCCGTGAGGAGAACGAAGCGCGCTCGGCAGAGCTCCTCCTCCGCCTGCGCGCGCTCGACCTCGGTCCCGTTCTCGTCACGACTAGCGATCGTGAGCAGATCTTTCAAGCCTTTCTCGAATGGGCGGACGAGCGAATCATCTCGCGGGGTCGTTGGTGGTGAGCACGCGCCGTAACGGAATCGTCGTCGTGGTCGCCGCGCTCGCGGTCGCAGCCGCGCTCGCGCTTGCTCTCCTGCTCACGGGGCGCTCGACTCAAGCTGTCCCGCAGCGCTCGCTGACGGCCGAGGCTTCGCTCTCGCGGTCGGGCGCGCTCTTCGCCGATCCGCTCCGCGCATCGATCGAGGTGCTCGTCGACCGAAAGCGCATCGATCCGGCGCGCGTCGGCTTCAGTATCGGCTTCGAGCCGTTCTCTCGGATCGGGATCCCTCGCCTGTCGCGTCATGACACCGAACGGCTCACCAGGCTCGTCTTCAGCACGGACCTCGTGTGCTCCACCGAGCCATGCCTGCCGAAAGCCGGCAGGACCCGAATCCAGTTCACCCCAGCTGAGGTCTTCTACTTCCCGCGGGACGGAAGCGGGCGTCGGACGCTCCGTCTCCCCTGGCAGGCGTTGACACTCGCCGGTCGCACCTCCAACGCAGATCTCGCAGGCGCGGACCCGTTCCGTCAGCCGGTCTGGCACGCCTCAACCGATCCGCTCGCCGTGTCATACCGCTTCTCGCCCTTCGCGCTCAAGACGGGGTTGTTCGTGTTCAGCGGGCTGTTGTTTGCGGGCGCGGCCTTCGCTCTCTGGCGAGTGTTGCGGGCGCTGCAGGCGCGGCTGAAGCTGCCGCTTCCGAGCGCGCTCGAGCGTGCCGTCCGCCTCGTCGAGCGGACCGAGGGCCGAGAAGACTCCGCTGCGAAACGCAAGGCCCTCGAGTTGCTGTCACGCGAGTTGACGCGTAGCGGGGAGAGTCAGCTTGCCCTCGCCGCGCGTGAGCTCGCCTGGGCCGAGCCGACGCCTATCCCTGCAGCCACTCAACCGTTGACGCTGGACGTCCGGCGTCTGATCGAACAGCGGTCGAATGGACATGGCGCGTAGCCGGCTGCTGCCCGCGCGTACGCGCGGTCCAGCGATCCCGATCGCGAGCACCGCCGAGCTGGCGGGCGCTGCGCGCCGCACGCTCGTGCTGCGCATCGCGCTCGCGGTCGCACTGTTGGTGCTCGCGCTCGCTGCGAGCGAGACAGGTCGTAGCAATGCGGCAGCAGCACGTGGGCTCTTGCCGAGCGGAGGAACCGGTGTGCTCGTCCTCGACGTGTCTCGCAGCATCAAGCCGGCGGCCAATCGCACGATCGTCAACGTCCTGCAGCAGCTGATCAGATCGCGCACCCGGCTAGGGCTGGTCGCGTTCTCGGACATCGCCTACGAGTTGGTGCCACCCGGCACACCATCCCGGGAGCTGCGCTCCCTGCTGCGCTTCTTCGCGCCCGTGCGGACGCCGCGGAGCGGCCCGGATCCCTTCCCGCCGAACCCGTGGTCGAGCAGCTTCTCCGGAGGTACCCAGATCTCGCTCGGGCTGACGCTCGCGCATGACGCGCTCGTTCGTGCCGGCAACCCTCGCGGCTCGATTCTGCTCGTCAGCGATCTCGACACCGCGCCCGACGACGTCCCACGGGTCGCCCAGACGTTCAACACCTTCCGGGCTCAGGGCGTCAAGTTTCGGATCGTCGCGCTGTCCGCCCGCGCGGACAACCTCTCGCTCTTCCAGAATCTCGCCGGGCGCGACGCATTCGTGCCTCATGTCAGCTCCGTCGGAAGCGGAGTGGGTGAGACCCAGGGCGCTTTGCAGGGGCGGACGCCCTGGTCGCTGATCTTCATCGCCGCACTCGTGCTCGTCGCACTCGCCGCGAACGAACACTGGAACGGACGGCTACCTGTCCCGAGGACCCAGTCGTGACGTTGCGCTGGGTCACTGCATGCATCGTCGCGCTGGCCGTGGCAGTCCTCACGCTGCTCCTGGCACTGGACGTCGGGCGCTGGCAGACCACGATCTCGCATGACGACGTGCGCTTCAAAGCGACTCCGACCCGCGCAAATCTCTGGCGCCCGGACGAGCTCCTCCCGTTTCACGCCGCCCGCTCGCTTCTGCGTCTGGACGATGACATCGAGTACCGGGAAACGCTCCGGAACTTCTGGCTCGCCCGCCCACACGGCAGCTCCCTCACGCAGCTGAATCTTGACGCGCTGCGCAGCGAGGCGATAGTCACGCTCGCGAACTTCGCACGCGAACAACGAGAGCCCCTGCGCCGCGGGCAGACCGCGAACCTCCTCGGCGTCATGGGACTCGGCCTCGCCACGACGGACGACCCGGGCCAGCGTCTCCGCTTCCTCCTCTACGCGTCGAGGGCCTTCCGCGGAGCGCTGACCGCCGACCCGAACAACGAGGACGCCAAGTTCAATCTCGAGCTGACGCTGCGATTGCTGCAGCGTCAGCCGACGAGGACGGGTGGAGGGACCGCACACGGGCCGGGCCGCGCTTCGGGCGCGGCGCTCGCGCAACCCGGCAGCGGCTACTGATGACCTTCCTTACGCCACTTGCGGCGCTGGTCGTCCTGCTCGTGGCCGTGCCGCTCGCCGCGTACGGGCTGCTCGAGCTGCGTGCCCGCCGAGTATCCCGCGTACTGCAACTGACGCCGCCGTCACTTCGCTCGCGGCCGGGCATCCCCCTGGCTATCCTCGCCGTCGCCGCACTGCTCGCGTTCGCGGCTGCGCAACCGGTCGTGGCAGGGACGCAGAAGCGCGTGGGTCGCTCGGACGTCGAGGCCTTCTTGCTGTTCGACTCGTCGCGGTCGATGCTCGCAAAGCAGGACTTCGGCTCGCCGACGCGTCTTGCACGGGCCAAAGATCTCGCACTTCACCTCCGTCAGAGCATCGCCGACGTTCCTGTGGGGATCGCGTCGCTCACCGACCGCGCGCTCCCGGATCTGTTTCCCACGCTCGATTCGCAGGTCTTCGCCTCGACGCTCGAGGACTCGATCGGAATCGAGCGCCCGCCGCCCACCGGTACGGGGAGGCTTGCGACCGATTTCGGCGAGCTTGGCTCGGTCGCCGCGAACAACTACTTCAGGCCGCAAGTGTCGAAGCCGCTACTCGTGATCTTCAGCGACGGCGAGAGCCGCCCGTTCGATCAGGGCAAGCTGGCGGGGAAGATGCACGCCCGGCACGTCCGTGTGCTGTTCGTTCACCTCTGGGATCCGCATGAGAAGATCTTCCTGACATCGAAGGCGCAGGATCCCGGCTACCGTCCCGATCCGGCGAGCCGCCGTGAGGCCGCTCAGGTTGCGGCTGCCGGCGACGGCGAGGTGTTCCACGACGGGGACGGCGATGCACTCGCTTCGGCAGCCAAGGACCTGCTCGGCAGTGGTCCAGCGACGACCTTCAGAGAGCAGCGCACGCGCGTGTCGCTTGCGCCGTACGTTGCGCTGTCTGCGCTGCTCCCGCTGGCTTTCGTGCTCTACAGAAGGAACCTCGCCTAGCGTGCGGAGTCTCCTGGCCGCGGTTTGCCTGGCGGCGATTCTGTGTGTCTCGCCACCGGCTGAGGGAGGGGTTCGCGACGACACCGCGTGGCTCCAGGCGAAGCTCGACGCCGGCGGGAGCCTCTTTCTGCCTCGCCTTCCGAACGGCGAGTGCTACGAGACACGCGGTCTCTGGGTCTCGCACGACGATACGACGGTCACGTCTGACGGGGCCTGCGTCGTCGCTCTCGGGCCAGGCGATGGACGCATCCCGAGGGGCGACGGAACGTTCGTCCGAGCGAACGCGGTCTTCTTCGTCGATCACTCGGACGTGCGGAAGCCCTTGCCCGTCCGGATTTCGATCAGCGGGCTGCACATCGCGGTTCCGGGGGCGAAGCGCATGCACGGCATCAGCGTGCTCGGCCACGAAGTGACGCTCACCGGGCTCACGATCGACGGCGCTCCTCTCACAGACGTACGCATCGGCGCAGGCACGAAGGGCTCGGGGGGAATGTCGGGCCGCGTCGAGCTCACGGACTCGGCGCTTTCCGGCGGGCAGCGCGACGTCGTCTCGATCTTCGGTCCCGTCGGGTTGCGGATCGCGGGCAATCTCCTCTTCGGTGGGCGCGGGCCAAGTGCCGCCGGCCTGCACATCCGGGCGGCCGATCGCGGCCAGCCGACGTTGGACGTGCAGGTCGCCGGGAACAAGGTCAGCGGCAACGCGGGCCCGGGGATCTTCCTCGACCTCGCCCCGCCGAACGGCCTGCCGGTCCTCGCATCAGGGATCGAGCTCGTCCGCAACAAGCTCGTCGGCAATGCGCGCAAGGCTCCGCGCGACCGTCGTGCGGCCATCGTGATCGCCGGCGGGCAGAACGACCGAAGGGGCGAGGTCTTCCTGGTCGACAACGTCTTTCGCGGCAACCGCGGCCGCCCGCTCCTGACACGCAAGGGGCTTTCGGTACCGGTTCCCGCCCTTCCGCGCACCATCGCGCCGAGTGCAGGCGGAGCGGACCGCGACGACACGGCCTGGCTACAGGCGCGACTTGACCGCGGCGGAGGAACCGTCTTCCTGCCGAAGCTGCCTAACGGCATCTGCTACGCGACCGGTGGGCTCTGGGTGTCACACGACCGAACGACGATCACCTCGGACGGAGCGTGCATCGTCTCGCTCGGCCTCGGGCCGGTCCGCTTGCACTCGATCGACGGCGATTCGATCGCGGCCAGTGCGGTGTTCTTCGTCAACCGCTCCAAGCCGTCGAAGCCGGCGCCCGTCGGGGTCCGGATCTCGAACCTCGAGATCGTCGTCCCGGAGGGCCAGTCCATGTACGGCGTGGCGATCTTCGGCCACCAGATCACCCTGAGCCACCTCGACATCGGCGGCGGTCCGAAGGACGACATCACGATCAGCGGCCGCGGCAACGGCAACGCGTACGCCGGCAGCGTGTCGATCCTCGACTCGACGCTCCGCGGTGCAAGCCGGAACGCGATCTCCGCCACTGCGGTGATCGGGCTGCACATCGAGCGCAACACCATCGTCGGCGTCCGCGACTCGCCACCGGGGCAGCCCGCGGCCGGAATCGACATCGAGCCGGACGATCGCGGCCAACCCGCTCTCGACGTGCACATCGTCGGCAACACGATCCGAGGAAACGCGGGTCCCGGCGTCATGCTGGAGCTCGAATCCAACGACGGTCCTGCGGTTGTCGCGACGAACCTCGAGATCAGCGGCAACACGATCGTCGGGAACGCGCTGAAGCGCTCTCCGCCGAAACGCGCCGGCATCGTCCTCGCGGGCGGGCAGGACGGAGGGCGGGGAACGCTCGTGCTGAAGGACAACGTCGTGCGGGGCAACGGCGGACCGGGGATCCTCGGCAGCCGTCTGCGTCTACTGGTGCAGGCGAGCGGCAACGACCTCTCGGGCAACGAAGCCGGCCCTTCGCGCGGTTTGTAGCGTCTCCCGATCCGGGAAGGCGGCAAAGCCGGATCAATGAGGTCGGGAGGCGCGCTGCAGTGATGTGGGCGTCCTCTGCCGGTGGCGATCGTTGAAAGGTGGCGCTGCGGCCGCGACTGCTCTTCCTGCTCTCTTTCCTTGCGATCGCCCTCGCGGCGAACGCCGCCTTCTTCGTGATGAGCGCTTCTGCGGTATCCACGCGCGGCGCCGGCTACACCTTCGACGGCGAGCCGCTCGAACGAGCCGTGACCCACGTCGCGATCGCTTTCGCATACGTCGGGCGGATGTACGTCATCGGCCGCGGCATCGAGTCCGGAACCGCCCGGGAGGTGGCGTTGAAGCTGACGGAAACCTGTCGCGTCGCAGCCGAGCCTCTGACCGCAACCGACCTGGCGCACGGGCGATCGCCGCCGTGGACCCACTCTTTCCCGTCTGGACGGTCGCTTCCCGCGACGAGAGCCTGCCGATCGTGGTCGAAACGGCGTATGAACTTTCCTCTCGCCGCCGTCCGCGAGCTCGTCTCCTCGGTGCGCAAGGACGGTAAGCCCGTCGTGCGGCTGAGCTGCGCCGACACGGGGCGGAGTGGGTCGTCGCCGCAGACGTCTATCCCGTCGACCAACTCACGGTGGAACCGAGGAGCGCCGGGCCGTACGTGTTCGGGTGCGCGCAGGAAGCACGGAGCTTTGTCGAGAGTTCGCTCGTCGCACTGCAAGTTCTCCGCTGCGAAGTGGCTTAGCTCACGGCCGGCTCTTCTGCCTGCCCACTGACGCAATTTCCTTCCAGCGCTTCTTGCGCGCGATCCGCAGGCGGTGATCGGTGCGCGCGGCGATCGCCTCGAGCTCTCGCTGCAGTTTTCGCCACGAGCGGAGCCGGTCGAGCTCGAGCGAGCCGTTGTCGACCGCTTCCAGGACGGCACAGCCCGGTTCGCTTGCATGTGCGCAATCGCGAAAGCGGCAGGTAGTCGCGAGCGCTTCGATGTCCTCGAAGGCTGCACTGACGTCGCCTTCCCAGAACTGGAGCTCGCGCAGCCCTGGAGTGTCGATAACGAGTCCGCCGTTCGCCACCTGGAACAGCTCACGGTGCGTCGTCGTGTGACGCCCGGTTCCATCCGAGGCAACGGCGCGCGTTTGCATGACTTCTTCGCCCGCCAACCGGTTGAGAAGCGTCGACTTGCCGACACCAGATGAGCCGAGCAGCACGACGGTTCGACCCGGTTGCAGGTGGCGCTCGAGCGCTTCGAGCCCTTCGCCGGAGACGTTCGAGATGGCAAACACAGGGACACCGATCGCGACCGTCTCGACGGTGAGCACCGCCTCGGCGACGTCTGCGCAGAGGTCGGCTTTGGTCAGGACGACGACCGGTGCGGCGCCGCTCTCCCACGCACTGGTGATGTAGCGCTCGAGCCGTCGCAGGCTGAAGTCGTCGTCGAGACCGGCGAGGAGGAACGCCGTGTCGACGTTCGCCGCGAGGACTTGCTCGGTCGAGTCGTTGCCGGCGGTCTTGCGGATGAAGGCGCTCCGCCGCTCGAGGATCGACGTGATCGTCGCAGGGCGAGTCACTCCCACCCAATCGCCGACCGCGGGCAGCTGTCCACCGACCTCGCGGTCGTGGAACATGCGGCCGGCAGCTTTCGCGCGCAGCTCGCGCTCCTCCGAGAAGAGGACGTACTCACCGCGGTGCTGCGCGGCGACGCGTGCAGGTAACAGATTGTCGTCTTGCAGTTGCTCGAATGCGGCCGCGAAGTCCGCGTCCCATCCGAGGGAATCCAGGGGAAACAAAGCGAGTCTCCTTTGTGAGTGAGTGAACGACGAAGCACCACCGCCCAGTGCGGTGGCTCAGCTCACGGAACTCGCGCTAGTCGAGAGTGGTGCCGGCTAGCCGGCGAGCCGCGTGGCTCTTCGGGCGGAGGCAAGCTCAATCGTCATTTGTTCGACCTCCTTGTCGCCGGGAACGCACTGACGGTAGCACGAGGTCACGGACAGCACCAGCCCGCGAGGGTCGCGTGGTGCTCCGGGCCGGAGTCGAACGTGTTGCCGATGTTCCTGACGTCTATGCGCCTCACCGAGGCGGAGCGAAGGAAGACCCACTGATCTGCGCTTCTCCAGTCGATCAGCAGCCAGTGGCCGTTGGGTGACCAGGCGAGGCCGCCGAAGAGGCCGGCGCCGGAGAAAACCATTCTGCGCCGGCTGTAGCGTGGGCCCGAGTAGACCGAAACGGTGCTGAGCCCCTTTTCGACGCTGACCAACGCGACGGAGTGTCGTCCGGGCACGAATGCCGCCGGGAGCACACTCCGACGCGGAAGAGCTGCGATCGTGCGGCCGGCGGCATCGAGGACGCGAGACCCTTCGTCCGCAACGAGCAGACGCTCGCCATCGTCGGACCACAGAAGCTGTTCCAGACCGGTTGCGGAACGGCGCCAGAGCACGCGTCGCCGATCGACGTCGACGAGGACGAGGTGGTTGTGCCCATTGTTGTAGGCAAGCTCGTGCGTTCCCGGACGCCAGGCCAGCGCGGACAATCCCGAGCCGCCTGCACTCACGGCCAAAAGCCGGTCGCGTGTACCGTCGCCGTTCACGACCCTGAGTGCGCGACCGACGCCGTAGGCGATGCGGTAGCCCTCGTACGACCACTGTGGAGCGCCGACATGGCCGGCTCGTGCAAGTTTCCAGTGCACCTTGCCGTTCGGCTCGAGAGCGACGAGCTGGTTCTCTCGCGCCGCCGCGAGGTAGATCCCGTGCGGTGACCAGGCGGCGTTGTCGTAGCCGCTCAGGAATCGCTTCGATCCATCACGCTGAATGACCCAGACTCCGCCCTGCGCGTTGACCAGAATTCGCCCCGTGGTTGGCAGTGCCAGCAGATGATCCTGATTGCGCACCGCATCACGCAGCGAGCCCCAGACTGCGAGACCAGGCGGTGAGAAAGCTGCCGCGAGCGCAGCGATGCCGAACGCGACCACGGGGACAGGACGCCAATCCCGTTTGCGTGGGACCGGGATCCGTTCCTCGAACGCTTCACGCACGATCTCCCAGCTGCGGTCGGCCGCTTCTCGTTCGCCCGGCGTGGGGCGGTTCCAGCGCGTCATCGCAGCTCCTGTTCGAGCCGGCCGGCGAGCTCGTCGAGGCCACGGCGAAGCCGCGAGTTGACGGTTCCCCGCGGGAGGTTGAGCGCATCGGCGATCTCGCCTGGTGTGTAGTCGAGCAGGTGGCGCATCACGATCACGGCGCGGTGCTCGGGTGAGAGCTTCGCAAGCGCAGCCGCAAGCGTTTCGGTGTCGCCACGCTCGGGCCCGGCTGCCGCGGCGACGAACGCCAATGATGCGTCTCCGGATTCGCGGCGCAACGCACGCGAACGCGACCAGTCGATCGCACGGTTGACGACGATGCGATGAAGCCATGGCCCAAACGGCCGACGCCGGTCGAAGCGGTCGAGGCAGCGCACCGCCGCGAGGAATGCTTCCTGTGCGATGTCCTCGGCGGCGGCGGCGTCGTGCACGACGAGATACGCCGCTCGGTAGGCGCGCGGCCAGTGGTGCCGGAACAGGGCCTCGAGGTCGGGAACCGATCCCGACTGTGCGCCCCTGATCCAGGCGCGCTCGTCGCCTCGAGAGCCCGCCTCCACGCACCGACTCTACGAGCCCGGCACAGCTTGAGGTCCATGCCCCGATTACGCGACAGGGAGCCGCGCAGGTCCCGGCGGGCGCAGCACGGCGAACTGATCAGTGATCTCGAGCTCGCTCGTGCGGAAGCGAAACAGCGAGCCAGGACGGCCGCCCGTGGGGCCGGACGCTCGCTGGCGGCCAATCGGTTCGAGCACGCCGCGTCGCAGCAGGACCCGCTGGAGGTTCGTCGCCGACACGTCGTGGCCGAGCGCAGCGGCGTAGAGATCGCGGAGCTCCGAGATCGTGAACTCCGAAGGCGCAAGCGCGAAGCCGAGGTTTGTATACGACAGCTTCGCCCGCAGACGTTCTCTTCCCGCGGGGACGATCGAGTCGTGGTCGAACGCGAGAGCAGGGAGGTTGTCGACGGCGTGCCAGTCGGTGTCGCCGGGAAGCTCCGGGTCGACGTCGCTCGGCATGAGCCCGAGATACGCCGTCGCCAACTGCCATTCCTTGGGCGAACGCTTCGGCTCGCTCAGCGTCTCGAGCTGTTCGAGATGCGAGAGGTCGCGCACGTCGACTTTCTCGGCGAGGTGCCGCCGGATCGAGTCTTCGAGCGTGTCGCCTTTGCTGAGGTAGCCACCGGGAAGTGCCCAACGCCCCTTGAACGGAGCGCGCGCGCGTTGCCACAGAAGCGACTGCAGCTCTCCGGCTCGGACCTGCAGGACGACGGCAAGGGTCACGTGGGCGGGCGTAGGGTGCCCCGTGTTAGTCTCCGTCACGAGTTTTCGCCCCATAGTCGTAAACCTTAGCGGAAAGGTCCGGGATGAAGAGATCGCTCGTGCTCATCGGCGTCATCGTGCTGCTCGCCGCAGGCTGCAGCGGTAGTGGCAAGAAGTCCTCCGCCAACACCACGACGTCCTCCGGTAGCGGCAGCGGCGAGACCATTGGACTCGTCACCGACATCGGCGGGCTGAACGATCGCGGCTTCAACCACCTCTCGTACGTCGGTCTGCAGCGCGCACAGTCCGAGCTCGGCATCCAGCAGCGGGTCTTTCAGGCGAAGTCCACTCAGGACTACGTCCCCAACCTGTCGACATTCGCGCGCAAGGGCTACGCACTGACGATCGGAGTCGGCTTCACCGAAGCGACGGCGATCGACACAGTCGCTGCGAACTTCCCGAACTCGAAGTTCGCGATCGTCGACGTCGATCAGACGGAGGAGCCGCACAAGCCGGCGAATCTCCTGGGCCTGCTGTTTCGTGAGCAGGAGACCGGCTACCTCGTCGGTTACCTCGCTGGGCTCGAGGAGAAGCGGCGGCCCGGCAAGGACGTGATCGGCTCCGTCGGTGGCCAGAAGCAGCCGCCGGTCGATCGCTTCATCGCCGGCTACCAGGCGGGCGCCAAGGCCGCCGATCCCGGCATCACGACGCTGAACGGCTACTCGGAGGACTTCTCGGACCTCGCGAAGTGCAAGCAGATCGCCCTGAACCAGATCGAGCAAGGCGCAGGTGTCATCTTCCAGGTCGCCGGCGGCTGTGGTCTCGGTGCGCTCGACGCTGCGAAGGAGAAAAGCCTCTGGGGCATCGGCGTGGACGCGGACCAGTCGTTCCTCGGCCCACACATCCTGACAAGCGCAGTGAAGCGGGTCGACACCGCGGTATTCGATGCGATCAAGCTCGTCGTCGACGGCAAGTTCAAGGGTGGCAACATCGTCTTCGGTCTGAAGGACAACGGCGTCGGCCTGGGCAAGATCAGCGCCAAGGTGCCGAAGCCCGAAGTCGCCAAGGTGATGCAGGTCCGCGCCGACATCATCGCCGGCAAGATCAAGAACATCCCGACCGAGGTCGGTTAGTTACGGAAAGCGGCTCTGTTGCGGACGGAGGTCCAACGGGCCTCCGTCGTAGCACTGCGACGACTGGTATTCCGTCGGCTCGTTCGGGTAGCCGCGTTTGAAGAGCCAGGCCTGGATCACTTCGGCGTGTCGCGTCGGCACGCCCAGTCGTTCGGCGACGAACGCCGTGTTCTGTAACGCGTAGCACTCCGTCACACCTTCGTCCTGGAACCCGCGCAGGTGGAATGCCTCGTGAGCGAGTGTGTGCGCTGCCCAGCCCGCGGTGAACTGCGAGAGGCCGCAGTCGCCGCGCTCGAGACAGCCGAAGTCGACGCGGTCAAGATGGCGGAGGGCCCTGCACGTCTCCGGCGAGAGGTCCGTGTGGCTGGCCGGGCGGCCCGAGTCGTCGAAACGGACCCGGCCTGCTTCACCGTGCACGTCGACGAGGCCGGCGAGAAAGCTGGGGCAACGAACGGCGACCTTGCGGCCGGCGAGGTCGCTTGTGATCGACGCGAGCTGATCCTGCTCCCGGACCCGTTGCTCGTGTCGAGCGAAGCCGAGCGCCGCGAGGGCGCCGACGACGACGAGGAGAACCGCGATGCCGCGCACAGCCAGAGAATCGGCACGGCTCCGGACGGCCTTGATTTCCGACTTAGTGGCTCTGAGCCACTAAGTCACGGTTTCCAGGCAGAGCGGTCGGGCTTTCTCGGCCATCCTTTCCCGGTGGTCGAGATCGCTCCCCGTTACAGCGCCGCGATCCTCGAGGCGGTTCGAAAGCTCGACGACAGGTCGCAGCCGATGGCGGAGGTCGCCCGTCGAGTCGGCGCTGCAGCAGCCGAGCTCGGCTTGCCCAAGCCGAGCTACGTCCATCTGCGCCGTCTGATCGTCGCGCATCGCGAGAGGCAGGACGCCGAGCGCGCTCGCCGGGACGAGATCCGCGAGATCCTCTACGAGGCCTACCTGGATCTCAATCGCAGCAGGGTCGTGAATGCCTACGTCGTCGCGGACCGGATCCGCGATGCCGGGCGCTGAAGGGCTTGTGGCTCTGAGCCACTAGCTCCCGCCGGCGACGGCTCCCACCACTCGCACTTCCGAGCGCTCGGACAGCGACTCTTCGAGCAGGCGGCCGCCGCGCGCGTCCACGCCGTCGACGTAAACGTTGATCAGCCGGCGGAGCTCACCCTCTTCGTCGAACAGGAGATTCGCCATCGGCAGCTGCCTGAGTGCCTCGCCCACCGTGTCGGCTTCGAGCTCGAAGCGCTTCTGCCCGCCCGCCTCCGCTGCGAGGGTTCCCGGCAGATGGACGACCGCCACCTCAGACGTCGGCGGCTTCGACCGACAGGATCGGCGGGAGGTCTCGCACCGCTTCCGTCCAGTTCGCCGCGCCCTGCGGAGCTGTCCACACCGAGCCGCTCTGGGTTCCGAAGTAGACCGCACCGCGATCGAAGGTGCAGCCCTCACGCAACACGGCGGCCCACGCCCGCTCAGGCAACCCGTTCGCGGCGAGCTCCCACGACGCACCGCCGTCAGCCGTGCGATACACGCCGAGCCGGCCTTCCGCGGTGTAGTGGTACTCCTGCGATTCCTCCGGGATCACGTACGCGACGTCGGGGTCGTCCGGGTCGAGCGCCAGGCCGAACCCGAAGCCGGACGGCAATCCGTTCCCGTCGAGCCGGTCCCAGTTGTCGCCGCGATCGTCCGAGCGGTACACACCGCAGTGGTTCTGCTGCCACAAGCGGTCGGGCTTCGCGGGATGCGAAAGGAGCTTGTGCACGCACTGCCCGACCTCCGGGTACGTCTCCGGGTGGAAGTCCGCAGCGACGTCTTTGTTGATCGGCTGCCAGGTCTCGCCGCCGTCCTGGCTACGGAATGAGCCGGCGGCGGAGATGGCGATGTACATCGTCCCGTTCACCAGCTGGATCGAGTGGCAGCACATGCCGCCCGCGCCGGGTTGCCATCGCTCTCGCGTCGGATGCTCGAGCAGGCCGCGGTTCACTTCCCAGGTGAGGCCGCCGTCGTCCGAGCGGAAGAGCACGCCCGGGTCGCCGCCGAGCCAGAGCTCCGAGTCCTTGCCCGGCTCGATGTGCCACGTGGCATTGAGCTTCAGGCCCGAATCCTCGGGTAGCCCGATCTCCTCCGCCCGCTCCCAGCTCTTGCCCAGGTCGCTGGACCGGTGCACAGTCGCGCCGTAGAACGGGTTGTTCGTGGCCGCGTAGAGCGTGCCATCGCGTGGGTCGACGATCGCGTGGTAGACCGACCAGCCCGAGAGGAGGGGCCCCTCGACCTCCCAGCCGCCGTTCGAGCGGAGCAGGAAGAGGCCTTTCCGGGTCCCGACGGGTAAGAGCACGGCCATCGGGGAAGACGGTAACGATTCGCGTCGTTGCAGGTCACAACAACCGGAGGTAGGGAAATGGCGAAGCTCGGAGAGAAAAAACGGAAGTTCCTGGAGGAGAACCCGTTTGTCGGCACGGCGACGACATTGTGCGAGGACGGCTCGCCGCACTCGACGATCGTCTGGGTGGACGTGGACGACGGCAAGATCTCCTTTAACACGGCCCGCGGCCGCGCAAAGTCGGAGCACCTGGAAAGAGACCCTCGGGCCTCGCTGCTCGTCGTCGACCCGAACGACACGCACAAGTGGGTCGCCGTGAGCGGCCCGGCCGAGGTCACCGAAACGGGCGCCGACGCCCAGATCGACAAGCTGGCGAAGAAGTACCTCGGCAAGGACGAATACCCGTGGCGCAACCCCGCGGAGCAGCGGGTGAAGGTCGTGATCGAGGCGGAGAAGGTCGACGCAGCGGGGTTCGACGACTGAGTCGTCCGTAAGATCGGCGCGTGAGCGTCGACCATCCGGAGCTCGCTGCCGCGGCAGAACGCCTTCGCGCCGAGAAGACCGTTCCCGGTCTTCTCGGCGCGACTGTGCGTGCCTACGTCGAGGTGCTCGGGGCGCGGTCCTGCACGATCTCGCGCGTCATCGGAGATCTGCTCGTCGATCTGATCCAGCACCAGCAGGACGAGCGCCTCGGGCATGGCTACCTGATCTCCGACTATCCCCTGACGCGGGCCGTGATCGAGGGGCGTGAGCCACGCACGGTTTTCGTGAGACCAGGCCCCTGCGTGAGCTCGGGTTCGATTCCGTCCTGATGGTTGCGATCGAAGCCGAAGACGGTGCCTGGGGCCTGGTCGAGGTCTACGACCACGAAGGTCGCCGCTTCGGCGAGGAGGACGTGCGCTTGGCGCAGGCGCTCGCAGCCGAAGCCGGCCAGACCCTCAGGCACCTCGAGCGGCCGTCCTGACCATGCCCGTCACGATCTGCGACGTCGGACCGCGTGACGGCCTGCAGAACGAACCGGAGACGCTCGAGCCTGCCTTTCGCGCGGAGCTGATCAATAGGCTCGCCGCCGCGGGCCTTCCTCGCATCGAGGCCGCCAGCTTCGTCCGGGCCGAGGCGGTGCCGCAGATGGCCGGTGCAGAGGAAGTCGTCGCTGCCATCGAACGCCGGGAGGGAACCGAGTACTCGGGCCTGGCGCTGAACGAGAAGGGCTACGAGCGCCTCGCCGCTTCCGGTCTCGACCGTGTCAACTTCACGCTGGCGGCGACCGAGAGCTTCAGCAAGCGCAATGCGAATCAGTCGCTCGCAGAGGCGCAGGCGGCGGCCGAGAGCGTGCTCGCCCGCGCCGAGCTCCCCGTGACGGTGACGATCAGCGTTGCGTTCGGCTGTCCGTTCGAAGGGCGTGTGGATCCTGGAGTCGTCGCGGAGATCGCGGCTCGCTTCCCGACGGCGGAGATCGTTCTTGCCGACACCATTGGCGTCGCGACTCCGAAGCAGGTGCGGGGACTTGTCGAACGCACCGGAGCGCGCGGCGTCCACCTGCACAACACACGGAACACCGGTTACGCGAACGCGGTCGCAGCACTCGGGTCCGGCGTAACCCTGTTCGACGCATCCTGCGGCGGTCTCGGCGGCTGCCCGTATGCGCCACGCGCCACGGGCAACATCGCGACGGAGGACCTCGTCTACCTCTTCGAAGGCGAAGGAGCCGAGACGGGGATCGACCTCGACGCGCTTGTGGCCATTTCGCAGTGGTTGGAAGAGACTCTCGGCCGCCCGCTCGAGGGCCAGGTCTACCGCGCGGGAGCGTGGGCCGGCGACTGACTCGCGGTCCGGAACGACTCGAGCGCCAGGTCGATCTCGTCGTCGTTGGTCTGCCAGTTCGAGACCGAGACACGAATGGCGCGGCGGCCGTTCCAGGTCGTCCCGCTCATCCAGACGTCGCCTGCCTCCTGCACCGCGCGCAGCACCTCATCGGTGCGCGCGTCGTTCTCGAAGCGAAACAGCACCTGGTTGAGGACGACCTCGTTGACGAGCTCGACGCCGTCGAGCTCGACGATGCCGTCGGCGAAACGTCGCGCGCAGGCGCAGGTTCGCTCGACGAGCTCGGCAAGTCCGCTCCGTCCGAGCGACCGCAGTGCCGCGTAGACGGCAAAGCCGCGCGCGCGGCGCGAGAACTCCGGCACCCAGTCGACCTGGTCGCGAACGGTGTCGTCCTGGATGAGATAGGACGCGCTGATCGTCATCGCCGCGCGATGGGCCTCGGGATCGGCGCAGAGAACGAGCGCAGAGTCATAGGGGACGTTCAGCCACTTGTGCGTGTCCGTGATCCACGAATCCGCGCGCCCGGCGCCGCGGACTAGGTGGCGAAGGCTCGGGCTCGCAGCCGCCCAGAGACCGAACGCACCGTCGACGTGCAGCCAGGCACCGTGGTCGGCCACGGCGTCAGCGATCTCGTCGAAGGGATCGAACGCACCGGTGTTCACCTCGCCGGCCTGCGCGCAGACGATCGTCGGCCCGTCTCCTTCCGTCAGCGCTTTTTGCAGAGCCTCTGCGTCCAGGCGTCCTTGCTCGTCCGCGTGAACGACCGCGGGTGCGCCGAGGCCGAGGAGGCGCAGCGCCCGATCGATCGTGACGTGTCGTTGCGCACCGACGAGCACGCGGACGCGCGGCGCACCGGAGAGACCGTCCCGGCCGACGTCCCAGCCTGCGCGCTCGAGCACGCGGAAGCGCGCAGCCGCAAGAGCGGTGACGCTTCCCATCTGCGAGCCGGTCACGAGTCCGAGCGATGCGTCGCCAGGCAGCCCGAGAAGGTCGCAAACCCACTCGCGCGCCACCTCCTCGACGACTGACGCCGACGGGCCGCCGACATAGAGGCCCGCGTTCTGGTCCCAGGCGGAGGTCAACCAGTCCGCGGCGAGCGCCGCCGGCAGGCTTCCGCCGATCACGAAGCCGAAGTAGCGCCCGCTCGGCATCGCGACGATTCCCTGATCCGCGGCCGCGACTAGTCCTTCGACCACCTCTTCTGGAGCGGTCGGCTCATCCGGCAGCGGCCCGCCGAGGGCTTCGCGGAGCTCTTCGGCCGACGCTCGGGGGAAGACCGGGCGGTCGTCGAGAGACTCGAGGAAGTCCGCAGCGAGCTCTGCAGTTCGCCGAAGCAGCGCACGGACGTCGTCGCTCATGAGTTCGACTCTACGCGGCGGATCACACCCTGCGCCGACAGTTCCGCGAGCTCGTTTTCGTCGTAGCCGAGATCTTGCAGGATCTCGTCGGTGTGCTCGCCGAGGCGAGGCGGCGGGCGTCGATGCGAGACACGCTCGCCATCGATCGAGAGCGGTAGCGCGACCGTCGGCTCGGGCGTCGGCTGGATCAAACCCAGTGCCTTCGTCTGCTCGTGGTCGGCCGCGTCGCCGACGTCGTTGACCGGTGCGGCCGGAATGCCCGCGCGCTCCAGACGCTCGAGCAGCTCCGCGGACGGCTCGTCGCGCAGTCTGTCCTGTAGCAGCGCTGCCAGCTCCTCGCGGTGCTCGACTCGATCGGGATTCGAAGCGAAGCGCGTGTCCGTCGTGAGCTCGTCGAGGTCGAGCGCCGAGCACAGGCGGGCGAAGAGGCCGTCGTTTCCCGCGGCGATCATCAAATCCCCGCCCCGGGCGTGGAACACCTGGTACGGCGAGATCAGCGGGAAGGCAGTCCCATGGCGTCCCGGCGCGCCGCCGCCGGCGAGGTATGCGGTCACCTGGTAGGGCAAGAGCCCGATCGCCGTCTCGAAGAGCGACACGTCGACCGTGTGGCCGTCGCCGGCATGGAGCGCGGCAACAATGCCGAGAGCGGCCCACATGCCGGTCCCCTGGTCGATGATCGACGCGCCGACGCGCACGCCCGGCCGATCGGGGTCGCCGGTGACGCTCATGATCCCGCTGAACGCCTGCAGCAGCGGGTCGTACCCCGCGCGCTCGCGCAACGGTCCCACACGCCCGAAGGCGCCGATGTCGCAATAGACGAGTCGCGAGTTACGAGCGCGCAACTCCTCGGCGCCGAAGCCGAGCCGCGCCGCCGTTCCGGGCCGCAGGCTCTGCAGAAAGACATCCGCCGAATCGACGAGACGAAGCAGCACGTCGCGCCCGCGCTTGAGATCGAGGGCGAGCGAGCGCTTGTTCAGGTTCGCCGCGTAGAACATCACGCTCGAGCCCTCCCAGAACGGCAGGCCCCAGTCACGCGCCTCGTCGCCACGATCGGGACGCTCGACTTTGATCACGTCCGCGCCGAGCGCGCCCAGGATCTCCGTACAGTAGGGACCTGCAAGCGAGCTCGTGACGTCGACGACTCGCACTCCTTCGAGCGGCAGAAATCCGTTGGCCATACGCGCGCGACCATACGAGAACGAGCATGGCGATCCGTGAGGTACGAGCCTGCGGGCTCGACTACCTGGCGCTCGCGACGGAGCTTCTGCACCGGGCTCGCCTGGCAGATCCGGAGGCAGGCCTGTGCGATCTGGAAGCCGCGGACCTCCAGTGGTGGTGGCGCACGCCTCGGCGCTCGGACACAGTCGAGCAGGTCTTCTGGCTCGATGACGACGGCCCCGTCGCAGGTGTCGTTCTGACGGACTGGGGCCGAGCATGGGGATGCGATCCCATCCTCGTGCCCGATGCTTGGACGGTTTCGCTTCCCACCGTCTGGGCGCGCGCACTGGAAGCCGTCACGGCCTCGGGGCTCGAGGCGGTCGAAGTGTCTGCCCGCGACGACGACCTCGAACTCCTCGGTCTGCTGGCCGAGGCCGGCTTCGTGGCTGACAATCGCCGTATCGGGGAAACGTGGATGGATGCCGAAGACCGGCGCAACGTGGCCCCATTGGCGGAAGGATTCACCCTCGTCGACCGCGCCCAGCACACATCTACGCCGCACCCGATGCAGCGACGTAACGGCGACGGAGTCGAAGCTCGGCTCCGGCAATGCTTGCTCTACGACCCGGCACTCGACCTAGCTGTTGAAGCCCCGGACGGGAAGGTCGCCGGGTACGCCCTATTCTGGTTCGACCCCGTGACCGAGGTCGGGATGGTAGAGCCGATGCGAGTCGAGGATGAGTATCAGCGGCGCGGCCTGGCCCGTGCGCTCCTCACCACAGGTCTCGATCGGCTTGCCAAACGAGGAGCACGCCGCCTCAAGGTCGCGTATGCCACCGAGGCGGCGCGTAGGTTCTACGTCGGCGCCGGTTTCCGGGTGACTTCTACGAGCACATCACACAGTTGCCGGCCCGTCGATATGGGCGAAGGTCGTTAGGTTGCTGCTCGGCTTCCTGCAGAGCCTCATCGATCTCCTGACCGGATCGCTCTGGACGTACCCGATCCTGTTCGGCATCTGCGTGGGCGATGCGCTGATCCCGCTCTTCCCGAGTGAGACCGCGGTGATCGTGTGCGGGATCCAGGCGGCGCGCGGGCAACTGTCGCTCGAGGCGGTGATCGCCTGCGGGGCAGCGGGAGCCTTCATCGGCGACAACCTCTGCTACGCGGTGGGACGGTGGCTCGGAACACCGGCGGTGAAGCGATTCTTCAGGGGCGAGGTGGCGCAACGCCGACTGGACTGGGCCCGGAACTTCCTCAAAGATCGAGGCAGCTACGTGCTGGTCGTGGCGCGGTTCATTCCCGGCGGCCGCACTGCGACGACCTTCACCGCGGGGCTCGTTCAGCTCCGGTGGCTGACCCGCTTCGCGCCGTACATCTTCGTTGCGGCGATCTTGTGGTCGTGTTACGCCGCGTTGCTCGGCTATTTCGGAGGGAGAGTGTTCAAGGACCAGCCGATCCTCGCGCTGCTCGTCGCCTTCGGGATCGCGGCCTCCGTCACGCTCGGTGTCGAGGGCTGGCGGCGCTTACGCAGGTAGCTACGGTGCCCATGTGAACCGTCTCGCCGGCGAAACAAGCCCGTACCTCTTGCAGCACGCGGACAATCCCGTGGATTGGTATCCCTGGGGAGACGAGGCACTCGCGCGCGCGCGAGAAGAAGACAAGCCCATCCTGCTGTCCGTCGGCTACGCGGCCTGCCACTGGTGCCATGTCATGGAGCACGAGTCCTTCGAGAACGACGCGACCGCAGCGTTGATGAACGAGCACTTCGTTCCGGTCAAGGTCGATCGAGAAGAACGGCCCGACATCGACTCCGTGTACATGGACGCCGTCGTCTCGCTCACCGGTCAAGGCGGCTGGCCGATGACGGTCTTTCTCACACCGGCAGGTCAGCCCTTCTTCGGCGGAACGTATTACCCGCCCGAGCCGCGGCACGGCCTGCCGAGCTTCAGGCAGCTGCTGCAGGCGATCGCCGACGCCTGGCGTGAGCGGCGCTCCGATATCGAGCGCGACGCGGGTGCGATTACGGAACAACTCCGACGCACAGCCGAGCCTTCACGCGAGCCGCTGACTTCGTCCCTGCTGACGGACGCCGTGCGTGGGCTTCGGCAGCAGTTCGACCCCGAGTGGGGCGGGTTCGGACAGGCGCCGAAGTTCCCGCCGGCCTCGGTGCTCGAGTTTCTGCTGCGCCGCGGCGAGCTCGAGCTCGCGACGAAGACGCTCGACGCGATGGCGGCCGGAGGCATGTACGACCTCGTCGGCGGTGGCTTCCACCGGTACTCCGTCGACCGGACCTGGCTCGTGCCGCACTTCGAGAAGATGCTCTACGACAACGCGCTGCTCGTTCCCGTGTATCTGCACGGCTGGCTCGTGACAGGCAACGAGCGTTACCGTGACGTCGCCACCGAGACGCTCGATTACATGCTGCGCGAGCTGAGCCTGGGGGAAGGTGGATTCGCGTCCGCCGAGGACGCCGACACCGACGGCGTCGAAGGGCTCACCTATACGTGGACGGAGGAGGACGACGTTCCGGGCGAGTTGTTGCAGCCCTTCGAGCATGGACGTCTCATCATCCGCGGTACCCTCGATCCCGAGCTGCGTGCGCAATTGTTCGATGAGCGGGCGCGCCGTCCGAAGCCGCTTCGTGACGACAAGGCGATCGCCTCCTGGAACGGGCTCGCTCTTGCGGCGCTGGCCGAGGCGGGGCGCAGGCTCGAGCGCGACGACTACCTCGATGCGGCGCGTTCGCTCGGCGTGTTCCTGCTCGGTCCGCTTTCGACCGCCGACGGTCGTCTCTTTCGCAGCTGGCGGGCAGGCCAGGCTCAGCACTCGGGCGTCCTCGAGGACTACGCCGACGTGGCGAACGGCCTCTACGAGCTCCACGTCGCGACGGGCGAGCTGCGCTGGCTCGAAGAGTCGCGACGAATCGCCGTGCTTGCCGTCGACCTCTTCGGTGACCCGCAGCACGGCGGCTTCTTCCTGACGCCGAGGGACGGGGAGGAGCTCGTGGCGCGGAAGAAAGAGTTCGACGATCACCCGACGCCGTCCGGAAACTCGATGCTTGCGTACGTCCTCTTGCGGCTCGCACGGCTGTGGGGAGACCAGGAGCTCGAGCGGCAGGCCGTCGGCGTCTTCCGCTTCGTCGCACCGCTTCTCCCGCGCGCCCCGTCCGCGTTCGGCCATGCGTTGAACGCGCTGGATCTGCATTTCTCGGCGCCGCGCGAGCTCGCGGTCATCGGGCCTCCGGACTCGGAGGTGGCGCGTGCGGCTCTCCAGCCCTTCGACCCGAACGCCGTGGTCGCTTTCGGGCCGAGCGACGAGGTGCCGCTCCTCGCCGGCAAGAACCTGGTCGACGGCCGTCCGGCGGTCTACGTCTGTGAGAGCTTTGCCTGCCAGGCCCCGGTGACGGAGGCCGCGTCTCTAGGAGGGGGCGCAGCCGCGACTGTGACTTCCTAGCAGGTCGACAACCGCGGAGGCGCGCCCCCTCACTGAAGCAGACCCGGCTCGGCCGGGAAACCCTGCACTCGACTTCGCGGGACTAGGAGACCTCTTGGACCCGGACGCCGGGAATTGCGCCGATCAGCGCCTCGGTCGCCACCGGAAAGACCGCATGCGGCGTGCCACCCGCGCACCAGACCGTCTCGAATCGACGGAGCGAAGCATCTACGACGGTGGGGATAGGACGGTCGTGGCCGACCGGCGGAACACCGCCGATGGCGTAGCCGGTTGCCTCTCGGACCTCGTCGCCGTCCGCCTGTCGCACGTCCGGGCCGAGCCGGTCCGTGTCGACCCGCCGGTCCCCGGCGCACAGGCAGAGGATGGGACCGGACTCGTCCACGAAGACCAGCGACTTCACGATCTGGCCGACCTCGACACCGACCGCGGCCGCTGCCTCCTTGGCCGTCCGCGTCGAGTCCGCCAGTTCCTGCACGTCCGCGTCGAGCCCGAGCTCGCGGAGCCGCGTCTGGAATCGTTCAGCGGTCGGGTGCATCGCTGCCGCACTTTAGGGTAGGCGGGCCTTGCCCCTCCTCGAAGTCGAGAACGTCTCCATGCGTTTCGGAGGCATCGTCGCGCTCGACGCGGTCTCGTTCGACGCGGCGGCCGGCGAGATCGTCGGGTTGATCGGGCCGAACGGCGCCGGGAAGACGACAGCGTTCAACGTCATCACCCGTCTGTACACGCCGGATGAAGGTGACGTCCGCTTCGACGGCGAAAGCCTGTTTGGCACCTCGCCGAGCGGTGTGATCCGCCGCGGCATCGCGCGGACGTTCCAGAACGTCGAGCTCTTCAGCGGCATGTCTGTCATCGACAACGTGCGCGTCGGCGGCCACCTCCGGCAGGGAGATCAGTCGGCAGACGACGTGCTCTTCTACATGAACCTCCACTCGGTCCGCGACCGGCCGGTCTCGGACCTCCCATACGGAACGCAGAAGCGTGTCGAGCTTGCGCGCGCGCTCGCATCCGGACCGCAATTCCTCCTGCTTGACGAGCCCGCCGGCGGACTGAGCCACGAAGAGGTCGAGCAGCTCGGCGTGTTCATCCGCCGGATGCGCGACGACTTCGAGCTGACGATCCTCCTCGTCGAGCACCACATGGGCCTCGTGATGGGCATCGCGGACCGCGTGCACGTGCTCGACTTCGGCAAGAGGATCGCGGAGGGGACGCCGGCCGAGGTGCAGGCGAACACGAGCGTGATCGAGGCGTACCTCGGCGTGCCAACGTGAGTCGGCTCGAGCTTCGGAACGTCGAAGCGCGCTACGGGCCTGTCAAGGTCCTCCACGGTGTGTCGCTCACCGTCGGCGACGGCGAGCTCGTCGCCGTCCTCGGCGCGAACGGCGCAGGCAAGACCACAACGCTTCGCGCTATCTCGGGAACCGTGCGGCGCAGCGGTGACCTCGTCTTCGACGGAAAGGCGTTATCGCGCCGTACCGAGGTGACAGCGCGCGCCGGGATCGCGCACGTGCCGGAGGGCCGGGGAACGTTCAGCGACCTTTCCGTCTGGGAGAACCTCCGCCTCGGCGCGTACACCCGCCGCGGCGGCATCAAGGAAGACGCGCAGCGCGTCTTCTCGTTCTTCCCTCGTCTGGAAGCTCGGCGCAACCAGCAGGCTGGGACTCTCTCGGGCGGGGAACAGCAGATGCTTGCGCTCGGGCGCGCCATGATGGCGCGTCCGAAGCTTCTGCTCCTCGACGAGCCCTCGCTCGGCCTGGCGCCGATCGTCGTCACGGAGATCTTCGGAGCACTCGAGCGGATGAAGGGCGAGGACGGCATGTCCGTGCTCGTCGTGGAGCAGAACGCCAACCTCGCGCTTGCGCATGCGGCGCGCGCCTACGTCCTCGAGGTCGGCAACGTCGTCGTCGACGGAACGAGCGACGAGCTGCGTGCAAACGAATCCATCCGGAAGTCGTACCTCGGCTACTGATGCTGCTCGCTGCCTTCACCTGGACGGAGTTCGCACAGCAGCTCGCCGCGGGCATTCGGGAGGGCGCGATCTACGCCGGGCTCGCGCTCGCGATCGTGATCATCTACCGCTCGACGCGCGTCATCAACTTCGCGCAAGGCGAGATGGCGACCTTCACGACGTTCATCGCCTGGTCGCTGATGAACCAGGGGCTCTCGTTCTGGGCGGCATTCCCGATCGTGCTCGCAATCGCGTTCACCGGCGGGGTCGCGATCGAGCGGGTCCTGATCCGCCCGGTCGAGAACGCCCCCGTGCTGACGATCGTGATCATCACGCTCGGTCTTGCGCTGCTACTGAACGGGCTGATGAGCATGATCTGGGGTGGGGGGAACCGCCAGTTCCACGGGCCCTTCTCGACGAGGACGATCGACGTCGGCGGCGTGCCGGTCAGCGTGCAGGACATCGGCATCGTCGTCGTCTCGATTCTGCTCGTCGTGCTACTCGGGTTCTTCTTCCGCTTCACGAAGGTCGGGCTCGGCATGCGTGCCGCGGCCGTCAACCGCGATTCGTCGCGACTTGCGGGCGTGCGCGTCGGCTGGATGCTCGCGCTCGGCTGGGGGATCGCGGCGGTGCTGGGCGCAGTCGCAGGAATGATGATCGCGCCCGTTGTCTTCCTCGACCCGAACATGATGCAGACGATCCTGCTGTACGCGTTCGCGGCCGCAGTGCTCGGCGGGCTCGACTCGCCGGTCGGCGCGGTCGTCGGCGGCATCCTCCTCGGCGTGACGATCACGTTGCTCGGACGCTACGTCGGGTTCATCGGGTCGACGCTGAAACTGCCCGCGGCGCTTCTCCTCATTCTCGTGCTGCTGCTCCTGCGACCGGGCGGGCTGTTCGGACGGGTGACGGTGAGGCGCGTATGAGGGCGAGGCTCTGGCCCGAGCTCTCTGCCTTCGCCGCCGTCGCGGTCGTGGTCGCGTTGCTGCCGCGTTTCGTCAGTGACTTCCGCGCCCGCGAGCTCGCGATCGTCGGGATGTACTTCATCGCCCTTCTCGGCCTCTCGATCCTGACCGGCTTCAACGGCCAGATCTCGCTCGGCCACGGGGCGTTCATGGCAATTGGCGGCTACACGACCGCGATCCTCAGTGTGGACGGCTTCTTCGGACACCAGCTGCGCGACCTTTGGACGATTCCGATCGCCGGGCTCGTCGCCGGGATCGCAGGCCTTGTGGTGGGCATCCCCGCGCTGCGGCTCTCGGGGCTCTATCTCGCGCTGATCACCTTCGGCATCGCCGTCTCGTTCCCGCAGCTGCCGAAGGAGTTCGACCATTTCTTCGGCGGCACGACGGGCAAGATCCTCGACCTGGCGAAGCCGCCGTTCGGGCTCGGCACGACGACGAACAACTGGATCTACTACCTGACCTGGGGAATCGCGCTCGTGTTGCTCGTCGCGGCGTGGCTCCTCGTGCGCGGGAAGACGGGACGCGCCTTCAAGGCGATTCGCGACAGCGAGGTCGCAGCGGTGTCGGCCGGAATCAGCCTCCCGAGATACAAGACGCTCGCGTTTGGGATCTCGGCCTTCTACGCAGGCGTCGCCGGCTCGCTGTACGCGATCGCGAACGCCTACGTGAACCCCGATGTCTTCCCGATCATCCTCTCCGTCTACCTGGTCGTCGGCCTGGCGGTGGGCGGCCTCGACTCGCTCTTCGGGATGATCGCCGGCGCCGCGCTGATCTATTTCCTGCAGAACCACGCGGACACGGTTGCGCGCTGGATCAACCACTTGCCCGCGTTGAGCCTCGATCCGAAACAGCCCGGGATCCCGAGCGTTGTCTTCGGGATCGTGTTGATCGTCGTGATGGTGCTTCTCCCGACGGGCGCCGGAGGCCTGGTGCGCAAGCTCTTTGGGCTGCTAACAAGTCGGCTATACACTCGGTCTTAGGTGAGCGGGTGGGCGTGAGGGTCTTTCTCGTATGTGCCGCGGTGGCCGTGATGGCCGTCGCGTCTGCCGGTGCGCGTCCGGTCGCCACTCCCGGCGTCTCTTCGGACGAGATCCACATCGGATCGAGCGTTCCGTTGAGCGGGGAGGCCGCGATCGCAGGGAACGTCGCGCGCGGGATCGATGCCTACTTCAAGTACGTCAACGACAAGGGCGGAGTGTTGGGACGGAAGCTCAAGTACACGTACCTCGACGACGGTTACGACCCGGGCCGCGCCGTGAACAACACCATCCGGCTGATCCAGCAGGAGCAGGTGTTCGCAGTCTTCAGCTCGCTCGGGACGAACAACAACCTCGCAGTCCGCAAGCTTCTGAACGACGCGAAGGTTCCGCAGCTCTACGTGTCCTCTGGTGCGACGACGTTCGGCCGCGACTACAAGAAGTACCCGTGGACGATCGGGTACATCCCCCCGTACTCCGAAGAAGGTGAGATCTACGGGCGCTATGTCGTCAAGAACATCAAGACGGCGAAGGTCGCCGTCCTGTACCAGAACGACGACTACGGCAGGGATCTCGTGGCCGGGCTCAAGCGCGGGCTCGGCGCGAAGGCGAAGTCGATCGTCGCGAGCGTGGGGTACGACCCGACGTCTTCGGACGTGCAGCCGCAGGTGACGCAGTTGAAGGCATCCAAGGCGAACGTGCTGATGGTGTTCGCCTTCGGCAAGTTCTCGCTGCAGGCGTTCAACGCCGTGTCGCGGCTCGGCTGGAAGCCGCAGATCTTCGTCAACGACGTGTCGTCGGCCTCGTCGCTCATGGCGATCGTCCCGCAGAAGGCTGCGAATGGATCGATCTCGATCGTCTTCGGCAAGGACCCGGCCTCACCTCAGTGGGCGAAGGACAAGGGCATCAAGCTCTTTCAGTCGATCCTCAGGAAATACGGCAACGGAACCAACTCCCGTGACCTGAAGGACGGCTACTTCACCGCAGGCATGGCGACCGCGTACACGCTCGTCAACACGCTGAAGAAGGCGGGTAAGAACCCGACGCGGCAGAGCGTGATGAACGCAGCGACGCATCTGACCGAACGCGGGAATCCTTTCGTGTTGCCGGGGATCGTCATCCGCACGACGCCGGCGAGTCGCTACCCGATCACGCAGGTGCGGCTGCAGCGCTGGTCGAAGGGCGCGTGGCGCACGTTCGGCAAGCTCGTCTCCGCCAAGCCGGGCTAGCGGAGAGGCTAACGACAGTCCGTGTTGTCGCCGA
Organism: Actinomycetota bacterium; assembly: GCA_013816245.1. GTDB lineage: Bacteria > Actinomycetota > Thermoleophilia > Gaiellales > Gaiellaceae > 3-1-20CM-4-69-9. The sequence continues at coordinate 31,812 of JACDEU010000010.1, read as the reverse complement.
CCACCGCGGCGAGCGCGCGCGTGGCTGTGACGGCGAAGCGCAGCGAGACGATGCCGGGATGCCGGACTGTCAACTCCGTCATGCCGTCGGGGCTCGGGCGCAGGCAACCCGCAGGGGTATGCCAGTAGGGCGCGTACGTGACGCCGAGCCGGTACGTGCCAGCCGTGGGTGCGTCGATGCGGATCGACGTGTAGCCGAGCTCGAGTACACGTGCGGGCGGGCTGATCAGCGGCCGTGGTGAGGGAACGGCGAAAACGGTCGTCGTCGCGGTCCGATAGACGACGGCGAGTCCCGAGCGGCCGCTTTCGAGCAGACGTGCCTCGGCGCGTGCGCTGTAATCCGGCGGCGCCGAGGTAAGCACGACGTAGCGGACGCTGAGCTTCCGCAGCCAGTTCAGGTAGGCGGATGGTCCCAGCTCCCCGTAGAGCACGCGGTTTTGCGGAAAGTCCTCCTGCCGGAACCAGCCGCGGACGAGTGGGATTCGCGCGCGGGCGAGAAAGTCGGCAGGCCAGTGTCCCCTCGTGTCGACGGCTTCGACGCGGTACGCGGGCTGCGCGTGACGGCGCAGGTAGGAGACCGTGGGGTTCCAGTACGCAGCGTGCGCGGTGGGATCACCGGCACCATGGACGAAGCTGGCGGCGAGCGGCGTCAGGTTCCAGGAAAGCGCAAGCGCCAGCGCGACGAAGCAGACGGGCCGCGGGCGCCAGTGGCGGAGCGTGAGCGTCAGGATCGCGATCGGCGCAGCGGCGAACCGGAGCCTGGCGATGTTCTCGCCGATCGGCGAGGACACGGTGAACGCGGCCGCGCAGGCTGCGAAATAGACGATGTAGGTCCAGCGAAGCAGACGTGCGGTCGTGATCCCCCATGTCAACCCGATCCCGAGCAGGCAGAAGACGGTGGCGGCGAGGAACTCCTGTACCGAGAAGGGGAACGTGCCGCGGCTCGGGAACATCCGTTGGACCACGAGTTCGAGCGCCGCGACCCCGGCGACCGCAAGCGCAGGCGGCCACAGAGCTGTCCGCCGGTCGCGACGAGCGACCGAGACCGCGATCAGGAGAACCACGAGGAGCACGAAGGCAAGTGGGCTGGCTGCGAGGGTCAGCAGGGCGCAGACCGCGAAGAGCACGCCGCGTCCGTGTTGGAGGAGCAACAGCGCGACGAGCGCAAGGGCGCTCCCCAGCATGAACGGGTACGCCGCGGAGACGACGAGCAGCGCCCAAACGACTGCGAACGCGCGGATCGACCATGTGGACTCCACGCCCCACTCACGTCGCATGACGGCTGCAAAAGCAGCGACCGCAACGGTGACGATGAGAACTGCGAGCAGCTTGATGCCGAGTGCCGCAGCGAGGGGGTAGTACAGGACGCTGTAGGTGACGAAGCTGTAGCGGCCTGCGTACCAGAAGTTGTTCCAGAGCACGAAGCCGTGCTCGAGAAACAGTGTCCGCTGGTAGGCGTGCGCGGCGAGGTCGGTTCCGGGTGGGCCGAGCCAGACGAGCAGGGCGGCGAGCAACGCTGCCGCTGCTGCAGGCACGAGCAGGTCGGCGCGGTTGCGAAGCCAGAAGCACCGCGCCACTAGCGCATGTTTCCTGTGTGGCCGAGAGAAAATCTCCCGGGTTGCGGCCAGACCGACAGACCGTGCGGGCTTGCGCCGACCGGAATGCGCGCGATCAGCCGGCCGCTGCGCGTGTCGATCGCGTAGACCTCGGAGTCGTAGCGTCCGGAGAGCCAGAGAACCTTGCCGTCCGCGGAGACGTCGCCCATGTCGGGGCTTCCGCCTCCGGGGATGCGCCACTTGTGGATGACCTTCCGCTTCCGAAACGAGATCACAGACACGCTGCTTTCGCTGCGGTTTGCGACGTAGAGCAGCTTTCCGTTCCGCCCGACGACGAGGCCGTGCGCTCCGGCGCCGGTGTGGATGAAGCCGATCACCTTCAAGCGCGTAGGGTCGATCTCCCACACGCCGTCCGCGGCCAGATCGGCCACGTAGAAGACCTTCGCATCCGGTGACGAGCGCACGTCTTGCGGCTCGGAGAATCGCCGCGGCAGCGTTCGCACGGCAACGACCCTGAAGTGGCGAACGTCGACCTTCAACAGCCGGCCTGAGAATTCGCAGCTTGCGATGACGTAGCCCCCGCCGGGGGAAAAGTCCATGTGATTGACGCCGGCGCAGGGAACGCTCAGCGCTCGCACGAGCCGGAACGAGCTCGCCGCGCGGAAGTCGAGCCGGTGCAGTCTTTCCGCGACCACGATCGCGTAGCGCCCGTCGATCGTGAAGTAGAGGTTGTAGGGGTCGTCGACGAGAATCGCCTTGCCGGGGCGACCCGTGCGGGGGTCGATCGGAGTCAGCGTGTTGCCGACGTCGTCGTTCACGTACAGCGTCTTCAGATCGTGTGAGGGGGTCACGTGCTGGGGCAGCGCTCCGACACCGAAATGCTCGACGACCTTGTACGTGTGCGGGTCGATCACGTCGACCGAATCCCCCGCGCTGTTCGGGACGTAGACGCGCGCCGGATCCTGCAAGGCGACTGCGCTGATCATGCCTGCCCGATCGTGGGCATAGAGGTTGAGAGGCCCGTGGCCTCGGGCGAGCTTGCGATGGACGATCCTGGTTTTTTGGTGAACGGTCGGTGGCAATCTGACCGCGGCAGTCGTCGTCTCGTGGTCGGCCTGCCGGTCCCGGATCAGGAGGCTGCCTAGGACCACAAGCGGGGTCAGCAACAGGACAGACGCTCCGACAAAGGCTCGCCGCCGCCTTCGTTGCGTGTCGCTCACCGCGCGCATGATGGCATGCGAGCTGCGCGCGGCCGCGCATTCTTAACGTTGTTCTCATTTCGTGCCGATAGCTTTTGTGGCGTGCAAATCGAGCGGACCAGCGGCGGTTTCCCCGAGCTTTCGCTCGGCCAATTCGGATCGGTGCGCCGCAGCTACGCGATCGGATTCGGAGCCCTCGTCATCGCCGGCATCGCTCTCGGAGTCACCCGGATCGGCCGCGGGACCTTCGACGGTGCTGTCGCAAGCCTCTCGCACGCGCAGCCGAGGTGGCTGGTGGTGGCAGCGATTGCCTTCGGGCTTGCTCTGTTCGCTTCAGCGGCGGCTTGGCGCACCGGCCTGCGGGCATGCGGCAGCGCGGCGTGCTTCAAGCAGGTGTCTGCGTGCTACGCGATCGGCTCGCTCGTCAACTCTCTTGCCCCGGCGCATCTCGGGGGCGCGGTCCGGATCGGCCTCCTGTCGCGCACACTCCCCGGCGAAGACCGTCTCTGGCGGGCCGGCGGCGTGGGCGCATCGGTGGCTGCGGCCCGGACGCTCGTTCTTGCCCTGCTCATCGTCGTAGCCGCATCGGTGGGCCGCGTCCCGTTGTGGCCCGCTCCCCTGCTCATCCTCGCCGTATTGGGTGTGGTGCTCCTGTGCGTACGCACGAGCCGAAGAGCGGCAGGACGAGTCGGCAGCCTCTTGCAGATCTTCCGCAGCGTCGGCCAGTCGCCGCGCGCGGGAGCGACGATCTTCGGCTGGATCGCCTTCGCGGCGATCGCACGCGTCTGCGGCGCCGTCGCGATCTCCCTCGCGCTCGGCGTTTCGCGGCCCGTCTGGGTTGCCGTGGTGCTGCTCGCGGCGATGGCGCTCTCCGGCCTGTTGCCACTCACGCCCGGAAACTTCGGCGCAGGCGCGGGCGCAGCGACGCTCGCCTTGCACGGAACCGGTGTGGGCCTCGGCTCGGCACTCGCTCTCGGCGTCGCCTTTCAGGCGGTCGAGACGTTTTCCGGTATGACGCTCGGTCTCGCCGGCGCAGCCGTCCTCGCCGCGCCGGGGACGAAGACACGGCGCTGGTCGATGGCCGGAGCCGGCGTTGCAGCGGTGGTCGTGGCAGCGGCGCTCGGCATCGCGTCAGTCGATCTCCTCTGAGCCTTCGTAGCCTTCGGGCGTAGACGTAAGCTCCAGGAATGGAGCTCCTCGCCCGTCCGCTCGACGAGCTCTGTGCAAAGGCGCGGGCGCTACGGGACGAAGGGCACGGCCGCCTTGTCACCTACTCGCCGAAGGTTTTCATCCCGCTTACGAAGCTCTGCCGTGACGTGTGCCACTACTGCACGTTCGCGCGTCCGCCGCGCCGCGGCGAGCGCGCGTACCTGGCGATCGACGAAGTTCTCGAGATCGCGCGTGCAGGTGCGGCCGCCGGCTGCCGTGAAGCTCTCTTTACCCTCGGTGACAAGCCGGAGCTGCGCTACGGCGCCGCCCGGGACGAGTTGGCTGCTCTCGGCTCCAGCACGACGATCGAGTACCTGGCACGCGCCGCCGAGGCGGTCCTGCTGGAGACGGGCCTGCTGCCGCACCTGAATCCGGGCGTCATGACGCGCGACGACGTGGGGGAGTTGCGGCGCGTGAGCGTCTCGCTCGGCCTGATGCTCGAGACGACCTCGGATCGCCTTTCCGCCCGGGGAGGTCCGCATTTCGGCTCTCCCGACAAGCTGCCTGCGCGCAGGCTCGAAACGATCGCGGCGGCCGGGGAGGAGCGAGTGCCGTTCACGACGGGCCTGCTGATCGGCATCGGCGAGTCGCGTGAGGAGCGAATCGACGCACTGGTCGCGATTCGGGAGCTCGCTGACACCTACGGGCACGTGCAAGAGGTGATCATCCAGAATTTCCGCGCGAAGCCGGGCACACGCATGGCCGGGTCTCCCGAGCCGGCGCTCGAAGAACTGCTTTGGACGATCGCAGTCGCTCGGATCGTGCTCGGCCCGAACGCCCATCTCCAGGCACCTCCCAACCTCTCGTACGCGGACTTCCCCAGGTTGCTCGACGCCGGTATCGACGACTGGGGCGGCGTCTCGCCGGTGACGATCGACCACGTCAACCCGGAGGCTCCGTGGCCAGAGCTCGAGCTGCTCCGGGCCGGCACCGAGAGCCGCGACCTCGAGCTCGCCCCACGCCTACCGGTCTACCCCGAGTGGATCTCCGCGGAATGGATCGACCCGAACGTGTTGCCGTCGGTTCTGCGCGCGTCGGACTCGCTCGGTCTTGCGCGCGAGGACCGCTGGTCGCCCGGCGAGGATGCGGGCATCCCGTTCGTCCCGCGCGATGCGCTGCCGATCGACACTCGTGCAGAGCTCGGCGAGGAAGAGATCGTGCGTCTCTTCAGCGCGCGCGGACGCGAGCGCGACCGCGTGTTCGCCGCTGCCGATCAGCTGAGGCGCGAGGTCTGCGGCGACGACGTGTCATACGTCGTCACACGCAACATCCAGTACACGAACGTCTGTTACTTCCGCTGCGGGTTCTGCGCGTTCTCGAAAGGGAAGCTGGCGGCGAACCTGCGCGGCGCGCCGTATCTCGTTCCGCACGAGGAGATCGTGCGCCGCTGCGAAGAGGCGTGGGAGCGCGGCGCGACCGAGGTCTGCCTCCAGGGCGGGATCCACCCCGCGTTCACCGGCGATTACTACCTGTCCGTCGTGCGCGCGATCAAGGAAGCGGTTCCGGGGCTGCACGTGCACGCGTTCTCCGCGCTCGAGGTGTGGCAGGGGGCTGCGACGCTCGGCCTGCCGCTCGACGACTACCTCGCAGAATTGGCAGAGGCCGGTCTCGGGTCGCTCCCGGGGACGGCGGCCGAGATCCTCGACGACGAGGTACGCCGCATCATCTGTCCCGACAAGGTGACGACGGCGCAGTGGCTCGAGGTGCACGACGCCGCTCACCGCGCAGGGTTTCGCTCGAACGTGACGATGATGCTCGGGCACGTGGAAGGACCGCTCAACTGGGCACGCCATCTGCTGCACGCGCGCGAGCAACAACGCCGAAGCGGCGGTTTCACGGAGTTCGTGCCGCTTCCGTTCGTGCACATGGAGGCGCCGATGTGGCTGCGCGGCCAGGCGCGTTCGGGCCCTACTTTCGGAGAGACACTGCTCGTGCACGCGGTGGCGCGCCTTGCGCTCCATCCGTGGATCACGAACGTCCAGGTGTCGTGGGTGAAGCTCGGGGCCGAAGGTGCAGCAGCGGCATTGCGCGCCGGCGTCAACGACCTGGGCGGCACGCTGATGAACGAGTCTATCTCGCGTTCTGCCGGCGCCGAGCACGGCCAGGAGTTTCCGCCGGAAGCGATGGAAGCACTGATCCGCTCTTGCGGCCGCGTGCCCCGTCAGCGCACGACGCTCTACGGCGACGCTCCGGAGGAGCGGCGGCTTGCATCGTTCGGCGCGGCTCCGCTCGCCGAGCCGTGGAATCCGCCCGTGAAGGATGCGCGACTCGTCGCGCCGCCGCGTCTCGTGCGGCCCGGCTTCGCGACCTAAGTCGTTTCGAACGCGAGCAGGTCGTCGAGCGACTCGCGCCGGCGAATGAGCTCGGCGTTGCCGTCGGCGACGAGCACGGCGGCCGGGCGAGCGACGCCGTTGTAGTTCGACGCCATCGCCAGGGTGTAGGCGCCCGTGGCGGGAACTGCGAGAACGTCATCCCGGCGAGGCTCGGGCAGCTCGACGCTCTCGATGAGCACGTCACCGGACTCGCAGTGCTTGCCGGCGATCCGGAACGTCGCCACCGGCGTCTCGTCGGCGCGGTTGGCGAGGAGTGCCTCGTAGCGGGACCCGTAGAGCTGTGGACGTGGGTTGTCGGACATGCCACCGTCGATCGCGGCATAGGCGACGCCCGTCGTGCGCTTGACGACGCCGACGCGGTAGAGCGTCAGCCCGGCCTGGCCGACCAGCGAGCGGCCAGGCTCGAAGATCACCCGCGCCGGCTCGGTCCAGTGTGCACGCAGGCGTGAAAGAAGCTCCCGCGCGAACTCCTCGGGCTGCGGAACGCGCTCGCTCAAAGAGTGACTGACCGCGAGGCCGCCGCCGAGGTCGAAAAGGCGCGGTGCCCAGCCGAGCTCTTGCTGACAGTGCGCTGCGACATTCGCGAGCCGCTCGACGGCGAGCAGGCTTTCCGCACTCTGCGTCAACTGCGAGCCGATGTGCACGTGGAGCCCGGCGACGTCGAGTCCCGACGCGAGCGCGTCACGGACCGCTGCGAGCGCGTCGTCCGCGACGAGACCGAACTTGGATTCGGCGTGAGCGGTCTGGATCGCGCGGTGCGTCTCCGCCTCGATGCCGGGGGTGACGCGGACGAGCACTCTCCGAACACCGGCTACCTTCGCTCGCGCGACCTCGTCGAGCGCGTCGATGACCACGAACGCTCCGGCTTCGGCCGCGGCCCGCAGCTCGTCGTCCGACTTGTTGTTGCCGTGGAACAGGATTCGCTCGCCCTGTATCCCCGCACGCAGTGCGAACTCGAGTTCACCACTCGTCGACACGTCGGCTCCCAGCCCCTCCGCGGCGAGGAGCCGCAGCAGCGCGACGTTCGGGAACGCCTTCGTCCCGTAGACGACCAGCGCCTCGGGATCGACTCGTCTGTACGCCCGCGCCCGCGCGAGGATCGTTTCCCGGCAGTACACGAGAAGTGGTGTCCCGTACACCTCCGCGAGGGCCGACGCACGGGCTCCACCGACGACGAGCTCCCCGTCATCGACGGTTGCCGTGTCCGGGCAGAGCTCGATCAGCGCGTTAGTCGCTCCACCACTCCTGAACCATCTCGGCGTCGCCGGGCCCGGTGTTCGGAGCGCCGACGATCAGGAACTCCGCACCCTCGTCGCCCGCTTCCATGGTTCGCATCGTGTCCTTGTGGACGCGCACTGCGTCCCACGGCTTGAGGTCCTCGACCTCGTCCTCGATCTTCATCCGCGCGGAGCCGCTGACGAGGACGTAGACCTCCTCCTGGTTCTTGTGCTTGTGGCCGAAGGGAAGCCGGAACCCGGGCTCCATTCGGAGGTAGCTGATCCCGGACTCCTCAAGGCCCAGCCCGACGCGGGCCATGCGGAACTCGAGGTTGTCGCCCAAACCGAAATTCGGTGCCTGGTCCTCCACGTCCTTGATGTTGAGATGTGTGTAATCGCTCATGAGCCGGACTGTAACGGTGCTAGAGTTCGAGGTGTGAAGGAGCTGCTTCTGTAGGGAAGGGAGCCACCGCGGCGAAACCGCGCCAGCTCCCCACGGCCTCTCACACGAGAGGCTTTTTCGTTTCTAGAGGACGGACATGGACAGGTACGACGCACACACAGTCGAGACGAAGTGGCAGCGGATCTGGGACGAGAGCCGCGCCTTCGAGGTTCCGAACCCGGAGCCTGGCGCGCCTCGCAACGAGCGCAAGTCCTACGTGCTGGAGATGCTGCCGTACCCGTCCGGGACGCTGCACATCGGCCACGTGCTCGTGTACACGCTCGGCGACGTCCTGGCTCATTTCTACCGGCGCACAGGTTCCGACGTCCTGAGGCCGATGGGCTACGACTCGTTCGGGTTGCCCGCCGAGAATGCTGCGCTCAAGGAGGGGGAGCATCCTCGCGACATCGTCGAGCGTAACATCGTGTCGATCCGGCGGACGATGAAGCGGCTCGGCTGGGCGATCGACTGGTCGCGAGAGCTCTCCACCCATGATCCCGAGTACTACCGCTGGACGCAGTGGCTCTTCCTGAAGTTCTTCGAGGCGGGCCACACGTATCGGAAGGCTGCGCTCGTCAATTGGTGTCCGAACGACCAGACGGTGCTCGCGAACGAACAGGTCCGGGATGGCCACTGCGAGCGCTGCGGCGCGGAGGTCGAGGCGCGCAAGCTCGAACAGTGGTTCTTCCGCATCACTGCATACGCCGACAGCCTGCTCGACGAGATGAAGGACCTGGACTGGCCGGAGCGCGTCCTGGCGATGCAGCGCAACTGGATCGGCCGCTCGGAAGGCGCCGAGGTCCTCTTCCGAGTCGACGAGCTCGACATCGACATCCCGGTGTTCACGACCCGGCCGGACACGCTGTTCGGCGCGACCTTCTTCGTCCTCGCGCCGGAGCATCCGCTGGTCGACCGGCTGGCCGAGCAGTCACCGAATGCCGATGAGATCCGCACATACGTCCGCAAGGCGGGCGCCAGGCCGGTCGAGGAGCGTGCGGCGGGGACCGACAAAACGGGTGTCTTCACCGGCTTCTTCGCGACGAACCCGGTCAACGACGCGCGGATTCCGATCTGGGTCGCCGACTACGTCTTGATGGATTACGGCACCGGCGCGATCATGGCCGTGCCTGCACACGACGAGCGCGACGGCGAGTTCGCCGAGCGCTTCGACCTGCCGGTCAAGGTCGTCATCGACGACGACGGGAAGCTCGTCGACTCCGCCCAGTTCGCCGGATTGCCTCACGACGAGGCGGCGAAGGCGATCGTGGAGTGGCTGGGCAGCCATGGCCGTGGGCGGCCGGCGGTCAGCTACCGCCTGCGCGACTGGGGCTACTCCCGTCAGCGGTACTGGGGCTGCCCGATTCCGATCGTCTACTGCGACGACTGCGGGATCGTGCCGGTGCCTGAGGAAGAACTCCCCGTGATTTTGCCCGAGGTCGAGGACTACAAGCCGAAGGGCATCCCGCCTCTGGCGCAGGCCGAGGATTGGGTTCGCGTTCCGTGTCCGCAGTGCGGCAAGGAGGGGCGCCGCGAGGTCGAGACCATGGACACGTTCGTCGATTCGTCGTGGTACTTCCTGCGCTACTGCGATCCGAAGAACGAGGATGCGCCGTACGACCGCGAGCTCGCGGACTCTTGGATGCCGGTCGACCATTACACCGGCGGTCTCGACCACTCGACGGTGCACCTGATCTATGCCCGGTACTTCCAGAAGGTGCTGAACGAGCTTGGCCTCAGCAGTCATCGTGAGCCGTTCAAGCGCTTTTTCGGCAACGGCTTCGTCACGCAGGGTGGCGCGAAAATCTCGAAGCGGGTGGGCGGCGCTGCGACACCCGACGAGCTCGTCGAGTCGTACGGGGCCGATGCGACGCGCCTGTCGATCCTCTTCATCGGGCCTGCCGACCAGGACATGGAGTGGACTCCCTCAGGAGTAGAAGGGATGCAGCGGTTCCTGCGCCGGCTCTGGCGTCTGGTCGGCGAGGTGGCCGACAACTCGTCGGCGGGCGGCGCACCGGACGATGGTGCGTTGGCGCGTCGCGCGCATCGCACCATCGCGCGCGCCACCGACGACCTCGGGCGGCGGCAGCAGTTCCACACGCCGATTGCCGCGGTGATGGAGCTCGTCAACGACCTGTCGAAAGCGCCGGACGATCCCGCCGCTCGATTCGCGGCGGAGACGACGGTGTCGTTGATCCAGCCGTACGCGCCGCACGTGGCCGAGGAGCTGTGGGAGCGCCTTGGACACGAGCGATTGTGGGAGCAGCCGTGGCCGCAGGCCGACCCAGCGTTCCTCGAGGAGGACACCTTCGAGCTCGTTGTGCAGGTGAACGGGAAGGTTCGCGATCGGTTCCGGGTCCCTGCGGACTTGCCCGAGGACGAGCTGGTCGCACGAGCGAAGGAGTCGCCGAAGGTGCAGGCGCATCTGAACGGCGGAGAGATCCGTCAGACGATTGTCGTGCCGCGGAAGCTCGTCAACCTCGTCGTCGGCTAGCACGCTTTCGCCACAAAGCCGTCACGGACACGTGACGCACTCGTTGCCAGGATTGGCGACATGACAGAGCTCACTCTCGATCGCCGGCGGATTGCCGTCGCAGGTGTGGTGCTCCTGCTCGCGTTCGTGCTGGCGGGCAAGTTCTTGTTGCGGCCCGCGCGGCCTGCCGTCGTTACGCCGCCTTTGCGGGTCGCACCGGCCGCGGCGAGCCACGTTTCCGCGGCGACGCTGTTCGTCGACGTCGTCGGAGCCGTTCGCAGGCCCGGTCTCTAGAGGTGTTCGCCGGCGATAGAAGCTGGAGCCCACCACCCGGAGCCTGGTTCAGCACCGGAATTTCGATCGCGGCGCAACCCGAGTTGAACGTTCCGATCACGCCGACCAGACTGGAGTTCTGCGCGTACGCGTGCGCATTCCGGCTGCACTTGTCCGGATCCCATTTCGCCGCTTGCGCGGTCGAGTCGTCACATACCTGGAGCCCGACGTTGTGGCTGCCGGCCTTCCAGTTCTGCTGTTCGAGCAGATACCGGGTCGCCCCGACGATCTGCCTCGACTGAATGCGCGAGCCTCCCTGCATCGGCAGGTCGGTCGCGATCAGCACGTCGGCCTTCCCGTCGCCCTTGTACTCGACTGGCGTACACGAAGACGCCGGCAATGCCGTAACGCCGCCTCCGCTGCTGCTCGAGCTCTTCTTGCCGCCGCATCCTGCCGCGGCAAAAGCCAGCACGCCCACCAGCAGGGCAAGCAGCCCAAGCCTTGTGTATCTCCTCAAGATAGACACCCCCCGTCGCTGATCATTGGCCTGTCCCCGCAAGAGGGAGGAGTATCGAGGTATTCGGGTGCCTGTTTCAACCCCCAGCCGCCTTAATGGCTCAAACTGGTGAATGCCGAAGGTGGGACTTGAACCCACACCCCCGAAGGGAACCGGATTTTGAGTTAGCCCCGCCTCCAGGCGCACCGAGACGGAACGAGACGATCCCGGTGCTCATGCGCTACGGCACGTCCCCTGAGACTCCGCGTCTCGGCGTAGCTCCGTAGGTCTTGTTGCCCCCGTGTTGCCCCACCGGATCCCGTCTTTCAGCGCGTCAACGAGGGCCTGCTGATCGTTTCCGAGCTCCTGCGCGAGAGGAGGAGCCTCTCCGTTGAGATCACGGGACCTTGCGCTCCTGCCTTCATCCACAGAAGCGAGGCGATGCTCTCGAACGCTCTGCCTCGCTCGACTGTATTTCGGTCGAGATACAGAAGCTCCAAGAACTCGACGTTTCCTTGGAAGCCATCTGCATGGAAGGCGGAGCGAGGACACGGTCGGCGCTGCAGACGTTCCTCGTCAGCCCGTTTCGCTTGCCCCCTTCGATCGTCTGCGGCCCGCGGCCTGGGACTCCGCGAGTCGACAAGCTCGCCGGCGACGGCCTACCACTGACCCGATACAGCCGGGCCACCAGCTTCCGCGAAGCTCGGCGACCAGTCGGGCGTTACTGGCGAATAGTCACCGGCGTGCCTGACAGCACTTGGCGCTTTAGATAGAGGGCGGCCCGGTTGGAAATGCGGATGCAGCCGTGTGACACAGCCTTGCCGAGCACGGACGAATCGTTCCAGCCATGGATCCCGACCACCCCTCCGCCGGGCCACTCGGTCAGAGTCGGCGAATAGGCGCTGGTTTCGAAGGCGAAAGCCCCCAAGATCTTGTGGGTTGGCTTGAATCGGGCCTGAACGTAGAAGTTGCCCTTCGGCGTCGGGTTGTGCGGCGTGCCGATCGCGACACGGGTACGGTAACGAAGCCGCCCTTGGTCATAGAGGTACAGCGTGCGGCTCGAAAGATCGACAACGAGCTTCTTCTGCACCGGAGTCGACTCCACGAACTCGACATTGACCCAGCCGTAGCGTCCGTTGGGCCGGCCGGGGATCGCGACCTTCTGCCAGAGCCGTCCGTCGGTGTCTCGCTGCTCGGCGACCGCGAGCAGGATTGTCGGTGCGTAATCCGGGCGGAACTGGTGAAACGTCTTCATAACGCGGGCGTTGCTTGATGGTGCCGAGCGCGCGGTCAGAGTCGTTGAGATGATCAGGCCGACGCGCGGGTAGTCGGCCGATCCGCTCCTCGTCGCCGCCGACGCCGCTGCCGCCACTACCAACAGAGACACGAGCAGTACGGCGATCAGCGACGTCTTGCTGCGCGCGGTGTGGCTTTGGGTCTGAGTCATCTCTCTCCTTGGTTGTTTGGTAGGGAGGGCTCGCGCCCTCCCTACCGTCAGGCGGTTCTAGCCGGTGAGCTGCGCTCCCGACTGCTTTCCGGTGACGCCGATGCTCTTAATGACCTTCCCGCCGGCGCCGCGGATGGTGACGATGCCCTTGTGTTTTGGCTTGACCTTGACCTTGGCTTCGCCTTGGGCGTTGGACGTGCTCGTGCTGTTCGTCCCGGCACCCGTCGCCGTCACCACCGTGTTCGGTGTCGTGTGCACGATGATCGTGCTGGAAGAGCCAGGGCTCGAGGAACCGGGCGAACTGCCCGGTTGTGAGCCAGGACCACTACCACCGGTGACCGTGCCACCACCGCCGGGAACAGCCGTCGGGCAGCCCCCGTTCGGCGCGGCCAGGATGTTGCCAGCCTGATTCAGGTAGGCGCCAAGCCGTGAGACGGCGACCGTCAGAGTGGCGTACGGTGTCGTCGCGTTACCGGTCAAGCGGCAGATAGTGGCGAAGCCGCTCGGGACCGGGCCAGGGTTGCCATTCACGTCGCCGGCGGTCGGGCAGGCACCCACGAACGAGCCCGGTTGACGGTTCAGCGCTGCTTGTAGATCGGTCAGCGCGACCGTCACCTGAGCGTACTGCGGTGCCGACAGCGAGCCGGTCAGCGAGCAGAGAGTCACGAAGCCGTTCGGGAGCAGGCCGGGCGAACCGGCCGGAGCACCCGAGCTTGGGCAAGTGCCGACAAACGAGCCGGAGTTCTGGTTCAAGTACGCGGCCAGATCACTGACCGCAACTGTCAGCAGGGCGTAATCCGGAGCTGAGGCCGAACCCGTCACCCGACAGACGGTGACCGAGCCATTAACCGGCACAACTCCCCCCGTGCCTCCCCCGGTGCCACCCGTGCCTCCACCGCTGCTTGCGGGGCAGGCGCCCTGGAACGAGCCAGGATTCTGGTTCAGGAAAGCCTGAAGCTGATCGACCGCGACCTGCACCTGGGCGTAGCTGGTCACGCCGCCCGCGACAGTAACCTGACAGACGTTCACCGTGGCGATCGGAGTGGTTGTACCGCCGCTGCCGCCGCTGGGGCAAGCACCGACGAACGAACCCGGGTACTGGTTGAGGTAAGCGGCGACCTGATCGACACTGACGTCGACCTGAGCGTAATTCGGAGCTGAGGCCGAGCCCGTCACCTGACAGACCGTCACCGAAGCACCCGGAAGCGCCGCCTGTGGCGAGCCTGGAAGGGCGAGGACTGCAAAACCGAGCGCCGCAAAGATCACGGTCAAGACTCCGACAACTCCGAGACGCCGGCTTCCGCCACGAAAGACGTGCCGCATAACTAACCCCTTTCACTCGATTGGTAACGGAACTCACATCGGCCGCTGGGCCGAGCGGCCTACCCCCAAAGGGGGGAATTTGAAAACAAAGAACGAATCGACGTGTGCGATCGGACGGCCGCTCTCGAGCGCTGTGGGGCCTCCGTTGGCGTCGATGGCGGGTGCCTTCAAAGCTTGCCGCTTTCCTTCGCAAGGATTCGAGACTGGCGTAACTTCACATGAGGTGGTCGGGTCTCGCGGGCTGGCCACAGTCCCGTGCCCCGGCCCCCCTTAGTTAGACGGACTGTCGGCTGCCGCAGTTTGCGTCGCCTTCTCTTGCGCCTCAGCCAGGGCGGCGCTTGTATGAGCAGGCTGAGATCGAGCGCGTCGAGGAGCTTGAAACCACGAGTTCGCAGCCGCCATAGCCGCGGCGTTCAGCTGTCGGCCCTGAATGGAGGGAGCGAAGAGGGACCCTAAGCCCCCCGTTCACGCGCGGGGTACGGGCCTGGCCGTTCGCTGCCCCGATATGTTCGGGGCTGCGTCCGCTGGGACGTCTACTGCGCTTTGAGGTACGTCTCGGCGTAGACAGCCGTGTGGAGAGCGATCTCGAGGCTGCGCAGTTCGTGCGAGCGTGGCTTGGTGCTTCCGCGCTCAAGCGCCTCGATGAGTTCGCGCCTCTCCGTCAATGTCGTCTCGACCCCGCCGTTCTCGTCGAGCGCCTGATCAATCTTCGCCGCAACGGCAGCGGCCGCAGGGGTGAGCTCGCGCGCGGTCCGCACCTGTCCTAGTAGCCAGCGCGCCTCGTCGCTGCTAATCGTGCGGTCCTGCGCGGAGAAGCGGAACGTGATCGCCACTCGCGCAGTATCCCCGAGAGTCAGCGCACGTTGCGCCGCCCGTTCGTCCGACCGTCGCGGAAACAGATCACGGCGTGGCCCGGGCTCGAACCATCACAAGTGCGGGGTGTCAAAACTTGGTTCACCTCGCGAGAAATCACGATTTGCAGGCGGAACATGAGTTTTGACACCCCACACCCCCTAAGGCCCTGAAAGGCCAAGGCTGGACCGGTTGCCTTCCTCTGCTTGGAGAAGGCTTAGAAGGGCTTAGAACGGTTTGCCGCCGTTAGAAGAGCTTCCCGTCCATGACCCCAACCGGCTCGACGGCGAACGCCGGCGAGCGCGTGCTGAAGTGACCGATCGCGATTCCCTGCGTCCAGTTAGGGACGCCGGTCACGTAGTCCGGATCTAGTTGACACAAGCAG
This sequence comes from Actinomycetota bacterium, assembly GCA_013816245.1. GTDB lineage: Bacteria > Actinomycetota > Thermoleophilia > Gaiellales > Gaiellaceae > 3-1-20CM-4-69-9. Next base: position 16,611 of record JACDEU010000010.1, on the reverse strand, counting down.
CGTTGCTCGGTCCACTCAGCGCGTGGATCCGCGTCGATTGATTCGTGACGCGGCAGTGGTGGTTGACATTTCCTCTCATGGTTGAAGTACGTGAATGCTGCCGGCCCACGTCACTAAGAGATCAGAGCGTGTGCCGTGGCGGCGGGCGTAGAGCTTTCGCATCCGCTCGCGAGCAGCGGCCGTAGCCGCTTGGCGTTTCGTCGGTAGTAGTCCCGGCTGTAGAACCGGCGCAATCGATGCAAGCGTCCTGAAGTCCGTCTATCTTCGAACGGTTCGGGTAGAACGCCGTCGCCGGCATTAGCCGCGACCGCCCGATCCTCGTGCATAGGGCCCGGAGAAAACGGTCCACGGATCCGCGCTAAGGCACTGACGCCCGACGCTGGAATGCCCTGCGCTCCCGCGTCGACGCTGGGACATGCGGAAACGTCAGATGGGCCGAACGGCCCATGACATTCCATCTGAGAGGACTAACTTGAGACGTGGAGGGTGGTCCTTTTCTGCGGTCTGGGGAGATGCGGTCTGTTTCGCTTGGTTTCCATTGGGGGTGCGATCGTCTGTGCGTGCTTGGCAGGCGTGCTCGCCATCGCCGCGCAGGGGGCGCAGGCTAGCTCCGAGGCATGGCACAGGGTAGACCTGGACGCGATCGCGTCAGACATCGCGCAGCGGCCGGTGGAGATCTACTGCGTCGAGTCGAAACAGGAGTGGTACGACGTCATGGTCAACGGCAACGGTCTCGAACCGCAAGACGTGTTTGACGTGCTCGGCGGAACGTGGCCGATCGACTGGAACGACTGGAAGCAAACGCCCGACCATCGCCTGTACCTGTCGTTGTCGGTCTGTCAGACCCTCCGAGCGCTGAATCCGGCTGCGGGAACCAGGGCTTCCCCCGACGATCAGCCGCCTGTTGGTAGGTGCTGCGATCCTGACGCTCACACACGAAGCTGTGCACAAGCGGCTTCGGTCGGAGGACGAGGCGCTGACTGAATGCACCGCTATGAAGCTGCTTCCAGATGTGATCACCCGGCAGTTTCAGATACCGAGCACTGTCACGAAGAAATACACTGCCCTCGAGCGCTACTACTCGAGCGTGAGAAGAAAGGCGAACGGACAGTGGCGGCATTACGTCACGCACACGCGCGAGGTGACCAGCCCCGTCTTCACGAAGATCGTCCAGGGCGCGAAACTGCTTGACGCAAGGCTGCTTGCCGAGTACCAGAACGGCGTGTGCTGAGCGGTTCCGCTCGCTGGAAAGCGACGCGCCTCAGCTCGTGAGTGAGCGCTCGATCGTGGCGACCAGCTCGCCGGGGCTGCTGCTCACCGCCGACCGGCCTTGATTCTCGTTGTTCGACGCGAGGCGGGTTGGGGTGTCGGGTACGAGAAAACCATCTGGCACGCTGCTTCGGGCGTATTCGTGGATCAGTCCGCGGAGTCGGTCGCGTCGGTTGATCTGGTCAGGCAAGTCCGAGCTGGCGAGGTGTAGCCGATGCTCGGGTGTGGGTGGTCGCAAGCCGAGCGCGCGATGCGGCCTTGGGTGTTGTAGTGATTGACGTACATGCGCAGGACACGTTCAAGCTTGCCCGCGGCCATTACGGCCGACCCTATCGCGGACCTAAGCCTATAGCCGAGGGTAACAACGCCGGCTGATGTTGCCCTTTGCGTTGCCCTAGTGCGAAGAGGCGGGCTTTCGCCTGCCACTAGTTGGCTCAACCATTAGGTGCCGAAGGTGGGACTTGAACCCACACTCCCCGAAGGGAACCGGATTTTGAGTCCGGCGCGTCTGCCAATTCCGCCACTTCGGCCCGCAGGGGGATCGTAGCCCCCGTCGCGGGGTTCTTTACGATCGCACTGATGCAGGTTGGAATGCTCACCGGCGGCGGCGATTGCCCGGGACTGAACGCGGTCATCCGCGCGGTCGGCCGGCGCGTGATGACGCAGGGTGGCGAGGTGACCGGCGTGCTCGAGGGCTGGAAGGGCCTTGTCGAGGGCCTCTTCGAGCCGCTCGGGCCTCGCGAGATCTCCGGGCTCCTGCCCCGTGGCGGGACGATTTTGCGCACGTCCCGGACGAATCCGTACAAGCTCGAGGGCGGCGTCGACCGAGTTCTGGCGAACTTCGGAGGCCAGAAGTTGGACGCGCTCGTCGCGATCGGCGGCGAGGACACGCTGGGAGTTGCCGCCCGCCTGCACGCAGAGCACGGCTTCCCGGTCGTCGGTGTCCCGAAGACGATCGACAACGACCTCTCGGCCACCGACTACACGTTCGGATTCGACACGGCCGTCTGGGTCGCGACGGAGGCGATCGACCGGCTGCACACGACGGCCGAGTCGCACAACCGGGTCATGGTCGTCGAGGTGATGGGCCGGCAAACGGGCTGGATCGCAGTCGCGAGCGGTATCGCCGGCGGTGCGGACATGATCCTCATCCCCGAGCAGCCGGTCTCGATCGAGGACGCCTGCAAGGAGCTCCGGCGCCGGCACGAGCGTGGCAAGGACTTCTCCATCGTCGTCGTGTCGGAGGGGTACGAGCTCGAGGGGATGCCGGAGAGCGACGACGTCGACCAGTTCGGTCATGCGCGTCTGTCCGAGCGCGGCGTAGGTGCCGCGCTGGCCAAAGAGATCGAGGCCCGCACCGGTTACGAGACGCGCGTCACGGTGCTCGGGCACGTTCAGCGTGGCGGCTCCCCCACTCCACGCGACCGCGTGCTCGCGACGCGCTACGGGCTCAAGGCGGCCGACCTCGTCGCGGAAGGAAAGTTCGGCCGCATGGCCGCACTGCAGGGCGACGACATCGTCGACGTCGCGCTCGCGGATGCCACTGCGAAGCTGAAGACGGTGCCACCGGAGTGGTGGGCCGTGGCGCAGGCGTTCTTCGGATGAACGCTACGTCGCCGCGGATCTTCGGCGGGCAGAACATGACGCAGCAGCTGCAGCGCGTGCTCGTGCGCTCGCCGCGTGCAGCGGGCTTCGCCACATGGCGTGAGTATGGCTGGCGGGCCGAGCCCGACCCCGGAAAGCTCGCCGCCGAGCACGATGCGTTCTGCACTGCGCTCGGCGCAGGCGGCGCGGAGGTCGTGATCGCGGAGACAGCTGTCCCTACCGACCCGGATTCGATCTACGTGTTCGATCCGGCGATCGTGTCCGACAGCGGCGCGATCGTCCTTCGCTCCGGCAAGGAAAGCCGGCTCGTGGAAGCCGACGCGATTGCGGCGGACTTCGAAAGCGCCGGCGTGCCGGTCGTCGCGCGGCTGGAAGCCCCTGGGACCGTGGACGGCGGCGACACGCTCTGGCTCGACGATCAGACGTTGCTGATCGGGCGCGGCTACCGGACGAACGACGAGGGCATCCACGCACTGCAAGTGGCGCTTCCGGAAGTCGACGTGCTCGCATTCGATCTTCCGCATCTGCACGGCTCCGAGGTCGTGCTCCACCTCCTCTCGCTGCTGAGCCCGCTCGACGACGACCTCGTCGTCGCCTACCTTCCCTTGTTGCCGGTGCGCCTCGTGCAGCTCCTGAACGAGCTCGAGATCCAGGTCGTCGAGACTCCCGCCGACGAGTTCGAGACGATGGGCGCGAATGTGCTCGCCCTCGCGCCACGCGTCGCACTCGCCCTGGAAGGTAACGACGAGACGCGACGGCGGCTCGAACGCGCCGGCGTGGACGTGACCGTCTACAGCGGCGACGAAATCTCCCGCAAGGGCAATGGGGGTCCGACTTGCCTTACGCGTCCGTTGCTTCGAGCCTGACGGCAATGACCGCAGCCGTCGCCGGGGTCGTCAAGAGCTCGACGGCAAGGAGACGGGGATGCCCGAAGAGGAGCGCGCGCATCGGATCCGGCCCTTCCCAGCCGGGGGAGAGATCGTCCTTCACGATCAGACCGCCGGGGGCGACGAGGTCGAGGGCGTCCGGCGCCTCGTCCATGTGACCCCCGTCGAAGAAGAGCAGATCGAACGGTGCGCGCCCGGGAAGATGGTCCCGCCAATCGCCGACGAGAAGCTCGACGTTTGAAGCTCCCGCAACCGGTCGGCGGCAAGCTGAGCGCGCTCGGGGTTGATCACGACCGTCACGACCGACCGGGCGGTCGAAGCCATCGCCGCAGCGCCTTCTCCGAACGCTGTGCCGACTTCCGCGCATCGCCGCCCGGCTGCCAACACCGTGAGCAGACGCCGCACTGCGGCGATGGAGGAGCCGCCGTCGGTCACAGCCGGTAGACGGCGACCCAGGGCCCGGCGAGGTTGCCTCCCGGCTCGACGTAATAGACGCGCTTCGCGCGCGCCTTCAGCTCGTCGTAGAAGCGAGCCTCCCGCGGATAGCGATCACGCGCCGCGAGGACCCGGTCCGTCACGGCACCCGTCACGACGACGTCCCTGACGCCGAGCTTCCGCAAATGCGCGATGTCGCGGTTCGGATCGAAGTCACGCTTCGGCCCGGGCAAGCGGAGAGGGAGCACGCGAAGTCCTGCGAAATTCGGAGTCGACGGGTCCGCCGCGATCCGTGTCTCCCGGCTCACGTGCTGTTCCACCCAACGCGCCGCGACCACGCGCGTGTCGGTGCGCGTCAGCTCCTTCGTGTCACGAACCGACCAGGTCAGCGGGACGACCAGCAGGAGCAACGTCACCGGTGCCAGCGAGCGCATGCGTCCCGCGAGCGCTCCGAGCGCAGGCACGAGTGGAAGCACGTAACGGTCGAAGTGCGCGCTCAGAGTGAGCAGGTCGGCGAAGTAGACGATGACGAACGACGAAAGGACGAGATCCGCCCGATTTCGGTGAATGAGCGCGAAGACGAGACCGACCCCGCAGAGGATCAATGCGGGACCGAGCCCCTCCCACAGCCGCCCCGTGAACGCGATCGGCGCGATGTGGTCGTGCTCGAACCCGAGCCAACCTTCGCGCGCGAGTCTTTGCACGCGGAATGCTTCGTGTATTGCCTGGTGACGGTGCACGAGGATGAAGGGGCTCGAGGCGAGGAAGGCCACGAGAGCGAGAGCGACGGACACGGCGACCCGTCTCCACTGCTTCCAGCCCGCGACGACGAGCGGCACGAGTAAGAAGACCCCCGGATACTTGAAACCCATTGCGAGCCCGGCGGCGAGCCCGCCGAGCTCGAGCCGTCCCCTCACGAGCAACGCAAGCGAAGCGGCCACGCCGAGCGTGAGCGGTACGTCGGTCACTGCTGCGTGTGAATAGGCGACGTGGATGGTGCAGACCGCTACGACCGAAGCCGCGACGAGACCCGCCGATGCGGTGCCATAGGCGCGCCGGCCGAGCCACCACGAAGCTGCGATCGCGCCCAGCGCGAGCGTGACGCCGACGATCCGCGCCGTCAGATAGGAGGGCTCGTCCTGCCACAGCTGGAACGGCGCGTTGACGTACATGAGCAGGCTCGGATAGTCGAACCAGTGCGGATCTCCGCCGCCACCGTGGACTAGCTTCCAAGCGCGCGGGACGATCGACTGCTCGTCCGGATTGAGGAGATTGCCGAACGGAAGCCCGTACTGGATGCCGACGAACCGCAGCGCAGCGGCACCGGCGAGGATCGCGACGAGCGCGGCTCCTAGTCCGCTGCCCCACCGGCTGCCGGCCTGTTCGTCGGCCACCGCGCCGGGGCTAGACGGGCGGCGGGACGTCACCGACGAGGTCGGCGACGTGTCGTGCTCCGACGATGACCGCATCGACTCCCGCCCGTTCGAGCTCCTCGACCTGCTCGCGACTGGACACCGGCACATCCGCGACGGCGAGCTTGCCCGCAGGGACGTCAGGAAGCAGCTCGAGCGCCCCGTCCAGCACGTCGCCCTCATGACCATCGCCGGCAGCCAGCAAAAAGATCTCCGGGTCCAACCACTCGAGCGCGAGCTCGAGTTGCTCCTCGGTCCGCACTTCCACGACGCAGTCGAGGCCGAGCTCGATCGCCTCCGCGTGCTGGCGCACGAGCCACTCGGTGTCCTCGCCGGCATTCTCGACGGTCACGAGCCAGGCGTCTGCGCCGGCGAGTGAGGCTTCAGAAGGGGATCCGGCGGCGCGCCACAGCACCGGCAGCTCGGTGACCGCACGCAGGTCGCCGACGTCGCTCCGGACGGCGATGGCCTCAGCGCCTTGCGCCGCGGCCAGTCGGGCAGTCGCCGGGTCGCCCACGTCGGCGATCAGGGAGATGCCGTCACCCTCGGAGATGGCTTGGCTGAAGCGGCGGTCGCTTCTCACGCGTGGAGTATCTACTGGCCGACCGGGTGCCAGACGGTCTTGAGCTCGAGGAAGGAGGCGATCTCCCAGGGGCTTTGCGTGTCCGGGCCCCCTCGGACCACGCGCTTCACGTTGTCCGCGGCTGCTCGCTCAAGCTCTGCGGCGCCGCCGTCGTCGGCGCCGGTGACGTCGATGGCGTTGACGTCCATGTGCGAGGCGAGCCATGGGGCCAGCTCCTCGCGGTGCCCGGTCAGCAGGTTGACCGCACCGCCTGGGACGTCGGACGTGGCGAGCGCCTCGGCCAGCTCGATCGCGGCAAGCGGATGCTTCTCGGGGGCCACCGCGACGACGGCGTTCCCACCGGTGAGGGCCGGCAGCACGCGTGAGACGAGACCCAGGAGCGGCGGTTCGTCGGGCGCGACGACTGCGACCACTCCCGTCGGCTCAGGAACGGTGAAGTTGAAGTACGGCCCGGAGACGGGATTCGACGAGCCGAGCACCTGCGCGAGCTTGTCGGCCCAGCCGGCATACCAGACGATCCGATCGACGGTGCGCTCGACCTCCTCGAGCCCGGTGCTCAGCTCCGCGAATTCGGAGTCGCGCGCCTCGATCATCTCGGCGATGCGGTAGAGCACCTGCCCGCGGTTGTAGGCCGTCATCCCCGCCCACTTCGGGAACGCCGAGCGGGCAGCACGCACCGCGTCACGAACGTCCTTGCGAGATGCCCGGGCAACGTTCTGACCTTCGGCCTCGTAGGTCCGCCCCGACTCGGAGCGTGGGAACGCTCCGCCGATGAACAGCTTGTAGGTCTTCTTAACTGGAAGTCTTGCCATGTGCCTGACTCTCTTCGATCCACCGAGCGGAGCCAAGCTCTAACCCCGATCCGCGGAAAATGCGCAGCATTTTTCGCGGTTTAGCCACCGAAGGGCTCAGTTCCATCGAAGTCGATGTAGGGCTCCAGCCCGTGGAGGCCACCTTCGCGGCCGAAACCGGATTCCTTGTAGCCGCCGAACGGCGACGTCGGATCGAACCGGTTGAACGTGTTCGCCCACACGACGCCCGCGCGCAGGCGCTCCGCCATCCAGAGGATGCGAGAGCCCTTCTCCGTCCAGACCCCGGCGCTCAGGCCGTACGGCGTGTTGTTCGCCTTCTCGACCGCTTCCTCGGGTGTGCGGAAGGTGAGCACCGACAGGACGGGCCCGAAGATCTCCTCCTGCGCGATGCGATAGCTCTGCGCGACGTTCGTGAAGACCGTCGGGGCGAACCAGTAACCCTTCTCCGGCAGGCGGCACGGCGGCTGGTAGATCTCCGCTCCTTCCTCCTCGCCGGCTTCGACGAGCTCGCGGATCTTGTCGAGCTGCTGCTTCGAGTTGATGGCGCCGACGTCCGTGTTCTTGTCGAGCGGATCGCCGACTCGCAGCGTCGTCAGGCGCCGCTTCAGCTTCTCGATCACGGGCTCGTAGATCGACTCCTGGACGAGCAGCCGCGAGCCGGCGCAGCAGACGTGACCCTGGTTGAAGTAGATGCCGTTGACGATTCCCTCGACCGCCTGGTCGAGTGCCGCGTCGTCGAAGATGATGTTCGCGGCCTTGCCGCCGAGCTCGAGCGTCAGCTTCTTGCCGGTGCCGGCGAGCTCCCGCTGGATCGCCTTGCCGACCTCGGTCGAACCCGTGAACGCGATTTTGTCGACGCCCTCCGATTTCACGAGCGCCGCCCCCGCACGGCCGTCGCCGGTGACGATGTTCACGACTCCCGGCGGCAGCTCCGCCTGTCGCAGCACATCCGCGAAGAGGAGCGCCGACAGCGGTGTCGTCTCTGCCGGCTTGAGCACGACGGTGTTGCCTGCTGCGAGTGCCGGCGCGATCTTCCACGAGAGCATCAGCAACGGGAAGTTCCACGGGATGATCTGCCCCGCTACCCCGATCGGGCGCGGCCGCCGATTGGGAAACGCGTACTCGAGCTTGTCCGCCCAGCCGGCGTAGTAGAAGAAGTGCGCGGCGGCCAGCGGGAGGTCGACGTCGCGGGACTCCTTGATCGGCTTGCCGCCGTTCAGCGATTCGAGCACGGCGAACTCGCGCGCGCGCTCTTGCAGGGTCCGCGCGATGCGGAAGAGGTACTTCGCCCGCTCCGCCGGCGCGATGCCCGACCAGCCGTTCTCGAAGGCCTCACGTGCCGCAGCGACCGCCGTCTCGACTTCCTCGGGAGTCGCCTGGCCGACCTCTGCGAGCGTCTCCTCGGTCGCCGGCGAGATCGTGGTGTACGTCTCACTCGGCTCGAGCCACTTGCCGCCGACGAAGTGACCGTAACGTTCCTTGATGGAGACGACGTCGCGCGATTCCGGCGCGGGAGCGTAAGCCCACTCCTTCGGTACCGGCGCTCGCTCCTTCTTTCGGTCGAGCTCAGTCAACGGTGAGGTAATCGGGACTCTCAGCACGGGGGAACGCGGGGTTCCCCCGTGAGCCCCCTCCTTTTCGTGAGCTCACAGGAGAGCGCAACTGAGACGCCGCCGGGCAAAGCCCGCCGGCGTCGGCGAAACGCTCGCGCCGTGTCAACTCAGTCAACCGTGAAGTAGTCGGGGCTTTGGTAGACACCGGTCTTTTCCTTTCGAAGCTGCATCAGGACGTCGTTCAGAAGCGACGAGGCACCCAGGCGATACAGGTCGGGTGTGAGCCAGTCCGGGCCGAGCGTCTCGTGGAGCTGGACGAGGTACTGAACCGCTTGCTTGGCCTGCCGGATCCCGCCTGCAGGCTTCATCCCGACCATGCGGCCGTTCTCCTCGTACACGTCGCGGATCGCCTCGAGCATGCAGAGCGTCACAGGCAGGGTTGCCGCGCCGGGGAGCTTGCCGGTCGAGGTCTTGATGAAGTCCGCGCCTGCGGCCATCGCCAGGAGCGACGCTCGTCGAACGTTGTCGTACGTCCCGAGCTCCGAGACCTCGAGGATGACCTTGAGATGCGCGTCGCCTGCGGCCTCCTTCACGCGCACGATCTCGTCGTAGACCTTCGCATACCGGCCCGACAGGAATGCGCCGCGATCGATCACCATGTCGACCTCGTCCGCACCCTGGTCGACGACCCACGCGACTTCCTCGAGCTTCAGCTCGATCGGGGACTGTCCCGAGGGGAACGCGGTCGCGACGGAGGCGACCTTGACGCTCGAGCCCTCGACCCGCGCCACGGCAGCAGGGACGAGGTTCGGGTAGACACAGATCGCCGCGACGGAGGGGACGCCCGGCTCACTCGGATCCGGCCGGATCGCCTTCGAGGCGAGCGCAGCCACCTTGCCCGGAGTGTCCTGGCCCTCGAGGGTCGTGAGATCCATCATCCGGACCGCGAGCTCGAGCGCGAAGACCTTCGCCTCCTTCTTGATCGAGCGCTTCGCAAGCGAAGCCGCTCGCTCCTCGAGCGCGACGGCATCGACCGACCCGATCCGCGGCAGCCTCGGTTCGAGCGGAAGCTCGAAACCACGTGGCAGAACAGGCGCCTGTGCCATGGGCATCAGTCTAGCCGCGCGAAAGCTTTCGCTTTCGTGCAGGTTTTTGTCACGGCGCTACGCGCGAAACGTGCGCGGGCAAAGCTCGCGCACGCCTTTGGTGGCCTGCTCGGAGGTTGTCCCCTTCCGTGCCGGCACGGGCGCTTCGCGGCCGCGCCCGCATCGGTTCGCCTTTCGCTAAGCCCGGCTTCGCCAGGTCTTAGGGTTCGGCTTTCGTGTTTCTGTCGATTCCCGCGTCTTAGGCGTTTGCTGGGAGTACGCACTCTTGCGCACTCCCAGCAAACCAACCTTTACGGCGTCACTCTTGCGAAGTAAATCTCCAGGTTGAGCGGCTGCGGCGGCGCCACCCCGGTCCATGTCAGCCCGGCCCAGTCGTTCCTGGACACGAGCCCGTTGTAGTCGCCGATGAAGGGCCGATAGCCCAGCGCATTCGAGCTGGGAACGCCCCACGTCGACGGGTCGAAAGACGACTGAGACACGCGCGCGTTGCTCCAGGTCGCGCCGCCGTCCGCGCTCGTCGCGTAGGTGAAGTCGACGAGCATGTTGTTCGTGTACCTGCGGTCGTAGAACGAGGCGTCGTAGCGCCCGTTCGGGGCGATCCCGAATTCGCCCATGAACTGATCAGCCGGTGCGGGCGCAATCGCCCGTGGAGCGGTCCAGTGGGTGAGGTCACTCGCCGAAGCCGACGTCACGTACATCTGTCCGTAGGGGCCGACGATGTCCGCATAGGCGACGACGAGCCGGTTGCGGACGGCGTCGAACGCCGGCACCGGATACGTGCCTCCGGCGCGGAACTGCCCACCGGAGATGTTGAAGCAGTACGTCGGGAAGATGCACACCGGGTTCACGAGCGTTGCGAACAGAATCGGCGCCGACCATGTCGCTCCACCGTCGGTGGACTTCGTGACGTAGAAGACGGTGCCCTTGCCGCCCTGGAGGCCGTTGTCGAACGTCAGGTACGCATCGCCGTTCGGTGCCGTGACGATCCGCTGATCCTGGTTGTTCCGGATGTTCCCGGCCGTCACCTTGACGGGCGTCGAGAAAGAGCGGCCGCCGTCCGTCGAGGTTGCGACGAGCACGGGTGAATGGGTGCCCTGTCCGTTGAACTGCGCCCACGTGACGTAGATCCGACCAGCCGCATCGACATGGATCGCCTCGTGGTCCGGGAACTGGCCGTTCCCGCCCTTCGTCTTGCCGTTTCCGTTCCAGGTCGAGATCGGCGTCAGCCCTGTGGATTGCCACGTGATGCCGTTCTGCGTCACCGTGCCGCGGTTCAGCAGCATTTGGATCTGGTACGGCGGCGTGAAGTTGAACGCCTGGCAGACGAAGTAGGCCGTTTTTCCGTCCGGGCTGAACGCCACGACAGGATCGCCGCCTGCGTCATAGGCGCCGGTGCCGGCGACGTTCGGGTCGTTCGTGTACTTGGTGATGCCGGGCAGATAGCCCTCCGGCAGGGCACCGCTCCACGACTGTCCCCCATTGACGCTGACGTACATGCCGCAGCCGTCGTTGTAGTTCCAGTCGTTCGAGCCGGACAGCAGCATCTGCGGATTCGCCGGATTCACGGCGAGCGGTGTCTCGTTCTCGGACAGCGGGTCGCGCGTAACGTTCACGGGCGCGCCGACCGTGAACGCGCCGGCCGAACCAGTGGCGAACGCGGCGGCCGCGAACACCGTCAGAACCGCCAACAGGCGGAAAATTCCCCTCAAGGTTGCTCCTCCCCTAGTAGTCCCCGTCGAGCCGGAGTGTAGCCGCGGCCTCGATATCTGACTAGAGGCCCAGGCGCTGCAGCAAAGCTTCGTCGCGGCGCCAGCGGGCTTTCACCTTCACGCGCAGCTCCAGATACACGGGATGACCAACGACCGCTTCGATCTCCGGCCGGGCGCGGCGGCCGATCTCGCGCACCATCGAGCCGCCCTTGCCGACGAGGATCTGCTTCTGCGACTCGGTCTCGACGAGGATCTGCGCCTCGATCACGCGCTCGCCCAGCTCCTGAACCTCGACCGTGATCGCGTGCGGCACCTCGTCCTTCGTCAACCGCAGCGCCTGCTCCCGCACGAGCTCTGCGATCTGCACCTCGAGCGGCAGGTCTGTGCGCTGCTCCTGCGGAAAGTACAGAGGTCCTTCGGGCAGCAGGGTGACGAGATCGTCGCGAAGCTCGGGTATGCCGTCACCGGTCTTGGCGCTGACGGGATGCAGCGCGTGAAAGTTGCCGAGCCTCGACGCGGTCTCCATCTGCGTGGCGATGTGACCGCCCTTCAAGCGGTCGACTTTGTTGAGAGCGATCACGACCGGCACACCGAGCTCGAAGACTCGCCGTGCCACGAACTTGTCGCCGGCCCCGATTCGCTCGCGGGCGGAAAGCACGAGTAGGACGGCCTCGACGTCCTCGAAAGAAGTGTCCACCGTGCGCTGCATGTGCTCCGTCAGCGCGTCGAGTGGACGTTGGAAGCCCGGGAGGTCGGCGAGAATGAGCTGATAGGCGTCTCCGTTCGCGATACCGAAGATCCGGCGGCGCGTCGTCTGCGGCTTGTCGGACACGATCGCGACCTTGCCGCCCGCGAGGGCGTTCACGATCGTCGACTTGCCGACGTTCGGCCGTCCTGCCACGGCGACGAAGCCGGACTTCAAGCCGGAAGGTCCCAGGTATCCGGCAGCAGGTTCGCCGCCGAATAGGTGGCCAGCTCCCCGGCCGAGCTCATGAACGTGACCTCGTCGATCTTGAACTCGTACAACCACTGGCGGCAACCACCGCACGGCGATGCGGTGATCCCGATCGCCTCGAAATCGCCGGGCTTGTAACCCTCGCTCACCGCCTTGACGAGCGCCGTCTTCTCGGCGCAGACACCGAGCGGATACGCGGCGTTCTCGACGTTCACTCCTTCGAAGACCTTGCCGTCACGAGTACGCACTGCCGCGCCGACGAGATAGTTCGAATACGGCGCGTACGCCCGCTCCGAGATCGCGACCGCGCGGTCGTAGAGATCGTTGCTCACAACAACTGGAACACGGAAAGGGTGACGAGCGCTCCGAGCGCGCCACCGTAGGCGACCTCGAGGGCCGAGTGAACGCCGGATTCCACGCGAGTCTGAGCCACGAGCAAAGCCATGATGAACGTCAGCGCACTGACGACGAAGCGGTGCGAGTCACCGACGATATAGGTGGCCGCCATCCACCCCGCGAACGCGACGGCTGCATGACCGGAAGGCAACCCACCGCGGAGCGGCGTCCCGCGACCGGTCCAGGCCTTGGCGGCGATCACGATGATGACCGTGAGCACGAGTGCGACCACGGTGATCTCGGCCGGAGCATTGCGGACCCTGTCGAGCACGCGCGCGGTCTTGTCGGCGGTCTTGCCGGCGAAGACGAGGTACCCGATCGCGACGGCGTTCACCGACGCGATCAGCACCGCTCCGGCCGCGATGTCCTTCGCGAGCTTCGCCATCGGGTCGAACGAGGTTGTCGCCGCGTCGATGGCGCCTTCGATCGCCGTGTTGATCATCTCGGCGACGAGCACGAACGCGATCGCGAGCAAGAGGGCGATCAGCTCGATCTTCGAGACGCCGACTGCGACGGCGGCGACGATCACGGCTCCCGCAGCCGCGAAGTGGAGCCGCATGTTGCGTTGCGTCCGCAACACGTGGATGAGGCCCTCGATTGCATAGTTGAAGCTCTCGACCATGTTCGGGCGCGCCCTCATACGTGCGCACGCTCCCTGACTTCCATCTCGGCGCCGTGGTCGTAGCCGACGAGGTGCAGCACCGCATGGACGAGCGGCGCGCGCCAGGCATCGCCCACGACCTCCGGGCAGAGGACGACGTCACCGAGTTGGCGCGGCACTCCCGCAGGGATTGCCTCGCGGCCGTCGATCGGAAATGCGAGCGCGTCCGTCGCCTCGTCGATCCCGAGATGCTCGCGCTTCAAGTCGCGGATCTCGTCGGGACCGACGAGCGCGAGACCGAGCTCGCCCTCGTCGATCGCCTCCGCGCGGAGGACGGCGCGGATGAGCTCGGCAGCGGCCTCGAGATCGAGTGCTGCGCCCGAACGGTTCGCCACCTCGATCTCCACCATCACCGTTACTTCCGCCGTGCCGTACCGGTCTCCTCCGCGTGCAGCTTGTAGGCCTCGACGATCCGCTGCACGAGCTTGTGGCGCACGACGTCCTCGTGACCGAAGCGGATGAACTCGATGCCGTCGATCGTGCGGAGGATGTCCTGCACCTGGATGAGGCCGGACGCCTGTTCGCGGGGCAGGTCGATCTGCGTGACGTCTCCCGTCACGACCATCTTCGAGCCGAAACCGAGCCGTGTCAGGAACATCTGCATCTGCTCCGGGCTCGTGTTCTGCGCCTCGTCGAGGATGATGAAGGAGTCGTTGAGGGTGCGGCCGCGCATGAACGCGAGCGGCGCCACCTCGATCGTTCCGCGCTCCATGTAGGTGTTGAGGCGCTCCGCGTCGAGCATGTCGTAGAGCGCATCGAAGAGCGGCCGCAGATAGGGATCGACTTTCGCCAGCATGTCCCCTGGAAGGAAGCCGAGCCGTTCTCCGGCCTCGACGGCGGGACGGGTGAGGATGAGCCGGGCGACCTGCCGCTCCTGCAGCGCCGCGACAGCGGCAGCCATTGCGAGGTAGGTCTTCCCCGTGCCCGCTGGTCCGATGCCGAAGGTCACCGTGGACTTGCGGATCGCGTCGACGTAGCGCTTCTGGGTCACCGTCTTCGGGGTGATCTGCTTGCCGCGGTGGCGCCAGACCACGTCGCCGAGGACGTCCTGGACGTTCTCGGCCTGGTCAATCGCCCGCAGAACTGCGTCGACGGTCGCGGGGCCGATTTCCTGGCCCGTCTCGACCAGTTCGACGAGCTCGTCGACGACCGCGCGAGCCTCGGCAACGTGGATGTCGTCGCCGGCGATCGTCAGGCGGTTCCCGCGCAGGAGGATCGTGATCTCCAGGCGGTCCCGGAGAGCCTCGAGCACGCCGTCGCCGATCGTGGCGAGCTCTGCCGCCACGTCGTTCGACACGTCGAGGGTCTGCTTCACCTGTTCCACTCGCTCAAGTGTAGGCGGGAGCTTCGGGCGTCAGTCTTACGCCAGCTTCTCCTTGACGAGCTGGCTCACGACGGAGCCGTCGGTGCGGCCGGAGACCTGCGGCATGACGTCGGCCATGACCCGGCCGAAGTCGCGCATGCTGGTCGCCCCGTTCTCGGCGATCGCGTCGTCCACGATCTCCTCGAGCTCGTCCTCGGATAGAGGTTCCGGCATGAACTCCTTGAGCACGGCAAGCTCCTGCTCTTCGCCCTCGGCCTGCTCCTCGCGGCCGCCGCTGCGGAAGGCCTCCGCAGCCTCGATCCGCCGCTTGCGCTCGCGTTGCAAAACCTGGAGCTCTTCCTCGTCCGAAAGGGGACGCTGGAGCTCCTTCTCCGCGGAGCGCAGGCTCGACAGCAGCAGCCGCAGTGCGTCACGCCGTGGGGCGTCCCGCGCTAGCGTCGCCGCCTTCACCTCGTCCTCCATGCGCGCGATCAGACTCATGACGGTAGGCCCTTCACGCGGCCGCCGAGGATGTGCCAGTGGAGGTGGAAGATCGTCTGACCACCCCCCGCGCCGACGTTGACGAGAACGCGATAGTCCTCGAGGCCCGCCTTGCTCGCGGTGTCGGCGACGAAGTCGAGCATCCGCTTCGCCTCGTCCGCCGGGAACTCTCCCACGTCGCGGAACGTGTCGACGTGACGCTCGGGGAGGACGAGCAGGTGCGTGTCGGCGCGGGGATTGATGTCCCGAATCGCGACGAAGCCGTCGCTCTTGGCGATGTGGTCGCCTTCGTCCACGAGCTGACAGAAAAGGCAGTCGTCAGGCAGCGAGGATTCCCTCCTGCGAGACGTCTGCGCCGCGAACATGGACAAACTCGCCCACGGGAGCGTCGACGAGCCACGGCGAGTAGTCGTCCCCGTAGCCGCGCCCGGGCCGATCGACGAGGACGACGTCATCTGCGCCGATCTTCTCACGCCAGCGCGCAAGGCACGCCGCTTCCGACGCGGCGCGCAGCCGGGCACTTCGGTCTTTTTTCACCGCGGGCGCAACGGAATCGTCCGCAGCCGTGGCGGTTCCAGGCCGCGGTGAGTACGGAAAGACATGGACCTTCGTGATGCCGGCCGCTTGGACGACGCTGAGGGTGTTCCGGAAAGCAGCCTCCGATTCGGTGGGAAACCCGACGATCGCGTCGGTCGTCAGGTTGAAGTCGGCGAGCGGCTCGAGCCGGCGCAGGTAGGTCTTCGAGGAGTAACGGCGCGCCATGTCGCGGAGCACGCCGTCGTCGCCCGACTGCAGTGGTACGTGCAGGTGCGGACTCACGCTCGGCGTCTCCCGAAGCGCCGCGACCAGGTCTGCGTCCACGTGGTTGATCTCGATCGAAGACAGCCGCAGGCGCTCGAGGCCCTCGGTCTCGCCGACCTCCCGGACGAGCCGCGGCAACGCGTACCCGGCGTCCCGGTCGCGGTAGCAGCCCAAGTTGATCCCGGTCAGGACGATCTCGCGGTGCCCCTGTGCGACCCGCCGGCGAACCTCGTCGAGCACCGCGACGGCGGTGCGGCTGCGCGAGCGCCCCCGCACGAGCGGGATCACGCAGAAGTTGCACGAGAAGCTGCAGCCGTCCTGGATCTTCACGAAGGCGCGCACGCGATCGAGTCGCGCGTCCGCCTGGACGCAGCCGATCGTGCCCACGTCGCCCGCGACGAACGCCGGCGTCTCCTCGCTCCGCCTGCCCACGACGGTGACGTTCTCCGGAAGCCCGGCGAACGCGTCGCCCGCGAGGTTGGCGGCGCAGCCCGTGACGTACACCTTGCGGTGGGTCCTGGCTGCCCGCGCCGCGGCCTGCCGCGACTTGCGGACGGCCTCGTGCGTGACGCTGCAGGTGTTGACGACCGCGACGTCGGCGCCGGAGTCGTGAGTGCGCTCGA
>JACDEU010000088.1 GCA_013816245.1 Actinomycetota bacterium | reverse complement strand
AGGTGCACGGCGCGCGCGTGCGGATGGGCGAGCGCCTCGCGCAGGAATCACCGGCCGATGCCGACCTCGTACTTCCGATCCCCGACTCGGGAACACCCGCGGCAATCGGGTTCTCGCGCGCGCTGAATATCCCGTTCAGCGAAGGACTGATCAAGAACCGCTACGTCGGGCGGACGTTCATCCAGCCCGACCAGGGGCTGCGCGAACAGGGCGTCAGGTTGAAGTTCAACCCGCTCGCCGAAGTGGCCGGCAAACGGCTGGTCGTCGTCGACGATTCGATCGTGCGCGGCAACACCACGCGGCAGATCGTCCAGATGCTCTTCGACGCAGGCGCCACGGAGGTGCACGTGCGGATCTCGTCACCACCCGTCATCTCCCAGTGCTACTACGGGATCGACTTCGCGGACAGCGATGAGCTGATTGCCGCGAACAAGACCGTGGAGGAGGTGCGCGAGCACATCGGCGCGACCTCGCTCGCCTACATCTCGCTCGAAGGCCTGCAGGCATCGACGAGCCGGCCGGAGTCGGAGTTCTGCCGCGCCTGCCTCACGCGGGATTACCCGACGGCAATCCCGCGCGAAGCGGCGAAGCTGCAGTTCGAGCCGGTCTAGCGCTCGAGCACGCGGCTCGCTTTGGCGATGCCACGTGAGAGCAGGTACGCCACGGTGAAGAACGTGAACGCCGTGACGAACGCGGGCGCGTCAACTCTGTCACTCGCAAGCGCGATGATCGCGATGAAGATCGTCGCGAGCATGTAGACCACGAGCTCTGCGTTCCCGGGTGTAGGCATCAACGCCGCGAGATTGAAGTTGACGTTGGGCCCCGAGCCCCCATAGCCGCCTCCCGGCTGCTGAGGGGTCGTAGGCTGCTCCGGAGGGGTGGTCGACATCTAGCTCCTTTCCTCAGGCCGCAACGAGGCCTGGAACGTGGACGATTTCGAGCTTCAGACCGTCGGGATCGTAGAGAGTTACGAGTTCAGCGCGGGGGCGTGAGCTCCTCTGCGCGTCCGTACCTCACCGCTCGCTTCACGGTGCGCGGATCGAGCCCGCGTTCCAACAGCCGCTGACGCAGCTCGCCCTCGCCGGCCATGCGCAGGAAGAGCCAGGCGAGCGCGACGAGCGTGACGATCGAGCCCTCGATCATCATCACCGCGCCGGCGAGCCCCTGATCCTCGAGCGGTGAGAGCCCCCAGAGCCGCTCCCGGTGGACGTAGACACCGGCGTAGAAGACGCTTCCCGCCCAGAAGAAGACGTTGCCGAGTACCGTCTCGACTCCGCGCACGACGGCGATGTAGCCGATCTTCGCGCCGGTGCCGAACCATTCCGGTGCCGGCAGCGTCTCGAGGACAGGCAGCCACATGATCGCGCCGCCCGCGAAGAAGCAGAGATGCTCGAGCGCGTGCACGCTGTCGTGGCGAACCGCGGCTTCGTAGAGAAACGGCAGGTGCCACACGTAGAGGTTCACCGCCCACAGAGGAAGCGCGACGAACGGGTGCGCGAGGAAACGGAGGCGGTGCAGGAACGCGAGCGCGGGCCGCAGGATCGGCCCCGTGAGCCCGGCGAGGAGCGCGAGCGGCGCGAGATCTCCCAGCAGGACGTGCTGCAGCATGTGGAAGCTGAAGAGCTGCTCGCCGAGCGCGTGGATCGGAGAGACGAGCGCCGCGAGGAGCAGCGCGATGCCGGTGGCGAAGGCGCCGATGCGCCAGGTCGGCACGTGCGTTCCGCGCGCGTGCAGCGTGTGCACGCGACGGGCGTAGAGCACCGCAAGCAGTACGGTCGGGACGATCTGGAGCGGGTCGAACGTCCAGCTCGTATCGACGGGCAGATGAGCCAGCACGCTACTAGTCTGCCTTGATGCGGCTCTTTCACTACCACCTGGTCACCAGCAAGGTGCGTGAGGTCGAAGCGCGGTACCTGGGCAAGCTCGGCTTCACTCTGGTCGCGCGGCACGGGCGGATCGACGACGACACGACCTCCTTCGAGTCGGGCCACGGCTGGGAGGAGCTCGATCAGCTCGGCTTCAAGCTGCAGCTCTGCGAGCTGGAGCGCGGGGCCGTGAATGTGGTCGTCCAGCCCGGGCAGTGGGAGCTGCCGCGACTCGACCACCTCGGCTTCGCGCTCGACGAGGACGACTTCGTCGCGACGCTTGCGCGCGCGGAGCTCCGCGAGTTGCGCGTCCAGGAGCACGGCGGGCGGCGGACGTTCATCTCGACGAACGCGGGCTACCGGCTCGAGCTGCACCCGCCGCGCGAGTGGCTCGACGACTTTGTCGAGGGCCAGTCCGAGCTGAAACTCGCGGAACTGCAGCTGCGTGCGGACGATCCCGAGCTCAAGGCGGCCGTGCTCGGCGAACTGCTCGAAGTGCCGTACACCGTCGACACCGTGACGATCGGGAACACCCTGTTGCGGTTCCTTCCCGACGGCCCGCAAGGGCGTCCACAGCTGCACGCCGAGCTGTTCGTCTAAGCCGTCGCTGCAGCCGACACTGTCCAAAAGTGCGAATTGACGGCCAGCTCATGCCGGGGCATTCTCGACGGCATGAAACGACTTGCGTTGCTCTTCTCAGTGATCGCGGCGGCAGCAGCCATCGGGCTCGGACAGCCGTCGAGTGCATCCGCCGGATGGTGCTGGCCGAGTTGCTCGGGGTACGGAATGCTCGGGGCGGGAACATCAACCGGCAACGGCTGTTGGTACTACAGCGAAGTGTGCAGCGGTTGGGGTTACTGGTACCTGAACGGCGTCGCGAAGACGTGTTATCCAGGGTGTGACCCCTACAACGGCGTCACGAGCGGAAGGATTCTCTACGGCTACGAGAACAGAGACCGGATCCGCGGCAACTTCACGAGCTTCGCGGGCAAGCGTTACGTGCAACCGGGCGAGCTCGGGATGGGCGGCTACCTGCGTGCGCAGGTCAGCTGGTGGTCCGGCACGGCGTCTCAGATCAACGTGGGGGTGACAGGATGACGACGCGAACGAAGGTCACACTGGCGGTGCTCGCACTGCTCACGGCTGTAGCGGTCGGCAGCGTGCTCGCCACGCGCACGCACGCTTCGGAGCGTGCTCATCTGTCGCAGATCTCGAACGAGGGGCACCACGTCGCCCTGCAGCACGGCTCGGCGTGGCGCGGCTTCGGACTGACGAGCGCGTCGCTGCTCGGGGTGCGGGGAGCCCGCGCCGTCTACCGGCTCGAGTCCAAGGGTGGACCGTGCGTGGGTGCCGGCCCCGCGGACGACCCGGGGAAGCTCGGGACGGTCGACTGTCCCCGCGGCCCGTTCCCGACCTCCCAGCGGCCCGTGCTCGACCTCTCCGTGTACGAAGGGGCGAGCCACGACAGTCACGAGGTGTCGCTCTACCGCGCAGAAGGAGTCGCCGCCGACGGTGTCGCATCCATCGCTTTCCTCCGGCCGACCGGAACCGTGGCTCTGAGGGTTCCGGTCAACGCGAACGTCTACGAGGCCAACGCCGTTCCGAACGGCCCGATCGCCGGCCTCGCCGCCTACGACGCCGCCGGAAAGGAGCTCTGGCGCTCACCGTAGGGCTCGCCCGCCCCCGGCACTAGACTCGCTCTCTTGAGCGGGAGCGGGAAGACGTACGAGGGGGCCGGCGTCTCACTTGCGACGGCCGAATCGATCGTCGAACGCCTCCGCGCCGCGGTCGAATCGACCGGCGCGGAGGACTTCGGCGGTTTCGCCGGCCTCTACCCTTTGGACGACAACCGGTTCCTGGCCGCGTCGATGGACAGCGTCGGCTCGAAGCTCATGCTCGCCCGGCAGGCCGGCCGTCTGCGCTCCGCCGGCATGGATCTCGCCGCGCACTGCATCAACGACGTGCTCTGCACCGGTGCCGAGCCGCTGTTTCTCCTGGACTACGTCGCGGCGAACCGCATCGACGCAGAACAGGTCGCAGAGCTGGTCGAGGGAGCTGCGGAGGTCTGCCGGGCCGCGGGCTGCGTGTTGATCGGCGGCGAGACCGCCGAGCTGCCCGGGATCTACCAGGAGGCGGAGCTCGACTTCGCAGGGACCTGCATCGGTCTCGTCGAGCGGGAGCGCGTGATCGACGGGTCGCGCTGCGAACCGGGCGACGTCGTGATCGGGCTTCCATCGAACGGACTGCACACGAACGGATTCTCGCTCGTCCGCACGCTCGTCGCTGACGGCGACTTCGACGCCGACCTACTACTCGCACCGCACCGGCTGTACCTCGCCGAGATCCGGGAGCTGCGAGCACACGCCGACGTCCGCGCGCTCGCGCACGTGACCGGCGGCGGCATTCTCGGCAACCTCTCGCGCGTGCTGCCGGACGGCCTGGAGGCGCGGATCGACTGGGACGGCTGGGACCGTCCGCCCGTCTTTGCGTGGCTCGCCGGGCGCGGCGTGGACGAGGACGAGCTGAGACGAGTCTTCAATCTCGGCATCGGCATGTGCGCAGTCCTCCCCGAGGCGCCCGCCGGAGCGCTCGTGATCGGCGCGCTCACATGATCGGTGTGCTCGTCTCCGGCACCGGCACGAACCTCCAGGCACTGATCGACGCCCGCCTGCCGATCGCGGCGGTGGCGTCCAATCGGAGCGACGCGGCCGCACTCGAGCGTGCCGACGCGGCGGGAATTCCGAATCGCACGTTTGCGCTCGAGAGCTACGCCGACCGTGAGGCCCGCGATCGCGAGCTGGCCGAATGGTTCCAGCTCCGCGGAGTCGATCTCGTCGTCCTCGCCGGCTACATGCATCTGCTCACGCCCGCGTTCCTCGATCGCTTTCCGGACCGCATCGTCAACGTGCATCCTTCGCTCTTGCCGGAGTTCCCCGGCGCACGGGCGATCGACGATGCGCTGGCGGCCGGAGTCGAGACCACCGGCGTCACCGTTCACTACGTCGACGAAGGGCTCGACACCGGTGCGGTGATCCGCCAGGAGCCCGTCAGCGTCGAGCCGCGCGAAACTCTGGTGGAACGGATCCACGCAGCGGAGCACCGCATCCTCCCCGAGGTGGTGACAGAGCTGTGCGCGCACTGATCTCCGTCTACGACAAGACGGGCCTGCAGGACTTCGCGCGCGGCCTCGCCGACCTCGGTTTCGAGCTCGTCGCGAGCGGCGGCACCGCAGAGTTCCTCGAGAACGAGGTCGGGCTCGACGTCGAGCGGGTCGAGGAGCTCACGGGCGTCGCCGCGATGCTTGGCGGACGCGTCAAGACACTGCACCCCCGCATCCACGCTGCCATCCTCGCGCGCCGTGACCACGCCGAGGACGTCGCTGACCTCGACGAGCAGGAGATCCGTCCGTTCGACATCGTCTGCGTGAACCTCTACCCGTTCAGCGAGGTGGCGGGACGCTACGGCGTCCGCGAGGAGGAGGCCGTGGAGATGATCGACGTCGGCGGTCCTTCGATGCTGCGCGGCGCCGCAAAGAACTTCGCGCACGTCGCTCCGGTCTGCAGGCCGAACCAGTACGAGGACGTGCTCGCGGAGTTGCGGGAGAAGGGCGACCTCTCTCTTGCGACCCGACGCGATCTCGCTGCGGAGGCGTTCGCGACGACTGCCGCCTATGAGATCGCGATCGCACGCTGGTTCGGCGACGTCGAGGCGTTCCCGAACACGCTCGTGACGGCCTTCGACAAGGTGCTCGATCTCCGCTACGGAGAGAATCCTCATCAGCGCGGCGCTTACTACGCGGAGCAGGGGGCGCGCGTGCATCTCCTGTCACGCGTCGAACAACTCCACGGCAAGGAGCTGTCGCTGATCAACCTGATGGACCTTTCCGCCGCAAGGCTTACGCTCCGTGAGTTCGCGCTGCCCGCGTGCGTGATCATCAAGCATGCGAATCCGTGCGGCGTCGCCGTAGCGGGAACGATCGAGGAAGCCTACGAGCGAGCGCTCGCGTCAGATCCCGTGTCCGCCTTCGGGATGGTTTGTGCAGTGAACCGGCCCGTCTCCGCCGGTCTCGGCGAGGCGCTGGCGGAGCGCTTCGTCGACGTGGTCTTCGCCCCGGACTACGACGAACAGGCGCTCGAGTCGCTGCGACGCAAGGAGGCGATCAGAATTCTCCACGACCGCGAGCGACGCGGCTTCACGCGCGGTGAGCGTGACTTCAAGCGCGTTCTCGGCGGCGTCCTCGTGCAGGACCGCGACTGGGACGTCGACGATCGGGAGACGATGCAGGTCGCCTGCGGGGAGCCCGACGAGGCTTGCTGGGGCGATCTCGTCTTCGCCTGGCGGGTCTGCAAGCACGTCGGGTCGAACGCGATCGTCCTCGCAAAGGACCTGGCGACGATCGGGATCGGCGGCGGCCAGACGAGCCGCGTCGACTCGGTGCGAATCGCGCTCGACAAGGCCCGGGAGCACGGTCACGACCTCGAGGGCGCCGTGCTCGCCTCCGATGCGTTCTTCCCCTTCCCGGACGGCCCGCAGGCGGCGCTCGACGCCGGCGTGACCGCGATCATCCAGCCGGGCGGCTCGAAGCGCGACGACGAAGTTGCCCAGGCCGTTCAGACGGCGGGCGCGACGATGGTGCTCACCGGGCGCCGCCACTTCCGGCACTGAGCAGAACCCTCAGCGCAGGCGGCCGGCTCGCAGGAGCTTGCTCGCCCCGCGGTTGCCACAGGTCACCGAGATGGGTTTCTTGCCCGTTGGGCCGCCGAAACAGCGCAGGCCCGCGTAGGTGCCGAAAAGATGCCGACCGATTTGATCGCGCTGCGCGGCACGGTCTTGCCCGCGAGCTTCCGCGCGACACTCCGAGCGGTCCGACAGGAGATGCCGGCGGCCATGATCGCCCAGGGGTGCGCCCGGCGATCTGGTTCGTCGTGCCACAGTTGAAGCCACCCACCGAAGGTGCGGCGGCTGCGCCGACGCTCCCGCCCACGTAGAGCGCCAGACCCGACGTCGCGACAGCACCACTCCACGAGCGCGCATCGTTCCCTCCTCGTCGCCGGGACTCCAACTGCCAGACGCACGAGACCGGCCCGCGTCTTCCGTCGGGAAAGTACGCTCTTTGCTCATGTCACGCGAGTACCCCTCCGTTCTCGAGCTCGTCGGCAACACGCCGATCGTGCGGCTCGACTCGATCGGCGCGGACGTCAAGCCGAGGCTCCTCGCCAAGTTGGAATACGTCAACCCGGGCGGCTCGGTGAAGGACCGAATCGGTCTCG
>JACDEU010000119.1 GCA_013816245.1 Actinomycetota bacterium | reverse complement strand
AGAACTCCTTTCACAATGAGTTTCTGAGCCGCCGGTAGCAGACGAGGCAGCAGCCGAGGGCGAGGAAGGCTTCGTGGATGTCGGGGCGCCGGTCGTAGCGGACGAGCAGTCGCTTGAACTGGTGCAGCCAGGCGAAGGTGCGCTCGACGACCCAGCGGTAGCGGCCGAGGCCGGAGCCGTGCTCGGTCTGGCGGCGGGCGATCTCGGGCTTGATTCCGCGTTGGCGGAGCTGCCGGCGGTACTTGTCGTGGTCGTAGCCGCGGTCGGCGGTCAGACGGTCTGGCCGCTTGCGCGGTCGACCGACGCGGCCGCGCACCGGCGGCACGGCGTCGATGAGCGGGATCAGCTGGGTGACGTCGTTGCGGTTGCCGCCCGTGAGCGTCCAGGCAAGTGGGATCCCGGTCGCATCGACGAGGAGGTGGTGCTTCGAGCCTGCGCGGCCGCGGTCGACCGGGCTCGGCCCCGTCGCGGCGCCCCCTTTTTCGCCTGCACGTGGCTGGAATCGGCGACCGCCCGCGACCACTCGATCTCGCCGGCCGCTCGCAGCCGGTCAAGCAGCAGCCCGTGCAGCCGCTCCCACACGCCTGCCCGCTGCCACTCGTCCAGCCGTCGCCAGCAGGTGATCCCCGAGCCGAAACCGAGCTCGAGCGGCAGATGCGTCCACGAGATCCCCGTGTGCAGGACGAACAGGATCCCGCACAGCGCTTCCCGGTCGGGCAGCCGCTTGCGGCCCGGATAGCGAAAGCGCCGCTCCCTCTTCGGCAACAGCGGCTCGACCAGCTCCCACAGCTCGTCCGAAACGATCCACGGCGCGGCGGCCATCGGCACCCCTCTCAGCTTGACGACGGATGCCGACGAGTTCGCGACCGGCGCAGCGGTCCCTTCTCAGTTGAAAGTCATAAACAGGTTACTTTCGGCGCCTAACCCGAGATCCCTGCCCGGCGCCCGCAGTCACCCACTGCGCTCTTTATGAAAGGAGTTCTAAGCAGGCGAAGCCACACGGGACCGGTATCGGCAAAGCGCCGCAATGCCTCAAGCGCGGGCATCCCTCTGCCGATGAGGTTGCAGATAGTCCGAGATGGCTGCCTACGCATATACCGCGATCAACGCGGATGGACTCGAGCTGATCGGCGAAGTCCATGCGCCCACGGCCGACGCCGCCCGCGAGCAGCTGCGCGTCCGCGGCCTGCTTGCCGAGCTGCTCAACGAGTTGCCCGCGAGCGGCGAGGAAAGCGTCCGCACGGCGTTCAAGAAGGTCAAGTCGAAGTCGCTGCAGGTCTTCTCGCGCCAGTTCGCGACCATGGTCGCCGCCGGACTGAACATCGTCACCGCACTGACTATCCTCGAGCAGCAGACCGACGACCAGTACCTGGCTACGGTGCTCGGCGAGGTGCGCGCGGACGTCGAGGGCGGCTCGCTGCTCTCGGAGGCGCTGGCGCGCCACCCGAAGGTTTTCTCCCGTCTCTACATCTCGATGGTGGAAGCGGGCGAGGCGGCCGGCATCCTCGACCAGGTGCTCGACCGGGTCGCCATCCAGATCGAGAAGGAGGCGAACCTCAAGCGCCGCGTGAAGGGCGCGCTGATCTACCCGACCCTGGTCGTCTGCTTCGCGTTGCTCATCCTGACGGCGATGCTGCTCTTCATCATCCCGATCTTCGAGAAGCTGTACAAGGAGCTGGGCGGGAACCTGCCGATGCTGACGCAGGTCATGATCGACGCCTCCGTTCTCATGCGCACGCGCTGGTACATCATCTTTCCGGCGCTCGCCCTGAGCATCTTCTCCTTCTTCCGCTGGAAGAGCTCCGAGCACGGCCGACGGAACTGGGATCGGTTCAAGCTGAAGGTGCCGATGAAGATCGGCGACGTCGTCCTCAAGGTGACCATGGCCCGCTTCGCGCGAACCCTCTCGACGCTCGTTGCAGCCGGCGTCGACATCATCAAGGCGCTCGAGATCACGGGCACGACCGCCGGCAACTGGGTGGTCGAGAACGCGCTCGTGGGCGTCAGGGAGCAGGTGCACGCCGGCGTCCCGATCGCACAGCCGCTCATCGAGCACCCGGTCTTCCCGCCGATGGTCGGCCAGATGGTCAAGATCGGCGAGGAGACGGGTGAGCTCGACGCGATGCTCGGGAAGATCGCGGACTTCTACGAGGAGGAGGTCGACGCCTCGATCGCCGCTCTGACCTCGATCATCGAGCCGATCATGATCATCCTCGTCGGCGCCATGGTCGGGACGATCATCCTGTCGATGTACCTGCCCATGTTCAAGCTGGTCACGCTCGTCAAGTAGGCCGGCGCCGCGAAACCCCAAGCTGCGCCCGCTTGCGGATCCGGCGGTGCAGCCGGCGAAGCCGGCGCCGCAACTGGCGGATCCGGCGCCGTGCAGGGTAGGCGACGAGCACGACCGAGCTGAATGGAACGTACAGGCTGAGCACGAGCCGGAGCAATAGCGGGCGCTCGGAAGCTTCGATGCGAGCCCCTGCGAGCCCCT
>JACDEU010000037.1 GCA_013816245.1 Actinomycetota bacterium | reverse complement strand
CTCCGTGCTGGCGGGGGAGTGACGTTCCTGACGTCTGGGGCTTGACTCTCTGTCAGCGGACTGTCAGCGAGCTGTCAGTGGTCGGCGGCACGCTCAAGATGCCATGTGTCCCGCGACTCTGACGGAGCGACAAGACGGTGGTCGTCGGTGGCGGCTGGTCCGGCTGTCCGTGGGCCTTCCTACGTGATCCTCCTTGCTGTTTGCCAGGTCGTATAGAGCCTTCGAGAGCGTCGGACGTGGTTGGGGTCTCCGATTCGGCCTCCTCTCTGTCCTCCGTTCTGGTCTCCGTTCTGTGCTCCGGTCCGGACTGGAGGGCGGCGCACGTCTCAGCGCCCATGGCTGGGGCGAATCGAAGTGGGTCCCCCGACAACCCCGAGGAAGATGGCCGTCCGCTCGGGCTCGAGCACTACCTCCATTCGCAACTGCTCCATCGACACCACCTGCAGGGCCTCGCCCGCCTCCTCCACTCGCACACGGCAAAGGAAGCGAGGCTGAGGAACGAATCGGCCGGAACGGCGATGTCAGGGATGTCTTCGGAACGTCAGCAATGTGTCCGGAACAAACCGTCAGGCATGAGTCCGGTATTCATAATCGGGCGTCCGGCGTGACTGTCACAGCACTGTCACAGAACTGTCACTGCTTAAGGGCACGCTTTCGTCGTGGTTGAAGCGCCTGGAGAGAGGTTTGCGGCGGCGGTGCCGGCCCCACTGGGCACCGGGGTCTTCGCTGCGTGTGGGGTGGCCTGGCCTCGGACTTGCGGGTTGGCGTCGCATATCGGGGCATCCCTTATCGGCTTTCGTCCTGTCCTCCGCTATGTCCGCCGCCCTGTTCTCCGGTCCGGACCGGAGAAGGCAAGGGCAAGCCCAAGACGCATCGCTCCGGCAAATCCGGTGCAGGGCGCGGCCCGTCAAACCCTGCAGAGAGAGAAAGACGTGTCTTCCCGCCGCCGCCGGTCACGGCGCCGACATGGGCGCCACCATGGGCGCCGCCATGGGCTCCGATCCGGACCGGCGCCCCCGATCTGGGCGCGAATCGCATGAACAGGCGGTGTATCCGGATCCGCTCGCTCGCGACAACCCTGCTGATTCAAAGCTGTTCTGGTGGAGGTGGTGGATGACTTGACGTCTGGGGACAGTCGAGGTCTCATGGACGAGTCGTGGAGACTGAGCGTCGTAGGAAGTGAGGCCGATGCCAAGGGCCGGCCGCTACATCCAGAACTTGCCTTCGAAGTCGATCTCGCACGCCGTGAAGCCCCGTTCCTGGAGCAGTTCAATGGCCTGTTCGGGACTCTCGCGGGAGGGCACCCGAGCCGGGCCGAAGTCAAGCTCACCCATTCCATGAGGGTAACCCGACGCGCGTAACCGGAGTTGATCCGCTAGTCACGGCGCGTCAACCTAGTTAGCCTGGGGGCTCTGTCGTTGAGGAAGGGGATCTGGCCGGTGAGTGCAACCAGCAAAGTGCGCTGACCGCGGGAGTGCTCTTCCTCATTACCTTCGCCACCTCGATACCAGCGCTGTGGCTGTTCCAACCTGTTCTCGACGACCCCGCCGGTTATATCGCCGGTGCCAGCTCCGACAACCGCATTTTCCTGGGAGCGTTGTTGGAGGCACTCCTCATCGTCGCAAACGTCGCCAGTGGCGTCGTGCTGTTTCCGATCCTCAGACGGCAGAGCGAAACTCTCTCGCTCGGCTATGTCACGGCTCGTCTCGTCGAGTCGACCTTCATTGCCATCGGCCTCGTCAGCGTCCTTGCGGTGGTGTCCTTAAGGCAGGACCCCGCGAGTGCTCCATCCGTGGGGCAAGGCGCCGCGGGGGCGGGCGCAGGCG
Source organism: Actinomycetota bacterium (assembly GCA_013816245.1). Taxonomy (GTDB): domain Bacteria; phylum Actinomycetota; class Thermoleophilia; order Gaiellales; family Gaiellaceae; genus 3-1-20CM-4-69-9. The sequence goes on along the minus strand of JACDEU010000037.1, from coordinate 25,802 downwards.
CGGCCGGCGTCGCGCTCGCGGCGATCAAGGATTGGACGTTTCTGCTTGGACCCGGCTTCATTGTCGGCTTCGGGAACGGGCTGATCCTGGGCTACCTGATGTACCGTTCCGGCTTGGTGCCGCGGCGGATGGCGGTGCTGGGGCTCGTCGGAGGTCCCTTGATAATCCTCTCCGGGATCGCCGTGCTATTCGATCTCTTCCAGCAGGGCGGCACCGCTCAGGCGATTGCGACAATCCCGGAGTTCCTCTGGGAGCTGTTCCTTGGTATCTATCTCACCGTCAAAGGATTCAAGCCATCTCGCATTCTCGACCCAGTCAGCTCGCGAGCTTGACCGGCTAGGCCCAGGGCAGTCCGGCCCAGCTCTTCGGCCGGCCGGGCTGCCAGTTCGGGAACGGCGCGTACGCCTCGGCGGGCGAGCTCGTTTCGGTCTCGACGCCCGCCCCGTGGCGCAGCGCGACCTCGGAACGCACGTAGACGACCCCCGTCTCCGGCCAGCCCTCTCGCGCGCCGGTCATGAAGATCACGCACGGACCGGTTCCTGCGCCGACGAAGCCGTGCTCTGTCTGCGCTGGGCAGTGGACGAAGTCCCACGCCTTGAGTAGACGTTCCTGGCCCTCGATCAGAAGGATGCACTCGCCGGCGAGGACGAGGAAGTCCTCCTGGTTCGCCTCGCGGTGGTACCGGCCCCCCGCGACACCCGGCTGGAGCACAGCCAGTGTGAAGCCGACATCGGGGAACGGCGCGTCGTCCCCCTCGAAGATGCAGGCGTCCCCTAGTACCTCGTTCGTCACCCAGGCCGCGTCCGGGATGCTGACGACGAACCACCCGTCGGTCACGGGCGTCAGGCCCGCGTCCAGCTGCTCGAGGCGCGCTTCCTCCACCTCGTGAGGGTACTCACCCGGATGCCGTCCGACCCCCTTTTTACCCTCGTTCCATGGTCAACAAGCCGTCACGTATCGATCTGCTCGAACTCGACATCGACCTCCGCCTGACCGACCTCTGGCGGGAAGCCGGGGAGATCACGGAATGGAACCTCGACGTCGTGGCGGCCTTCATGCGCGCTGCCTACGGGAAGGGCTACTGCGATGTCCTGACCGAAGACGCGCCGGGCTCGCTGTGCCACGACCACGGCTATCGCATTCCGGGGCGCCGCCCCGCCCCGGCGCGCGACTAGTCGCGGACGAGACGTCCGAGGAGGCCACGCCGTTCCCAGCTGGCCGAGGCTGCTGTTTCGGCGGCAAGCGTGTGCGCGCAGAAAAGGCAGTTGCTCACATGCGCGTCGATCTCGGCGAGTGTGTTGGGCGCCAGTTCGCGCGCAGCGTAGTTCTCGAGAATGTCACCGTGTAGATGCATGATTCATCACCTCCTTGAACGAGGAGGCTAGGCGGGCGTTTTAAGAACGCCGTGAGAAACGGGCCGTCTTGCTTAAGAGGTTCGTAAGAGTTGCGGTGCTACCGCAGACGCCGTGCGGAAACGCGGCATTCGCAACGAGAAGATCGCCCCGTTGGCGCCGTTCCTCACAGTGCAGCGACCTCCATGCGCTTTCGCGATCGCGTCAACGATGGCGAGACCGAGGCCGACACCTCCGTGGACGCGGGTGCGCGCAGCGTCAGCACGTGCGAAGCGCTCGAAGATCTGTGCCAGCGCTTCATCGGGCACGCCTTCGCCGGTGTCCTCGACTTCGATCACTACGCCACCGCGCGATGCGCGCGATCTCAGCTCAATGGTGTCGCCTTGCTCCGTGTACTTCACGGCGTTCTCGAGCAACGCGTCGAGTGCGGCCCGCAGTCCTTCGGGATCGACTGCGAGCTTTCCCGCTGCCAGTGCGCCAAGCTTCCACGTACGGGGTGCCACCTCCGCCCAGCGCATGAACACGTCCTCCAGACACGGCTCGAGGTCGACCTCTTCGACGACGACGAAGTCGGGCTGGTCCGCTTTCGCGAGTAACAGCAACCGGGCAAGAATCTGCTCGATTCGCTGGAGCTCGTCGAGCGCTACGTCGATCTCGGGAGCAGCATTGCCGTTCGTGCGGCGGTGAACCTCGAGATGACCGCGCGCGATCGTGACCGGCGTGCGTAACTCATGCGAGGCGTCGTGTAGGAAACGCTCCTGCCGTTGCAGCAAGGAAGCGCGTTGAGAAGCCTGGCGCTCGACGATGGCAAGTGCGTCCTGGCGACGCCGGGCATGCCAGACCATGGCGAGGAACATTGCGGACATCAGCGGCACCTCGAAGAGCTCCCCCCAGAGCTGGTCGCCCGAGAACGCGTCCCCGAGGATCAAGCCGCCGGTCACCGCTACGACCGCGAGCAGTGTCAGGTACGTCGCTGCTCGCTGCCAGACCCGGAAGCCGTAGAGCAGGGTCAGGCTGATCCAGACGAAGTGGAACGGGATCGTCTCCCAACCGGGCCACACCTCCATGGCGGTGACGTTCGCGACGGCGAACGCTGCCCACACCGCCTCGGGCCAGTTACGCCGCAGTAAGCCGATAACCCGCATGGCGAACGGTCTCGATCGGGGCGTCGGTCCCCAGCTTCTTGCGGAGACGGCGGATGCAGACGTCGACGACATTCGATCCGGGGTCGAAGTGGTAGCCCCAGACCTCGGAGAGCAATCGCTCTCTGCTGATGATCTCCCCCTTGTGCTCGACGAGGTGGTGCAGGACGCGGAACTCCCGGTCCGAAAGTTGGGCAGTGACCGCGCCGAGGCTCGCTTCGCGCCGGGCGAGATCGAGCACGAGCGTGCCCGCACGCACCACGTGTCCGTCTGAACCGAGCGTCGAGCGGCGCAGTTGGACGCGAATCCGTGCGATCAGCTCGTCGAAGGCAAACGGCTTGCTCAGGTAGTCCGCGGCTCCGAGGCCGAAGCCCCGCAGCTTGGTGGGCAGGTCGGAACGAGCCGACACGATCACGACCGGCAGCTCGGGGCGACTGCGATTGAGCTCGTGCAGGACGCTCAGACCGTCCATGCCGGGCAGGAGCAGATCGAGTAGCACGAGGTCGTACGTGTCGCGCTGCGCCCGCTTGAGACCCTCGCGGCCGTTCCGCGCGCCGTCGACCGCGAAGCCCTCGGCCTCGAGCCCTCTAGCGAGGAACCCGAGGATCCGAGGCTCGTCCTCGATCACCAGAATCCGCACCGCAGGACGACCATAACGCAAGCGAAGATGACATGAAAATGATTCGTGGGTGACAGTTCCGTCATCTGCGTTGGACTCCGCTCGCGGCGGCTCTATCTTCGACCTCGACAATGACCGATCGGACTCCGGAGGCCGATGACGTCATCGGCGAGGCACCGGCTCCGCTGACGGAACGGGCTGCGCGCCCTTCACCGTTTCCGGATCGCGCCGCGCGTCACTGGCTTATTTCCGCGATCTTCTGGCTGACCGTCGTCGACCTCTTCGGTCTCGTCCTCGCGATGGAGTTTGTTTCGCCGGAGGCCTTTGGAGGGATCTCCTGGTTGACCTTCAGCCGGATCAGGCCGGCCCACGTGAGCGGTGTGATCCTCGCCTGGTTGACGATGATGTACTTCGGCGCGCTCTTCTACATGCTCCCGCGCCTGATCGGCACGCGCGGCATGTGGAGCGAACGCCTGGGCGTCTGGTCCGCGTATGCCTGGAACCTCATGTACCTGCTCGGGATCATTGGACTGCTCACCGGCCACAGCCAGGGCCGCGAGTACGGCGAGTTCATCTGGCCGATCGACATCGCGCTCCTCGTGATCTGGCTGGCGAACGTCGTGAACATTCTGGCCACGGTCTCGATCCGCACCATCCGTCCGATCTACGTCTCGGTCTGGTTCTTCATTGCAAGTCCGATCTGGCTCGCCGTCGACTACGCGATCGGCAACGTCATCTGGAGCCCGGGAAATATCTGGGGTGCGCCGTCCGGGGCGTTGGGAGGGAGCCTCTCGGACGCGATGCTCAACTGGTGGTACGCACACAACCTGTTCGGGCTCTGGCTGACGCCGATGCTGATCGCGATCACGTACTACATGGTCCCGCGCATCACAAACACGCCGCTCTACAGCTACACGCTGTCGCTCATCTCGTTCTGGGGAATGGCGTTCCTCTACACCGGAGTAGGCGACCATCACATCCTCCAGTCGCCAACCCCGTCATGGCTGAAGACGATCGCCGAAGTCTCGTCTTGGGCGCTCCTGATCCCGGTGTTCGCCTTCACGATCAACATCCTCGGGACGATGAAGGGCAACTGGGACAAGTTCTTCACGAACTTACCTCTACGCTTCACCCTCACCGCCTTCTTCTTCTACTTCCTGGTGAACATCCAGGGCGCGTTCGAGGCGATCCAGCCCTTCAACAAGCTGCAGCACTTCACGAACTTCGTCGTGGCGCACGCGCATCTCGCGCTGCTCGGCGCATTCACGATTCTGGGCATGGGGGTGGTTGACTACATCGTCGCCCAAGTGTGGGCCAGACCCTTGTTCAGCCGCACCCTCGTGGAGTGGCAGTACTGGCTCGTCACGGTCGGCTTCACCGGCTTCTTCACCGCGCTCACGCTGGCAGGGTTTCAGCAGGGATTCAGCTGGGCCGAAGGCATCCCAGAGGTGAACGTTCTGCCCCAGCTGCACGCGTACTACATCGCGCGCGGGATCTTCGGAGCGATGATCGTCATCTCCGGGATCGTTCAGATCTTCAACGTCGGCATGACGATCTTCACCGACACTCATGAACGGCGTCGGCGCGAGACGCTCAAGGTGGCGGAGGCCGTCGCGCCCCCGCTCCCGGGATAGTCATGGCCGACGACGACACCCGCAGAGAAGAGGAAAGCGCACCCCCGCGCGGCTGGTCTCCGCACCCGCCGGAGCGGATGCTGATCACGCCGCTCCTTGCCGGGCTCGGTGGACTGCTCGCGTTTTTCACGGTTGTCTTCATCGTCGTCTGGCTGCCGATCCACACCTTCGACCCGCCACCGTCGTACGACTGGACGCCCCTCTCGGACAGTGCCGTCAAGGGTCGGAACCTCTTCGCACAGAACGGCTGCTACGTCTGCCACTCCGGCTACTCCCGTCCGCAGGACGTGCGCGAAGCCCTCTACTTCCTGTATCCGAAGGTGTCGCAGCCCGGCGACTTCTACGGCAGCGACCAGTCGCCGAACCTGCTCGGAACCGAGCGTACCGGCCCCGATCTGTCGCAGGAGTCGGGCTGGCATCCGGACGACTGGCAGCGAGCGCACTTCTACGACCCACGGTTCGTCGATCCGCTGTCTCTGATGCCTGCGATGAAGTCGCTCTTCTCGGACACGCAGATCGAGCAGCTGATCACGTACGTCGAGACGCGAAGCGGCAAGTCGGGGCTGCTGCGCTACGCCGGCCAGCTCTACTCCAAGCACGTCGTCACGACGAATCAAGGATTCGCGCCGGCCCCCACCGGCTTCAGGGGCGCGCACTCGAAGATCCTCGAGGGCAACGACGACATCCTGAAACCGCCGAAGGACCAGCTCGAGGAGGCGCCGAACCTCGCGCAGATCGACCGCGGCTACTGGCTCTCCGGCGACCCGCTGCCCGTCACCGAGCAGAACCTCCTACGCGGGAAAGAGATCTTCCTCCAGCGCTGCGTCGGTTGCCACGGGATCGCGGGCGACGGAAAAGGGCCTGGTGCAAGGTTCATGTCGCCGGCGCCTGCCGACTTCACCGACAAGGACGATGCGTGCTGTGGAGGTGACACGGGGCCCGGCGACTTCTACTACCGCATCCTTCGCGGCTGGCCGGGGACCGGAATGGAGAACTTCGGCGACCGCCTTTCGGTCGACGACATCTGGCGCGTCGTGCTCTTCGTCAAGACGATCCCGAACCACACACTCCGAAAGAACGTCGTCCCTGAGCCTAAGGACTACATCGCCTGGCAGCCCTCAAAGGAGCTCGTCGCCTGGCTCAATGTCCGACAGAAGCTCACGAACAACGCGTCCTTCGCCAAGAAGCAGGTGTCGGATCCGTTCATGAAGGAGGCGATGAGCGCCTTTCCCGGACTCGCACCGGGGGACAAGTTCTTCCTCAACGACGGTAAGACCCCGCTCTCGCTGCAGGACGCAGCGGCTGGCATCAAGGCGATCTACCAAGATCTGCTCAACCGCGCGTGGAACGAAGCGCGCGCGCGTGGTGACAAGCTGCCGGGCGAAGCCCAGAAGCTGATCCCTCCGACCGTGCCGGGTCAGCAATGAGACGCCTCTTCAGGAGCATCGCGATCGCCGCTATCGCCGCTCTCGTAGTGCCGGCGGCCGCCTTCGCGCATGAGGCGCCCGAGAGCTCACAGTCGCGCTGGGTGATGGTCGACTGGATGTTGGAGGCGTTCTTCGTCTTCGCAGGCTTCGCGCTTGTCGGCTTCATCTGGGCCTGGAAGGCGGGACATTTCCACGACCTCGAGCAGCAAGCCGCGATCCCGCTCGGGATCGAAGAGCCGGACTACTACACGCCGGAGTGGGCGTACGACGAGGAGGAATGGGACGAATGAGCTTCCCCGAGGGAGACACGCCCGAGCAGGTACGCGACTTCTACCTCTATCTGAACGGGCATCAGGAAACGACTCATCCCGTTCAGACCTGGCACGTCGACTGGCTGTCGCTCGCCTGGCTCTGGGGCTTCGTCATCGTCTTCGTTCTCGTGCTCTTCGCGTGGGTCAGGCAGTACCGGACGACGCGCCAGCGCACAGGCATCTACCCGATCGACAACTTCGGGGGCTGGACAACGGAAGGCGCCGGTCCGGCGACACTGTTCCTCGTGCTGTTCAGCATGTTTGTGATCGGGTTCGCCGTCGTCTTGGTCGTCGGACACATCGTCTACGGGCAGAAGTTCTGATGGCGACGAATTCCGTCCTGCCCTTCGTTTCGTACTCTTCGCTGACCGAGGCGAGCATTCCCGCAGCGGAGTGGCCCACTGTCTACTCATCGTTGCAGGCGTACAAGGGGCATGTGCAGGAGTACCCTGGATGCCAGCGCTTCGACGTCTTCGTCCGAGCGGAGACCGAGGGCGACATCCTCGTGCAGTGTTACACGACGTGGGACACCGCCGGCCAGCTCGAGGTCTTCCTTGAGCGCGGCTATACCTTCGAGCGCCTCCTCGTCGACGTCGGATCCGGGCTCGAGCCGACCCGCACGCTCGTGATGGAGAAGGTGTTCTGATGGCGCGCGATTCGAAACGCGGAGGCCCCGCCAGGCCGCTTCTCGGTTATCGGGACGTCGGGGAGGACGTGCGGCACGGCCGGTCGGCCATGACGCGGGCATGGATCATCCTCACCATTCTGATCGTGCTCTACCTCGCGTGGACGCTGACGATCTACTTCCTCGAGCCCGGGCTCAGGTAGGCGATGTACACCCAGCATCTCTCGTCGCTCGAGTTCTTCACGTTCGCGGCCTTCTTCACCGTCGCCGTGCTCTCCATCGCCTCGATCCTTCCGGGCCGGAAGCCCCCGATCCGAACCGAGCCCTACCCCGACGACGAGCTGCACGCTCACGACCGCCGCCTGCCGAAATACTTCCTCACCGGCGGCGCGTTCCTCCTGCTCGGCGGTGTGCAGATGGTGCTGAAGAATCTGCCGTGGACCGCCGAGTGGCTCGCGCGGGCCGGATATGCGGGCCACCTCGTCCGCGACCTCTCGAACACGCACGTGATGATTGTCGGCGGGGGAACGCTGATCTCAACGGGGCTGTGCTGGTACGTGCTGCCGCGGATCGTAGGACGGCCGCTCGTGAGCCCCGGCCTCGCGCAGGGCGCGTTCTGGTTCACGGCAGTCGGCTTGCTCGTCTTCTACGTCGCGCTGATCGCGAACGGGATCGTGATGGGCCGCCTCGTGTCGAGCGGCTGGGACTACGAGGCAGCCAAGCTGCACATGGGCAAGGCCTATCGTGTGCCCGTCGGGATGGGTGCCGGCGTGATGGGGCTCGGCTACTGGTGCTTCGCGGCCAACGTCTTCCTGACGATCTTCCAGGCACGGCTCGTTCGCGTGCCGAAGCCAAGTGGACACCTGTGGAAGTTTCTCGCGACCGGCGCTGCGGGACTCACGGTCGGCACCGTGCAGGGTGTCATCCAGGTGCAGCCCGCACATGCCGCCTGGCTGTACCGCGCCGGCCACGCAGGTGAGTGGATCGACCCGATCAGTCACGCGCACATCAATCTCGTCACCGGGCTCACGATGCTGACGGCCGGGGCGATCTTCGCGCTCGCCCCGAGCCTTGGCGGTGAAGCGCCGAGCCGCCGCCGGGCGAACACCTGCTTCTGGTCTTTGCTCTGCGGCTCGCTCGCGTTCTACGGCGTCGCGCTCTACCTCGGCTTCCACGAAGGCCGGCTCGTGGTGCGTGGCGGCTTGACCCCCGAGCAGGCAGAGGAGGCGACGCGGCTCCATCCGTTCCTGATCATGGGTGCGGGAATTGCCATGCTCGCGGCGTTCTGGTTGCTGCTCGTCACTGTGGTGCGGTCTTTCCGCAGGGCGCAGCACCCGGTTCGCGCCTTCGTCCTCCTCGGCTGCGGTGCGCTCGCAGTCGGAACGCTTCAGGGACCGGTGCAGGCGTTCCCGGCAGTGAACGAGCTCCTCGACCGCGGCGGCGACGCGGGCGATGTGATCGTGAACCTGCACGCGCAGCTGAACATGCTCGGTGGGCTGATGGTGATCCTGATCGGCGCCGCGCTATCACTCCTTCCCGACGGACTGCGCTCTACACGAGCGATGCTCGTCGGCCTCGGGGCGGGGATGGCGGCGTACTACGCCGGGGGGATCGCTTTTGCCGCCGTGGCTGCGCACCGGGTCGCTGACGGCGGGTCGTTCGGCTCTGCCGTCGCCGCCTTGGAGCCCTGGCAGTCGTTTGTCCTCGTGCCGGCCGCCCTAGCAGTCGCCGTTGGCTTCGGCGCGTACGGACGCGCTTCGTGGCGCGGCACAGCCGCCTACCGGGCAGAAGGGCGGCGGTGGCTTCGACGCGCCCCCTCGACATACGCCGGCCGGATCCCGAAACGAGTTCGTAGGCGTCGGCCGGCAGCTGTGGCCGTCTACGAGGTGCCGATGGGCCTACTCGGGTTCCCTGGGCTCGGCTGGCTTTTCGCGGGCTATCCGCTCGCCGGGTCGGCGCTGCTACTGATCGGCCCCGCGATCGCCTGGGCGGCGATTCCCCTCGCGTTCACGCCCTTTGCGAACGGACCCCTGCGCCCGATCGGCTGGCAAGCCGAATGGATCTGGTTGCCGACGAGCACACTGATCTCGACGGCGCTGCTCTACCGCGCACATCGCCGGAGGCGCTTGCGGCTGCTCGGTTCCCCCCCGCGGCGGCGGTTGCGGCGGAGCTACAGAACGCGAGTCGCCGTGTCGGTCGGTGCAATCGGACTTATTCTGGTCGCACTCCCGTTCGTCCCGGCGGTCGCGGGGATTGGCGGCGCTTCGGTGCGCTACGCGTACCAGACCGGATTCACGCGCGAAGTCACCGGCCAGTTCATGGTGACGCCGCAGGGGACGATCAAGCTCTTCGCCTGGGGCGACCCGCAGAGCACTTTCCCGGCCGACGCGCTGCGCGTGCATGCATCCGACCTGAGGGCGCTGCGGGTACGCGCCGCCGCCGTCGACGCAGCGGCCGCCTACCAGTTGTTCGATCTCGACGGAAAGGCGATCCCGCTCGTCGTACGTCGCAAGTCGCCGCGTGAGCTGATCCTTGTGCCCGTGCGCCGTTTGCAAGCCGGCAGCTACGTGTTTGCGGCGAGCCACGAAGGAATGTTCGGCGGCCGCGACTTCGCGTATCTCAGAGTGGTCGCGCCGAACGCGCCGGTTACGCCGGTCTCGCGGCGCGCGCACGCAGTTGCGCCGGCGGTCGCCCACGCGCTGCCACCGATCGCAGCGGCGCTGCTGGCGATAGGGTTTGCACTCATGCTGGTTCGCTCGCTGCTGCGCCGAGTGGCGGGCCAGAAGGCACTCTGGGCGATCGGTTTCGCGCTCTTCGCAGCGGCTGCCGTGAGCGAAGCCCTGGCGCAGCGCGATGGCTGGAGCCCCGGCCTCTTTCGGACGTACTACATCGCGGGTGGTGTGTTGACGGTGGCCTACCTCGGCGCGGGCTCGGCGTGGCTGCTGCTTCCGCGACGCGGCCGCGACGTGCTCGTGGGCGCTCTCGCAGTTGCATCTGTCGCCGCAATCGCCGCAGTGCTTCTCGCACCGGTTGATGCACACGCGCTCGCGATCGCCCCGACCGGGAAGCCACCGCCGAACGGCGTCCTCGGAGGACATGCGTTCCTGTGGGCGATCGCACTCAACTCGGCGGGCACGCTCTTCCTCGTGGGCGGTTCGTTGCTGTCGATCCTTCGCCGCCAGCGCGTGCGCGCCAACGTCTGGATCGCGTGTGGCGCACTCACGGTTGCCGTGGCGACCGGCCTGTCCCGAGCCGGGGACACCTCACTCGTCACGCTCGGCGAGCTGATCGGAATCGCGCTGATGTTCTGCGGCTTCACGCTGTCTGCACCCGCAAAGAAGGTGGCTCGACCGGTGGAGACATCGAGCCCGCCAGCGGTGCTCGCGCAATGAACACGCAGGCGTTTCACCGCCATGCCGAAATCGTGGTCGACCACGAGCTCCGCCGGGCGCGAGGGCGGCTGGCGATGCTGTCGCACGACCGCCGCGGCGAAGTCGAGCAGTTGGCCCTCCGGGTCGCCACGGAGCTCGTCGACGGCGTGCTCGACCAGGCACGGCGCGAGCCGATCCTGGAGCAGGCGCTCAGGTCCATCTACGGGCCTGGGATGTCCTGGGAGCAGCGGGCTCTTCAATGCGTCTCGGACTAGACTCTCGGCGTGGCCCGTAGAGGAAGCCCGGCGCGCCTGATCGTCGCACTCTCGGTCGCGGCTGTCCTTGCCGTCTTCTTGCTCTACACCTCGATCGCCGGGGGCGGCACGCCATCGCTCCGCCCGAGCCAGCTCACCGGCCACACCGGACGCGTCTCCCTGATGGGCCAGGTCGTCGGCAAGCCCAGCGGCGACGCGCACGCGGCGGGCCTGCGCTTCCAGCTCCGAGACGTCAAGGGTCATGCCACCGTGCCGGTCGTCTACCGGGGGTCGGTCCCAGATCTTTTCCGAACCGGCCGCGACGTCGTCGTCGATGGAACCTTGCGCAACGGCGCCTTCGTCGCGGTGCCGAACACGCTCGTCACGAAGTGCCCTTCGAAGTACTCGCCTAAAAGGTAACTGTGGCTGATCTCGGCCGAGCGGCGCTCGTCACGGCGTTCTTGTTGCTCGTGTACGCACTCTTCGCGGGCTCGCTCGCTGCGTGGCAAAAGCGTCGGCGACTTGCGGAGTCCGCGCAGAATGCCTTGCTCGGCGCTTTCGGCGCGACTCTCGTCGCGTCGGTCGTGCTGCTTGGTGCGCTCGCTCGGCACGACTTCTCCTTCCAGTACGTCGCCGACCACACCAGCCGCGAGCTTCCGCTCGGCTACACGCTCACTGCCTTCTGGGGTGGTCAGGAAGGGTCACTGCTCCTCTGGCTGCTGGTGCTCACCGGCTATTCCGTCGCGGCCGTGCTCACCGGGCGGCGCGCCGGCCGCGAGGTGCTCGCCTGGGTGGTGCCGACGCTCGGGCTAGTCGGCACCTTCTTCGCGATGCTGCTCGTCTTCGTCGCGAGCCCGTTCGCGACGCAGGCCGCGGCCGCCGACGGCGCCGGCCTCAACCCGAGCCTGCAGAACCCGTATATGGCGATCCACCCGCCGATGCTCTACCTCGGCTACGTCGGGCTGACAGTGCCGTTTGCGTTTGCGATGGGAGCGCTGCTCGCGCGCCGCACAGACGAGCGGTGGATCGTCGCCACGCGGCGGTGGACGCTTGCCGCGTGGGCGTTCCTGGGAGTCGGCCAGTTGCTCGGTGCGCACTGGGCCTACGTCGAGATCGGCTGGGGCGGCTTCTATGCCTGGGACCCGGTGGAGAACGCGGCGCTGATGCCGTGGCTTGCGGCAACCGCGTTCCTGCACTCGGTGATGATCCAGGAGAAGCGCGGGATGCTGAAGGTCTGGAATGTGCTGCTCGTCGTGCTCGCGTTCGGTCTTTCGATCTTCGGGACGTTTCTCACGCGCAGCGGGATCATCCAGTCGATCCACTCGTTCACGCAGAGCTCGATCGGTGCCTGGTTCCTCGGCTTCATCTGCCTGATCACAGCTGCCTCGCTTGCGCTGATCTTCGTGCGCCTGCCTCTGCTCCGCTCGAAGACGCGGCTCGAGTCGCTTGTGTCCCGCGAGGCGACGTTCCTCTACAACAACCTGCTCCTCGTCGCGCTCGCGCTGACGATCCTCTGGGGCGTCGTCTATCCGATCCTCTCCGATGCGGTCACCGGACAAGCCGCGACGGTGAGCAAGCCCTACTACAATTTCTTCCTGCACACCTTCGGGGTGCCGTTGCTGCTGCTGATGGGGATCGGACCGCTCGTCGCATGGCGCCGCGCGTCGTTGCGCGCGCTCGGCCGCACGTTCCTCTGGCCGCTGGGTGCAGCCGTGGTCGCGGGCGTCGCGCTGCTTGCTGCAGGCGCGGGCTCGTCGCGGATCGGCGTGATCGCATACACGTTCTCGGTGTTCGTGCTCGCGTCGATCGCACTCGAGTTCGCGCGTGGCACGGCTGCACGGAGGGCGCTCGGCGGCGTCGGTTGGGCCGGTGCCTTCTCGTCGCTCATCGCACGCAACCGGCGCCGCTACGGCGGTTACGTCGTTCACGCCTCGGTGGTGCTGCTCGCGATCGGCATCACCGGGGCGAGCGCATACGAGACGGTTCGCGAGGCGCGGCTGAAGCCCGGACAGTCGATGTCGGTGGCCGGTGACCGCCTCGTCTTCCGCGGCTACGAGACCCGGACTGAGGGGAACCACCGCGCCGTCCGAGCGCTCGTCGACGTCTACCGCGGCAATAACTACCTCGGCCGTTACAAGCCGGGCAAGAACCAGTACTTCGCGGAGGATCAGGTGTCGAACGAGGTCGCGATCCGCCACGACTTGCTCACCGGCGGCGACCTCTTCCTGATCGCGGATCAGGTGAACGCGAACGGGAGCATCGACCTGAAAGCGCTTCAGAAACCGCTCGTGAACCTGCTCTGGCTTGCCGGAATCGTCTTCATCGGCGGCTCGCTCATCGCCCTGTGGCCCGATGCGAGGGAGGCGCGGCGCCTCGCGGAGCGCTACGCGGACGGGGTGGTGCGCATTTGACTGCGGCGCTGGTCGTCGGTGCAGCACTCGCGGTCGCCTGCGTCGTGCTCGTAGCGCTTCCCTTCCTGCGAGAGCCCGCCGCGCCGGACGACCGGTTGTCGGCGCCTGACGAGCTCGAGCAACGCCGCCTGAGCCTCGCCGAGGAGCGGGACCGCGCGCTTGCCACACTGAAGGAGCTCGAGTTCGACCACCGCACCGGGAAGGTTTCCGACGACGACTACCGCCGGCTGATCGGGCCGCTGCGACGACAGGCGGCAGAAGCGATGAGCGCGCTCGATCTCCGCGCCGAGCACGCCGCTGATGAACGGGTTCCCACCCATGGCTAGCTGCGCGAACTGCGGCTCGAGCCTCGCGAAAAAGACGCGTTACTGCCCACAGTGTGGACATCCCACGAACGCCGGCGGCACGAAGGTGATGGAGCTGCCGCCTGAGACCGGCCTCGTCCCGGTGGGGACGTCCAGTCGCAGCCGCGCTACTACGGCATCGCGCCGACGACCCTCGTGCTCGTCCTCGCCGGAGTCACTTTCACGCTCGCGATCGTCCTGTTCGCGCTCGGCTACTGGCCGTTTGCCCTCATCGCGCTCGGCGCCGGTGTAGTCCTCGTTCTGATCTTTGTCGAGGCCGCGCGCCGCAAGCCGGACGGAGTGGTCGCCCGGTCGACCGCGGATGCTCTCGACGGCTTTCGGCGCGCGCGGGTCTGGCCGCCGACTCGCTCGCGACGAGGGGTCGGGCGGCCCGGCGGGTGCTCGTCCTCCGCCGCGAGCTCCAGCGAATGGGCGTTCTCCGGGCCCGGCTGCTGTTCGAGCTGGGAGATGCGGTGTACCGTGGGGACGACCAAGCGACGGAAACCGCCCGCGGTCAGATTCGAGAGCTGGACGAGCTCGCGGCGCAGAGGGAGGTCGAGATGCAGGGAACGCTCGTACAAGCCCAGCTTCAGCAGCGCCGGCTGGAGGTCCAGCCGACCGAGATGGTGGAGCTGCCCGATCAGCCCGCTCAGCCCGGACAGGGCGACCCGAGCGGCCCGGCAGTCATCCCAGAGCCCTATCCACCGCCGGACGAGGGCAACCCCCCGGAGCCGGCGATCATTCCCGAGCCGGGGCCTCTAGCGCCCGACGAAGGGCCTCAGGAGGGCCGCCTGAGGGTCTGAGTCGCCCTCCCCGCGGCAGGGACGTCCGGAGCCCTGCCGAATCTTCCGTCCATGGGCCGCAGACTGGTCGTCGTCCTCTTCGCCGGGCTCGTGCTCGTCGCTCCGGCGTCGGGCGACAAGCTCAGCGACATCCAGGCACGGCTCGCGGCCGCGCGCGCGAAGGAAGCTCGCCTGACAACCCAGATCTCCGGGATCACGTCGCAGATCCGCTCGCTGGAGCTCAAGGTGGGGGACGTCTCGCAGAAGCTCAACGACCTCGAGCGCGATCTCGCGCTTCACCAGGCGCGCCTCGACAAGCTCAACGAGCTCTTCGACTTCGAAACCGAACGCCTGGACTTTCTTCACCGTCAGTACGCGAAGGTCTTACGTGAATTGAACCTGCGCATGATCGACATCTACGAGACAAGTGACCCGACGCTCATCGACGTGATTCTCGAGTCCAAGTCGTTCCAGGACGCCCTCGACCAGCTCCACTACCTGGACGCGATCGCAAGACAGGACAAGCGAATTGCCGTGCAGGTTGCGACGGCTCGTGACCAGGTTCACGTCGCGCGCGAGCGCACGAAGAAAGTCCGCGCACGCGTCCACTCCGAGACCCAGGTCGTTGCCGTTCGCACGCAGCAGCAGCGAAACGTCAAGAGCGAGCTGCTCGCGAGCAAGAGCTCACTCGCCGGCCAGCGCAGCAGACAAAAAGGGCAGTTGGCCTCGACTCGGGAACAGGAGAAGGCCTTCATCGCAGAAGCCGACGCGCTCGCCGCCCAGGATTCGCAAGTCCGCGGACAGCTTGCGGCCGCACAGAGTGCCTCGGACACGACGCCGTCCGCGTCGGGCCTGATCTGGCCCGTCAGCGGTCCCGTCACGAGCCCGTACGGCTATCGCTGGGGCCGGCTACACGCAGGAATCGACATCGGTGTACCTAACGGGACTCCAATCCACGCCGCCGCGGCCGGCACTGTTGTACTCGCAAGCTGGAACGGCGGTTACGGCAACTACACGTGCATCGATCACGGGGGCGGGCTGGCGACCTGCTACGCCCATCAGTCCGCCTTTGCGACGTCGGTCGGCGCGACCGTCTCGCAGGGCCAGGTGATCGGGTACGTGGGCAATACGGGCCACAGCTTCGGCGCGCACCTCCATTTCGAGGTTCGCATCAACGGGAATCCGGTCGACCCGCTCGGCTATCTCTAGACCCTGAGCCGTATCCAGATTCTCAACCCGTACGTTTCCTCTTTGTAATTCGTACCCCGGCCGAAATCGGGGAAGGGTCGTGTCGGGGTACGGACAGTTCGTGTCCCGACGACGCCGGCCGCCCCCGGGCGGCCGGTTGTTTTC
The DNA here is from genome assembly GCA_013816245.1 of Actinomycetota bacterium. Classification (GTDB taxonomy): domain Bacteria; phylum Actinomycetota; class Thermoleophilia; order Gaiellales; family Gaiellaceae; genus 3-1-20CM-4-69-9. Next base: position 10,177 of record JACDEU010000037.1, on the reverse strand, counting down.
CGTCACCCTGGGCGGGAACCCCGGGGAAGGCCGGTTCAGATCAGGCCGAAGGTCACGCCGAGCAGGTAGATGTTCAGGCCGGAGATCAGCGCGGCGACGATCGACGCCGCCACGATCGTTGCCCTAGTGTTCACGAGGACGCCCATTAGATCTCGCCGGCTGGTGAACATCACGAGGGGGATCAAGGCGAATGGGATCCCGAACGACAGCACAACCTGACTGACGACAAGCGTCCGGGAGACGTCCCCGTCTCCCACGATTGCGATCACGACGAAGGCGGGGATCATCGTCACGATCCGCCGGACGAACAGGGGGATCCTTCGCTGGATGAACCCCTGCATCACGACCTGACCGGACATCGTCCCGACGGTCGAGCTCGACAGGCCGGACGCGGTGAGCGCCAAAGCGAACAGCACGCTCGAAGCCCCGCCGAGGATCGGCTCGAGCGTCCGGTGCGCGCCTTCGAGTGAGTCCACGTTCGTCAGCCCGCTCCCGAAGAAGACGGTTGCGGCGACCACGAGCATGGCCATGTTGATCAGGCCCGCAATCACCATCGCGATCAGCACATCGATGCGCGTGTACTTGTAAAGCAGCTTCGCTTCCTCGTCGTTTCGCGGGACGATGCGGTGCTGCGTCAACGCCGAGTGCAGGTAGATGACGTGGGGCATGACGGTCGCGCCGAGGATCCCGACCGCGACCAACACCGATTCGCTCTGCTCGTTGCCTTTGGCGAACTCCGGGAGGACCGCATGCTTCGCCACGGTTGCGAGCGGCGGATGGGCGAACCAGAGCTCCCCGAGGTAGCAGATCCCGATCACGACGACGAATGCCGTGATGACCGCTTCGAGGGGCCGGAATCCCCAGCGCTGGAGGCCGAGGATCACGAACGTAATTACGCCCGTGATGGCCGCGGCCGGGAACAGTGCGATGCCGAGCAGCAGCTTGATGCCGAGGGCGGCGCCGAGAAACTCGGCGAGGTCGGTCGCCATGGCGATCAGCTCCGCCTGAATCCAGAGCCCGAAGGAGGTCTTGCGGGAGAAACGCTCTCGGCAGACCTCGGGCAGGTTCCGACCGGTCGCGATGCCGAGCTTCGCCGACAGGGTCTGGATCAGCATCGCCATCAGGTTCGAGGCGACGATCACCCAGACGAGCGTGAAGCCGAACTTCGATCCACCGGCGATGTTCGTCGCGAAGTTGCCCGGATCCATGTAGGCGACGCACGCGATGAACGCCGGGCCGAGGAAGGGGAGGACGCGCCAGCGCGACTGTCCGCGAAGGACACGCTCGCCTGCCCCTGGGAGGCGCGGGCCCTCGTCGGCGCGGGTCGTCATCATCCCGCCGGTTAGTTTAGCCTAGACTAACTTTCCGAGTGCAGAACGTGGAGATCGGGGAGGTTCCGAAGCTTCTCGTGGAGGTCGAAGCCGTAGCCGACGAAGAGCTCGTCGGGCACGGTGAAGCCCACGTAGCGGACCGGCAGATCGTCCACGAGCCGCCGATAGGGCCGATCGAGGAGGGTGGCCGCCGCCAGCGAGGCAGGATCGCGGAGGGCGAGCGTCTTGCACAGGTAATTCAGCGTCAGGCCTGTGTCGACCACGTCCTCGACAATCAGGACGTGCCTGCCGGCAAGCTCCGAATCCAGGTCCTTCAACAACCGGATGCGCGCGTGGCCCCCGGTGTCCGCGCCCGACGCGTAGCTGGCGAGCTCGATGAAGTCGAGCCCGTGCTGGATCGAGAGCGCACGGGAGAGGTCGGAAACGAACACGAGGCTCGCTTTGAGCGGCGCCACGAGCAGCGGCTCCTTCCCGTGGTAGTCCCGCGAGATCTCGGCGCCCAGCTCTCGGACGCGCGTGTGCAGCTCCTCGCGTGTGAGGTACACCTCTCCGAGCCGAGGCTCGGAATCTACGACGCCAGCTCGAGCTGGTATCTCTCCGCCAGCCGCTCGATGTCGCGCTTGTAGAACAGCTTCACGCGGATTTCGGGATAGCGCTCGCGCAGCTTTCGCAGCTTGCGGTTCTTGCGCGTCACGAGCGACTGCTTCATGACCGTCACCTCGACGTAGAGGTTCTGCTCGGGCAGGAAGAAGTCGGGCCTGAAGGCTTCGAGGACGCGGCCGTCCTCGTCTTCTTCGAGGACGAAGGTCGTAGGCTCGTACTCCCAGGGCACACCGTAGTAATCCAGGACCTTGGCGCATTCGAGCTCGGCCTTGTTGGCGAAGCGGGGAGGTTCCTGGCCTCGATATGCCTGGAAATCCGGGGTTTCCAGTATCACCTCGAATCAGGTTAGCAACCGGTCCGGATGCCCTTTCCGCCAAAAATGCTGCCGCATTTTCGGCGGGTGGACGAAAGTCGCTCGCTCCGCTCGGAGATTGGGAGGCGGCCGTTGGCCGCCTAGACTTCTTCCATGGCGACCCGTGACGGCAGTGACAGCACGTTCACGATCGTCCAGATCTCGGATCTGCACTGCGGCACGCAGTTTTTCCTCCCGAACCTGCTGGAACGTGCGATCACCGAGGTCAACGACCTCGAGCCGGACATCGTTGTCTGCTCCGGGGACCTGACGACTTTCGGGTTCAAGGAGGAATACGCGCTCGCCAAGGACTACCTCGACCGGATCGACTGCAAGGCGGTGGTCGTCATTCCCGGGAACCACGACTCCCGCAACGTCGGCTACGTCCACTTCGAGGACCTGTTCGGCGATCGCAACTCCGTGATGCGGGTCGGCGGCGTCACCGTCGTGGCGGTGGACTCGACGGAGCCCGACCTCGACCACGGCCAGATCGGCAGGGGGCGCTACGCATGGATCGAGGAGAGCTTCGCGGCGCCGGCGGACCTCCGCGTTTTCGTCTGCCACCATCATCTTCTGCCGGTCCCGGGCACGGGACGCGAGCGGAACATCATCTACGACGCCGGCGACGCAATCGAATGCCTGCAGCGCTCCGGCGTGAACCTCGTCCTCTCGGGTCATAAGCACGTGCCTTACGCGTGGCGGCTCGAAGATCTGTTCATCGTGAATGCCGGAACCGTTTCGTCACTTCGTCTTCGCGGCAACACGCGTCCCTGTTACAACGTGATCGAGTTCTCCGGGACGCACGTGGACGTCTGGCGCAAGTACCCGTTCCACGGGCAGGAGAAGATCATCCAGTTCGCGATCGACACGCTCGAGTTCGAGAAGTACACCGCGCGGATCGAGGGAGAGGTGACCTCGCGGCGATGAAGCCCGCGATCGTCGTCATCGACGGCGAGCACTACCCACCGGTCGTGCGGGATGCGATCGCGGGGCTGCCGTACGACGTGATCGGAGCCTGGCTCGCCGGCGGCACGGAGAAGCTGCGTGGAGATCCGGACTACGGCGTGCCGCTGATCGAAGCCTTGGAGGACGGCTTCACGGATGCGGAGGTCGTCGTCGACCTGTCGGATGAGCCCGTGCTCGGCCCGCGCGAACGCCTGCTCCTCGCGAGCCGCATTCTTGCGGCGGGCCTTCGCTACGAAGGCGCGGACTTTCGCTTCGAGCCACCGCAGTACGCCCCGTTTCCACTTCCGTCGCTCGCGGTGATCGGCACCGGCAAGCGCGTCGGCAAGACAGCTGTGACCGGTCACGTCGCCCGGCTGCTTGCAAAGGGTCGCGACGTGGTCGTCGTCGCGATGGGGCGTGGGGGGCCGGCAGAGCCGGAGGTAGCGGTCGTGCAGCCTACCCTCGAATCACTGCTCGAGCTTTCGCGGGAGGGCCGGCATGCAGCGTCCGACCACCTCGAGACGGCGGCGCTCACGGGAGTCGTCACGATCGGCTGTCGTCGCGCCGGGGGTGGTCTTGCGGGTGCCGTGACGATGTCGAACGTCTTGCAGGGAGCTGCGCTCGCGGTCGAGCGGGAGCCGGATTTCGTCGTCTTCGACGGGAGTGGCGCCGCGATTCCGCCCGTCGAGGTCGACGCGCGCATCCTCGTGAGCGGTCGCGGGCACGATCCGCTCGCGTATCTCAATGCCTACCGCGTGCTGATCTCCGATCTGGTCGTTCTCGTCGGCGGCGGCGATGCGTCCGCGGTACGGGCGCTGAAGCGCATTCCGGTCGTCGATGCGGAGCTACGCCTCCGTCCGATCGCACCTCTGCAAGGCGGCCGAGTCGCAGTGTTCACGACCGGTCCTGCGCCGACCGACCATCTCGACGCGGACGTGGTGAGTGTGTCGCGAAACCTCGCGGACCGCTCGAAGCTGCGCGAGGACCTGGCGCGAACGGATGCCGACGTCTATCTCGTCGAGATCAAAGCTGCGGCGATCGACGTAGTCGCAGAAGCCGCGATGGAGCGCGGCGTGCAGGTCGTCTTCGCCGAGAACGAGGTCGTGTCCGCAGAGCTCGACGACGCTGTCGAGCGACTGGTGGCGACTGGAGCACGAGTTTGAGCCACCCCCGCCACTCCGAGCCGCTGCCGCTCGGGACACCGGATCAGCCTTACTCCAAGGGCCTAATGGCGCGCGCCCTCGTCGCAGTCGGCGTCCCGCTCGGTCGCGCGTACGAGCTCGCCAAGCGGATCGACCAGCATCTCTTCGACCGCGGCGAGCAGAGCGTCGACCTCGAGCAGGTGCAAGAGCTGGCCGTCGAGGTTCTCGGCGACGAGGAAGGACTCGAAGCCGTTCGGCGACTGCGGCGATTCAGGGAGCTCCATGAGCTCGACCTGCCGATCATCGTCCTCGTCGGCGGCGCCACCGGAGCCGGCAAGTCGACCGTCGCAACCGAAGCCGCCTACCGGCTCGGGATCACGCGCGTCACCTCGACCGACTTCATCCGCCAGACGATGCGTGCGTTCTTCTCGAAGGAGTTCATGCCGTCGATCCACTACTCGAGCTTCGAGGCCGCAGCAGGACTGCGCGAGCCGGAGCAGGCAGACGACCCGGTGATCGCCGGCTTCCTCGAACAGACACGGAACGTGCTCGTCGGCGTCAGCGCCTCGATCGAGCGGGCTCTCGAGGAAGGCTGGTCGATGGTGCTCGAGGGAGTGCACCTCGTGCCGGGGATGCTGCCGCGGATCGAGGGCGCGCTCGTCGTGCAGTGCATTCTCGCGATCGAGGACGAGGAAGAGCACACGACCCACTTCATGGTGCGCGATGCCGGCCTGGACGGACTGCGACCACACGCGAAGTACATCGATCGGCTCGACGACATTCGCCGCGTGCAGGACCACATCATCGGGCGGGCGAAACGGCACAAGGTGCCGGTAATTGCGAACAACGACATCCGCGGAGCGATCGATTCGGTGCTCGAGCTGGTGCTGTCGAGCGCCGAGCAGGTACAACGGGTGTGATGGCCAAAGCCGTAGAAGAGCCGACTGCCGTCGAAGAGCCGACTGCCGTCGAAGAGCAGAAAGTGCCGAGGACCAGCCTCTGTCTCTGCGAGCAGTACGTCCGAGTGACGGAGGGTGCGGCCTTGACCGCGGCCCGCTGGCTCGGCCGCGCCGACCAGGAAGCAGCCGAGCGCGACGCCGCCGCAGCGATGCGCGCACTGCTGGACGACTTCCCGATCGACGGGAGGGTGGTGATCGGCTCCGCCGGCGAGGAGTCGCCGTTGCGCGTCGGTGGAGACATCGGCGCCGGTGGTGACGAGGTGGATCTGGCACTCGACCCGCTCGAGGGCCGCGGTGTCGTCGCGCGTGGCGGCAACGGCGCGATGTCGATGATCGCAGTCGGCGAACGGGGCTCGCTGCTCAACCTGCCCGACATGTACATGCGAAAGCTCGCGGTCGGGCCCCGCGCGCGCGGCTCGATCGATCTGCTCAAGCCGATTGCCGAAAACGTCCAGGCGATCGCGGACGCTTTCGGGCGCCGCCCGGCCGACATCACGACGATCGTGCTCGACCGTCCGCGTCACCACGACCTGATCGAGGAGATCCGCGCCGCCGGCGCACGCATCAAGCTGATTCAGGACGGAACGGTGACGGCGTCGATCTCGGCGGCGATCCGCGGCACGAACGACCATCTGGCGGTGGGGATCGGCGGAACCCGGCAGGCGGTGATGTCGGCGGCGGCACTTCGTTGTCTCGGCGGCGAGGTGCAGGCCCAGCTGTGGCCGACGACCCGGGGCGAGATCGAGCAAGCGCGCGAAGCGGGCATCGAAGATCCGACACGGGTGTTCACGACGGAGGACCTGGCACCCGGAGAGGTGATCGTCGCAGCAACCGGGGTCTCGAACGGCGACCTCTTGCGCGGCGTGCGCTATCTCGCAGACTCGGCCCGCACCCATTCCCTCGTCATGTGTACGCGCTGCAACTGGGTGCGTTTCACCGACGGAGTGCATTTCTTCGCGCGCGAGCGGCGCGAAGAAGTCCGTCTGCTCGGCTACTAGCGTGTGCCCCTGCCAGCAATACATGTCGGCTTCTGGCCCGCGATCACGCGGCGCCAGGGTCCGCCCTCGCCCTTAGCAAGGCTAACCAGCCTTGCTGCGGTCGAGTGCGGCCTCTGGCTGGTGCTCGCGACCCAGAAACTCGACGCCATTACTGGCAGGGGCACTAGACTCGAACCAGGATGCCGACCAAGGAAGAGATCTTCGAGGCGCTGAAGCAGGTCGAGGACCCCGAGCTCGGGATGGACATCGTGGAGCTCGGACTGCTCTACGACGTCGAGGTCAACGGACCGCGCATCAAGGTGATCCACAGCCTCACGTCGATGGGCTGTCCTGCGGGCCCGATGATCCAGGAGGACATCGTCCGCACCGCCCGCGAGGTCAACGGGGTCGAGGACGTCGAGATCGAGCTGACCTGGGATCCTCCCTGGACGCCCGATCGCATGTCGGACGACGCGAAGTTCATTTTGGGCATAGGCTAGGGCTTCTTGGGCCTGCTCTTGCGGGCCGGGTACAAAGTGGGTACAGCCGAGGCGTGGTCTGGGGCTAGGCGTCGTACTGGCCGCCGAGCTCCGCCGCCTGGGGCTTACCTTTGTGCCCCGCTTCTTGCAGGATCGCCGGGACATCGGGGTCGGAGACAAAGTTCTGCCAGCCCTCCGCATCCCAGTCGAAGAGCACCCAGACCCGGTCGTCCTCATTGGGATCGCGAAAGACGGTCGAACCCTTGGACCCGTGCTGCTTTCGCTTCTCAGCGCCCTTCGTTGAGAAGACTTCCAGGAAGCGGTCGAAATCCTCGACCTTCGTTGTTGCCAGGATCAACTCTCTCCTCCTCTATGGGAAGTGTCGTCGCCCTCCTGCGACATAGCCCGCGCAGTATCCCACTCGTCGTATGTGGGTGTGGCCCACCCAGCTGACCACGAGAGCTTCGACTGTTCGGAGTGCGGCATGCGGACGAAGACTGGCGCGGCCGTGTCAGATTGCCTGGGAGAGCTAAGTAGTAGTCGGGCCAGAGGTCGGGGGACTGTAAGAGTCGGCAGGTCGGTCTGTCTGGGGCCGTCGCCAGCCTGGTTGTCGTCGTGCCGTTTGTGACTCGTCGGGGTGACTGGCCGCCTTGTGCGTGCCTTTCTAAATGATCCGTCCGAGCGGCAAGGCGATTCTCCATGACCAGTTCGGAACTTTCCCGGTGTCGGCCCATTACCGGCCCGGTTGGTGGTGGAACTTCGCCGCCTGCCGAGCGGGCTGCGCTCCACTCTCTTACTGGAACACCTACTTCCTCACGTTCACGAACGCGCGCAACTCGACGTTCCACCTGTCCACTCGTCGCACGCGTCCCAATCTCGGGAACTATCCGATACCAATCAAGGTGAAGGGCCGCTACGTCGCATGCGACCGGGCGGAGTCACGCTTCTTGATCACGTACGGAAGCGCAGCCGGATTCGCGTTCGCTTGTCTCGGCTAGCTCAGGGTGCACTGCGACGGAACACTCGCGCATGCGAGCGAGAGTTACCTGCCGGAGTCGAGCGGCCATGGCAAGCGAATCGGCGTGTAATCGCCCGGCCAATCGGCGTACGCCTCGTCCGGTACGGCGGTCTCGTTCGCGGCGGACGCGCCATACCGCGCTGCGACATCACTCACCGGGTAGTGAATAGGGTCGTCGGGCCGCGCCCCGATCATGACGATCACGCACGGCCCCTCGCCGGCGCCGACGAGCACTTGGCGCGTGCCGGCCGGGCAGTGGAAATAGTCCCACTGCCGCAGCAGCCGTTCCTCTTCTTCGACGATCAACCTGCACTCGCCCGAGAGCACGAGGAAGCCTTCTTGTACGCCCTCCGAGTGGTAGAGCGCGTTCGGATCGCCCGGCCAGAGGACGCGAACGTTGACACCGAAGTCGCGAAACGGCGATTCCCGCGGCTCGAGCGGATACAGCGCCCCGCCCTTCTCCTCGTTGCGCACCGCGAGCGCCTCCGCGAGGTCGTGCACGAACCAGCCGTCGGACGTGATGTAGCGGCCCAGGGGGTCTCTTCGGAGCCTGCTTCCTTCGCGGGCATTCGTCCTCCTCGGGATCAGCGGGGCGTGGATCCTGATCCAGTCCGCTCAGACTCTTTCCCGCACTCAAACTCCAGCCAAACCTGCTTGACAGTCGGCTTGCCGTGCACTCGCTGTGGCTTCCCGCCGGGGGACATTCCGCATCACTGGCGCACGTCATGGTTCGCTTCCGGCTCCGCCTGAGCGGACGATCTAGGATCGGTCGCGTGGCCGAGTTCGTTCCAGCCGACTTCGAGGTCCTGCCCGGTCTCGAGACCTCCGAGTTTGTGCTTGAGCCGCTCGGCCCCGAGCACAACGAGCAGGACTTCGACGCCTGGACATCGTCGATGGATCACATCGCTGAGACGCCCGGGTTCCCTGACGGCTCCTGGCCGCGAGAGATGACGCGAAACGAAAACCGCGCAGACCTGCAACGTCACGCCGACGACTTCCGCAACCGGAAGGGGTTCACGTACACGGTGCTCGATCCCGCCAGCCGCGACGTGATCGGGTGCGTCTACATCTACCCGCTGCCGGACAGCGATCACGACGCCTGCACGCTCTCGTGGGTGCGAGAGAGCCACGCGCACCTGGACACGCCACTTTGGCGCGCCGTAAGTGAATGGCTGGATTCTGACTGGCCGTTCGCCAGCGTCGAGTACGCGCCACGCACGTAGGACCCGCTAAGCAGTCGAGCCGCTGGGAGCGGTTCAGGGGATATTCCCCGAACACTCGCGCAGGCCGTTGTGGGGCTGGTGTCTCCTAGAACAGGCCCGCTAACACAGCGAGTCGGTTGTGGGGAGTTTGCGATCGCCGAACGCGTACAGCGCGCCAACGAGGACGCAGACCACCGCGACCAGAACAGCATTGACGAGCACCCGTCCGTAGCCGTGGGTGGCGACGTCGACGAAAGGGTATGGGTACCACTTTGATATCGCACCGTAGACGACCGTGTAGCCCAGCCAGAGCGCGGGCCAAATCAGTGTCAACGCCACCACGGATGGTTTGATTCGTGGACGCGGTCCGAACAGCAGCCACCCCAACACCATCATGATCGGCACGATGTAGTGAAGGACGGTGTTCGTGCTCACCTGTTCCCAGCCCTTCGGCTCATGCACTTGAGCCAACACCGTTGAGTAAACAACGCCGGTGACGGTGATGCCGATCAACCCCATGAGCCGTAGGATTCGCCACAGCCGCCCGTCTTGATTCGGGTCGCGCACAAGCTGGACCGAGACGATCGCCGACAGGATATTCGACTGGATCGTGAAGAAGCTGGCGACGCGCACGATGCGCGTCAAGAGCGAAGCGCCCGCGAGTTGCCCGACGCCGTGGCTCGGAGGCGTCGCTCGCGCGTGGACTGCGATGATCACCTGGATGACTAGAGCGAGCAGGACGCTCACAGCGATCGTGGCATACCAAATGCGCGCACGCACCCCTTAAAGCGTAACAAGGCGATCGTCACAAACATTCGTCGGTCGGACGGGTCGCCAGGGAAACTGGCTAAGGCCGCGAGCTAATGCTCGAACCTAGCTAGGACGCGGGCAACGGCGTCGAGGCGGTATTGCGTTGCGAGTTGCCGCAGGGTCTCGGCGGCGATCTCGCGTATACCCGCCAACTCTTCCGCCGCAGAGAGAGCCAGCGCGGCCTGATCCGCGGTGATTCCCACCGCATCGAGCACAAACGGGCGTGCCATCTTGCGATCGCGCGTGAGAGTCGCTCGCCACTCTCGATATCGGCGAGCAGCAGGCACAACTTCAAGGTGTCGGCGAGCGACAGTTTCCCGAGGTCGCGCGCAGCCATCTCGGCGGCGAGCAAGTGCCGA
>JACDEU010000087.1 GCA_013816245.1 Actinomycetota bacterium | reverse complement strand
TCCAGGGCGCGCAGCTCGCGCGTCCGCACGCGGCGACGCGTGTCCTGGCCGGCCGGATCGACGCTGACGAGGCGGAGGAACACCTGGCGGCAGGCGCGCCGGGCGGGCGTGTCGAGCCGCGCGTAAAGCTCCTCGGCGCGGCGGCCGAGGGCGCCCACGACCCCGCCGGTGGCGCGGTAGCCCTCCAGCGCGAGCAGGTCACTCGTTCGCGCCGCGAAGAGCTCGGTGAGCGCATACTGGAGCAGAGGCAGCGCGCCGGGCTGGTCGTGCACGTCGGCGACGATCTGCGAGACGAGGCCCGGCTCGAAGCGGACGCCAACGGTCGCGGCCGGCCGCTCGACCGCTTCGGCGAGCTCGTCCTCCGAGGGCGCCGGCACGGTCACCAGGCCCGCCCCCAGCAGCTCACCGAACTTGGGGTACCGCAGCGGGTGGTCGAGGAAGTCGGCGCGCAGCGTGACGACGACGCGCACCGGCGCGCGCGGGTCGGCGGCGAGCGCGGTCAGACCGTCCAGGAAGCGGCGACGTACGTCCTCGTCGCTCGTGAGCGTGAACAGCTCCTCGAACTGGTCGACGACGAGCAGCAGCTCGCTGCCGGCGGGCAGAATCCGCTTGGCCACTCGCCGGATTCCGAGCTCGTCGCGGGCGAGTTCCTCGACGAGGTCGTCGGGCCGCTCGACGGCGACGCGCAGCAGCGCCGCGGCGATGTCCTCGAAGGGGTACGCGCCGGGGAAGAGGTCGGCGACGAGCCAGCGCTCCGAGCCGGGGAGGGCGCCGTTGCGCAACGCCGGGACGAGTCCCGCCTTCACGACCGAGGACTTGCCGATCCCTGACGGGCCTACGACTGCGACGAGCCGGTGCTCGGCAACCGCGGCGACGAGCTGGGCGACGAGCGCCTCGCGCCCGAAGAAGTGCTCGGCGTCGCTCTCGCCGAAGGCGCGGAGGCCCTTGTAGGGGTTCTCGGCGGGTGTGTACGTCGCCGCAAGCGAAGGCGTGTCCGCTCCCGTCGCCTGCGCGAAGGCTATGAGGAACGCGTCCACGGACTCGTGCCGCTCGTCGGGTTCGGCTGAGGTCGCGCGAACGATCACGGCGTCGAGCGCGGCCGGCAACTCCGGCCGGAGCTTGCCGAGCGGCGGCAGCGGTCCGTCCATGGGGGGCGGCTCGCCGGTGAGCAGTTCGAAGGTGAGCAGTCCGAGCCCGTACAGGTCCGAGCGCGGCGTGTGAGCGGCGCCTGCAATCTCCTCCGGCGGCAGGTAGGCGGGCGAGCCGCTGACCAGCCGGCGCGGATCGTCGGGATCGCTGAGCCGCGCCGCGATCCCGAAGTCGGAGAGGTACGCGTGCCCCTCCTCGTCGAGCAGCACGTTCGCAGGCTTGAGGTCGCGGTGCACCACGCCTTGGCGGTGCGCGTAGGCGAGCGCGCTGCCGACCTGGGCGAGCAGGCGCGAGACCGCTTCGATCTTCCAGGGGCCGCGTTCCAGCGCCTGCCGCAGCGAGCCGCGGCGCAGCCAGCGCATCACCAGGTAGGCGCCATCGGGGTCGCGCCAGTAGTCGTAGAGCGACACGACGTGCGGGTGCTCGAGTTGCGCAACGAGCTGGGCCTCGGCCTCGAAACGGCGGACGAACGCAGCTTGGTTGACGAGCTCGGGGCGGATCACCTTGATCGCAACCTCGCGCCCGACCGACGGCTGGTAGGCGCGGTACACGACTCCGAAGTCGCCCGCGCCCACCTGCTCGCGCAGCTCGTAGCCACGGACGGACCGCCCGAAGCCGGTGCGCGCCGCCGATGTCGTCGGCCGGTCGATTCGAAGCGGTGGGAAGTCCGCCGGCAGACCCTCGACGACCAGCTGGAAGACCGTTACAGGTGAGCCGATCCCCTTGAAGCGGTGCTCACCCAATGCCTTCGCCTGCCAGCCCGAACGGGCGGAGGAGAGGCCGTGCGCGTCCCCGGAGAGCAGCACCTGCCCACCGTGCGCCGCGGCGAGCAGGCGGCCGGCTCGGTTGAGTACGGGGCCGAAGTAGTCGCCGCCCCGCCACTCGACCTCGCCCGCGTCGATCGCCATCCGCACACGGAGCGGCCCGGTCTCGCGCCAATCGACCTTCGAGAGCTCGATCTGGATCGCCTGCGCGGCGGAGACGGCGGCGCCGGCGTCGGCGAAAGCGATGTCGAGGCCGTCGCCCACCCGCTTGACGACTTGGCCCCCGCCCGCCTCCACCGCGCCCAGCACGATCCGGTCGTGCTCGGCCATTGCAGCCCGCATCGCGTCGGTGTGCAGCTCCCACAGCACGGTCGAGTCCTCGACATCGGTCAGCAGGAACGCCCGGGCCTGGACCTGCGGCTCCGTGTCGGGCAGCAGCGAGCGGTCCTGGTTCAGGATCAGGCGCTCCAGCTCCTGGAGCTCCTTCGCAGGCTCCAGGCCGAGCTCGTCGGCCAGGTAGGCGCGCGTCTTCTGGTAGGCGCGCAAAGCCTCGGCCTGCCGACCGGAGCGGTAGAGGGAAAGCATGTGCTGCGCGCGGAAGCGCTCGCGCAGGGCGTTCTCCTCGCACAACACCTCGAGCTCGCCGGCCAGCTCGGCGTGACGCCCGAGCGCGAGGTCCGCGTCGATCCGCGCCTCGACCGCTTCGAGCCGGAGCTCTTCCAGCCGCCTCGCCTCGACGTCGAGCGGGGGCGAGCCGGCGACGTCGGCGTACGGACGCCCACGCCAGAGCGCGAGCGCCTGCCTCAGCGTCTGCGCCGCCTGCGCCTGGTCCGTCGCCGCGAGCTCGCGCGCATTCGAGACCGCGTGCTCGAAGACGAACGCGTCTACATCGTCCGGTTCGATTTCGAGGCGGTAGCCGCCACCGTCACGGACGATGACGTCGCCGACCCGGCTGCGCAGGTTCGAGATGTACGTGTGGAGCGTGGAGCGCGCCGCGGTGGTCGGCTCGTCGCCCCAGATGCCGTCGATCAGGTCGTCCGTCGCGACCACCGTGCCGACGTGCGCGCCGAGCAACGCCAGCGCCGTTCGTTCTTTGCGGCCGCCGAGCGTGAGCGCGACGCCGTCCGACAGCGCCTCCAACGGCCCGAGCACGCGCAGCTGTAGAGAATGCTTGCGGACGTCGGCGCCGGCTGCTCCTGCCGCTCGGCTGTCCTGCGCGTCGATCGCCGCCATGCCGTCAGCCTACGAGGAGGTTCTCCAGGAATTCTCCAACCAACCCGCGAGCCGCATGGCTCCTCGAGCACGGTGCGCTTGCGCCGCAGCCATCACGCTCCCCACGCTCCGTGACAATATGACTCTTGAACGCCGGCGGCAAGTCGCCGTGCGCGTGACGATGTCTTGCGACGCTAGGACGGCGCCTGGAACCTGAAGGTCCCGACCAGCCGTTGTTCCTGTTCAGGAGGCTCCGCGGCTGGAGGCGTAGCTCCACCAGGCGATGTAGCCATAGCCGACAACGCAGGATGGAGCCTTGATGGAGCCCCGTGGTTGCAACCGGTGGCAACCGGTCGCAAATGGCGCAGCCGCCAAAGGCGCGGAAACAAGCGAAAACCGTTGCCGTGGGCTCCAACCGGTTGCCGCGCGCAGCGCATGGTAAGGAGGGGGTCGACGGTTCGAGTCCGTCAGAGGGCTCTGCAAAAGCCCCGGAAATCGGGGCTTTTGTTTTCGGATTGACTCGCACGATCTCCAGCGTGCGGTAGGTATGGAGCCCTTTGTGGAGCCTTCAGGTCCAGAACGCCCTCTTCATAGCCGCGCTGGGCCGACTGGGAGCGCTTCCGACCTCCGCACAACGCGCCGTCGAAGGTTCATAGCGGGGGCGGGATTCGGACACATTTCCCCGACCGCGTCACGTACCGTTTCACGGAGGTTCTGCAGCTGTAACCGAAGTAACCTTCGGCGTTCGGCTCGTCTCCGCGCACGCCGTGAGTGCAGACGTGCGCACTGATATGGAGCTCCGTGTCAAGGGTCCGGTTCGGGGTGGTGGATTTCCCCTCGGTCTCGAGCAGCGGATGGCCTGATCGGCTCTTCGAGACGTGAAATGGGGTGACGGCGGTTCGGGTCCATCTCGCTGGGCGGTGCTGGGCTCGACCCAGTAAGCCCCAGCTTGTCGAGCTACTAATCGCCTCCCTGCTAACAACCACTTTTCCGGCTACGTGATTTGGGCCTAGACCCTGTTGCGACCCTGCGGACCTGTCGGTATTACTTAGTGGCGCTGGGCGGAGCTGCCTTGTGGGGTGCACAAATCCGGTTTCATGCCGCGAGGCTGTATTCGTGGATAAGTCCGCCCAGGCGATCTCGACGCATGACGTCGGCTGGTCGGGCCGAGCTGGCGAGTCGTAGCGTTGGATGCTCCGGGTCAGGCGGCCGAAGGTTGAGCGCGCGGTGGGGCCTTTGGCGGTTGTAATGGTCGACGTAGACACGCAGCACGCGTTCGAGGTGGCGGCAGTTGAGGACCAGCAGCCAGTCGAGGCACTCGGCGCGCACGGTTCTGACGAAGCGCTCAGCGATCGCGTTTGCTTTGGGCGAGCGGATCGGTGTCCTGATGATCTCGACGCCTTCGCTGCGGAAGACGGTGTCGAAGTCTCGCGTGAACTTGCTGTCGCGATCGCGGATGAGGAAGCGAACTGGCGTCGCTTGCTCAGCCAACGTCCAGGTGAGCTGGCGAGCTTGCTGGGTGACCCAGGCGCTGTCTGGGTTGGGGGTGCAGCCGGCGAGGTGAACTCGCCGGCTGCCGAGCTCGATGTAGAAGAGCACGTACAGCCGCCGCAGCGAGACGGTCTCGATGGTGAAGAAGTCAACGGCGAGCATGCTCTGGGCCTGCGTGCGCAGGAACTGGCGCCAAGAGAGTCCGGCGCGCTCGCCGGCAGGCCCGAGGCCGGCCTGCCGCAGAAGGTTGCGCACCATACTCGCGGAGACTGTGAGGCCCAGCCCGCGGAGCTCACCGGCAATCCGCTGGTAGCCCCAGCGCGGGTTCTCACGCGCGAGGCGTAGCACCAGTTCACGCATCTCGCCGCCGATCGGTGGCCGGCCGACTCGACGCGGATACGTCCAGCGTCTTGCCACTAGCAAGGGGGGCATTTTCACCTACGCCCACGGGAGCCCTTTTCACAGCCGATCCAGACGGCCGGAGCCCTGTGGGGTGCCGAAACTCGGATCCCACGTTACGAATGGGCTGTTTTACAGGCGGAACGGAGTTTTGGCACCCCACACGCTCCCCGTGCGGCGTCGCGCGAGCGTGGAACGAGCATGGAACGCAGACGAGGGCCAGCCGCACCCGAGGTACGCCAACAGCTCGAACCGGAAGGCGGGCGCACATGCGACCATCCCGCTCACCAACGATCAGGAGGCTTGAACCATGCCCACGCATGCCGTTGACCTGAAGATCTCCCACGCGATCGCGATCGGCGGTGTGGACATCACCCTGCCGGTTCGGAGGGGTCGGACTCTGCTCGGGACGCTGACGATTAGTCGAGGTGGTGTCGACTGGAGGAAGGCTCACGCTCGCTCGAGCGTCTCGCTGAACTGGGCGAAGTTCGCGGAGATGATGGCTGAGGTGGACTAGCCGCTTGCCATCGAGAGCTGCCGCCCGATCTAAGGCGCGATAGCGAACTACCCTGACACCGATGACAATCGACCCACATGCGAATACTGCGAAGAGCCGATCGAGCCGCCCGATGAGCCGGTAAGGATGGCGCGTCAGGTGAACGTGACGGCGATGAGTCCATCGGGGCAGCGACAGTGGGCGGACGGGCGGATCTCGACGTTCCACGCTTCGCACGCCCCGCGCCCGCAGGTCGGCGTGTGGCGGCGCGTGACCGACTGACCGTCCCGGGAACGCGGACGGGCCAGCGAACGACGACGGCGTGAGCGGAATTGTCTTTCTGTTCGTCTTCGGCGTTCTGCTCGAACTCGCCGGACTCGCCCTCGTCGCCTGGGACGTGTGCCAAGTCGGCCCCGAAAACGCATCGACCGAATGTGATGCCCTGCGCACCGCCCACCCGATGAACCTCACCACAGACGCCGCCGTGGCGCGGCGCTGGGCTCGAGAACTGGCGGCCGGCCTGTGGGGTGCCAAAACTCGGGATCGATAACGAGAATGGGGCGGTTTGCAGCAGGAACCGAATTTTGGCAACCAACAGCCCAAAAACTCGGTTCCAGCGCCGAATCGAGTTTTGACACCCTGTGGGGGTGCCAAAACTCCGTTCGCACTCTTTGATCAAGGGGATTTGCAGGCAGAACCGAAGTTTTGACACCACACACCTTCGCGAGATGGTTGGGCAAGCCCAGCGCAGAGTCGACGTCTTCGAGGTCGTCGACTCCGATCGCGTCTCGTTCGGCTAGTTTGCGGCCGTTCTCCGTGGGGCGGGTCGCGAGTGAAGCGGGCCCCCTTGCCCGGCGTGGCTAGAAGATCAAGCGTCCGCCCATTGCTTCACAGCCAAAACGACTTTGTATTGCGAGGGCAGATCGGCTCGACGCAGTAGCTCGTCGCCGAGTCGGCCCGCTGCTTGTTCGTCGAACGCGTCGACGGACACCGTGAACGCCAGGTCACCTTCGTGAGGGCCTCCCTGGAAGGACTCCATGGCGACGCCTTCCGCGGCGCGACGAACTTGCGGCTCAAGCTCCGCCTGCTTCTCAGCCGCGCCGACCACAGTGATTCCCAAGCCCCACATCGGCATGTCGAGGCTGACGTTATCGCGTCCGTGAGCCTCCCGACAGAGACAAACCGAGCCTCGGCGATCCGGTCGTTGACCGCCCGCGAAGGTCTACGGGGTTTTCGGCTCTGCGAGGCGGTTCGCGTGCGAGTTGGGGCGGACGTCGTGCTCACACATTCTGTGACGCGTGAGCGAGCGCAGGTTTCTGTCGCACTTCCACCAGAAAGCGACAGCGCTCGCGTCGACGGTGTTCTTCAACAGAAGGCCCCTGGCCATCGTGCACGCGTTTGGGCGCCGGCGCCGGGGTGAGGTCAGATCCAGTCCTTGTCTTGCCGCCGGCCAGGTGGAGGTTTGTGTCGCACTCCACGGCGCCTCTCACTACGCTGGACGCGGCACCTCCGCCGCCGCCAGTTCTATCCTCCGCAAAACCGATGGCAGACGACATCGACGTCAACCGCTTCGCCCTGATGGCGATCCTCGAGAACGCACACGCGAAGCGCCCTGCCGCCTACCCCGACTTCGAGACGCTCAATGCGATGAGCGACTCCGGGCTCTTCGGCTACGCGCGAGGCCTGCTGTATTCGCTCGAACAGTCGTCGCCATCAACGGATGAAGTGGCGGAAGAGCTGCGAGATGGGCTGAGCAGCGTCGTTGGAGGCAAGGGCGAAAACCCGTCGCCAAACTAACAGGCAGAA
>JACDEU010000086.1 GCA_013816245.1 Actinomycetota bacterium | reverse complement strand
CCGACCTGCCTGTTTTCCTGCGCTGGCGCGGCGTTCCGTCTTTCGACTCCGATGCGTTCCGGAGCCTCGTCGACGTCGTCGACAGGCTGATCGTCGACAGTACGGAGTGGCCGGATGTTCCTGCCCCGTACGGTCCGCTGGCAGATGTGTTCGACCGCGTAGTGGTCTCGGACATCGCGTGGGCGCGTACGAGCCGCTGGCGCAGGCAGCTCGCTTCGCTCTGGCCCGACATTGGGGACGTCAAGGCGATCCGCGTGACGGGCACCGCGGCGCAGGCGCAGCTCCTCGCCGGCTGGCTGCGTTCGCGGCTCGACCGCGACGTGGAGCTCGAGCACGAGCCCTCCGACCAGCTGGTGGGCGTCGACATCGACGGCCAGCCCGCGCCTTTTCCTCCAGGCGACGCGCCGCCTGCCTCCGATCTGCTGTCGGAGGAGCTCGACAAGTTCGAGCGCGACCGCTTCTACGAAGAAGCTGTGCGCCGAGCGGCGAGATGAACGACTTCACCGAGCAGGTCAAGCCGCTGATCGCGGACGTTCCCGGCTGGCTGACCGACGAGGAAGGCGAGGCGCTCTACGAGCTCGCGCGTGCGTGTACGGGAACGGGCGTGATCGTCGAGATCGGCTCGTGGAAGGGCAAGTCGACGATCTGCCTCGGCCGCGGCTCTCTGGCCGGGTCCTCCGTGCCGATCTACGCGGTCGACCCGCATGCCGACTACCGCTTCGGGGACTTCAAGGCGAACGTCGACCGTGCCGGGATCACAGAGCTTGTCAACCCGATCGCGTCGCTGTCGCAGCCGGCGGCTGATGACTTCGAGGAGCCGATCGAGCTGTTGTTCGTCGACGGATCACACGAGTACGACCTGGTGCTGGAGGACTTCGAGAAGTGGGTGCCAAAGGTGGTCGACGGGGGCTGGGTTGCCTTCCACGACACGACGTGGACCGCAGGACCACGCAAGGTCGTCGGCCACGCCGTCTACCGCTCGACGAAGTTCAAGGACGTGCGGTTCGTCGTCGGCTCGACGACGGTCGCTCGCAAGGTGGAGCAGAACACGTTGGCCGATCGCGCCAGGAACCGTTACGTGCTCGGGGTCAAGACCGCATTCTGGCTCGGTTCAACCGCGGTGAAGAAGCAACGCCACCTGCTTCCGAAGCAGGTCGAACGGTTGGGTCGCCGGTTGCTACGCGCAATTCAGTAGCCGTACGGAATATCTCTCGATAACCGGGTGATGCACAACTGATGCGGGCACGTCCCTGGCACACGTCTGTTCGGGCCCTGTCACGTGCCTGGCACCGGACCGGGCTGGACGAGCCACGTTCTAGGGACTGTCCCTGGGACGGGTCACTGTGCGTTGACTAGCGAAAGCGCAGCCTTCGCGCGGAGCGCTACTCGCCTGGTTTTGCGATTCGGAACTTAGGCTTTGCGACGACGATCTTGGCGGGACCGCATCGTTCTCTCTGGTAGTCGGCAGGCGCAGGTGCGCCTGCTGTCCCTCGATCGAGGGATGCCCGCCCTTCAGGCGAGGGCATCCGCGAGGCGAGTCCCGGCGGCGAGGACCAGAGCGTCGGCTCCGCGTCTGCCGACGAGCTGCACGGAGGAGGGCAGCCCGTCCTCGGCTGGCCCGGCCGGAAGGGCGAGGGCAGGCCAGCCGAGCGTGTTGAAGGGCAGGGTGTTGGCGATCAGGCGCTCCCGCAGGGCGAGGTCGCCGATTCCGGTGGGCGGCGCGACGCAGGCCAGGGTCGGCGTCAGCAGCAGGTCGAGCCCTTCGAGGAGCTCGAGGCAGCGGTCGCTGTACTCCGCCCGCGCTCGTTCGGCGCGGGCCACCTCTGCGTCGGACACGGCGAGGCAGCGCTCGATCTTGACCGCGATCTCCTCGCCGTAGAGCTCCGCCTGCTCGGCATAGAGCTCACGGTGCACGTCCGCGACCTCACGCATGAAGAGGGCGCCGATCTCGGGTTGCGGCCACTCGAGCACACGACAGCGCGGAAAACGCGCTGCCGCAGCGGCGACACGGTCGGCGACGAGCGGATCGGCGTCCTCGAGCCAGGCGACACCGACGGCGACCTCTTCGAGGGAGCCCACTTCCTCCGCCTTGAACTCCGTTGCGATCGCCTCCAACAACGCGGCGCACTCGGTGACGGTGCGTGCCATCGGTCCGACGTGGTCGAAGCTCGGTGCGAGGGGAAAGCAACCCGCGGTCGAGACGAGGTCGAACGTCGGTTTCAGGCCGACTACCCCGCAGCAGGCTGCGGGGATGCGGATCGACCCGCCGGAGTCGGTCCCGAGCGCCGCGTCGGCGAGACCTGCTGCGAGCGCAGCGGCGGAACCGCCGGACGACCCGCCGGCGATGCGGCCCCGGGCGAGCGGATTCGGGACGGTGCCGTAGTGGGCGTTCTCCGACGTGACGCCGTACGCGAATTCGTGCAGGTTCGTCTTGCCAACGTTCGAGTATCCGCCCGCCTCGGCGAGACGGACGGATTCCGCAGTGGTGGCCGGGACGTGCTCCGCAAAGATCGCCGAGCCGTAGGTCGTCGTCAGCCCAGCGGTGTCGAGCAGATCCTTGACGGCGAGTCTGATGCCGTCGCCGGCTTCGGGTGGAGTCGCGAGAAAGATGCCGTCGGCCGCCATCGGCCGACCTTACTGGCTACTTGCGGCGCTTCGGCTTGGGCGCTTTTTTCACGGGCAGCATGGCGACGCGGTGCGTGCTGCTGGCGCCCTGTGTGCCGCCCAGCGAGTAGCTCGTGAGCGTCAGGACGTTGGCCGGCGTGTTGGTCTTCCGCAGGCTTGTAAGCAGTTGCGCCGGAAGCACGAATCGGATGTCGTTGTTGCCGACGTGCAGGCCTGCAGATCCGAGCCAGGTCGAGCCAAGCGTGGCCCTGAGCGTTCCGTCTCCGTTCGAGAACACGATGAAGCGGAGGAGCCGCGTCTTCGTGGAGACACGGATCAGCTCGGGGGCGTGCACGGTGAGGTCCGGCACAGGATCGGTCGTCGGCGCCTGCACGATCGGCCCGATCATCTTGACGTCTGCAGGAGGCTCGCTCGCGGTACGCCGGCAGCCAGAGAGGCAGCCAGGGCGACCAGCGCGAAGGGCAGCAGTAAACGGGATGATCGAGTCATCAGATGCCAGATCGGCGCCCGCTGACGATTCCTTTAGCCGGCGGTCAGTCGTAGTGCAGGTAGATGAACGACACCGCGATCGTGCCGACGACGATCAGGAGCACGATGCCGACCAAAGCGAGCGCCAGGGCGACGTTCTTGCGGGCGACTTCGCCGACCGGCTCGACGGGACCGGTGGCCGCGCCGGTCGGGGGAGCTTCGGCTGCGGGCTCGGTGTTCACAGCAGCGGGTCGACCGCCATCGCCGCGAAGAGCAGGGCGAGATAGAGGAGCGAGAAGTGGAAGAGCACAGCGGCGCGCCGTGGCGTCGTCTCGCGACGCAGGGCGAACGCGAGCCAGAGGAAGGCGCCGCCGAGAAGAAGTGCTGCACCTAGATAGACGAAACCGAGCGGGCCCCAGACCACCGGTAAGACGGTGGCCGCGACGAGCACGGCCGCGTACAGCAGGATCTGCCGTGTCGTCTCGCGCTCGCCGCGCACCACGGGAAGCATCGGAATCCGTGCCGCTTCGTAATCACGGCGGATCAGCAGCGCAAGCGCCCAGAAGTGCGGCGGTGTCCAGAGGAAGACGATCAGGAAGAGCCAGAACGCCGGCAGCGTCAGGTTCCCCGTGACCGCCGCCCAGCCGACGAGCGGCGGGACCGCGCCCGCAGCGCCGCCGATGACGATGTTCTGGGGGGTCGAGCGCTTCAACCACCGCGTGTACACGAGCACGTAGAAAAGGTTTCCGACCAGAGCGAGCGTCGCGGTGAGCACGTTCACGAAGGACGCGAGCAAAACGAAGCTGAACGCGGACAAGGTCAGGCCGAACTCGAGCGCGCGTGACGCCGGCATTCGCTCCGCCGCCAGTGGGCGGGCCCGCGTGCGCTTTCCCATCAGCTTGTCGATGTCGCGGTCGAGAACGTGGTTGAGAGCGGACGCGCCGCCGCACGCGAGTGCGAGTCCCGTCATCGCCACGGCGATCAATGACGCGGAGGGCACGCCGCGATCGGCGACGAACATGCCGCAGAGCCCCGTGATGAGCAGCAGCGACATGATGCGCGGCTTCGTCAGTGTCACGTAGTCCCGCCACGAGGCGGCAGGCGCCGGCTCACCGCGATACGTCACCGCGACGAGGACGAGTGCCGCCGCGAAGGCGATCGCCGCGAGTGCAAGGTGTAGCCCGGGAGCCGTCACGAGCGCTGCGATCCCGAACAGGACGAGTGTGCTCAACGACGGTGCAAGCAAGCGGCGATGGAACGTTAGCGCCGAGACGACGAGGGCAAGCAGAGGCGGCAGGGCCAGCGCTGCGAGCACGCGATGGGCGGTACCGAGGGAGGCCGCGCCGCTCACCACGGCCACGAGAACGGCGAGCGCTGCGAACAGCGCCGTCAGCCGCAGCCAGGGACCGGGCCTAGGCATTGCCTCGCTCGGCGAGCCGGCGCCGCAGGTCGCGGAGCGGCCGTGCGCTCGTGATGTACGGGAGCCTGTCGAAGTTGTGAGGCGGCGGTGGCGACGTCGTGTACCACTCAAGCGTGTCGCCGAGCCACGGATCGTTCGGCGCACGGCGGCCGGTGCGGTTGGTCTTCACAACATTGACGAAGAAGAGCAGGATGCCGAGCGTCATGATGCCCGATCCGATCGTCGAGATCAGGTTGTAGGCCTCGAAGAGCCCGTGCCGGTCGTAGGTGTAGACCCGGCGGGGCATTCCCATCAGGCCGAGCATGTGCTGGGGGAAGAACGTGAGGTTGAAGCCGATGAACACGAGCCAGAACTGTGCCTTCCCGAGCCGCTCGTCCAGCACTCGCCCGAAGATCTTCGGCCACCAGTAGAAGAGGCCGGCGAATGCTCCGAAGACCGCCCCGCTGAAGAGGACGTAATGCATGTGCGCGACGACGTAGTAGGTGTCGGTCACCTGCCAGTCCACGGGATAGGCGGCGAGGAAGATGCCGGACAGTCCGCCGATCGTGAACAGGGCGACAAAACCGAGCGCCCAGAGCATCGGGGTGTCGAAGATGAGATTTCCGCGCCACGTGGTGGCGATCCAGTTGAAGATCTTCACGCCCGTCGGAACTGCGATCACCATCGACGAGAGCATGAAGAAGACGTTGAGGAAGCCGGGCAGCCCGACGCTGAACATGTGATGTGCCCAGACGAGCATCGAATAGAAGCCGATCGCGATCGTCGAGAAGGCAATCGCCTTGTAACCGAAGATCGGCTTCCTCGAGAAGACGGGAATGACCTCGGAGATCACGCCCATCGCCGGCAGGATGATGATGTACACCTCGGGGTGGCCGAAGAACCAGAAGAGGTGCTGGTAGAGAACCGCGTTGCCGCCCTGCTCGGGTAAGAAGAAGTGCGTTCCCGCCTGGCGGTCGAGGAGCAGGAACGTCAGACCGACGCCGATCACGGGCAGGACGACCACCAGCAGGAACGAGTAGACCTCGATCGTCCAGACGAACAGCGGAATGCGCATCCAGCTCATTCCGGGCGCACGCATGTTGTGGATCGTGCAGATGAAGTTGATCGCGCCGAGGAGCGACGAGATCGCGACGAGGTGCAGCGAGAGGATCCAGAGATCCTGTCCGTTGCCCGGCGAGAAGAGCTTCTCGGAGCCCGGCGGATAGCTGTACCAGCCCGACCTCGCCGCGCCGCCGTTCGCGAGGAAGCTCATGAACATGACGATGCCGCCGAAGAGGAAGAACCAGTACGACGCCGCGTTCAGACGCGGGAAGGCCATGTCGCGGGCGCCGATCTGGAGCGGCACGAGGATGTTTGCGAGCCCCGCCCAGAACGGGACGATGAACAGGAAGATCATCGTCGTGCCGTGGATCGTGAAGAGCTCGTTGTAGGAGTTCTTCGTGACGAAGCTCTCGCCCGCGGTCGCGAGCTGCGAGCGCATCAGCAGGGCGAGGATGCCGCCGGCGGCGAAGAAGACGAGCGACGTGGCGAGATAGAGGATCCCGATGCGCTTGTGGTCGACTGTCGTGATCCAGGACATCGCGCGGCCCTGGCGCCAGTCGCGGCGGTACGGGGTGATCGGCTCCGCCCTAGCCACCACTTGCCGGCCCCTTGTAAACGCGCGCCTTCAGATAAGCGAGCAATGCGGTGACCTGGGCATCCGTCCAGCCGCGCGCCACCGGCGGCATATAATTCGCGAGCGGCGGCGCCTGGTTGAGCCCCTGCGTAATGAGTGTGCGCAAGCCCTGAGACTGGATCAGCAGCGAGTTGTTCTTGATGTCGGGGCCGTACCCGCCGGAGCCGTCAAGGGCATGGCACTGCGCGCACGCGCCGCGCCACTCCTGGCCTCCGAGCTCGAGCGGGTCCGAGAGCGACGAGAGGTACGACTCATACTCGCTCCGGCTCTGCGCGACCACGCTGGCGCGCATCGTCGCGTGGTAAACGCCGCAGAACTCTCCGCACTGTCCGCGATACGTGCCGGCCTTGTCCGCCTTGAACCACGTCTTGCTCGGGGAGCCGGGAATGGCGTCGAACTTCCCCTGCAGAGCCGGGATCCACCAACTGTGGTCGACGTCCTCCGAGTGGATGTTCACCTGGACGACCCGGTTGACCGGGACGTGCAGCTCGTTGATCGACACGGCGCCGTTCGGATACTTGAACTGCCAGTAGAACTGGTGTGCGTCGATGCGGACCTGGAGCGGCCCACCCTCGGCCTTGGCGCTCGGGATGTCCTGAATTCCCGGCAGCTCGTAGAAGACGAACGCCGCGATCGCGGCGAGCATGACTACGGGGATCGCGGTCCAGATCAGCTCGAGGCGTGTCGCGCCGTGGACCTGTGGGCCTTCGGCGTCGCGCGGGCGGCCACGACCGCGGTACCGGAAGACGAACAGGAGCAGCGCGCTCTCCACGACGACCAGCACGACCCCGGTGAAGACCGCGACCCAGAGGTACGCGTCGTTGATGCGGTGCGCGTTCGGAGAGTGCGGCGTGACCGGTGCGAACCCGCCGTTGCCGGCGTAGGCGACGGCAGCCGCCGCCAGCGCGGCGCCGAGAGCAAGTACCAAGACGAAGAGCTTGCGCCTCACCAGCGGTGGCATCCTACGAGATGGTGGCGAGATGAGTTCGCATGAGTGGGTCGGTGATTTCCGACGGACGGGCGGGCAAGGCCCGCCCGTCCTGGAGGCGGCACCGCAAGCGGTGCCTTAGGAGATGGTGGCGAGATGAGTTCGCATGAGTGGGTCGGTGATTTCCGACGGACGGGCGGGCAAGGCC
>JACDEU010000036.1 GCA_013816245.1 Actinomycetota bacterium | reverse complement strand
TCTAAGGCCAGCACCGTTCCCTGCATCGGCGACACGACCGCGTCGCGCCCGGCTCCGGCAGGCCCTCGGTCCCGCGACCGCTCGCGGCGGCGCCGAGCCAGCTCTGCGAACGCGGGCTCCGGCCGCAGGACGCGCACCTCGAAGCGCCGCCCGTCGACCTCGACGGAGCGGACCGCCTCACGGACCACACCAACTCCAACCTCCGCGGCACCGATCGCCTGGCGCCCGATGTCGAGCTCTGCCGCGCGCGCGGCCATCAGCTCCGACTCGACCAGGCCGTGACACGTCTCTCCGTCGATGAAGCACGGATGGGTCAACAGCGCCTTGTGAAAGCCGATCAGCGTCTTGACGCCCTCAATCTCGAACTCGTCGAGCGCGCGCAGCATCCGCCGCCGTGCATGGTCGCGGTCGATGTCGTGCACGACGAGCTTCGCGATCATCGGGTCGTACAGCGGCGAGATCTCACTACCCGCTTGGACGCCCGAGTCCACTCGGACGCCCGGGCCGCTCGGCTCGCGGTAGCGCGTGATCGTCCCCGGCGCAGGTAGGAAACCGTTCGCGACATCCTCGGCGTTGATCCGGCACTCGAGCGCGTGCCCGTGCAGGTGCACGTCTTCCTGCCGGACGGACAACGGCTCTCCGGCCGCGATCAAAACCTGCTCGCGAACGAGATCGAGTCCGGTTACGAGCTCGGTCACGGTGTGCTCGACCTGGATCCGTGCGTTCATCTCGAGAAAGAAGTACTCGCCGTTGCGTGAGAGCAGCCCCTCGATCGTTCCAGCGCTGCGGTAACCGACAGCGCGTGCCGCGTCGACGGCAATGGCACCGATTCGCTCACGCAGCGCCTCGTCGACCGCCGGCGATGGCGTTTCCTCGACGAGCTTCTGGTGGCGGCGTTGGATCGTGCAGTCGCGCTCGCCGAGATGGATGACGTTCCCGTGGTCGTCGGCGAGCACCTGCACCTCGACGTGACGCGGATCTTCGAGATAGCGCTCCACGTACACGGCCGAGTCGGAGAAGTACGCCTCGCCTTCGCGCCGTGCGGACTCGAAGGCGCGCTCGACCTCTTCAGAGCTCCGCACCACCTTGAGCCCTTTCCCTCCGCCGCCCGCAGAAGCCTTGATCGCGATCGGCCAGCCTAGCTCGTCGCCGAGACCCCGAACCTCGTCGGCCGATTCGACAGCCGAGGTGACCCCGGGAATGATCGGAACGCCTGCCGCACGCATCCGCTCGCGCGCCTCGATCTTGGAGCCCATTGCCTGGATGGCCTCGGGCGGCGGGCCGATCCACACCAGATCGTGGTCGGCGCAGGCCCGCGCGAACACCGCATTCTCGGCGAGGAAGCCATAGCCCGGATGAACCGCCTGCGCGCCTGCCTTTCGAGCTGCGTCGAGAATCCGCTCCTGGTTGAGATAGCTCTCCGAAGGCGCGCCACCGCCGATCAGATATGCCTCGTCTGCGTACGCGACGTGCGCTGCGTTCCGGTCGACCTCGGAGTAGACCGCCACCGCCACGATCCCGAGCTCACGCAGCGTCCGAAAGACGCGGATTGCGATCTCACCCCGGTTCGCGACGAGCACCTTGCTGAAAACGGCCACTGCCCCCGTATTCTCCCGTTAGTGAGCCTTCCGGACGTTCTGACCGTCGCGCGCGCCGCCTCGGTCCCCTTCGTCATCTTGCTCTACGCGTGGAACTTCCAGGACCACAACTACTGGGCAACCGCGCTCTTCGCCGCCGCCATGGCGACGGACTGGTTCGACGGCCGAATAGCGCGCAGCCGCGGCTACTCCTCTCCGCTCGGGTCGCTGCTCGATCCCGCCGCAGACAAGATCCTCGTTCTGGCGGTTCTGGTGATGCTCGTCGACCAGGGCATTGCGCCCGGCTGGATGGTCGCGCTGATCGTCGTCCGTGAATTCCTCGTGACCGCGCTTCGACTGGCGGCGCTCGAACGCGGAGTCGTCCTACACGCGCGCGACCTCGGCAAGCTCAAGACCTGGTCGCAGGCCGTCGCCGCGGGAGTCGGCGGCTTCGCGGCCGCCGGAGCGTGGCGCGACGACATCGCCTGGTGGGCCCTCCTCGTCGCGGTCGTGCTGACGTGGATCTCCGGGCTCGACTACGCCCGCGTTGCGCCGCGGCTGTGGCGCGGCGGCGCACCCGCCTGATCGTCCGCGTCTTCAGGCCCGGGACCTAGCCCGGCCCGCGGCCAAGGGGAGGGCGACAACACGATGCGGGCCTCTTCCTCAAGCGCCTCCAGAATGGCTCGACGCTCCCTTTCATCGGGCTCGGGGCTGATCTCGACGTCCACGGTTTACGAGATTAAAGGCATACAGCTCGTCGCCGATAGGACAGGTATGCGCTGCCACCGCCTCACGTACGTTTGCGCGCTCGTAACGCTCCTCACGCTGTCGCCGGCAACCGCCGCCGCCAAGCCGGGGACATCGTGGGCACAGGCCGAGCTCAAGACCGTCGTGGCCGCAGGCTTGATGGCCAAGGCGGCGGCTGCGCGACCCAACGATTCACTCACGCGAGGAGAGCTCGACGCGATCGTCGCGGGCCTGACCCACACATTCATCACATCCGCGAACCCGACCGCCAAGGTGACGATGGCCGCGCTCGACTCCCGCCTCGTCGTTGCTCTCGGCCTCAGCGATACCGCCCAGCTCCTCACCCAAGCTGCGAAGACCGCGGGCCTGACTCCGCCGTCTCGCTTCGGCACCGAAGCCGTCGCGCGACTGCTCGGTCTGCGGACAAATCATCCTGCTGCCCTCGACGAGCTCGAGCTCTCGCCCGGAGAGCCTGCGACGCGCGCCGAAGCTGCGTACTCCGCAGCCCGGATCCTGCAGCTCGGCCGGTGGAGCCCACAGAGGCTCCAGGCACTGGGTGACAGCTTCGTTCTGCCGGAATTCACGCCCTGGCAGAAGAGCGTCCTGACGACGGCCGTGCGCTTCATCGGCTACCCGTACGTCTGGGGCGGCGAGAGCGAGTTCCCCGAATCGCCTTTCGGCGCGCAGGTTCACGGCGGCTTCGACTGCTCGGGCTTCGTCTGGCGCGTCTACAAGGTTCAGGAATATGCAAACGGCGGCACCCTCGCCGACACCTTGCAAGGGCGGACAACCTACGCCATGAGCGGCGAGGTTCCGGCGGCGACACGGATCCCGCTCGCCAAGCTGCAGCCGGCCGACATCGTCTTCTTCGGAGCGAAGGGCCCGAAGTCGAAGCCCGCGCAGGTCGACCACACCGGCATTTATCTCGGTAACGGCTGGTTCATCCACTCTTCGAGCTACGGCGTCGCGGTCACAACGGTTACTGGCTGGTACGCGAACCGCTTCGCCTGGGGACGCCGTCCTCTCGCTGAAGCGAAGCTCGTTCCCCCTGCTTAAAGACATATTGCCGCAAATCCCCCTTAGGGGGGATACGGGGCGAGAGGGGTAGCGAGAGAATCCGCCCGTCTAGCGTCTTCGTGGGAGGGGAGTGCGTATGTTGCAGTGGAAACCCAAGCTGATTGCCCTCGTGGCGATCCTTGCGCTTGTCGCGGCAGTCTCGGGCCAGTTCACCTGGGACTCCTTCGTACAGTTCACCTGGTTCTAAGCCTGACGTGAGCTCACAGGCGGTCACGTCCCGCCGGCTTAACGCCCTTCTTCTCCCGGTCTGCCTGGCGGGGCTCGGCGTGCTGACCGCGGCCGCTTACGTCTTCGCGACCACTGAGCACAGTGGTCGCGAACTGATCAGCCTCGCTGCGCTGACTGCGGCTGCGACGCTCGCAGAGCGGTTCCCGGTTCCGATCAATGCGGAGACCGGCGGCGGAGTCACCTCGCTCACGTTCGTCTTCGCAGTCGCGGCAATCGTGCTGTTCGGCTGGGCGGCAGGAGCCCTGCTTCTGCTCGCTGCGACCGCCATCGTCCAGCTCGCCCAGCACCGTCCGCTGCAGCGCATTTCTTTCAACGTCGCTGTCCTTGCACTCGTCGCGCTTGCGGCAGGCGCATTGATCGCGCCGATTCAGGGAGAGAGCGTCGGCGCAGTGATCGCACGTGTCGTGGTCGCGGCCACCGCCGACAACGTGGTGAACATCGTGCTGATCTCGGCCGCGATCGCGCTCAGCACCAACCAGCCGTACCTCAAGCTGATGAAGACACACGTGCGTGCGACGATCGTCCCGTTCGCGTTCATGGCCTCGGCAGCGCTGGTGTTGGTCGTGCTCTGGGAACGCTCGCCAGTGCTCTCGGTCGCTCTCGTCGGTCCGCTGCTCGCGATCGCGCTCTATCAGCGCTCGACGCACCGCGCGCTCCGCGCAATGAGGCTTGCGCTCACGGATCCACTCACAGGCCTCGGCAACCACCGCCACTTCCACGAGCGACTGCAGCGCGAGCTGCTGAACGCGGAGGAGCAGGCTCGCCCGCTGACGCTCTGCTTCGTGGACATCGACGACTTCAAGAGGATCAACGACCGCTTTGGCCACCCATCGGGCGACCGCGTGCTTTCGCAGATCGCGACACGGCTCCGCCAGGGCGGCGAGGCGTTTCGCCTCGGGGGAGACGAGTTCGCGCTTCTGCTCGCGGATCACGACGAGACGACGGCACTGAACGCGGCGGAATCGATCGTCGAGCGGATCGCAACCGTCGACTTCGACCACATCGGGGAGGTCACCGTCAGCGCCGGGCTCGCGACCTTCCCGGTGCAAGGCCATGGCCGGGACGAGCTGATCCGGCTCGCTGACAGCGCGCTCTACTGGGCGAAGGAGCACGGCAAGAACCGCGTGCGGCTCTACCGCCCGGACATCGTCGAGCTCGCCGAGCTGAAGCGGCTCGCCTCCGGACCGGACAAGGCCGCGCGCTACCGCGCCGCAGCCTCCCTGGCGAAGGCGGTCGACGCACGCGACACGTACACCGGCAGCCACTCCGAGCGCGTCACCGAGCTTGCAGGACGCGTGGCGACCCGGCTCGGCCTCGACTCCGAGCAGGTCGAGCTGACGCGCCTCGCCGCGAGCCTCCATGACCTCGGCAAGCTCGCGATCCCGGAAGAGATCCTCCGCAAGGCGGGCACGCTCACCGATTCCGAGCGGCTCGTGCTCGAACGACATCCCCAGATCGGCTTCCGGATGCTCGACAGCCTGGGCGTCGATCTCATCGCCCATCTCGTCCTGCACCACCACGAGCGTTGGGACGGCGCGGGTTACCCCGACGGTCTCGCCGGCGAGCAGATCCCGCTCGGCTCGCGGATCATCTTCGTCACCGACGCCTACGACGCCATGACTTCCGACCGGATCTACCGGCCGAGACGCTCTTCACGTGCGGCGCTTACAGAGCTGGAGCGCTGCGCGGGCACACAGTTCGACCCTGCCATCGTCGCGGCCTTCCGCGAGGAGATCGAAGAAACTCTCCCGCTGAAGGCCGCGCCGGCTCTCGCCTCCTAACACAGGGGAACCCATGGGAACCCAGGGGAACCCATGGTTCCCCTATGGGACCCCTCCTTCTTGGGTAGGCAATGCGGATGTTGAGCGGCGCTGCGGCGAGACGCGGTCTCGCCTCCGCGCGACTTGGGGCACGCACCCAAGAGAGTTCCCGATTCGGGGCGGAGCCTGAGCCGCCGCGCGTGGCGGCTTTGCCAACGCGCGCACACAACGCTTCCGAGAGACACCCGCCCTTTGTGATCATCATGGCGCGCGAAGCGCGCCGGATCACAAAGGGATGTTGCCGTGCTTGCGGCGCGGCCGCGGCTCTTGCTTCGTCAGTGACGTCTCTAAGGCGTTGATCAGCACGGGCCGGGTGCGGCGCGGCTCGATCACCTCGTCGACGTAGCCGCGCTCGGCGGCAGCGTACGGGCTCGCGAAGCGCTCGCGGTAGTCCTCGATCAGCTCCGCCCGGCGCGCCTCGGGGTCGTCGGCCTCCTCCAGCTCCTTGCGGAAGATGATGTTGACCGCGCCCTCGGGTCCCATGACGGCGACCTCTGCCGTCGGCCACGCGAAGTTGAAGTCGGCGCGAATGTGCTTCGAGCTCATGACGTCGTAGGCGCCTCCGTATGCCTTGCGCGTGATCAACGTCAGCTTCGGGACGGTTGCCTCGGCGTATGCATAGAGAAGCTTCGCGCCGTGCCGGATGATCCCGCCCCACTCCTGTTGCGTTCCGGGTAGGAAGCCCGGAACGTCGACGAACGTGACGAGCGGGATGTTGAAAGCGTCGCAGAAGCGCACGAAGCGAGCGGCCTTCACCGACGAGTCGATGTCCAGCACGCCCGCAAGCGAACGCGGCTGGTTGCCGACAAGGCCAATCGGATGGCCGCCGAGACGCGCAAGCCCGCAGACGACGTTCTCCGCCCAGTGCTCGTGCACCTCGAGGAAGTCGCCGTCGTCCACGACGCGCCGGATGACGTCGTGCATGTCGTACGGCTTGTTCGGGTTGTCCGGGATGAGCGTGTCGAGCTCGGGCTCTTCGCGGTTGGTCGGGTCGGCCGGCTGTGAGAACGGAGGTGGATCGAGGTTGTTCTGCGGGAGGAACGAGAGGAGGTAGCGCGCGTCCTCGAGGCAGGCCTTCTCGTCGGGCGAAATGAAGTGCGCGACTCCCGACTTCGCAGCGTGCGTCATCGCGCCGCCGAGCTCTTCGAAGGTGACCTCTTCCCCCGTGACCGTCTTCACGACGTCGGGGCCGGTGATGAACATGTACGACGAGCCCTCGACCATGAAGACGAAGTCGGTGATGGCGGGCGAGTACACCGCGCCCCCGGCGCACGGGCCCATCACGAGTGAGAGCTGCGGGATCACGCCGGAGCTCTGGACGTTGCGCCAGAAGATCTCGGCGTAACCGGCGAGAGAGACAACGCCTTCCTGGATGCGGGCGCCGCCCGAGTCGTTGATGCCGATGACGGGGCAGCCGAACTTGAGCGCCAAATCCATCACCTTGCAGATCTTCTCGGCGAAGACCTCGCTCAGCGAGCCGCCGAAGACCGTGAAGTCTTGCGAGAAAACGAAGACCTTTCGCCCGAAAATCGTGCCGTAGCCGGTGACGACGGCGTCGCCGTACGGACGGCGCTCGAGCATCCCGAAGTTCGGCTCGCGATGGCGGACGTAACGGTCGAGCTCTACGAAAGAGCCCGGATCGAGCAGCTCGACGAGGCGCTCGCGCGCGAGCAGCTTGCCCTGCTGGCGCTGTCGCTCGATCGCCTTCTCGGTACCGGCGTGCTCGGCCTCGTCGCGTAGCTCGTGCAGGTGATCCAGCTTGGACTGGGTCGAATCGGCGCGCGGTTCGTCTGTTGTGGCCACGGCCGGAGCGTATCGCGCTTGTGGCTCAGAGCCACAAGCGTGCCGCGAGCCGCGTGATCACGCCGAGCACGACCTCGAAAAGGCGCCCGGAAGGGCTTGTGGCTCAGAGCCACTAACTCGTACGCTGTTCGCCGTGACCGTCGACCGCTCCACGCTCTGGCCGTACAAAGACGGCGAGCCCGGCGAATTCATCTACCAGCGCTACGGCCACCCCGCCGGCGTCGAGGCCGAGCGACAGCTCGGCGAGCTCGACGGCGGCCACGCGCTGCTCTTCTCCTCCGGGAGCGGCGCCGCGACCGCGCTCGTGCTGACCTTCCTCTCCTCCGGCGACACGATCGCACTCGCCGAAGGTGCGTACTTCGGGACCGGCGTGCTGTTCCGCGAGCTCGAACGGTGGGGCCTGCGCGTCGTCGAGTTCGACCAGACGGGAGCCCCGCCGGGCGGCGTCGATCTCGTCTGGCTCGAGGCGCCGTCGAATCCGTTCCTCACGATGCCCGACCTCGAGGCCGCCGCCGCACATCCGGCGCGCGTCGTCGTCGACGCAACCGCTGCGACTCCCATCTACCTACGGCCGATCGAGCACGGCGCCGACTTCGTGCTCCACAGCGCGACGAAGTACCTCGGCGGCCACGACGACACGCTCCTCGGCGTCGTCGTCAGCAAGCGCGCCGAGGATGCCGAACGCCTGAAGGAATTCCGCACGCGCTCCGGCATCGTCGCCGCCCCGGATCCGTGCACCTTTCTCCTCCGCGGCCTCGAAACGCTCGAGCCCCGCGTGCGGCGCCAGACCGAGTCCGCGACTGAGCTGGCGAAACGCCTCGAGGGCCACCCGGCGGTGCATCGGGTTCGCTTCGCCGGAATCGGCGGCCTTCTCTCCTTCGACGTCACCGGAGCCGATGAGGCCCGCCACGTCGAGACCTCACTCCGCCTGATCACGAACGCCACCAGCCTCGGCGGCGTCAGCTCGGTGCTGGAAGCCAGGGCCCGCTGGGAGGGTGACCGGGTACCCCCCGGCCTGCTCCGCCTGAGCGTGGGTCTGGAGCCGTTGGAGGAGCTCTGGGCAGACCTGGCCCAGGCACTCGAAATTCCAGGCGATTTTCACGCGCGCAAGTAAGATTTCGGCCCCCGAGGGCGAAGTGCCCTCGACATAGCCGGGAGACGCGTCGCCC
Organism: Actinomycetota bacterium; assembly: GCA_013816245.1. Lineage (GTDB taxonomy): Bacteria > Actinomycetota > Thermoleophilia > Gaiellales > Gaiellaceae > 3-1-20CM-4-69-9. Next base: position 19,791 of record JACDEU010000036.1, on the reverse strand, counting down.
AACGGTCCACCGGCGGACCCATCACTCGCACAAAGGAGTCAGCTGTGGCTGCACGAGACACCCAGACCCGGAAGAGGAGGGCTGCGAACCGTGCGCCCGCCTCCAGGGGCCGGGCCGACGAGAACGGCACGGTCGAGATCAAGAGGAAGGACTTGTAGGATCTGCTCGACGGTCTCCGCGCCGCGAGGGACGGCGAAGTGGGCGTGCGGCTGTCTCCTCAGAAGAGCGGTGTCATGGGCGACGTGGCAAAGACGTTCAACAGCTTGGCGGAACGGCGCGAGGGCCTGACCGACGAGCTCGCCCGCGTCAGCAAGGTCATCGGGCGCGAGGGCCGGATGACCGAGCGGGCGAAGTTGAAGAACGCAAGAGGATCGTGGGCCGACTCGATGGCCTCCGTCAACTCGATGATTGACGATCTCGTGCGTCCGACCATCGAGGTCTCTCGCGTGCTCGACGCGGTCGCGGAAGGCGACCTCTCGCAGAACATGTCGCTGAAGATCGAAGGCCAGCCGGTCCGCGGCGAGTTCCTCCGCATCGGCACCACGGTCAACACGATGCTCGACAGCTGAGCTCGTTCGCGTCCGAGGTCACGCTTCGAAGCGCCCGGCTTGCCGGGGCGCTTCGCGTTTCGAGTCCGATCGATACGTCTTGCCGTCCGACGTCGGACGTGGCGGATCGCGACAGGTCTTGAGGCAGGTCTGACCCTAAGACATGACCCTAAAGAGACATGCCCGGAATTTGCCAAAACGCGCCTATGGGTAACGGAACTGTGCCAATTAAGGCCAGCCGAGCGCGCGCGTGATCCAGCTCTTCGGACGAGGGCCTTGACCCTCATCGTGGCGGAAGCCGGAGGCGGGACTCGAACCCACGACATCAGCTTTACAAGAGCTGCGCTCTACCAACTGAGCTACTCCGGCTGGACCTCGCCATGGTAGGCGATGTCCAGCCGGAATGAATTACGCAGCGCTGGCGAGATCGTCGACGGAGATCTCGACGACACCGGCCAGCTCGTGCTGCAGCTTGGCCAGCGCGTCGCGCTCCACCTGACGCACCCGCTCGCGGCTCATGCTCAGCTCGCGGCCGATCTGCTCGAGTGACGTGGACTGTCCCTCGAAACCGAACCGCAGCTCGAGCACTCGACGCTCACGCTCCGGGAGTTGCTTGAGCGCATCCCGGACGAACTTCCGGCGCAACGCGTCACCGGCCTCCTCAGACGGATCCACGGCGCTCTCGTCGGCGAACAGGTCGCCGAACTCGCCGTCGCCGTCGGAGCCGATCGCCTGGTTCAGCGACACGGATGCCTCGACAGCGCCGAGAGCCTCCTCGACGTAGACCAGGTCGAGGCCGGTCGCCTTCGCGAGCTCCTCGACCGTCGGATCTTCACCCGTGGCCGCCTGGATGCGGGAGCGCGCACGCGCGAGCTTCACGCGCCGCTCGTGCACGTGCGTCGGGATCCGGATCGTTGCGGACTGGTTCGACACCGCCCTCTGACACGCCTGGCGAATCCACCAAGTGGCGTAGGTGGAGAACTTGTAGCCACGACGCCAGTCGAACTTCTCGACGGCGCGGTTCAGCCCGATCACGCCCTCCTGGATCAGATCGCCCAGCTGCATGCCGCGACCCTGGTAGCGCTTGGCAATCGAGACCACCAGGCGAAGGTTCGAATTGATCATCCGCTCCTTGGCAGCGCGGTCACCGCGCTCGACGCGCTTCGCGAGCGCGACTTCCTCGGCGGCGGTGAGCAGCTGATATCGACCGGCAGCGTTCATGAACAGCGTCAGACTGTCCGTCGTTCCGGAAATTTCTGCTGCAGCCCGCACGCGGGGTGCCGGCGCGTCCTCCTCGTGAGGGACGATTTCGATGCCCTTTTCCTCGAGCTCCGCGCGGAGCTCGATCAGGTCCTCTTCCTCGAGCTCGTTCGCCACGGCGAACGCCTCGAGGGTCGTCTCCTCGATGCTGCCAAGGTCCTCGGCCTCATGGAGAAACGACTGCAAATCAAGTTCAGCAAGGTTCGTCAGCTTGGTTCAGCTCCTCTCTCGGTTCTTGGTTCTTGGTTCTGGGGCCTTTGCGGCGGTCCAATCCGGACGACGCCTAGAGGCCCCGCACGTCTATCAACGAACGAATGTGCCCCAGGATTCCCGTTTTTAAGCGATTTAAAGCAGGACTTGCCGGGATTTCTGGTGCTGGAGGATCTTCCTCTTTACCCGCTGGAGCGCGTTATCGATCGTCTTCGTGTCACAGCCTAGATCTTCCGCCATCTGCTCGTAGGATTCACCCTCCAAATAGAGCCGGAGGGCATCCGCCTCGAGTTCCGAAAGGCCGCTCCCAAGCGTGAAAACGAGGCTCTGGAGCTCCTCCGTGGAGATGACGCAGACCGAGGGATCATTTACGCTCGGGCCCGGGAGGGCGTCGCCGAGGGTGCACTCGCTGTCCGACTCCTGGCCGGCGGGGGTGTGGCTGAAGGACACGTAGGTGTTCAGCGGGGCGTGCTTGAACCGCGTCGCCGTCTTGATCGCCGTGATGATCTGGCGGGTGACGCAGAGCTCGGCGAAGCTCCGGAACGAGGTCTCCTTATCCGCCCGGAAGTCGCGAACCGCCTTGTAGAGGCCGATCAGGCCCTCCTGGACGAGATCCTCGGAGTCGCCCCCGGCGAGGAAGTAGGAGCTCGCCTTTAGGCGTACGAACCCGGTGTAGCGCCGGATCAGGGCGTCGAGAGCAGCGCTGTCGCCGTTTCGCGCGCGCATGACGAGCTGTAGATCAAGGAGCTCCCTCTCGGCTTTCTGGGCGGCGGTTGCCGGTCGTGCGGCCATCCTGGCCTCCCCCGGGTCAGGGGCAAGACACGAAGTCTCACCCTAAGGTTGAGGGAGAAGATAGCAAGGACCGCCGCGCTTTACAAGACGTTTGCAATGGACCCAGGATGTTACGAACGTATGTTCGTCAGGCCAGAACGAGCGCCCTCGTGTGCATCGCCAACAGCAACGCATCGACCGTCTCGCCGAGCTGCTCGCGCATCGCGTCGTCGGTGAGCCGGCCGTCCTCATCGAACCTGGTGTGAGCGTGACCGACCGCCACCTCGGCGTCGACCACCCTCGCGCCGATGGCCGAGAGGACTTTCCTGAGCTCGCCCTGGGCCCAGACCGCGCCGACGGCTCCCGTGCTCGCCCCAACCACGACGACCGGCTTGTTCCGGAGCGCATTCTTCATCAGGGGGCGGGAGACCCAGTCCAGCGCGTTCTTGAGTCCGCCCGGAACGGACGAGTTGTACTCCGGCGTGGCGATGAGGATTCCGTCCGCGTCGGCGAAGGCCTGACGCAGGGCGGCGACTGCTGCGGGCGCCGGCTCGACGTCGTCCTCCGCGTCGTAGGGCGGGACCGCCTTGAGCCCGTCGTAGAGCTCGAGCTCGACGTCCATAGGGAGAAGCTCCTCCGCCGCGCGGAGGAGCTTCGTGTTGTACGAGTCCCGGCGCAGGCTGCCAGAGACCGCAAGAATCTTCATCCCTCTACGCCTTCTTGACGAGGTAAAGCTCGGCGGCGAGCGAAACGTCGTTCGTCAGCGCCGGGTTGCCGTCGGGAAGCGGTGCGTTCCAGTCGACACCGAACTCGGTGCGGTCGACAGTCGTCTCGAGCCTCAGCCCGATCCGCTCGCGACCGGTGTAGTCGGTGATCGGCTCGCTGATCGTGCCCCTCAGTTCGACGGGCTTCTCGATGCCCCGGATCGTGATGCCGCCGTGGATGAGGACCTCGTCACCGTCGTTCTCGATCTCGCTGGACTCGAAGCTGAGCTCCGGGTAGCGCTCTGCGTCGAAGAACTCGGGGGACTGCAGGTGGGCGTTCAGGTTCTCGTCCTTCACGTCCACGCTCGCGACCTTCGCCGAGCCGATGAGCACCGGGCCGTCGCCCTCCGCGACGAGCTTGGCCTCCGTCTCGCGGAACTGGCCGCGGAAGGTGCCGCCGAGGTAGTCGACTTCGAAGCCGATTGTCGAATGGACCGGATCGAGTGTCCAGGTGCCGACGGGCAGGGCCGTGCGGGTGTCTGTCGTGATGCTCATTTACACTCCTCCTTGAGTACGCTATAGTTGAGTAATCAAGTAATAGTAGCGAGGAAAGATTGTCTAGTCAAGTATTGACCCAACAAGCTTCTGCCTTGAATGCCTGGGTACGCCTCCTCCGGGGGCACGCCTCGGCCACCCGTGCCCTGAGCGCCCAGCTCGTGGCCGAGCACGGGCTGACGATCAACGACTACGAGGCCCTCCTCCACCTGGCCCGGGCCGACGAGGGCCGGATGAGGCGGGTCGACCTCGCCGAGCGTCTGATCCTGACCCCTTCCGGTGTGACCCGGCTGCTGGACGGCCTCGAACAGGCCGGTTGGGTCGAGCGGGCCTCCTGTTCGAGCGACCGGCGCGTCACCTACGCCGTCCTCACCGACGCCGGCCGGGCGAAGCTGCAGGAAGCATCGGACTCTCACCTCACCGGCGTGCGGACATTCTTCGAGGAGCGGTTCAGCTCGGAAGAGATCGACCAGCTCGCCGGACTGCTTGGACGGCTGCCCGGCGCCGCCGACTCGGTCGGCGAAGACTGCGCGGGCTAGCCCCCACCGCGGCGCATCCGCTCTAGCTCCTCCCGCGTCTCCGGGTCGAGCGTGTCGCGCAGATGGTGCGGGGGGTTCTCGGTGTGCGTGACCGCCTCGAGATCCCCGAGGAAGGTGGCGGAGGAGCGCTTCTGCACTTCCTGGCCCGATGTCCCACGCACGGCGGCGTCCGACGAGACGAGGCAGACGACCTCGGGGCCGCGGTTCTCCGCGGCGAGGCGCTCGAGCATCGTGTCCGCGTTCTTCGCGTAACGGACTTCGAGCGGCCCGTACGCCTCGTCTGCGCCCGAACCGTCGAACACCAGGAAACCTCGCGCGCCCATGAGCGCGACGAAGCTCGCGAGCTCGTCGCGAAGCTGGCGCAGATCCGTGTAGTTCCCGGCGTGGAGGAGGTTGTGCCCGTCGAAGAGATAGAGCGTCGGGTCAGCCACGCTGCCGCCTGGCCTCGTAGAGCAGCAGCGCGGCCGCGACGCTGACATTCAGCGACTCGACGTTGCCCGCGAGCGGGATCGAGATCGCGTCGTCGCACGTCTTGCGCACGAGCGGCCGCAGGCCCTTGCCCTCGGCACCGAAGACGAGCGCGACGCCCCCGGTCAAATCGGCGTCCCACATCGACGTCTTCGCGTCGCCGGTTGCGGCGTAGATCCAGAAGTCGCCGCGCTTCACCTCGCTGAGGTAGCGCGCGAGGTTCGGGACGACCGCAACCGGAAGGTGTTCGATCGCACCCGCGGACGCACGCGCGACCGCGGGCGTCACAGTGGCCGCGCCGTGCGCCGGGACGACGACTCCCGTCGCCCCCGCTCCCTCTGCACTACGGATCACTGCGCCGAGGTTGCGCGGGTCGGTGACCTGATCGAGGCAGGCGAGCAGCGGCCGCTCTGCCGCGGCGAGCTCCCAGCCGTCGGCGTACTTGTAGGGCTCGCACCAGGCGAGGACGCCCTGGTGATCCCGCGTTCCCGCCGCGTCACTCAGCTCGCGCTCGGGCTTGACCTGCAGTCGCGGGCGCTCGACCTCGCTGAGCCAGGGCTCGGACTTCACCGCACGCTCCGTCGCCCAGAGCTCGAGCACCTCGCGCGGCCCGCGCAGCGCTTCCCGCACCGGGCGGCGTCCGTAGAGCTGGTCGCGCGTCATCGCGGGACGAGCTGGAATCCATCGGCCACGTCGCGCGCCTCCCACCCTGCCGCCTCGATCTTGGTACGGAGGCGATCCGCTTCGTCGAAGTCGCGCGCGGCGCGCGCCTCCTGGCGTTGCTTTGCAAGCTCGACGATCTCGCTCGGCGCTTCCGCGGTTTCTGCAAGCGACGCGAGTCCGAAGACGTCGAGTGCGCGACGAAGGAGCTCGTGGTCTCGGCCAAAGCCGTGCATCACCGCGAGCGCATCCGGTGTGTTGAAGTCGTCGTCGAGCGCCGCCTCGAACCCTTCCCAGGCTCGCGCGGGCGCGGCTTGGAATGGGCCGCGGAAGACCTCGCGGAACCCGTCGACACGCGCGGCTGCCGAGACAAGTGTCTCGTCGGAGAAATCGATCGGCTTCGACCAATGCGCGGTGAGGAAGAAGACGAGCACCGTCTCACGTCCCCACCTCTCGATCGCGTCGCGGATCGTGACGACGTTGCCCTCGGACTTCGACATCTTCGAGCCGGTGAAGCGGAGCAGGCCGTTGTGCGTCCAGATCTGCGCAAAGTCGTGGCCGAGGGCGCGTGACTGCGCGAGCTCGTTCTCATGGTGCGGGAAGACGAGGTCGAGCCCGCCGCCGTGGATCTCGAATGCAGGCCCGAGCAGCTCTTCCGCCATCACGGAGCACTCGATGTGCCAGCCGGGCCGGCCTCGGCCCCAGGGCGAGTCCCACCAGGTGTCCTCGTCGGGCTTGTTCGCCTTCCACAACGCGAAGTCGCGCGGGTCATCCTTACGCGCATTGGGCCCCTGCTCCTCGACCTGGTCGGGGCGCTGTCCCGACAGGCGGCCGTACTCCGGGAAGGACGCGACGCGGAAATAGACGTCGCCCTCGGACTCGTACGCGTGGACGCCCTCGATCAGGTCCGAGATGAAGCGCACGATCTGGGGTACGACTTCGCTCGCCTTCGGCAGCGCGTCGGGACGGCCGAGCCCGAGCAGATCGGTGTCCTCGAGGTACCACTGCGTCGCACGCGCTGCGAGCTCGGCGCTCGCGCCCGGCGCGGCTTCGTAGATCCTGTCGTTGATGTCCGTGATGTTGTGGACGAGCGTCACGTCGTAGCCACGGGAACGCAGCCAGCTGCGCAGCCACATGCCAAGGATGTACGGCCGCGCGTTGCCGATGTGCGCGCGCTGGTAGACGGTCGGCCCGCAGAAGTACATGCGAACGGGCGCGGGCGGCGGTGGAAGCTCCTGCTTCCCCCGTGTCAGCGTGTCATAGAGCTGCATCGATCCTGCGCAGTGCTTCGTCGCGCGGTAGCGCGGCGATCACGGCCCACAACTCCGGGCCGCGCTCCTGACCGGTCAAGGCGAGTCGAACCGCCTTCAGGTTTCCGCCGACTGCCTTGAGCTCCCGGACGAGCGCGCGTGCGTCGAGCGTGCCGTTCGTTCGCTCGACAAGCTCGCGGAAACGTTCGAGCGTCTCCGCAGCGTCGACCTTGATCGGTGCGGGCGTCGTCAGGATCGCCTTGGCGTACTCGCGCGCCTCATTGAGGTCGCGCGCGCCGCGCAGCGCCGGGACGACTTCGACCGGCGCGTCGGCGTGCTTCGCGAGCTCCGCGTCGTCCATCGCCTCGATCGCTTCGATCGCTAGCCGCCGGATCCGCGGCAAGTCGTAGTGCACGTCGTGCTCCGGGACGCCCAGCTCTTCGAGGTAGCGGCGTACCGCTTCCCCGGGAATGCCTGCTTCGCGCAGCGACGCGACCGCCGCGCCTGGGGCACGCTTTGCAAGCTTCTTGCCGTCCTCGCCGAGGATGAGCCCGTGATGCACGAACTCCGGCGGCGTCGCGCCGAGGGCCTGGAACAGCCGGCGGTGCAGGTCCTCGTTCGGCCGGTGGTCGAAGCCGCGGACGATGTGCGTGATGCCGAAGTCTGCATCGTCGACGACGCTCGCGAGGTGGTACGTCGCGGTGCCGTCCTCCCGAAGCAGCGTGATCCCGTCGAAACGCTCGCCCAGCTGCGCGCCGGCTTCGGCATAACGCCCCTGCCGCTCGCTCTGGCGAACCGGCCCGTCCTCCCAGCTGAGCCCGAGCCACTCGAGGTCACGGATGATCTCCTCTTCGCCGCCCGGCACGTTTCGCTGCGGGTCGGTGTCGTCGATCCGGAGCAGCATCCAGTCCCCGAGACCACGGTTGGCAACGGCGCTCAAGGCGTTACCGACGTGCAGGGAGCCGGTCGGGCTCGGTGCGAAGCGGACCCGTTTCATCGTGTGGCCAGTCTAGAGTCCGGACCCGTGGAGGCCGCCTTGCTCGCCTGGTTCTCGGAGCACGGCCGCGACCTGCCCTGGCGCCGCACGCGGGATCCGTACGCGATCCTCGTCTCCGAGGTGATGCTGCAGCAGACGCAGGTCGAGCGAGTCGTCCCGCGTTACCTGGAATGGCTCGAGCGCTGGCCGACCGTCGAGTCGCTGGCGGCGGCACCGCCGGCGGATGTGATCCGCGCGTGGCAAGGCCTGGGGTACAACCGCCGCGGACTGAACCTGCATCGCGCGGCACAACGCATCGCCGAGGACGGCTGGCCCGAGGACCTGAGGGAGCTGCCGGGCGTCGGCCCGTACACCGCCGCTGCGGTGGGCAACTTCGCACTGGGCCGCGACGTCCTGCCGGTCGACACGAACGTGAACCGGGTCCAGGAGCGCACCCAGCATCGGTTCACACCGGCGGCAGGACAAGCGTTGATGGACCTCGGCGCAACGGTGTGCCTGGCGCGCATCCCGCGGTGCGGTGAGTGCCCGCTGGCAAGCGAGTGCCCGTCGCGGGGCCGTCGCTACGAAGCGCAGCACAAGCAGTCCCCGTTCGAAGGATCGTTCCGGCAGCGCCGAGCGCAAACGCTCCGCCTGGTCGCCGAGGCGAAGCGTCCACTGAGCGAGCTCGACCGGAAGGCGGTCGAATCCCTAGCCCGCGACGGCCTCGTCCGGGTCCAACCCTGTGGAGAGTTCGTCACGCTTCCATAACGGTGTCTGACACCAGCCTAGGAGAAGTAGCGCCCCGGAAACGCCCGCCCCGAGCGGGGTCCCGAGTCGCGATGCCACCAACGGCTCGACGTCTGACACCTGGACGGTCGGACGAGACGTGACTCCTTGGGCCGCGGCTGGATCGCTACGATCCCGCCGTGATCGCGTCCATCTGGTTCTACCTCTTCCCGCTCTACGTCCTCGCCGGCCTGCTCCTGATCCTCGGGACGTTCGCGCTTCTCGGCCGGATCAAGGGCGGGCGCTACCTCAAGCCGATCATCGCCGGGCTCATGAAGCTTCCGCTCGTCGGCGGCCTGATGAAGAAAGCCTCGCAAGCGGCACTCGAGCGGCAGAACCCGGAGCTCGCCAGCGCCGTCAAGAAACTCGAGCGCTCCGGCGTCGCCCGGGATCCGATGCGCGCACAGCAGGCGCTCTCAAGGCTCAGCGCATCCGAGCGCCAGGCCTACATGGAAGCGACCGCAGACCAGACCGAGAACATCGCGCAGAACCGGCAGATGCGCCGGCAGCTCGAACGTGCCCGCAAGGGCAAGCGCCGCTAGAGCCGGTGCCGTAGCCAGACGTTCGGCTCGACGTGGCGGCCGCACCCGTCACGCACATAGAGCGGCGCCAGCATCTCCGGAACGATGTAGTCGCCGTCCTCGGGGAACCGCATGCCGGTCCACTCCTCCCACTCCGACACCGGGCACTCCATGACCATCGACTCCGGCGCCGCCGCGAACACCTCGCCGCCGATTCGCTCGTGCACGCGGATCCAGGGATCGAAATGCTTTCCATCCTCGCGACGCCACTCCGCATACCGCTCGATCGGGATCAGTGGATACCTCGCCTTCAGAGTCGGGCGAACAGGAGCGATCAGCTCACGCAAGCCTCCGGCCCGAGCGGCAGCCCGCATCGCGTCGAGCATCCGCACCGCCAAACCGTGACCTTGCCGGTCCGGCCGAACCGAGATCGCGAGTGCACACAAGACATCCGGCTCGCGGCCGCTCTCGAACGCGCGCAAGAACCCCTCGTCCCATCCGGAGGGCCGATCGGCGTCACTGCCGTCCCACGCAGTCGGCACGGAGTGCAACTCGGCCACCAACTCCTCACCATCGACGAGTGCCAGCTGGAAGTCCGGAAAATCCTCGTACAGCCTGCCCCAGTACTTGTTGCCCGGGACGTTGTTCTGCAGGTACTCGGGGAAGGTCACCTGCGATAACACCTCGTGCCGGATCGCCTGAAGATCCGGGGTGTCCGCGTAGCGAACGAGCTTCAAGAGCGTTCGACGAGCGCAACCGCCTGCGCCGCAAGCCCGTCGCCTCGACCGGTGAACCCGAGCCCGTCCGTCGTCGTCGCGCGCACGTTGACCGGAGCGCCGACGAGACCGCTCAGCACCTCCGCCATCTCCAGCCGCCGCTCGGCGATTCGCGGCTGCTCCCCGATCAGGATGCAGTCCGCGTTCAAGACCGCATATCCCGCAGCACGAACCTGCGCCACCGCATCGCGCAACAGGTCCAGCGACGAAACACCTATGGGCGTCGACCCATCAGAAGGAAACAGCGAGCCGATGTCACCGAGCCCGGCGGCCCCAAGCACCGCGTCGATCAGCGCATGCGTGATCACGTCGCCGTCGGAATGACCCGCGAGCCCGCGCGGCGAGTCGAACGTCACGCCACCGAGGACGAGCGGCACGCCGTCCGCGAAAGCGTGCGCATCGACCCCCATCCCGACCCGCAGGCTCATCCGAGCGGCTCCTGCCGCCCGCGGCGCTGCTCGAACACCGTGACCGTCTCGTACCCCACGGAGCGCAACAACTCGAGCGCCTGGTCGAAGTCCCGCCCCACCACGTCCGGCGAATGCGCATCCGACGCGAGCGTCGCCGGGACGCCCGCGTCGTGACACGCCGCGAGAAACTCCGGATGCGGATACAGCTCACGCACCGGCTTGCGCAACCCCGCCGTGGAAACCTCGACGGCGACACCCGACTCCGCGATCGCAGCCACGATCGGCCCGTAGTCGAACGACGCCGGGCTCTCCCCGAAGATCTTCACGAGATCCGGATGCGACAGCGAATCGAACAGGCCGCTGCGAGCAGCCGCGCCCAGCGTCTCGAAGTACAAGCGCCAGGACTCCTCGACGCCGAGCACGTCCAGCATCCGCGGCTCTTGGCCGTCGACGCCGAGCCCGTCGATGAAGTGCACCGATCCGAGGAGGTAGTCCCACGGATACGGCGCCAGGATCTCGCGCGTCTCGTCCTCACGACCCGGAACGTAGTCGACCTCGAGCCCGAGCTTCACCGGCAGGCCGCGTCGGCGCGCCTCGACGACCGCCGCCACGTACGGCTCGATCTCGTACACGCACCGCTCAGTCTGGTACGGATGATCCAGGAGAGCACGAGCCTGCTTGAAGTAGTAGATGTGTTCCGTGAAGCCGATCTCGTCGACGCCCGCAGCACGTGCCGCCGAGACGAAGGGATCTACTGTCCACGTGGCAAGCGCAATCTCCTCGCGCCCGTTGCGGAGATGCATGTGGTAGTCGACGATCACAGAAGTGCGGCAACGCGCTCGAGATCCGCGCCGTCCGTGATCTTGATCAACCTCGGATCGCCCTCGACAACCTTCACCCGACCGCCGCGCGCCTCCACCAGAGACGAGCAGTCGGTCGCTGCGCGAACGTCACCCGCCGAGTAGGCCTCACGCAGAACCGAGGCAACGAACGCCTGCGGCGTCTGAACGGCGCGCAACTCGTCGCGCCGCAACGTCTCGACCACCCGGTCTCCCTCGACGCGCTTCACGGTGTCCGCGACCGGCAACCCGGGAACGGCCCCGTCCCAGCCCTCGTTCAACGCCGTCAGCACCCGCTCGATCACGTCGTCCTCGAGCAAGGGCCGCGCCGCATCGTGCACGAGGACGACGGCGGCATCCTCCGGCACCTCCGCGAGCGCCCGCGCGACGGACTCACCGCGCGTCTCTCCACCAACCACCGCGGCGCTCACCTTGCTGCAGCCGAGCTCCTCGGCGAGCAGGATCACGGGCTCTTCCCATCCGGGCGGCGCCGCGACGACGATGAACTCGACCCAGTCGGAAGCGTCGAGCCGCCGCAGGCTTTCCGCGAGCAGCGGCTCGTCGCCCAGACGGGCGAACGCTTTCGGCCGATCTGCACCGAGCCGCTCGCCGCTACCCGCTGCAGCGAGGACGGCCCAGACGCTCACCTCGAGGAGGCGCGCGCCTTCGTCGTCGACTTCTTGGCCTTCGCGGCCGGCTTGGCGGCGGTCGTCTTCTTCCGCGCCGCGGCCGGCTTGGCCTTCGGCTTCGCGGCGGTCTTCGAAGCGACCTTCGCCGGCTTCGCAGCGGTCGCCTTCTTGCGACCACCGTTGCTGGTGCTATTCGGGCCCCCGGCGAGAACGCCGTCGAGCCATTCCGCGGCCTCTTCCTCGTCCATGTCCTTTGCGTACATGAGCTCGCTGGCCAGGATCTTCTTGGCCTTCACGAACATCTGCTTCTCTCCGGTCGAGAGACCCTTTTCGCTGTCACGCAGGGAAAGGTTTCGGACGACTTCCGCCAGCTCGAGGATGTCGCCGGTCTTCATCTTGTCGCGGTTGTGCTTGAAGCGGCGATTCCAGTTCTTGGGCATCTGTGTGCCGCCGCCGGTGAGCGCCTTGACGACCACTTTCACCATGTCCTCGCCGATCACCTTGCGGAGGCCGACGGCCTCGGCGTTCTCGGACGGGACGTTCACCGTCATGTCGTTGTGAAGGATCTTGATCGTCAGGTACTCGCGCTTCTCACCGAGAACCTCACGCTTTTCCCTCTTTACGACCGTTCCCGCTCCGTGGTGTGGATACACCACCTTGTCGCCGACCTTGTACAAGCCCGCCCCTTTCCGTCCTTATGTGACCGCGAAGCCGGCGGGGGTTTCCGCCGGCCTAGGAGGACAAGTCTAGCAAAAGGCGCTGGAAATGGCCACATTTTGGTGAAATCCCTGCTAACCCCCGGTTTCGCCCACCACCCGGCGGAGAATCGGCGCACAGGCGGCCAGGACGACCGCCACGGCGCACAGGAACAGGAATCCGCCCCGCAGGCTGGTCGCGCCCGAGACCGCCCCGATCAAGGCGGGCCCGGCGACGAAGCCAAGATATCCGAGAATCGCCACGGTGGAAAGCGCCGCGCCGCGGCCGCCCTCGCCCCCTAGCCGGCCGGCCAGGCCGAAGAGCGTCGGCGCCGAGAGCGCCAGGCCGGCGCCCGCAATGACGAAGCCGGCGAGCGCGACCACCGAGTGCTGCGCGGTCGCCGCGATCGCAAGCCCCGTCGCAGAGGCGAGCCCGGCAAAGAGCATGCGCCCGGGCACGGACGGCCAGTCGATCTTCTGCGCCAGCACGCGCCCCGTCACCATCGCGCCGGCGAACAGACCGGGCCCGAGCCCGCTGACCGCTGGGCCGGAGTGCAGCGTCCGCTCGAGGAAGAGCGCGCTCCAGGCCTCCAATCCGTTCTCGACGAGGAACGCGAGCGCGAGGACGAGCCCGACGACCACGAGCGGCCGCTCCAGTCGCGCACGGCGCTGACGAGGAGCAGGCTCCGGATACGGCCCGCGGTTCAGCAGCGCCGCCGAGGCCCCGAAGCAGGCAACGCCGGCAAGGATCCAAGACGGATGTGCGCCCGCGTGCCGCAATAGACCGGCGCCGACGCCGCCGACGACGACACCGGCCGAGAACGCGGCGTGCAGGCCGTCCATGATCCGGATCCCGTGCATCGCCTCGAGCCGCGACGCGTGGCTGTTGATCGAGATGTCGAGGAGCCCGGTCGCGATCCCGATCAATGCGAGAAAGGCGACGAGCGCGCCGACCGAGCGCGCCAGGCCCGGCAAGGTCGCGATCAGCCCGAAGAAGACGAGAAAGAACGGGACGAGCCGCGCGCCGCCGAATGCGTCGGACAACCGTCCCGCGACGAGCATGGCCGGCAGAGCGGCGAGGGCGACACAAAGCAGCGCCAGCCCGAGCTGTGCATCGCGCGCGCCGGTGGCGCTCTGGATCGCCGGCAGGCAGGCAGCCCACGAGCCCCAGAACAATCCGAAGACCGCGTAGGCCGCGGCGAGACCGCGAGCCCGCCTCAGAGCTGCGGGTACCTCTCCACGAGGTTCTGCTCCTGAAGCCGCCGCAGACCTTCGCGAATCTCACGCGCGCGCACGGCGCCGACGCCGCTGATCGCCTCGAGATCGCGCTGCGACGCGCGAACAATCGCGTCGAGATCGCCTAAACCGCCCACGACCTTCTTGACGACGCCTTCCGGCAGACGCGGGATGCGCGAGAGGATCCGGAAACCGCGCGGCGTCACCGAGTGGTCGTGCGGATTCACGTCGCGCGAAAACGCGAGCAGCTCGGCCAGTCGCTCTGACCCGAGCAGCTGGCGGTACGGCAGCGCATGCAGTCCCTCGAGCGCAAGCTCGGCACGGGGGCCCGCGCCGTCGACGTGGTAGTCGTAGACGACCATCGCACGCTCTGCCGGAACCTCTCCGATGAGCTCGTCCAGCTGCATCTGAATCAGCCGTGCCTCGGCTCCGAGCTCGACGCAGTCCCGCTCGATCTCCGCGGCCATCCGCGTCGTCATCTCCGCGCGCTGAAGAACGACGAGCACGTCGTCGAGCACGACCGCGTCCTGGAACTCGAGCGCGGTCAGGCGCGCCAGTACCTGCTGTAGCCGCTGCCCGTACGTGTCGAGCGTGGCAAGGGCCTGGTTCGTCTTCGCCAGCACCTCGGGCACGGCCTCGAGCTGGTAGCGGGTCGGGCCCACGTAGGCGGAGATCGTCGCGCGCTGCTGCGAGATCGAGATCACGAGCGCGCCCGTCTGCTTCGCGACGCGCTCCGCGGTGCGGTGCCGCGTCCCGGTCTCGACCGAGGGGATCGTCGGATCCGGCATCAGCTGGACGTTCGCGTAGGCGAGCTTCGTCAGCGAGGGATTGACGATGATCGCGCCGTCCATCTTCGCCACCTCGTAGAGAAGCTGTGCGGTGAAGGCGACGTCGAGGCGGATGCCTCCGGAGAAGAGAAACGACAGCTCGTTCGGGTCGCCGATCACGATGAGCGCGCCCTCGCGGGAACGGATGATGTCGTCCATCCCCTGGCGCAGCTCCGTGCCGGGCGCGATCCGGCGGAGCGCAGCCAGCAGTTCTGGGTCACGCCGCGGATCGTTCTCCGACGGCGTGCGCGTAAAGCCCAGAGCGGCCTGTGCTTCCGGCATCACAGCCAGTTTGCCACGCTCAGCAGGCAAGCTCGGGTTCCGACATTGAGACCTGGCGGCGCCCGACCGTTGCGACGATCAGGCCGGCGAGGATGCAGCCCGCTCCCGCGAGCTGCAGCCTCGACGGCGACTCGTCGATAATCAGCGCCGCGAAGATCACCGACAACACGGGCTGCAGGGTCAGCAGGATCGAGGTCACGACTGCGGGAAGCCGCGGCAGCGAGCTCGAGATCAGCAGCCAGCCGAGAACCTGAGACGAGAGCGCAAGCACCACGAGCCAGCCCGTCGCGGACAGCGAAGGCGTCAGGTCCAGGTCGCCGATCACCAGTCCGATCGCCGCGCAGCCGATCGCAGAGGAGAGCGTCGCCGTGAACAGCGGTCCGGCCGGGCGGCGCAGATCCTTGCTCCCCTGTCGCAGCGTGAGCAGGAAGCCCGCATAGGCGACGCCCGTGAGGACGCCGTAGATCGCGCCGAGCCGCGGATTCGATCCGTACGCACCCTGTTCGAGCGCGCCGGAGATGAGGACGACCCCGAAGCCCACGATGGGAATCGCGACAAGTGACGAGCGCTGCGGCTTCTCACCGAGGAGAGCCCAGGCGAGCAGGCCGACTAGCACGACCTGCGTGTTGCCGAGGACGGTCGCGAGGCCGGCGCCGACGAGCTCGATCGCGTTGTGCCAGAGGATCAGATCAGCCGCGAAGAATGCGCCTGCGAGCCACGCGAGCAAGACTGCGCGCCGGTTGCGTTTTCCGTAGCGGCGATCCTCGAGGTGGGCGAGCACGAAGAGCGGCGGCAGCGCCCACACGCAGCGATAGAACGCGCCGGTCGACGCGGACACGTGCGAGAGCCTGAAGAGGATCCCCGAGAACGCGATCCCGACCGCCGCGACTAGCACGGCCAGCACGGGCCTCTGGCCGACACGACGGAAGAGCACGGGAGACGACGCTAACTGAGCCCGGCGGCGATGGCCTTCGGCAGCGTCTCTGCCTGCACCACCTGGAGCTTGCGCGCGCCGGTCGTCGGCGTGTCCGCAGGAGCGATCACCGTCTTCAGCCCGAGCTTCGCGCACTCCTCGAGCCGACGGTCCGCCTGCGCCGCCGGGCGCAAACGTCCCGTCAGCCCGATCTCGCCGAACGCCGCGAGGCTCTCATGCGTCGGCACGCCCTTCGCGGCGGAGGCGATCGCGAGCGCGACGGCAAGATCCGCACCCGGCTCGTCGATCCGCACACCACCGGCGACGTTGACGAAGACGTCGGCGCTGCCGAGTGCGATCTTCGCGTGCCGTCCGAGGACGGCGACGATCATCGCGAGCCGCTTCGGATCGACGCCGGTAGCGACACGCCGCGGCATCGCGAGATCGCTCGGCGCGACAAGGGACTGGATCTCGAGCAGGATCGGGCGCGTTCCCTCGAGCGCGCATGCAACCGCAGAGCCGATCTCGCTCCCGGCCGCCCGGCCGAACAGCTCCGACGGATCCGGGACTCCGACGAGGCCAGTTCCGGTCATCTCGAAAACGCCGAGCTCGTTGGTCGAGCCGAAGCGGTTCTTGGTCGCGCGCAGCACGCGATGAGCGTGATAGCGGTCGCCCTCGAACTGCAGCACGCAGTCGACGAGGTGCTCGAGCACGCGCGGACCGGCGACCGAGCCGTCCTTCGTCACGTGGCCGACGAGAATCGTCGCGACGCAGAGCTCCTTCGCGGCGCGCATCATCCGTCCGGCGGCCTCACGCACCTGCGCAACGGAGCCGGGAGCCGACCCGACCTCCGACGAGTACAGAGTCTGCACCGAGTCGATCACGCAGACGTCGGGCCGCTCGGCCTCGAGCGTCGCGAGAACGGTCTCGAGCTCGGTCTCAGCCAGGATCTCGACTTTGTCCCCGCCTCCGAGCCGCTCGGCGCGGAGCTTCACCTGCGCTACCGACTCCTCGCCCGTGACGAGCAGTGCCCGCCGGTCCCTGGACATCGCCGCGAGCGCGGTCAGCAACAGCGTCGACTTCCCCACCCCCGGCTCGCCGCCGACGAGCACCACCGAAGCCGGCACGAGCCCACCGCCGAGGACGCGATCGAACTCCGGAACGCCTGTCGGAATCCGAGTGGCCTCGTCGGCCTTGACGTCGACGAGGCGCAGCAGCGGTTGCTGCTGCGCCTTGCTGGAGGGGCCGCCGACGACGTCCTCGACGAGGGTGCCGAATGCGTCGCACCCGGGACACTTCCCGAACCAGCGCCCGGCGGTGTAGCCGCAGTCGGTGCAGGCATAGTTGATGGCGGGCTTGGCCACCTGGCCAGTCTACGAGTCGGTCCTGACGGGACCGTGACGACTCTGAATTGAAAGTGCAGGTCGTCGAAGTCGTGCGCGTGGCGGGCGCGAAAGACCGAGAAGCTGAACGCCGATATCGTCGCGACAACGGCTATGAGTTTCGCGAGCGTCGGAACCTGGGCTGCGCAGAGTGGCAAGGCAAGCGCGACGTGCGAGCTGCCAGAGCTGGGGGCTGAAGAGCGGCTTGCTTCCGGCGGCGCGGCTTGCGGCCGGCGTCGTCCCGCGAAGAGCAAACCGAGGATCGCGCGACGAGGATCAGGATGGCGGCCATGTCCAGAAAGTCGGCACTGAAGGCCGCCCTCCGCATCCCTGGTCCGCGTGATCGAGGCTTAGCGGGCGTCCGGGTCGAGCTTCCGGCGCTCGTCGAGCTCGGCCATTCCCCGTTCGTAGAGCTCTCGAAGTCTTCGAGCTGACTCCGGGATGGGCGTTCCTTCACGCCCCGAGAGCTCACGATCTCTCTTGATTCTCTTCCTCTTCATCGCCTCCCTCGAGCCATTCCCGGATGGCGTGCACGTCGACGACCAGATCCGATAGTGCACCGATGATAGCGAGCACCTCGGTCCGATAAAGAATCGCGTCCTCACCCGCACCGAGAGCATCGTTGCGATACCTGCGCAGGTCGGCACGATGACTCGCGCGGACAGTGGCGTAGTCTTTCGTCGTGTCCCTCAGGAACAGGATCTTCGCGGCAGGCTACGACCCCCTCACCGCTCGTTGGCAGAGGCGCCGCTGTGCGGAGCTAAGGCGGAAGCTCCTCGCGAACGCCGAGGGGCTCAGGCGTCCGTTGCTCGGGTCTCGCACCGCGTTGGCAGTCGCGGCCATCACGGCCCTCGGCGGTCTCCTGCGATTCGCCACGCTAGGACGGCAGAGCTACTGGTACGACGAAGCGGTAACGGTTGGCCTCGTACGGGAACCGCTCCTCCACATGATTCGACTCTCCGCAGGGACCGAGTCGACGCCGCCGCTGTACTACGTCGTCGGGTGGGCGTGGACAAAGCTCTTCGGCACCAGCGAAGTTGGCCTACGTTCTCTTTCCGCGATATTCGGGACGCTGGCCATACCGGCGGCTTTCGCGGCGGGCCGTGAACTCGTCTCGGCCCGCGCCGGTCTCCTTGCCGCTGCACTGACCGCCGCAAGCCCGTTTCTCGTCTGGTACTCGCAGGAGGCTCGCGCTTATTCGCTGCTCGTCCTCCTGGGTGCAGTCTCCGTGGCTCTCTGCGGACGAGCGTTGAAGCGGCCGACGCGCGGAGTGCTCAGCCTGTGGGCAGCCTCGGCAGCGCTCGCCCTGTGGACGGAGTACTTCGCGCTCTTCCTGGTCGCTGCGGAGGCAGCGGTGCTCGCCTCATCGCGCAGGCGCCGGCGACTCGCGACTCTTCCGTTCGCCGGCGTCGGGCTCGCTGCAGTCGCAGTCTTTCCACTCGCGTACCACCAGGCGAACACCTCCCTGAACGATTGGATCGGTCGCATTCCTCTGCGCATACGGTTGGAGAGTGCAGCTCGCTGGCTCGTGGTCGGGCCCTTCTCGACCGCTCATGTCTGGTGGACGATCGGCGGCGTAATCGTGCTCGGGCTTGGCGCCGTCTTGCTGTTGAGCACGCGCCGAGAACGTCGAAGCGCGGCGTTAGCTGCAGGTCTTGGCGGCGCTTCGTTCCTGCTGCCACTGATTCCGGCCACGCTCGGTAGTGACTACTTCCTGTTCCGAAACGTCATTGCGGCATGGGTTCCGTTCGCAATCGCGTTAGGCGCGGGACTGGCAACCGAAGCGCCGCTCCGTCCCTGGCTGCGTGCTGTCTCAGTGTGTGCGGCCGTCGCACTAGTCGTGCTCTCCACGACCATCTCGATCAAGGTGACAAGCGGGCGACACTATGCGCGTCAGGATTGGCGCGGAGTCGCACGCTGTCTGAACAGCACCGGACGGCCACGCGCCATTCTCGTCTCTCCGGCACACGAGCGTGCTGCTTTGAAGCTCTACCTACCGTCGGTCGAGGAAGTCCGCCACGCAGGCCGTACGTCTGCCGAACTCGACGTCATTGGACAGCCGGCGTCGGCGTTCGATCCTCCATTGCACCTGCCGCGAATGCTCGTGCCAGCCGGGGCGAGCTGCTCGGACTCGATCCCCGTTTTTCGGTACCGCTCGCCCCGCGCGGTATCGCTACGGCCTCCGCAGCGTGACGTCGCCCTCCTCTACGACCCGGAGGCGCCGTGAGAGGGGCCGACGGGCGCGGTGCACGAGCCCGAGATTTCTTCGCCCAGGCCCAAGCCCCGACAGGGCTTATTCCTCGACGGAGTCTGAATCGTCCGCGCCTGAAGCCACAGGCTCCTCCGGGGGGACGAGGATCTTCTCCGGCGTCACCTCGCCCGGGATGACCGTCATGTCGACCTCTTCGGTCTCGCCCTTGCGTGCGACAAGGATCGTCGAGCCACGCTCAAGCGTCCGTCCGAGCACGAAGTCGGCGAGCGGATCTTCGATCACGCGCTGGATCGCGCGGCGCAGCGGCCTCGCACCCATGGCCGGGTCGTAGCCCTTGTCGAC
>JACDEU010000035.1 GCA_013816245.1 Actinomycetota bacterium | reverse complement strand
GCTGCTCTTCGGCGCGGAGCTCAACGCCGAGCTGGACCGCCAGGCGGATATCCGCGCTGCCGGCGGCGAGCGGGCCGGCCTCGTAAAGCTCGCTAGGCGGGGAGCCTGACGACGAACGAGCCGCGCAAGCTCTTGTGCTTGTCCGAGCGGTACGAGTAGGTCCCCGGCTGGACGTCACGTTCCAGCTCACCCGTCCGCGGAACGCGACACCAGTCTTCTTGTTCACGCCGGGACCGGTCAGGTGGAAGTTGTCGGTGCGGCTGCGGTCGGTGACCGTGAACGTCGCCGGACCGACCTCGACGATCTTCTGCCCGAGGCGGTGTAAGACGTCGATCCCTGGACACCGCTGCCTGCAGCCGAGCCAGTGCTCGCCTTCGAACCCTTCGCCGCGCTCGCGCTCGAGCTGTGCGAGTACGAAACCGACACGGACGAGCTGTTCGACACGGAAGTGTTGCTCGACAAACCGGTGGTCGAGCTCGTGCTCGTCGAGCTGCTCGCGTTACCCGAGCTGCCCTTTGCCGGCCGTCTGCGCGGTCGCGGCATTCGCTCCTCCGCCCGACGTGCACGTGGCACTGGAGCCGGTTCCACCACCAGTGGAGCACGACGTGGGCTTGTTGCCGTTGGCAGTGATGCTGTCGGGCTTCACGCCCGACTGGGAGGCGGAGGCGTTCTGGTCGACGCCGGTCTGGCCCGCGGGAACCGAAGCCTGGCCATTGCCTTTGCCGTGCCCTTGCCCGCGAGAGCGGATCCCGTGAACGCGGCAACGCCAATGGCCAGCAAGAGGCCACCAGTCAGGCTCGCAATCCGCTTGGTCAGCTCGTTTCTCTCCTCGGTTTCGTGAGTGGGAGCTTGCGAGCCGAGAAACGGACGAGCAATTCATATGGATACTTGAAAGGCCTTTTTCCCTGGATTTCCCTCGATTTAGGTACGGAGTCTGGCTTCGAACGCCTGCTCCAGCGCTGAAACGATGCGATTTCGGAGCTCTGCAGCATCCTCGTCCGTCAGGGTCCGCTCAGCGGACTGGAAGGTGAGCGAGAAGGCGATCGACTTCTTTCCGGCGGGGATCGGCGGGTCGCGGTAGTCGCTCAGGAAGCGGGCCTCGCGGAGGTCCGGCCCGGCCGCTTTGCGTGCAGCAGCCAGCAGCTCGGCGGCTCGCACGCCCGCGTCGACGACGACGGCGATGTCCTGGTGTACAGCGGGATACGCGCCGATCTCGCGAAACTGCACCGGCTCGTGAGCGGCAGCCGCCAGCTCGTCCACGAAGAGCTCGAAGCCACACCACTCACCCTCGAGCAGCGACGGGTGCAGCTCTCCGACCGCCCCGCCCGTGGTGGCAGCGGAACGCGACGGGTGGAACAACGCGTGTGGCTCGGCGCGGAAAGGCGCCTCGAACTCGAGCGCTTCGGCGAGCGCCTCGACAACGCCTTTGGCGCGCGAGAAGCCTCCCTGCGCAATCCCCGCGACGTGGATGCGCTCGGTCGGCAGTGGCCCGCCCGACGGCAGGTAGACACGCGCAATCTCGAAGAGGTCGATCCGCTCGTTCCCGAGTTCCGCGTTTCGGCGCGCGGCCTCGACGAGACTGGGCAGGAGCGTCGTCCGAAGAACGGCGAGCTCGCCGCTGATCGGCTCGAGGAGGCGTAGCGCCTCCCGATCGAAATCCCGCTCGACGAGCGAGGCCGTATACACCTCGGAGAAGCCGACCCCGGAGAGAAACTCTTCCACGCGACGCTGGAATCTCTGGTTACGCGTGAGGCGGCCGAACATCTCCCGTCGCAGCGGATAGGTGAACGGAACCTGGTCCATACGGAAGCGCGCGATCTCCTCGACGACGTCGACCTCACGGGTGACGTCGCGCGCTCGCCACGTCGGCGCGATCACCTCTGCGTCCTTCACGTCGAACTCGAGCCTGCGCAGGAGCGCGTGCTGCTCCTCCGAGGACGTCTCGATCCCGATCAACTCGTCCGCTCGTTCAGGCCTGTACCTGATCGCCGTACGCTCGGGCAGTTGTTCCTGCACGTCCCCGTGACCGACCCAGCGCGCGCCCGCCAGCTCGACGATGAGCTCGGTCGCCATGGTTGCCGCCACCGGCGCGAGATACGGATCGACGCCCTTTTCCCAGCGGTTCGAGCCCTCGGTACGCAAACGGAGGCGTTCGGACGTGCGAAAGATCGTGTACGCATCGAAGTTGGCTGCCTCGAGTAAGACGTCAGTGGTCGCCTCCGTGATCTCGGTCTCCTCACCGCCCATGATCCCTGCGAGCGCAATCGATCGTTTCGCGTCGGCGATCAACAGATCGTCGGGGTCGAGCTTGCGGAGCTCGCCGTCGAGCGTGCGCAGCTCCTCGCCCTTCTTTGCTCGACGGACGACGATCCGCGACTCGGCGAGCGTCGCGTAGTCGAAGGCATGGAGCGGATTGCCGAGCGCGAGCATGACGTAGTTCGTAACGTCGACGACGTTCGTGATCGGCCGCATGCCTGCATCGCTGAGCCGGGTGCGCAGCCAGGCCGGCGACGGCCCGATCGCTACGTCGCAAAACAGCCGGCCGACGTAGCGCGGGCAGCCGTCGAAGTCATCGACGCGGAGGTCGAGGCTCTTGTCTCCCCCACTTCTCGTCGGATCGTTCCCGGGCGGCGGAGCGAGCTCGAGCCCGTAGAGCGCGGCGACCTCACGAGCTATGCCGTACACGGACAGCAGATCAGGACGGTTCCCGGTCGACTCCACGAGCAGGATGTCCTCGGTGAGGGCCAGCTTGTCCGCGAGCGGCGTGCCCGGCTCCCACTCGTCAGGCAGGAGCATGATCCCGGCGTGGTCGACACCGAGCTCGATCTCGTCTTCCGCAAGGATCATGCCGTTCGAGAGCTCGCCGCGAAGCTTCGTCGACTCGAGCTTGCGACCGTCTGGAAGCACGGCTCCGGGAAGTGCGACCGCGACGGCCGCTCCCGCACCGAAGTTCCACGCGCCGCACACGATCTGGCGCACATCGCCCTCGCCCACGTCGACCTGGCAGAGCTGTAGCCGGTCGGCGCTCGGGTGCTTGCCCGCCTCGACGACACGGCCGACGCGGAACAATCCGAGGTTGCCGTCCTCGTTCGGGACACCGCGATGGAGAACACCCTCGACCTCGGCGACGGAGATGCTGAGCCGGTCAGCCAGCTCGGGAAGCGGCATGTCGACCGCGACGTAGTCGCGTAGCCAGGAGACCGGAACTCTCAAAACTGTCTCAGCGCGCGGAGGTCGGGCGACCAGAGCGGGCGGATTTCGGCCATGCCGTGACGGAGCTGCGTGACGCGCTCGATCCCGACGCCGAACGCGAATCCACTCCACTGCTCCGGATCGAGCCCGACGTTCTGGAACACGCGCGAGTCGACCATGCCGGAGCCGCCCATCTCGAGCCAGCCGGAGTACCTGCACGTCCGGCAGCCTTCGCCACCGCAGACACCGCACGACACGTCAGGCTCCATCGACGGCTCCGTGAACGGGAAGAAATGCGTGCGGAACCGAACGCGTCGGTCCTCGCCGAAGAGCGCGCGCATCACGTGCAGCAGCGTGCCCTTCAGATCGGCGAGTGTCAGCCCGCGGTCGACGGCGAGCCCTTCGAACTGGTGGAAGATCGGATAGTGCGTCGCGTCGATCGCGTCTCGGCGATAACAACGGCCGATGGAGACCATGTAGATGGGCGGTGGCTTCCCCTCCATGGAGTGAATCTGCGACGGAGAGGTCTCCGTGCGCAGGACTGTGTCGTCGTCCAGGAAGAAGGTCGCGCGCGGGGACCGGCTCGGATGGGTCGGCTCGAACGCGAGCTTGTCGAAGTTGTATTCGACGGTCTCGACCTCGCGGTCGTACCGGATCTCGTAGCCCAGTCCGAGAAACGTGTCCTCGATGAGCCGCCGGACCTGGGTCGTCGGATGCAGCTGCCCCACCGGGATCTCGTCGCCGGGCACCGTGACGTCGAACGCGTCGTCGGAGAGCCGCTCGTCGAGGTCGGCCCGCTCCAGCTCGCCCTCACGGGCCGTGAAGGCCTCCTCCAACCGCACCCGGATTGCGTTCAGCGTCATCCCAGTCCTCCGGTCCCGCACTTCGCGGAGCGCGGTTTTCAGCTCGCTTTTGCGGCCGAGGGCAGCCGTGTGCGCCGTTGTGAGCTCCTCACGCGTGCCCGCATCGGCAAAACTGTCCAGCGCAGTGCTCTCGTACTTCTCCCAGTCCACAGGGCGAATCTAGCTTTTGAGCAGTTACGACGCGATAGCTGAGCTGTACGACCCGTGGAGCCGGAGCGTCGTCGAGGACGTTGCCTTCTACCTAGAGGAAGCCCGCAGGACCGGTGGCGGGCCTGTCGTCGAGCTTGGTGTCGGCACCGGTCGAATCGCCATTCCGATCGCAGCCGACGGCATCCGCGTGATCGGCGTCGACTCCTCACGCGGGATGCTCGACGTCTGCGCCCGCCGCGCAGCGCTCGCCGGCGTCGAGGTCGACCTCAGGGTTGGCGATCTCCGCGAGCCGCCGGTCGACGAGCGCGTCCCACTCGTCATCTGCCCGTTTCGGTCGTTGCTCCACATGCAGACCGACGAGGATCGTCTGGCCGTCTTCACCGGCGCACACAGGCTGCTCGCTCCAGCTGGACGGTTCGTATTCGACGTCTTCGCTCCCGACATGGCCGACATCGCGCAGACGCAGGGCCGCTGGCTCGAGCGCGAGCCCGGCATCTTCGAGCACGCGGTCTGGGACCAGCAAGCTCGCACCCTCACGCTGAGCGTGCGGGACGACGAAAGCGAGATGACGATGGCGCTGGCGTGGCTCTCGCCGGACGAGTGGCGCGCGCTGCTCGAGGAGGGAGGCTTCGAGATCGAGGCCTGCTACGGCTGGTTCGACCGCACCCCTTACCGAGGCCGCGAAGACACCATCTGGGTCACCCGGCGCGCCGGCGACTGAGCTCGTAGAGCGCGATCGCTCCAGCCGTCGCGACGTTCAGCGACTCCGCCTCTCCGACGAGAGGAATCGTCGCAGCGCAGTCGCACGCGGCCAGCACTTCTTGCGGGAGTCCTTCACGTTCGCCGCCGAGGACGAACGTCGTCGGGCCGGAGAGGTCGACGTCGCCAAGCGGGTCCCCTCCGCGCGCCACGAGCGCGACGCGCCGGCCGGGCGCATCGTCGTACGGGACGAGCGGCACGCGAAAGAGCGCGCCCATCGACGCGCGCAGCGCCTTCGGGCCGGTCGGATCGGCCGAACCGGGCGAGAGCGCGACGAACGCCGGCCCGAGCGCATCTGCCGAACGGACGAGCGTGCCGACGTTCCCGGGGTCCGCGACGTGCCAGAGCGCGAGCCCGATGTCGGGCAGCGTTTCCCCGCGCGGCAGGTCCTCGCGTCGGAAGACGCCGATCACCCGCGGTGGGTGGGCCAGCGTCGCGACTTCCGCCAGCAGCTCAGGCTCGACGTTCTCTCCGGCGACGAGCAACTCGACCGGCTCGATCCCGGCCGCCACCGCAGCGGTAACGAGGTCCTCGCCTTCCGCGGCGAAGAGCCCGAGCCGGTTTCGCCAGCTGCGCTCCTGCAGCTTGCGGACGAGCTTGAGCTTCTCGTTCTCGCGAGAGGTGATCAGGTGGACTGCGAGGCGAGAGCGGATTTCGCCTTTTCCGCGATGGCTCCGAACGCCTGCGGATCACTGACGGCGAGATCGGCGAGCACCTTGCGGTCGAGCTCGATCTCGGCCTCTTTCAAGCCGGCGATGAACTGGTTGTACGAGAGGCCGTTCGCACGTGCCGCTGCGTTGATGCGCATGATCCAGAGGCGACGGAACGTCCGCTTCTTGTTCTTCCGGTCCCTGTATGCGTACGTGAGCGAATGGTCGACCTGCTCCTTCGCATACCGGTACGAGGACTTCTTCAGCCCCCAGTAGCCCTTCGCCTGATCGAGGACCTTGCGGCGCTTCTTGCGCGATGCGACTGAACGCTTGACTCGGGGCATTAGCGCTTCTTCCGTCCGGCCAGCATCTGGCGGAGCGCCGGCTCGTTTGCCTTCGCCACGGGCTGATCCTTGCCCAGGCGGCGCTTCCGCTTCGGGCTCATCTTCGTCAGGTTGTGGCTCTTCATCGCCCGGCGCCGGAGCAGCTTGCCGCCGGCGGTGACCTTAAACCGCTTCTTCGCGCTGCTCGATGACTTGATCTTCGGCATCTCTTTTGACTCCTGCGTTCTTGGTCGGCGCCAGCACCATGGTCATGTTCCGTCCGTCGAGGATCGGTTGCGATTCCACCACCCCGATCTCCTGGACGTCCTCCGCCAGCCGCATCAGCAGATCACGGCCACGCTCGGGATGGGTCGTCTCGCGGCCCCTGAACATGATCGTCACCTTCACCTTGGCGCGCTGGTTCAGGAAGCGCTCAACATGGCCCTTCTTCGTGTTGTAGTCGTGTACACCGATCTTGGGTCTGAGCTTGATCTCCTTGACGTTGATCTGCGTCTGGTGCTTCCGCGCAAGCTTGGCCTTCTGCTCCTGCTCGTACCGGTACTTCCCGTAGTCCATCACCCGGGCTACCGGGGGATCCGCCTGGGAGGCGACCTCGACGAGGTCGAGCCCCTTGTCGAAGGCGTACTGCATCGCCTCCTTCGTCGGCTTGATCCCGAGTTGGGAACCGTCGTCGTCGATCAACCGTACCTGGGAAGAGCGAATGTAATCGTTGATCCGGGCCTGCGGGACTGGCCTCGACGGGGGCTCGATCGTGCGTCTGGGCCTCAAAGGGCTATCACCAAGCTAGCTTCGATCCTTTCTGTAAAACGACAAAACCGCTGCACGCAGCGGCCCAAAATCCTCGTCTGACGACTCGGTTGAACCACGCTGAGTCAAGCTCGCGCGGTGAGGAACGTGGGCGCTCCTGCTTGCAGGCCTACAGGGTAGCAACCTCGGAGATTTCCGCACGAAGACCGTCCAGGCTGAGGGTGGATTGCTCGCCTCCCGGCTTTCGCACCGCGAGCGACTCGTCGGATTCCTTGTCCCCGTAGACGATCACGTAGGGGATCTTCTCCACCTCGGCGTCGCGGATGCGCTTGCCGACGGTCTCGTCTCGCTCGTCGATCTCCACCCGATAGTCCCCCAGGTTCTTCTGTAGCGCACGGGCTGGCTCACGATGGTCCTCGCCGACCGGGAGGATCCGGATCTGAACCGGCGCGAGCCAGAACGGGAACGCACCGCCGTAGTGCTCGATCAGGATCCCGGCGAACCGCTCGAGTGACCCGAGCAGGGCGCGGTGGATCACGACGGGCCGATGGTCGACGTTGTCGGCTCCCGAATACATCAGGTCGAAACGCTCGGGCATCTGGTAGTCGAGCTGGATCGTCCCCATCTGCCAGGAGCGTCCGAGCGAGTCCGTCATGTGCAGGTCGATCTTCGGCCCGTAGAAGGTTCCTTCGCCGGGGCTGATCTCGTAGTCCATGCCGTGGCGCTTCAATGCGTCCTCCAGCGCCTCCTCCGCACGATCCCACTGCTCGTCGGTGCCGAGCCGTTTCTCCGGGCGCGTCGACAGCTCGGCTTTCGGAGTGAGGCCGAAGAGGTCGTAGAGGTAGCGCACGTACTCGACCATCCCGTGGATCTCGTCCTGGATCTGCTCCTCCGTCACGAACACGTGTGCGTCGTCCTGCGTGATGTGCTTGACACGCAGGAGCCCGTGGAGCGTCCCGCCGCGCTCGTCGCGATGAAGGGTCGAGGACTCGGCATAGCGAAGCGGCAGCTCGCGGTAGCTGCGGCGGCGCTCTCCGAACAGCAGCATGTGCCCCGGGCAGTTCATCGGCTTGAGTGCGAGGCGCTTCTCGTCCTCGTGACCCTGGACAAAGAACATGTTCTCCTCGTAGTTCTCGTAGTGGCCCGAGGTGATGTAGGTGTCGACGTCGTACAGAAGCGGCGTCTTCACCTCGACGTAACCCCGCTTCGCGTTCTCGCGGCGGCGCAGATCTTCGAGCTCGTTCCAGATCACCATTCCCTTCGGGTGCCAGTACGGCGACCCCGGGGCATTCTCCGCGAGGTGGAAGAGGTCGAGTTGCGGCCCGAGCTTTCGGTGGTCGCGCCGGCGTGCTTCTTCGACACGCTCGAGATAGGCGTCGAGGTCTGCCTGCGAATAGAAGGCGGTCCCGTAGATGCGCGTCAGCTGCGTGTTGTGCTCGTCGCCACGCCAGTACGCGCCCGCCAGTCCCGTGAGCTTGACGGCCTTGATGGGCTTCGAGTTCTGCAGGTGCGGGCCGCGGCAGAGGTCCGTGAAGTCACCCTGCGTGTAGAGGGAGATCGGTCCTTTCGCCGTGCCGACGAGCTCGACCTTGTACGGCTCTCCTTCCACCTCGAAGCGTTTGCGCGCCTCCTCGGCCGTGACCTCCTGACGGGCCCACTCGCGACCCTCGTCGAGCTCGCGCCGGATCTCGTCCTCGATCCGCGGCAGGTCGTCCTCGCTGACCGGCTCGGGAAACTCGAAGTCGTAGTAGAAGCCGTTCTCGATCGGCGGGCCGATCGCCACCTTCACCCCGGGGTAGAGCCGGCGCACTGCCTCGGCGAGGAGATGGGCCGACGAGTGCCGGAGTACATAGAGCGCATCCGGATCATCCTTGTCGCGGGTCGTGAGGATCTGGATCGGCTGGCCGTCCTGGAGCGGGAGCCGGAGGTCCTGCACCTGGCCGTTCGCGCGGACGAGCACGGCCTGCTCGGCGAGCTTCGGGCCGATCGCCCGGGCCGCGTGGAGGCCCGTCGCTCCCTCTGGAAGTTCGAGTTTGG
This sequence comes from Actinomycetota bacterium, assembly GCA_013816245.1. GTDB lineage: Bacteria > Actinomycetota > Thermoleophilia > Gaiellales > Gaiellaceae > 3-1-20CM-4-69-9. The sequence continues at coordinate 19,914 of JACDEU010000035.1, read as the reverse complement.
AATTGTCGGGCAGAACGACCTTCATGACCGAACAGAATAAGGATCACCCACGCGAGGACGACCGCAACGAGGAGATCGACGAGTCGCCGGTCCCCGATCCGACGGAGAAGGACCGGCCCTCCGACGACGATCCGACGGCCGACTGAGGCACCCGCGCGGTGGCTCCGCGCAAACTGTCAAGTCCCTTCGACTGCGTAACGCAGCCGCGCGGGTGCTTTCAACCAGTAACTCTCTCGCAGCCATTCCAGAGCACTTTCGAGCGTCTCCTCGTCGGAGACCTCTGCCGTCACCCAGCCGTAACGGCCAACGTAGCGCGCAACGCTGACGTGCGGGAAATGCAGCGCAATTTCCCTCTCTTCGGGTGTGAGCTTCACCGTCAGCGTTACCGAAGCATCTCCGTCCGACATTGCTGCGAACATCTTGTTGTCGCCAACCTTGAAAACCGGGTGTCCCCAAGGCGCGTCCTCATATGTCTCCGGAAACGACAAAGCGAGATCGCGGATACGTTGTCCGTACGACATGTGTTGTATTTTCATCGTTTCGTAAGGAACCGCGTGGGGTACGCAACACGCGGTTCGAATTGCTAGGAGGAGAGATGCCTCAAAACATAAGAGACGTCATGACCTCCAATCCGTGCACCATCGACGCAGAGAGATCCGTTGCGTACGCCGCGAAGATGATGCTGGAGGAGGATGTCGGCCTCGCACCGATCGTCGAGGGCGACAAGTTGATCGGGATGCTGACCGACCGCGATATCGCGACCCGGGTTGCAGCAGAGGGGAGAGATCCCGATCAGGTGAAGGTTCGCGACGTGGCGTCGACGCAGCTCATCACCATCGGTCCACGGCAGGATCTGGACGAAGCGCTGCGAATGATGGCCAAGCATCAAGTACGCCGTCTACCGGTAGTCGAGGAAGACGGTCGGCTCGTCGGCGTCGTAGCCCAAGCGGATATCGCGCGGGAAGGAAACGACGCGAAGACGGGTCAGCTCGTAGAAGTCATCTCGGAATCAGGAGGGCAGATGTCGAGTATCGAAGAAGGGCAGTTCCCGGTGCAGTTTCCCCGGCAGATCGATGACCAGCCGGAAAGCCTGGTAGGCGAAGAGCGCCAGGCCGAAGAACAGCGCGAAGAGGAAGGGGTCTCGAAGGTCCAGGCCGCCTCGAGCCGTGGCCGCCGCAAGCGGTCGACGGCGAAGCGCAAGACTGCGGCCAAGCGCAAGACGGCTTCCCGCAAGCGGTCTACCGCGAAGCGCAAGACTGCGGCCAGAAAGACCACGGGGACCCGCAAGCGTAAGACCGCTTCGCGCAAGCGAAGCACGGGTGGGCGCACGACCGTGAGGGCCGCCGGCCGCAAGGGCGGCCGCAAGGCAGCCACGAAGAAGCGCAGCACCGCGAAGAAGCGCAGCACCACCAAGCGCCGCAGCACGGCGAAGAAGCGCAGCACCACCAAGAAGCGGAGCACGACGAAGCGCCGGAGCACCGCGAAGAAGCGGAGCACGACGAAGCGCCGGAGCACGGCGAAGAAGCGGAGCACCGCCAAGCGAAAGACTGCGGGCCGCAAGGCCGCGTCGACGCGGAAGCGGAAGACCGCGACGCGCAAGACCGCCGCTACACGCAAGCGCAAGACAGGCACGCGCAAGAAGAGCACAACATCGCGTAAGCGCACGACCGTGCGTGCAGCCGGCCGCAAGGGCGGCCGCACGACCGCGCGAAGGCGCACGACTCGCCGCAAGACCAGGTAACGCGGAGGCGAGAACAACAAAAAGGGCCCCGCGCAAGCGGGGCTCTTTTTTTTGGGCGGAGTTCGGGACTAGGGCCGGCCAGCGTGATCGGCGGAGTCGTATAGGTCTCCCAGTCCGCCGCGCTAGTCGCGTTGCCGAGGGCCTTCAGGACGCTGAGCTTCAAGAGGTACCGGCCGTTCGGGACTGCCTTGCGATGGTCGCCGTTCCCGCCGCCGTTGTCGTGCGAGCGGGTGCCGTCCCAGGTGAACTGGAAGAAGCTCGTCGCGGCGGAGTTCCGGCCGGGGACCTCGTTCTGCGTCACGTAGTTGAACACCGGGTGACGGCCGAGCCGTCGGCCTTGAAGACCTGGATGGAACGTCGCGAAGTGGGCCTAACGGCATCTTTCAAACCCGCCGGCACGCCCGCCTCGTTCCGGATCGTGCGGTACTGCAAGCTCGGCGTGAAGTCGTCGAGCATCTCGGCATCGTCGTCGGTCTGCACTTCGGCGTCAGCCCAGCCGATCTGCTCCTGCATCCAACCGTGCCACGCCGCTGCATCGTCGTCTTCCGGCGCGTGGGCGACGGTCATCTGCTCGTCCTCGCGGATGTTCATGCGGTACAGGTTGAACGCGGCAATGTCCTTGCCCTGCGCGAGGGCACGCTCGACCTGCTCGCCCGCCGGTGTTAGCGGCGGCCTCGGTCTATCCTGCTCTTGCATCGAGGCTTACCTCCTCGGTGTCACGCCCCCGGCCGTGTTCGCGGTGCGGGGGTTTTCTCTCTCCGCCACTCGACCCGCAACCCCATGCAGCATCCCGGGACGGGTGGTAACAGAGTGGTAACCGCCGCACACCGCAAGCCCGAGCGGTACGCGAAGGCGACGAACACGAGCGCGCTGCAATCCTCCGCCGCCTCCACAAGAAGTTCCACGAGAGCGGGACATCCTCTTGAATCGATGGTCACACTGACCTAGGGTGAATCGAAACAACCCATAGGAGGTGTCATGGCACGACGCGCAATCGCAACTGTGGCCCTAGGCCTCGCGCTCGCCCTGCCTGCGGCGGCATCGGCTCATAACCGAGCACACATCATCCTGCCGAACGGGTCATGCGTCACCGTCGGCTCGGAGAAGTCGGTGGCTCTGCCGGATAACGCAGCTGCGCCGACGAACAGCGCCGGCCTGCGCGATCTCCGTCCGGAAACACCGGCAGACGAGATCGGGACGTCCTTCGCGGCTACGCAAGGCAACTCGGCCATCGAAAAAGGGGCCTGCCCCTAGACAACAGTGGGTCTGGGGCGGGAGCGTGCGCGAACCTCCCGCAACCAGACCGCCTCCGTTCTCCATTTTCTTTGCTGCCGACGGCCTCGCGTTAACGAGCCATCGGCCCTTAGCCGCCTGCGGCAAGTCAGCTACCACACCTTCGATCTCCTCTGCTGATTTCGTGCGAGGAGCGGCTTCGGTTCGGGTTATTCAGGCTGCAACGTGTACGTCTGGCGCGGTAGGCCGACGCAGTGATGACGCAAGAGCACGAAATCCGCCGCCGTGACCATCTTTGTGGCATCCCGATCAGTCGAAACGGGATCCTTAGGAAGGTGGCCACAATCGAGCACCCCTAGTGACGATATCGCGCAATTCGGATGGCGATGTTCGGGTGAAGGTCAGCTATACGGTCCAGTTCAACTCGTCCGAAATCGAGCAGGCGGTGAGGTACTACGAGATCGTCGCCTGTACCGCCGTGTCGGTCTGCGGGATGACGTTCCGGGAACTCCGATGGACGACATTGAGGTCGCAACGCTTCCTGCTGATGACCAGATCAAGGCTTCTGACGCGAAGGATGCAAAGCTTGAGCGATCGTTCGAAAAGGTCTTGACGGGTGCGGAGCTGTCGAAACTGCTTCAGGTCGGGCGCGAGCAGTTGTATGTCGTCATAGATTTGAAATTGGTTTCTTTCTCAGGGGATCAGAAAATCGTCGAGCTCGACGCGATCGATGTCGGCGATCCAGGTGAGTGACACTCATTACGAGGCGGACCCCACCTAGGAGAGATTGGCGAAGCGGCTAGGCGGCTGATTCCGCGTCGGTGCTGTCCTCGTCCAAAGCGATTGGCTCCGCCTCCCGCTCTGGGCGTAGACAACCCTTGAGGTATTTGCTGTCTAGCTCGATTAAGCGGTCGCACGTTTTCGCCCGGACGTCGATGAACCTACGCCGCTGGCGCGCTACAAACGCGGCGCAATGGGAGACGTGATGGGAGACCCGCACACCGTTTGAGGCGCTTCCGAGGCCCGAAACGGTTTTCGAGACCGCCGCATTCGACCGCTCTGCCCAGCTTCCGAAGGACGTACCCCGACCAGCCGGAACTGGCCGTTCGGCGATGCGTGTTCGTGGCGAAACGTCGTGATCCCGAGAGACAGTTCTTTCCGCAGGCTTTCCGCAGACTAGCAAACGCGACACTGTGCAAGCGTCGGACCAAAAAGAAAGGGGCTATAAGCAGCGCCTTTCCCAATGGGCGGTACTGGGCTCGAACCAGTGACCCCCAGCTTGTCGAGCTGGTGCTCTCCCAACTGAGCTAACCGCCCTGGGACGCGCCAGTCTAGCCAACTCACGGACTGACTTACATACGCCGCCGATGCCGGCTCTGCCGGCGTCGGCCACGCCGCCATGGATCGAAACGGAATCCGATCAAAGTCATCATGGCCTGCGTAGCAGGCCGGACTCTGATCGGCACCTCAGAAGATCTCGGGGCACCAGGGATGGCGGTCCCAGCGGAAGAGCGTGTCGCCCGTGCGATTGCACCCTCCTTCAACTCGGCGAGCCGGCCGGCCCGGCGAAGCGCCGCAAACGAGACGCCGCCGAGGAACGCGGAGCCGAGCGACTGAACGGGTAACCGTAGGTCCGGCTCCTCCTTGCTGCGCTCAGCCCGGCCACCCTCGAGCTTCCAGCGACCTTCGTTCCACGGGCAGAAGTCGTCGGAAACGTCGAACACGATCGGGTCGTCTCCCTGGTAGCTGCGTCCGGAGAGCGCAGCGCCCACGTCGAGCAGACGCACCCACAGACCGTCGCCCATGCGATAACGCGCGCGCCGCGGCGTCGCGAGCAGCATGAAGAGCGCGTGGTCCGGTGGAAGCAGGGACGACTTGACCGTCGCGATCCAGTCGATCGCGAGCAGGTACGCCCACAGGTCGCGCAGGGCTTCGGGAGTCGTGCCGAGCGCCTCGAGAACCCGAAGCTCTGCGTTCGTCGTTCCGGCCTCGAAGCCCGGCTTGTGCCGGTAGACGGCGTAACCCTCGAGACTGCCGTCGCGCTCGAGCGCGACCCAACGCTTGGGACCGGCGCCGTCGCGCCTTTCCTCTGGATCCGCGATCTCACGGTTCTCCCACCACAGGCGACTCCGCGAGAACATCCCGGGCCAGTCCAGCCGGATGCGTTCGAAGACCGGCGGGATCGCTTCGAGCGCTTCGTCCGACTCGATCAGCCGCAGCGTTCCCTGCGGCTCGAACGGTTGCGCGAAGGAGTTGTGCTCGTGCGGCACGCTGACCTCGCCGCAGAAGGATGCAAGCCCGTAGCCGAAGCGACCGTAGATCGTCTCCTCGGAGGCCCAGAGCGCCGCAAGCGGTTCGCCACGCTCATGCGCGTCGTCGAGTTGTGCGCGCATCAGCGCACGCAACACGCCGCGCCGGCGATGCGTCGGTAGCACCCCCACGACCGTGGCGCCCGCGGTGCGCAGGTCTCCGCCCGGAACGGTGAGGTTGAACTCGAAAGCTCCCGCGCCGCCGACGACCGTCCCATCGGACCATGCACCGTGCATGCGCTCGAAGGGCAACTGGTCGGCGAAGCGCTGCATGCGCTCTTCGTTCGCGACCATGCCGAAGTACTGGCCGATCGCGAGCACGCCGTCCGTGAACTCTGAGAGCTCCTCGACCGGTCGGACCTCAAGCGTCATCAGAAATCCTCCGAGCAGAACGGGGGCCGTGGCGTGCGGAAGAGATTCGTCGCCCGCTCGAGCGCGCCGGGCACGAGCTCGCGCACTCGCTGCGCCCCGGCAAGGCGACGGAAGTCGAACGCACCGAGGTACGCGGAGGCGAGGTCCGCGGAATCGAGCTCGAGCTCCGCGGCTTCCTCGGTCCTCCCCACCTCGCGCCCGACGCGCCAGCGGCCCGCGTTCCACGGACAGCACGAGTCGCGTACCTCGATGACGACGGTGTCGTCAGAGCTGTACTCGCGTCCGGCGAGTGCGGCCTCGAGATCCACGAACCGAAGCCAGAGCCCGTCGGAGACCTTGAGGTGCAAGCTGCGCGGATCGGTGACCAGCAGGAACAGCGGCGAGGCCGGGTCGTACCTACCGCGAACGCGCACGATCAGGTCGATGCCGAAGACGAAACGCCAGAGCTCCCGTTCCGCGGCCGGAGACACTGCCAGCGTTTCGAGCAGCCGGACCTGGCTCTGCGAGAAACCGTCCTCCCAGTCGTTCTTGATCCGGTAGATCGCGTAGGCGACGGGCTCGTCATCGATCTCGATCACCGCACAGAACTTCGGACCTGCGCCCCGACGCCAGTGTTCCGGATCGGCAAGGCGGTACTGCTCCCACCAGGCGCCGCTGCGTGCGACGAAGCCCGGGATGTCACGGCGGACCTGATCGTAGACGCGCGGCAGCAACTGCTTCGCTTCGTCGGAGTCGACGATCCTGACCGTCCCGACCGCCCCGGGATCCTCACGGAACGCGAACCTCGACCGGTCGGCGTTCATCTCTGTCATCGGAGCGGCGATCCCGTAGCCGAAGCGACCGTAGATAGCGGCTTCCGACGCCCAGAGGATCGCGAGCGGCTCGCCGCGCTCGCGGAGGTCGTCGAGCTGTTGTCGCATCAGCTGCCGCAGGATCCCGCGCCGCCGGTGGCTTGGCAGCACCCCCACCCACGTGACACCGCCCGCTGCGAGCTCGCCACCCGGCACGGTCAGCCGGAACGGAAACGACGCCGCAGTGCCCACGGGCCGGTCCCCGTCGTAGGCGGCGAGGAAGCGGTCGCGCGGCAGCATCTTCCTGTGGCGCTGGAAATCCTCTTCCTTCTGCTCCTCGCCGAACGCGGTTTCGGTGGCCTTCATGGCCGACCGGAACTCGTCCTCGCTCGGATTTCGGATCTCGATCGCCACGTCTATGGAATGCGCTCGAGAGGCGCGTAGTCGAGCATCAGTCGCCGCTCGCTTCCGTCCGCGAAGCGAACCATGACGACTCCGCCGGCCTCGATCTGCGTCACCACGCCCTCACCAAGCGTCCCGTGCCGCACCGAGTCGCCGGTGGAGAGGGTCGGGACGTCCTCGCGCGGAGCGACACCCTCGGCGCCGTACGACGACCATGACGCTGGTCGCAGCCGTTCGCGCTCGACCGACGGCGGCAGCTCGTCGAGGAAGCGAGACGGAAGGTTGTAGCCACTCCTGCCCCAAAGCGAGCGCGACGACGCATGGGTCAGGGCGAGCAGCTCACGCGCACGGGTCATGCCGACGTAGGCGAGCCGGCGCTCCTCCTCGACGCCCTGCTCCTCGATCGAGCGGGAGTGCGGGAAGATTCCCTCCTCCATCCCGATCAGGTACACGGCTCGGAATTCCAGGCCCTTCGCATTGTGCAACGTCATCAGCGTGACGAGGCTCTCTTCGCCGCGGATGGCGTCCTGATCGGAGTACAGCGAGATCTCCTGCAGGAAGTGGGAAAGGGACGGCTCCTCCGCGATCCCCTGATACTCCCGCGCAACACCGACGAGCTCCTGCAGGTTCTCCATCCGTCCCTGCGCTTCGATCGTTCGCTCCGCCTCGAGTGCCTCGAGGTACCCGCTCTGCTCGAAGACCCGCTCGAGCAGCTCGGACACCGGGAACTCGAGCGCCCCGGACTGCAGCGACTGCATCAACGTGCGGAATCCCTGCACGGCTTTCAGCGGTGCTGCGCCGACGCCCGCCTCTTCGGCGAACTCGAGCGCTTCCCACAACGACCGTCCCTGCGCGTCTGCCCAGGTCTGCAGTCGCGCAAGGCTCGAATCGCCGATGCCGCGGCGCGGTCTGTTGGCAATGCGTTGCAGCGAGACCGCGTCGTACGGGTTGTCGATCGCCTGCAGGTACGCGATCGCATCTTTGATCTCGGCGCGCTCGTAGAAGCGCGGGCCTCCGATCACCTGGTAGGCCACTCCCTGGCGGACTAGGACGTCCTCGAGCACGCGTGACTGCGCGTTCGTTCGGTAGAAGATCGCAATCTCGTCTCCGGAGAACCCCTGCTCGACGAGCGAGGCGATTCCGGCGGCGACGAAGCGCGCCTCGGCGTGCTCGTCCTCCACTTCCACGACGCGCACCGGCTCGCCGTCGCCGAGGTCGGACCAGAGCTCCTTGGGCTTTCGTTCGCGGTTGTTCGTGATCACGGCGTTGGCGGCGTCCAGGATCGAGTTGGTCGAGCGATAGTTCTGCTCCAGCGCGATCGTGCGCGTGCCGGGGAAGTCGCGCTCGAAGTCGAGGATGTTGGTGATGTCGGCGCCACGGAACGCGTAGATCGACTGGTCGGGATCGCCGACCGCCATCAGGTTCCGGTGCTTCTCCGCGAGGAGTTGCAGTAGCCGGTACTGCGCATGGTTCGTGTCCTGGTACTCGTCGACGAGGATGTAACGAAACGCCTTCTGCCACTTCTCACGCACGTCTGGGAAGCGCTCGAGGACGTCGACCGTGAGCATCAGCAGGTCGTCGAAGTCGACCGCGTTCGAAGTGAAGAGCCGGCGCTGGTACAGCTGGTAGACGTCGGCGACGGTCTGGTCGTAGAACGACTGCACCTGGTTCGAGTACTCGTCCGGTGAGATGAGGCGGTTCTTCGCGTGTGAGATCTGGTTGTGGATCCCTCGCGGCGTGAAGCGCTTCGGATCGCGCTCGAGCTCCTCGAGGCATTGCTTCACGAGCCGCACCTGGTCGGCCTGGTCGTAGATCGTGAAGTTCGAGCGGTAGCCGAGCCGCTCTGCCTCGCGGCGGAGGATCCTGCCGCACGCCGCGTGGAACGTGAGGATCCAGAGGCCCTGCCCCGTCCTCCCGAGGAGACGCTGCAGGCGCTCTCTCATCTCCCCCGCCGCCTTGTTCGTGAAGGTGATGGCGAGGATCTCGTTCGGCTTCGCGCCGACCGCATTGATCAGGTGCGCGACCCGGTAGGTGAGGACGCGGGTCTTGCCAGAACCTGCCCCGGCTATGACGAGCAGCGGCCCTTCCGTGGTCCGAACGGCCTCGCGCTGAGCGGGATTCAGGTCTGCGAGGTACTGCTCCGGCGAGGCGACGCCCATGGGTCGATGCTAGCGACGCCCCTCGTCGTCAGCCGAGGCGTGGCCGGCCCGTCCGTGTCCCCCGGAGCCAGGTCGGGGACTGTCCCCGACATGGCTCTGTCGGCCACTGGCCAAACTGTCTGAAAGGGTCGTGGAGTTCGTGCCGAGAGTGTGACTTTTCTTCCACACACGGACTGTTCGGCCACCACTAGGCTTCCGCCTCGTGCGCCTCGCGCTCATGATCGAGGGACAGGAGGGTGTGACCTGGGACGACTGGGTCGCGCTAGCCTCGGCCTGCGAAGACCACGGCGTGGAGGCGCTCTTTCGCTCCGACCACTACATCTCCGGGTTCGACGAGAGCCGTCCGGTGCTCGACGCCTGGGCGACGATCTGCGGGCTCGCGGCGCGGACAACGAAGCTCGAGCTCGGCACGCTCGTCTCTCCGGCGACGTTCCGCCACCCGTCCGTGCTCACACGCTCCGCCGCGACCGCGGACGAGATCTCAGGCGGGCGGGTCACACTGGGGATTGGCGCCGGCTGGATGGAGCGCGAACACGAGGCGTACGGCTTCGCGTTCGGCGCAGCGCGCGAGCGAATCGCACGGCTCGCCGAGCAGGTCGAGATCGCACACGGTCTCCTGCACGAAGATCGATTTGACTTCGAAGGCACGTATTACCGCCTGCAAGACGCTCCCGGGCTCGGCCGGCCCGATCTTCCGATCCTCGTCGGCGGGAGCGCGAAGCCGGGCACGACCGGGCCGGCCGTCCGCTTCGCCGACGAGTACAACACGCTCTTCGGCACACTCGACGAAGTGCGCGACCGCAAGCAGGCGCTCGACGCCGCCTGCGAGAAAGCCGGCCGCGATCCCTCGACACTGCGTTACTCGCTGATGGCTCCCTGCGTCGTCGGCCGTGACGAGCGTGAGGTGAACGAGTCGGCTCGCCGTATCGGCTCACGCTTCGGCCGCGACCCGAAGGACGTGCTCCTGCGCTACGGCGAGCGCGGTCCGGTCGGAACGGTCGACGAGGCGGTCGAACACCTGAAGCAGATCGAAGAGCTCGGCTACGAGCGGGTCATGCTCCAGCATCTCGCCCACGACGACCTCGACACCGTCGCACTGATCGGCCGCGAGCTCGCGCCGGCCGTCGCGTAGCCGCCACGTGCGAGGTCCCGTCGAACGGCTCTTCCCGAACCTCTCGCACGGTCAGAGAGTCGTGCTCGACTGGGTTCTGACCATCGTGGGCGCGGTCGCGATCGTGATCGGGGTGAAAGCGTGGATCATCAACCCGTACCGCATCCCGTCGCCGTCGATGGAGCCGACACTGCATTGCGCCCATCCGGAGCCCGACTGCGAGGCCTCGAGCTCGGACAGGATCCTCGCGAACCGCTTCATCTACCACTTCCACGATCCGAGGCGCGGTGAGATCGTCGTGTTCCATGCGCCTCCCGCCGCAGCCCGCGAGTGCTTCGGCGGGATCTTCGTCAAGCGCATCATCGGCCTCCCGGGCGACCGATGGTCCGAGCGCAGAGGCGTGACCTACATCGACGGGCAGCGACTGTTAGAGCCGTACATCAAGCCCAGTCGCCGCGACGAGGACACGAAGACTCTGTTCGACATCCCGCCGACCGGAAAGCTCAAGCGGATTCCGGCGGGGATGTACCTGATGGAAGGCGACAACCGCGCCCACTCCTGCGACTCGCGCGTCTGGGGGCTAGTGCCGCGGAAGAACATCATCGGCAAGGTCGTCCTCACCTACTGGCCGCTCGGCCGGCTCGGCTCCCCCTGAAACGACGAGAGCCCCGCCGAAGCGGGGCTCTCGAGCAACGGAAGGTGCTTAGGCTCGTCTAGTAGTCCTCGCGGACGACCGTGCGGCGGCGACCGTCTGTCCGCCCGCCGAACCCGCCCCAGCTGGACCAGAAGATGAGCGAGAAGAGCGCACCGAGAGCACCGACGGCGAGAAGGATCCACCCGATGGTGTGAATCTCGATGCCGCTAACCGTGGTGTTGACGGCCCAGACCAGGACCGCTCCGACGGCGATGAGAAGAAGGCTGACTCCCATACCCATGGTTTCGTCTCCTTTCGTAGGACCGACGGAGGGAACTCCGCCCGTCTGCAGGGAAAACGTGAAAACGGACTTCGCGGATACGGGCTGGAGATACCTGAAAACCGGCTGTCAAACGGAGAGCTCCAGGGTTCGAGTGGCCCGGAAGCCGGCGAGGAAGCGCCGGTCGTGCGTCACGAGCAGCACGGTGCCGGGGAACCCGTCGAGCGCACGCTCGAGCTCCTCGATCGCCGCGATGTCGAGATGGTTCGTCGGCTCGTCCAGCACGAGACAATTCACGCCGCGGACGGCCAGGAGGGCGATCAAGGCGCGCGTGCGCTCGCCGGGCGAGAGCGAGGCCGCGTCGCGCAGGACGTGTTCGGCGCCGAGCCCGAACTTTGCGAGAAGCGTTCGGGCTGCCTCTTCGTTCAGGTTGCCGGCCTTCGTGAACGCCGGCAGCAAAGGCCCGGACGCAAGCTCGCCGCGCTGCTGGGCCACCTCGCCGAGCACGACGCTCGAACCGATCACGCGTGTGCCCTCCGTGAGCGGAACCCGCGCGAGGATCGCGTCGAGAAGCGTCGTCTTGCCGCTTCCGTTCGGACCGACGATCGCGAGCCGGTCGGCCCACGAGAGCTCGAGGTCGAGCGGGCCGAGCCGGAACGAGCCACGCTCCACCACGGCACCCTGGAGCCGCACGACGACGTCGCCGCTCCGATTCTCCGGCGTGAGCTCGAGCCGGAGCTCCCACGGCTCGTACGGCTTGTCGATCTTTCCGAGCCGCTCGATGCGCCCGCCGATCGCCTTCTTGACGTCCTTCGTCTTCTTCTTCTTGCGACCCTGGCCGTACCCCCGCTCCTCCCAACCCTGCATCCGCCGCAGCTGCTCCTCGAGACGGGCCTGCTCGCTCTCGTACGCGCCGTAGGCCTGCGTCTGGCGACGCAGCGCAGCGGCCCTCGCCTGCTCGTACTCGCTCCACCCTCCGGCGAACTCGGTCGCGCGATGCGTCCATTCGTCCAGCTCCACGATCCGCTCGACCGTTCGATCGAGGAAGTCACGGTCGTGCGACACGACCACGACCGAGCCCGGCAGATTCCGGACGAATCTCTCGAGCCGGTCGAGCCCGGCGAAGTCGAGATCGTTCGTCGGCTCGTCGAGGAGAAAGACGGCGAAGCGTGCGAGGAGCAGCGCGGCGAGCTGTGCACGCGCCGCCTCTCCCCCCGACAACGCACCAAGCGGTGCAGCGAGCGGCGCGTGCAGGCCCACCTCGAAGCAGACGGTCCGGGCGCGCGCGTCGAGATCGCCGCCGCCGAGCAGCAGGAACCGTTCGAGGGCGTTCCAATGTCGTTCCGCCAGGTTCGGCTCCGCGCCGAGTTGCCTCGCCAGCGCATCCATTTCGAATGCTGCGGCTGCGACCCCCGTTCGGCGGGCCAGGTACGCGCCCAGCGACTCGGACGAGCCCGCATCCTGTTCCTGAGGCAGATAGCCCACCGCGAGCTCCGCGGGAAGCCTGCGCACGGTTCCGGCGTCGGGGTCCTCCAGCCCGGCGAGGATGCGAAGCAGCGTCGACTTGCCGGCTCCGTTCGGGCCGACCAGGCCGATGCGACTCGCCGGCGGCACGACGAGCGTGACATCGCTCAGGACGAGTTGCGCTGCGTGATGCTTCGTGATGTTGGCGGCGGCGAGCGTGCCACCCGGGCGTTGCACGAGAGGACCTCCTCTGAAAGGCGGAACGAAAAAGTGTGTGTCTCGCCTAGGCCCTCATAGAACGGCGCTGCGCGCCGCGGCGGATCCTACCGAAGCGGAAATGGCTTGCGCGCGCGCGCGAGCAGAACCTGCGCGGTCACCCACAGCGGCGTCGCTCCATAACGAACGTTGTAGCGGTAGCTGCCGTCGGCACGCTGGAGCTTCGCGAGATAGCGAAAGGCCGCCGGCGGAGGTTTCGAACCCGCGGCCAGCAGGCCCTGGATCGCCAGCGCGCTCGACTGCGCGTCGGACCCCCTTCCCTTCGCCAGCTCGAAGCCACCGTCTCGCCGCTGGAACTTCCACAGGAACGCGACTGCTCGTGTCACCGGCTTGCCCTTTACGCCGGCGGCGCGCAGTGCCTGGATCGCGAACGCCGTGTCGTTCGAGTCGGGACGAACGCCGCGCGCCCACGCGAAGCCTCCGCTCGAGGCCTGCGAGCTCACGAGGTAGGTGACGAGAGATTTCGGCACACCTCGCCGGGCCTGCCGCAAGGCGAGGATGTCCCAGATCGCCTCGTTCACCGCCTGCGGTCTTGCCGGGAGTCGCCCCAGAAGTCCGCCGGGATCGTGACCGAGGGCACCTTCCGCCACCGCAACGAGCGCGATCGAGGTCGGGCTCGAGAGCTCACGCTCGTGCGCCGCCAGATACGAGAGAGCATTTCGAGTTTCTACTCCCCCGGCACGGAGCCCGAGAGCCGACCAGGCAGTGAGCTCTGGACTCGGCGCGCCGCCGACCTCCGAGTACGCACCGTCGGTCTGCTGTCGCGACTGGACGTACGAAGCGGGGCTCGCAGCGAAGGCCGCAGCGGCAAGGAGGATCGCTACACCCACACGATCTCCGTGTGCAGCCGGCGCCTGTACCGGTCGAGCAGACGACGTAGCTCGGGCCCGGCGACGAACGCGATGACGACATTCCCGAGCGCATGCGCCAGGTCGAACGGAAGACCCCGGGCATGAACAGACGCGAACGTCTGCCACGTGTGCTCGTCGTAGAAGGCGAGCCAGTTCCAGACGTCCATGAAGGCGCTGAAGCCCATGCCAAGGACGAAGCAGAAGACCGCAAGCAAAACGCGGCGTCTGATCATCCCCGCGGCGAGCGCACCGGCGACACCGCATGCCCCCCACGCAAGCATCTGCCACGGCGTCCAGACACCCTGGCCGAGGAAGAAGTTCGAGACGAACGCCGCGATTGCACCGACTGCGAAGCCACTCCGGGCGCCGAGCGCCGCTCCCGCAACGACCGTGATCACGGTCACCGGCTGCACGCCGGGAATCGCCGCGAACAGCACGCGACCGGCGGCAGCGGCTGCGGCGAGCGTCGCGATGAGCGCGACCTCCTTCGCCGAGTCCGGCCTCCCTTCGAGCCAGGACGCACCGACGGTGAGCAAGGCGAAGGCGACGAGCAGGAGTGACAGCCCGTCGTGGGAGCTGTCGAGCGCGGCCCACACAGCCGCCGCAAAGGCAACCGTGCCCGCCATGAAGAGCGTGGCTCTAGACAAGGGCCACCTCCTTGCCCATCACGATGACACGGTCCGCGACTGCGGCCGCGAACTCCTCGTCGTGCGTCACGATCAGCGTCGCGCGCTGCTCGGCTTCGTCTCGCAGGAGCGCGGCGAGCTCGGCCTTGCGCATCGGGTCGACACCGCGGGTCGGTTCGTCGAGGACGAGAAGGTCCGGCCCGACGACGAGCACCGACGCGAGAGCAAGCCGCTCGCGCTCGCCGCTCGAGAGATCGCGAGGGTGACGGGCCTCCACCCCTGCGAGACCGACGGCTCCGAGCGCCCGGCGAGCCTGGCCGAGATCGCCCTGTACCCCGAGCGCGACCTCTTCGTCGGCGCGCTCGGACAGGCAATACCTCCCGGGATCCTGCAGCAGCATGGCCGCGCTGCCGCGCAACTCGACGATTCCGACGTCGGGCTGCAGCAGTCCGGCGGCGAGCTTCGCGACGGTCGTCTTGCCGGAGCCATTCGGGCCGGCAAGCGCGACGATCTCGCCGCGACGTAGCTCCAGGCTCGTGCCGTCGACGACAGGTCGCCCTCGCCGATACGAGAAGCCGACGTTCTGCAGGCGGCAGACCCGCTCCGCCGGAGTCGCTACGTGGTGGTGCTCGCCGAGGCCGAGCCAGGCCGGACGATGGCGTCCCAGCCACTTCTCTGCCTCCGCAGCGGCTGCATCGACGAGCACGCGGCCGTCCTCCAGGAATAGCACGCGATCCGCGCGTTCGAGCACCCGACGTGGGCGCTGCTCGGCGATCACGATTGCGATGCCCAGCTCTGCGACCAGTTCCAGGAACGATTCGGCCGCCGCGGGGTCGAGTTGCGAGGTCGGCTCGTCCAGCAACAGCAGCCGCGGTCGCAACGCGAGTGCCGACGCCAGGGCGACACGCTGCAACTCGCCGCCCGAGAGCTCCGACACCGGACGCTCGACCAGATGCAGTGCGCCGACGGTCGCGAGTGCGTGATGCGCCCGTGGCAGGATCTCGTTCGGAGCGGTGCCGAGGTTCTCGAGGCCGAAGGCGACCTCACGCGCGACGTGCGTCAGCACGATCTGCTCCTCCGGGTCCTGGAAGACGGTCGCGACAGTTCCGGTGAGCTCGGCCGGCCTGACCCTGCGCGTATCACTGCCTGCGATGTCGACGCGGCCCTCGAAGCGACCGCCGTGGAAGTGGGGAACGAGCCCGGACAGAGCCCGCACAAGCGTCGACTTTCCCGACCCTGAGGTGCCGAAGACGGCGATCAGCTCCCCCTCTCCAATCTCGATGGAGACGTCACGGAGCGCCGGCGAGCCCCCACCGGGGTACGTGAAGGTCAGCCGCTCGACGCGCACTAGAGCCACAGCGCACCCGCAATCACGATCGAGACGGCAAGCGCGACGGCGGCAGTGTCGCGCGCACGCCACGGCGGCCGAGGAACGCTCGTCCGCCCCGCCCTGCCGTATCCGCGTGCCTCCATCGCCTCGGCGAGACTGAGACCTCTCTCGAGCGAGCTGGCGAGCAGAGGCGAGAGCAGGGCCGCGTGACCCCGCACGCCCGTGACCGCTATGCCCCTGCCACGCAGGGACTCTACGAACCCCGCGGCGTCACGCTCGAGTCTGGGTAGTAGACGCGTCGCAAGAGCCGCAGTTCGTGCAAAGCGCACCGAGCGCAAGAGCCTGTCGTGATCGAGCAGCAGGGCGTAGGCCGCGAACGCGAATCCGACCGCAGCCAGTCGCAGCGCATTCAGCGCAGCGCTCGTCAGCTCCTCGTGCGTGACGTCGAGCTGGCCCAGAACCGGGACGATCGGACCGGCCCAGACCGGATGCGAGCCGATGGTCTCGACAAACGGCGTCAGCACGAACAATGCGCCTGCGGAGAACAGAGTCCCGATCAGGTAGAAGCGACGACGCGAACGCGGGCCACGCAGGCAGACGAGCATCAGCAGCAGCGCGATCAATCCCACCGACCAGACCCGGCCGGCAAGAAGGGCCGCCGCGGCGAGCGCAGCGAGCAAGCCGATTGCCGCCGCAGGTCTCAGCGCCGTACCTCGTAGCGGTACCGCCCGAAAGGCGGGACTCTCAACAGAAGCCTGGGATCACCGCGGAGCACGAAGACGACTGGGCTACCGGGCCTCGAGTCGTGACCGGTGGCGGCGGTGAAGGACTCGCCCGACGAGGAGTCGTCGAGAACGACGACGTTGGCGGTCAAGCCACGCGGCAGGGAGTTCGCGCGCATCGCCTTTCCGTGCACCAGCTTCGCTACGCGCTCCGCAACGCCGCGCTGAGCCGGCTCGGCGTACAGCACTCGAGCGGGCAGCGTCTTGCCGTCGAAGCCGTGCAAGAAGGGCTCCGGAAACGCGCCGACGACTACCGGCACGTGCATACGCCCCTCCCAGGAACGGAAGTCCCACCACTCGACGTCACCATCGTGCAGGCGATATTCCGCCGCGCTGCGGTCCCCCTCGTAGCCGTTGACGAAGTAGAACCAGTCGCGTCGAGCCGCGACCGAGCCGTCGATCCCGTCGATCGATTGCACGAATCGCCCGGCGTAGCGCGTCTTGATGTCGGCGACACGATCGAGCGCCTGCATTGCCGTCAACCCGGAGGGAACCCGACGGTTCACCAGCAGGTGCGTGCCTCCGTCACGGGTGACCCACACCGTCGCGGTCCCGTGTTCCCCGCCGCCGCAGCCCGCGAGGGCCGCGAGGGCGAGAACGAGGACAACACGCCTCATGCAAGAGCATTCGAGCGAACGGCCCCACCGAGCGTTCCTCTGACGAGCAAGCCCTTGTGAGGCCCGATGCAGGCTCGCCCGTTCCGTGTCTGAAGCGTCCGCTTTGAACCGATGCGTAGCTCCGCGCCGTCCGCGCGCGACGTTGACCCGTTGTCGTCCTGCTGCAGGACCGTGTAGCAGCGGCCCTGACGCTGCAGGACTAGCGTCTTGGGCCCGCCCGCGATCCCGAACTGCGCCCAGTACCAGAGCACGGTGTCACCGTCCTTCAGACGGGCCTCGTTCGCGCCCACGGGCGGCGACACGCCGTTCAGCTTGAAGACCCACCCTGTCTGCCCGACCGCCGGATAGCGGCCCACCTGGTCGATATAGGGCCCGAAGCTCGTCGGCGTGACGTGGTAGTAGAACTCGCCGAGCACGCTGGCCGACTCGAGCGCGTCGAGGGCGTTCTCCGGAAGCGCGTCGGCGCGAGGAGAGGTGACGTCGACGAGCGGCGCGGTTGCACCGAAGATCGTCCGTTCCTTTCCTTCGACGCGAACGTGGACTTTGACCGCGAGGGCCGCAGGCACGACGAGCAGTGCGGCCACGAGGGCGGCCGCCACCATGAAGAGTCGGTGAAACACGAATCCTCCTTCCGCGAGGGGTTCGAATTTGCCGGCGGCGGAGGTCTTCTGACTCGGGGCGCCCTCCCTGCGCCGCCTTCCCAGCCCTGCGGGCCAGTGGCACGTGACGCGGGAGCGTCTCCCCTTACAGCGGCGGGACCGTTCCGGATTTGCACCGGATTCCCTTGCCGCTCGCCGGTTGTGAGCCGGAGACTAGCATCGGGCCGCGATGGCTCGATCGCGCGTCCTGACGGTGTGGCTGCCCGTCTTCGTGTGGGCGGCGGTCATCTTCACGTTCTCGTCGATTCCGAGCCTGTCGAGCGGGCTTGGCGCGTGGGACACCGTCCTGCGCAAGGGCGCACACGTGACCGAGTACGCGATTCTCGGTGCCCTGCTCTACAGGGCGCTTGGCCGTGAGCCGCTCGCCCTCGCGGCGGGCATCGCGTACGCGGCAACAGACGAGCTCCATCAGCATTTCGTGCGCGGCCGCCATGCCTCGCCGGTCGACGTCGCGATCGACGGCGTCGGACTGGCTTTCGGAATGCTCGTCTGGCTCCGGCTGCGCGAGCGATGAAAGCCGTCGCGATCAACCTCGCTGCCCTCGGCGATACGGATCCCCTGTGGAACGACTGGCTAGAGGCCGCGCACCGGCGCTTTCGCGTCGACGTCGCGGCGCTCGACGACGAGCTGCCGAACTGGCGACAACTGCTCGAGCGCTTCGCAGAGGAACGTGCGCCCGTCTACTTCAGAAGGGACGGAGACGTCAGCGCGACGCTGCGGCAGCTGCGTGCCGGGGGCACACGCATCGGCGTCTTCACCGACGCGCCGCTCGAGCTCGCGCGGATCGCGCTCTCACACCTCGGCGCGGAGCGTCACATCGAAGCCTTGGAGACCGGCGCGGGAGCACAGGAGCGCGTAACGGCCACCCTGGGACCTGACGTGCGGGTTGTCGACACACGCGCCGAACTGCTCGCCGTAACCATGAGGCGCGTGGAGAGCAAGGATCTCGGTGACCGCTAGCTCGACGCACTGCTCGAGCGGCTCGATCGCCTCTGCGAGGAGATGCACACGCTCAACCGGCGGCTCGACTCCGGCGACCACCACCTGCGTATCTCGCACGAGCTCGCGACGTTGAACGAGTCGTTGCAAGCGCTCGCGTATGCGGCGCGCGGCGCGCAGGCGCCGATGGTGCGCCGCCGTCGCACCGGCTAATAACGAGGCTAGCGGGACAGCTTGGAGATCCGGCCGTTCTCGGTCGCGAAGTAGAGCTCGCCCGCAGCATCTTGGCCGAAGGAGGTCAGCGACTGAACCTGGAAGGGCTCACGCCGAACGTCGGTTGCACGACCGGCGTCGATCTTGAAGCTCCACACGATCCCCGAGCAGTAGTCGCCGTAGAAGTACCGGCCCGTGGCGGCCGGCACCGCCTTGCCGCGATAGACGTAGCCGCCGGTCACGGAGCAGCCGTCGTCGTGGCTGTACACCTCGACGGGCGCCACGAGCTGTCCCGGCCCGAGCGGAGTGTTCGAGTAGCGCGTCCGCCCTTCGTAGACCTTCCAGCCGAAGTTCACGAGTGTGCCGATCTGAGCCTGCGGCCGGTAGTCGATCTCTTCCCAGGCGCCCTGCCCCACGTCGCCGATGTAGAGGTCGCCGTTCGCGCGGTCGAACGAGAAGCGCCACGGGTTCCGCAGGCCGAGCCCGACGGTCTGCCAGCTCGTGCCGCGGAGGAGCGGATCGATCCGCAGCAGCTTGCCGAGCTTCACGCTCAGACGCTGCGCGAGATTGCCGGGATCACCCGCCGAGCCACCGTCGCCCATTCCCACGTAGAGCAGTCCGCTCGAGTCGAACTGGAGCTGCCCCCCGTTGTGGTTGGCGTACGGCTGGCGCACGAACAGCAGCTGCCGCGCAGACGACTTGAGTCCCCGACCGTTGCGGGAACGGAACTCCACGACGCGCGTGTTCCCGCTGCGATCGGTGTAGTTCACGTAGAAGTGATGGTTCTTCGCGTAGGCGGGATGGAATGCAACAGAGAGCAGCCCCTGCTCGCCGCCGCTCGTGATGCGATCCCTGATGTCGAGAAACGTGCCGCGAAGCCTCCCGTTGACGAAGTAGCAGATTCGCCCCACCTGCTCGACCGCGTAGAGCCGGCGCGGCTCCGCGGGAGTGGACGTAATGCCGGTGAGCGCCGTGAGCCCCTTCGCGAACGGTCGAACCGAAAGTTGCTGTTGCGCCTGCGAGACAGGCAGCACGAGAGCGACGGCGGCGAGGACGTGGGCGAGCACTCACCGAAAAGTACCCACGCGGCGGCGCGACGGTTTCAGCCTTTACCTACTTCTTAAT
>JACDEU010000009.1:65201-69516 GCA_013816245.1 Actinomycetota bacterium | reverse complement strand
AAGCTGACGCGTGAGGACCTGCGGAACCTTGGGATCTCGTACGACAACTTCACGCGCACCACGACGAAGAATCACGCCCGCGTCACGACCGATGTCTTCCTCACACTCTACGAGCACGGCTATCTGATCGAGAAGACGACGCTGGGCGCCTTCTCCCCGTCGACGGGGAACACGCTCCCCGATCGGTACATCGAAGGAACGTGTCCGATCTGTGGCTACACGGAAGCTCGCGGCGATCAGTGCGACAACTGCGGTAACCAGCTCGATCCGACGGACCTGATCAACCCTCGGTCGATCATCGACGGATCGACGCCGGAGTTCAGGGAGACGAAACACCTCTTTCTCGACTTGGCGAAGTTCGCCGACCGGCTTCGTCCTTGGATCGAGTCGAAGGCGAGTTGGCGGACGAACGTCCGGAATTTCTCGCTCTCGCTCGTCGACGACCTCAAGCCCCGCGCGATGACGCGCGACATCGACTGGGGCATCCCGGTGCCCGTGGAGGGCTACCCGCCGGAGACCAAGCGCATTTACGTGTGGTTCGACGCGGTGATCGGCTACCTCTCGGCCGCGGTCGAGTGGGCCGAGAACAACGGGACCCCCGAGGCATGGCGCGAGTGGTGGCAGAACCCCGACGCGACGCATGCGTACTTCATGGGCAAGGACAACATCGTCTTCCACACGGTGATCTGGCCGAGCATGCTGCTCGGGTACGGCACAGGCGGAGAGCTCGGCGCGGGAAAGGACGAGCTCCACCTTCCCGACGAGGTCGTGGCGAGCGAGTTCCTGACGATGGAGGGTAAGCAGCTCTCGACGAGCCGCGCCGTAGCGATCTACGTCAGCGACGTGCTCGAACGCTACGACCCGGATCCCGTTCGCTACTTCCTCACCGCCGCGGGCCCCGAGACGCAGGACAGCGACTTCTCCTGGGCGGAGTTCCTCCGGCGAAACAACGACGAGCTGCTGGCGAACTGGGGCAATCTCGTCAATCGGACGCTCACGAACGCGCAGCGCAACTTCGGAGAAGTGCCGCAGCCCGGCGAGCTCACCGAGGAGGACCGCAAGGCCGTTGCCACCGTCGGGGCCGGCTTCGCCACCGTCGGCAGATCGATTGAGGAAGGGAAGTTCAAGCAGGCGCTCGCCGAGGCGATGCGGCTCTCGAGCATCGGGAACCAGTACGTCGATCACCAGGCTCCCTGGGCTGTTATCAAGGAAGACCGCGAGCGCGCGGCGACGATCCTGTTCGTTGCGCTTCGCATCGTCGACTCGCTGAAGATGATGTTCACCCCGTTCCTGCCGTTCTCGAGCCAGAAGCTGCACGAGTTGCTCGGCTACGTGGGCTGGATTGCCGGTCCGCTCGAGTTCCGGGAGATCGAGGAGGAAGGAGACGATCGGCACACAGTCCTCACCGGCGACTACTCGAGCTGGGTCGGCCGCTGGGAGCCGAGCGAGCTCCCCGCCGGGCAGAAGCTGCAGGACCCCGAGCCGCTGTTCCGAAAGCTCGATCCGAGCATCGTTGCCGACGAGCTTGCTCGCCTCACTGAGACGTGATCGACACGCACGCGCATCTCGACGCGCTCGACGATGCGGAAGCGGCAGTCGCGCGAGCGCATGACGCGGGGGTGACGAGAATCATCTCGATCGGCACGGATCCGACCTCCTGGGCCAATACGCTGGATCTCATTGAGGCGCACGAGAGCGTCTACGGCGTCGTCGGTCTCCATCCACACGAAGCGACCCTGACGTTCGATGTTAAGGCTCTCACCCGCCTCCTCGGCCACCCGAAGGTGGTCGGCCTCGGCGAGATCGGCCTCGACTATTACCGCGACTACGCCCCGTATGACGCGCAGGCGAAGTCGTTCATCTACCAGCTCGGCCTCGCGAAGGAGGCGCAACTGCCCGTCGTGATCCACAACCGGGCAGCAGACGAGGACACGGTCTCGATCCTCCGGCAGTGGTTCGACGGCACTGTGGTGCTGCACTGCTTCTCGTCGGTCGCCCTCCTCGACGAAGCGATCGAGCAGGACTGGTACGTCTCGTTCGCCGGGAACGTCACGTACAAGAACGCGGACGATCTACGAGCGGCGGCTCGCGTCGTCCCCGCCGAGCGGCTCCTTGCGGAGACCGACTGCCCGTACCTTGCGCCCCAGCCGCTCCGGGGGGAGACGAACGAGCCGGCGTACATTGTCCATACCGTCGCGGCGCTCGCGGAGGCGCGTGGTGAAGATGCCGAAGCGCTCGGCGCGCAGATCGACGCGAACGCAACTGCAGCGTTCGGTCTGCCATGAGCGTCCGGGCGAAGAAGAAGCTCGGCCAGCACTTCCTGGTCGACGAGAACATCCTCGGCGTGATCGGCCGCCTGGCTGAGCTCGACGCTGACGACGTCGTGCTCGAGATCGGCCCCGGGCTCGGCATGCTGACGACGTATCTCGCAGACCGGATCGCCAAGGTGTACGCGGTCGAGCTCGACACGTCGCTTGAGAAGGAGCTGACGGATCGCCTGGGCGGCCGGTCGAACGTCGACCTCCGCTTCGGCGACGCGCTGAAGCTCGACCTCGGCGAGACCGCGCCGGGAGCGAAGAAGCTCGTCGCCAATCTCCCGTACAACATCGCCACACCGCTGGTCGCCGAGAGCCTCGACCGCCTGCCGCAGATCGAGCTGTGGACGGTGATGGTTCAGCGGGAGGTCGCGGATCGCTTCTTCGCAGCGCCGTCGACGAAGGCCTATGGGGCGGTCTCGGTCCTCGTGCAACTGGTCGCGGAGCGAACGGGCTTTCACCCCGTGTCCGCTTCCGTGTTCCGTCCGCGCCCGAACGTCGACTCGGCGCTCGTGGCGTTCAGACGCACCGAGCTGCCGCCGGACTTCCGGGGTGTGAAGCGTGTGATCGAAGGCTCGTTCGCGCACAGGCGCAAGCGCCTCGCAAACTCCCTCGAGCTCGCGGGTGTCGCAGACCGCCAGCGCGCGGAGACGGCGATCGAGCAGATCGGCAGAGATCGCAACGCGCGTGCGGAGGAGCTGACACCGCCGGAGTTCCTCGCCCTTGCCGAGGCACTGCAGTGAAGCGCGCCGCCGCCGCGGCGAAGATCAACCTCGCGCTCGTCGTCGGGCCGTTGCGCGAGGACGGCAAGCACGAGCTCGTCACCGTCTACCAGCGCGTCGCCCTCTCTGATCGCATCGCAGTAGAGCGTTCTGCCGAATTGCGCGTGACCGGGTTTGCTGGGGACACACTCGTCCGACGTGCGCTCGAGCTCGTCGTCGACGGGAACGGGACCAGGTTCGCGGCGCGGATCCAGAAGCGGATTCCCGTCGCGGCCGGCCTCGGCGGAGGCAGCTCGGATGCGGCCACCGCGCTGTGGCTCGCGAACGAGCTGCGCGACGAACCACACACCCGCGAGAAGTTGGAGTCGTTCGCGTGCGCGCTCGGCGCCGACGTGCCGTACTTCCTTGCAGACGGCCCGCAGCTCGGAACGGGAGACGGCACCCACCTGTCGCCGCTCGAGCTGCCCCAGGACTACTGGGTCCTCCTCGTCGTTCCGCGGAACGCGGAGAAGAGCTCGACGGGCGCGGTGTACTCGGGCTTCGACGCGCGAAACGGCGCACACGGCTACGACGAACGCCGCGCAGCGCTGCTGCAGGAACTGGAGCGCGTCAGGCGTCCACGTGACCTCGCCGCGTTGCCGCCGAACGACCTCGCATCCTCACCGCTGGCAGCCGAGTTGCAGTCTCTCGGTGCCTTTCGCGCCGACGTCACGGGCGCCGGGCCGGTGGTCTACGGGCTCTTCCTGCACGGCGATCGCGCCCGCGCGGCGCAGCGGCAAATGTCGACCCACGGGCGCACCTGGCTCACCACACCAGCGTGGTACCGTTGATCGCATGGCGTACAGCCAGCCCATGATCGAGGCGGGCACGACACGCACGGGCAGGTGGCTACGCGAACGGCGTCTCCGCCTCGCCCTGTCGGTCGCTGTGATCGAAGGCGTTCTCGTTGCACTTACGGCGGACCTGACGAAGTGGACCGTCCTCGTCATCGGCATCATCCTCCTTGCCTTCTACATCGTCGCGGGCCGCAGCATGCGCTGGGATGTCGCCCGTCAGCTGTCGTGGATCGCTGCGGCGTCGCAGGCGCTCGCGATCCTCGTCGTCATTCTCGCTTTCGTCCTGGGCCTCCTCGCGATCGTTGCGGTCGTAGCCTTCGCGATCATCGCCCTTGTGTACCTCTTCTCGGATTACCGGCGTACTTAAGCTCCCATTCGACTGTGGGGCGTAGCCAAGTGCCTAGGCCCCGCGGTGCGGCGCCGTCCGTCAAGGTCGTGGCGG
>JACDEU010000009.1:0-65191 GCA_013816245.1 Actinomycetota bacterium | reverse complement strand
CGTGGCGGCTTTGCCGCCGGGACCGCCGTCCGTCGACGATGCCAGAGGACTGCGACACTTGGGCACCATGATGTTCGATGGGGCGTAGCCAAGTGGTAAGGCAGCGGGTTTTGGTCCCGCGATCCCAGGTTCGAATCCTGGCGCCCCAGCTCTAATGCCAAGTGATTTCGCAGCCGTCGTGATGGCGGCCGGTCTCGGCACGCGCATGAAGTCTGCGACGCCGAAGCACCTCCACCCGCTGCTCGGGCGGCGGCTCGTCGACTGGGTCGTGGCGGCGGTGCGGCCGCTCGATCCGGACCCGCTCGTCGTCGTGCTTTCCCCGGGGGCCGCGGGTGCGCTCGAAGGAGTCGAGGTCGCGGTGCAGGAACGTCCGCTCGGCACCGGCGACTCACTTCGTAGCGCACGCGCGAGCGTCGGCGATGCGCGAACGCTGCTCGTCGTCTCCGGGGACCACCCGCGCATCAGCCCCGGGCTCTTGCGGCAGTTCGTCGGCGAGCACCGTTCGTCCGGAGCGCCGGCGAGCGTGCTCTCGTTCGAGCCTTCCGACCCGCGTGCCTACGGGCGCGTGATCCGCGACGCCAACGGCCGGCTCGAGGCGATCGTCGAAGATGCCGACGCGACCGACGAGCAACGCGCGATCCGAGAGGTCAACTCCTCCATCTACGTGTTCCAGACTGCGAAGCTCTGGCCGGTCCTCGAACGGATCGAGCCGGCGAACGCGCAAGGAGAGCTCTACCTGACGGACGCCGTCCGGCTGCTGGTCGAAGGAGGGGAGGAGGTCGTCGTGTTCAAGGCTCCCGATGCCGATGAAGTGGAAGGAGTGAACACTCGTGCCGAGCTGGCCGACGCAGCTGCTTTCCTACGCGCGCGCGTGAACAAAAAGCACATGCTAGCCGGTGTGACGATCGTCGATCCGCAAACCACCTGGATCGAGCCCGACGTCGAGTTAGAGCCCGATTCGACGATTCATCCCTTCACCGTGCTCCGTGGACACACGCGTGTCGGCACAGGCGCCGAGGTCGGGCCGCACGTCGTGGCAGACGACGCCGAGATCGGGACGGACGCCAGGGTCGGCCCTTTCTGTTACCTCCGCCCGGGCACGAAGCTCGGCGCCGGAGCGAAGGCGGGGACGTTCGTAGAGATCAAGAACTCCGAGATCGGCGCCGGGGCGAAGATTCCCCATCTCTCGTACATCGGGGACGCCGAGGTGGGTGAGGGCGCCAATATCGCCGCGGGGAACATCACGGCCAACTTTCCCCATCAGGCCGATCGGCCCAAAGGAAAGACAAAGATCGGGCGGAACGTCAGGACCGGCATTCACAATGGGTTCGAGGCGCCGGTGGAGGTCGGGGACGATGCTTGGATTGCAGGCGGTTCGTACATAACAGAAGATGTCCCTCCCGAATCGCTCGCTGGTTTCCCGCCGAAGCAGATCACGAAAGAGGGCTATCTCCGTGGAAAGCGCAACAACTGAGCTGACTCGCCTGCCCGGGCTGGAAGTGGCCGAGACCAAGGCCGAGCTGAAGCCCGAGCACTGGATCGAGCGCGGGCCGTCGAAGCGGCTGATGCTTTTCTCCGGGCGCTCCCATCCCGCGCTCGCGCAGAAGATCGCCGGCAAGCTCGGAATCCAGGTCGGCGACGTCTCCTTGCGCACCTTCGCGAGCGGCGAGACGTACTGCCGCTACGAGGAGTCGATCCGGGGATCGGACCTCTTCATCGTCCAGACGAGCTCACCGCCGGTCGACCAGCACCTGATGGAGCTGATGATCATGATCGACGCGGCGAAGCTCGCCTCCGCGAAGCGGATCACGGCGGTGCTGCCGCTCTACCCCTACTCGCGCCAGGACAAGAAGTCGCGGCCCCGCGAGCCGATCACCGCGAAGCTCGTCGCCGACATGATCCAGTCGGCCGGCGCCGACCGCGTGCTCACGATGGACCTTCATGCAGGCCAGGTGCAGGGCTTCTTCGAGGTGCCCGTCGACCACATGACGGCGCTGCCGATGCTGGCCCAGTACTTCCGCGACCTCCGCCTGCCCGAGGAGCTCGTAGCGGTCGCTCCCGACACCGGCCGCACGCGACTGGCGAGCAAGTTCGCCGAGATGATCGGCGGCGACCTCGCCGTCCTCCAGAAGGACCGGCCGGCGCACAACGTCGCGCGCGTCACCAACGTGATCGGCGACATCGAGGGCAAGTGCGCGGTGATGACGGACGACATGGTCGACACCGCCGGTACGCTCGTCGCGGGCGCCGAGTTCCTCAAGGAGCGCGGCGCCAAGAAGGTCTACGCGTGCGCGACCCACGGCATCTTCTCCGATCCCGCGATCGAGCGCATCGAGGGCAGCGCGCTCGACAGCGTCATCGTGACCGACACGGTGCCGATCGACCCGCTGACGAAGCCCGAACGAGTGACCGTCCTGACCGTGGCAGACATCCTCGCCGAGACGATCCACAACGTCTTCGCCGACGATTCCGTGTCCGCCATTTTCCAGGACATGAACGCCCTCTTCTAAACCGGCGGGTTACAGAATCGGCCGGGCGGTTAGGACTCGGTCATGCGACGCGGACCCGGAATCAGTCTCCTAGCACTGGTGTACGTGGGCGTCGGAGTTGCCATCGCTGCCAGCCATCACTACTTCACAAACGTCCATGGCTGGAGAGGCGTGCTCTCGGCGATCTTCGCCGTCTTCCTCTGGCCGTTGATCCTGCTGGGAATCAACCTCCACATAAAGAAGTAGCTACCATTCGACGCCGTCATGGCCGGCGAACGAGTGAAGCTGCAGGTTTCAGAGCGCGAGGGGCGCGGCTCCGGCGACGCTCGGCGCCTGCGCAAGGCCGGGGTCATCCCCGGCGTGCTCTATGGCAAAGGCAAGGGCTCCTACGCCATCGCCGTGCCGGAGCGTGAGCTCCGCCGGGTACTGACCGGTCAGGGCGGGCTGCACGCGATCCTCGACGTCGTCCTCGAAGGAAAGAACACGACGCACGCCTCGATTCTCAAGGACTACCAGCAGGATCCGATCCGGGGCCACATCTCGCACATCGACCTTCAGGAAGTGCGGCTCGACCAGCCGATCCAGGCGAGCGTCACCGTCTCGCTTATCGGCGAGCCTGCGGGCGCGAAGGAAGGCGGCGTGCTCTCGCAGGTGCAGCGCGAGATCAACGTCGAAGCCCTGCCGATGGAGATTCCGGAGCACCTCGACCTCGACGTCAGCGGCATGGCGATCGGAGACACGCTTCGCCTCGCCGACCTGCCGCCGGTGGAAGGCGTCACGTACCTCGACGATCCCGAAGAGACGGTGCTCGCGAGTGTCGGACTGCCGGCGCGCGAGGTCGAGCCGGAGCCCGAGGAAGGCGTCGAGGGTGAAGAGCTGCCGGAGGGCGAGGTGCCCGAGGGCGAGGAAGCGCCGGAGGGTGCAGCGGAGGGCGAAGGCGACGCCGGCTCAGGCGAGCAGGCCGACCCCGGCAGCACAGAGGGCTAATGCGTCTCCCCTGGCGTCGGGGCGAACGCGCCTCGTCGCTCGATCTGCTCGTCGTCGGCCTCGGCAATCCCGGCCGCGAGTACGCCGGCAATCGCCACAACGTCGGGTGGATGGTGGTCGACGAGCTGGCCAATCGCCACCAGGCGTCTTGGAAGGGCAAGTTCAACGGACAGGTCGCCGAGCTTCGGCTCGACGGGCATCGCGTTGCGCTCCTGAAGCCCGAGACGTTCATGAACGATTCGGGCCGGGCGGTGAACGCCGCGGCGCGGTTCTACAAGCTCGACCCCGATGCAGTTCTCGTCGTCCACGACGAGATCGACCTCGAGCACGGCCGCCTGCAGGCCCGGCAGGGCGGAGGGTTCGCAGGACACAACGGTCTTCGCTCGATCGCCGCGCACCTGAAGACGCCCGAGTTCCTGCGCCTGCGAGTCGGCGTCGGCCGGCCGGGGAGAGGCGATCCTCGCAAGCCCGCCGACTACGTCCTCTCGAACTTCACGGCGGACGACGACGCACAGTCGCTCGTCGCGCGAGCCGCCGACGCGGTCGAACGGCTCGACGCCGAAGGGCTCGAGCGGGCACAGGCGCAGTACAACTAGAACGCCGCCGACGTCACCGATGTGCTCGCGCGGCTTCGCGCCGCCGGCATCGACGTTTGGATCGAAGGAGGTTGGGGTGTCGATACGTTGCTCGGAGAGCAGACGCGCCCTCACGATGACCTGGACCTCGGAGTGCGGTTCGAGGACGGCGAGCCCATCTGCGCTGCTCTCGCGGAGTTCCAGCGGGCTCGGATGACGAGTCGCCATCGAACTTTGTCCTGCGCGAGCACGAAGGCGGCGGTCCTCCGCGCCGAAAAGGAGGCGAGCAGCAGGCCCGCGACGACGGGGCCGAGTGGCATCGCGAGCAGGGCCATCGATCTGGCGACGCTGTTCACGCGTCCCTGTAGGCGATCGGGCACGATGGCCACGCGATAGCCGATCACCATGGCATTGACCGTGGGGTTGAAGAAAATGAATGGCGCCGTAGCGCCGACCAGCACGAAGACGTTCGGCTCGGCGACGAATGCAACCAGCCCGAGCGACAGCCAGGCAGCGCCGACGAGCACCGTGCGCATAGCGAACATTTTCAGGAAGCGCGGAGCGGCAAGCGAGCCAAGGAGCGAGAACGCACCGGTGACGGCAACGAGCGCGCCGATCGCCGCCGAGAAAACGCCCTGGCGCTGCGCGGCCACGATCAGCACGAGCTCGAATGCGCCGAAGAGAAAGTTTGTGACGACGAACAGCAGTGCGCAGGTGCGGAGGAACCTGTGCGCCCACAGCCAGGCCAGTCCTTCCTTGATTTGCGTCCAGATACCAGCCGTTTCCCGTTCTTCCCGCTCCTCCTGAAACGGTGTCCGCATCGCGAGCAGCGTCCCTGTCGAGAACGCGTACGAGATCGCATCGACGAGAAACGGCACTGACCTCGCGACCCCGAACAGGGCGCCGCCGAGCGACGGCCCCGCCAGGTAGACGCTCGACATCCGCGCCTGCTCCGTGGCGAACGCTCGTTGGAGCTGCGGGCCAGGAACGACCGAGCGGACGGCACCGATCTCCGCGATGTTGAAAACGACGAACATGGTCCCCTCGACGAAGGCGACGATCACAATCTGCGCGAACGTGAGGTGATCCGTTGCGATGCTGACGCCGAGAGCCGCGAGCGCGACGACCCGCACGACATCGGCCCAGATCATCAGCCACTTCCGGTTGAAGCGGTCGACCGCTACTCCGGCCGGCAGCGCGAACAGCCCGTAGGGTACGAGTCGCGCGAAGGCTGCGACGCCGGCCTTCGCTGGCGAGGCCGTGAGTGCGAGCACGAGGAGCGTGTAGGCGATTCCCGACGCTTCCGAGCCGACGGCCGAAAGCGCCTGGCCGACCTGGAGGAGGACGAAGTCCCGGTTCCATCGGAGCGGAACCAGCCCGGGCTCTCCAGCGGGTCGACGACCCATGCGGCGGTACCATGACAACCGCCGAACCCAAGGGGTTCGGCCTTTCGTCATGGACCAGCCGATTCTCCATCCCTTCGTTGCCGCGCTCCGCGAGAGCGAGCGGCTCAAGGGCTTCGCCGATGCCTTTCCTGCGCCTGCGCGAGTCTCCGAGCCTGCGCTGCCGCTGCTGCTCGCTGCGCTGCACGAGGAGCTCGACCGACCACTCGTCCTGCTGGCGCCGGAGGATCAGGACGCGCGCGATGCCGCCGAAGGTGGCGCGTGGTTCCTGGGCGAGGAGCGCGTCGCCATGTTTCCGAGCCGCGGCGTCCACTGGGGCTCCGGCCTCGACCCGGCTCCGCACCTCGTCGGAGAGCGAGCTCGCGCACTCGACGTGCTTGCTACCGGCGGGCTCGTCGTCGCTTCGGCGTCGGCTCTCGCCGAGCCCATGCCGCCGGTCTCGGCTAGGCCCGAGCCGATCCGGCTCGCTCCGGAGCAGGAGATCAGCCTCGAGCAGCTCTCGGAGTCGCTCGCGCTCGCCGGCTACGAACGCGTCGAGCGCGCGGACGAGCGCGGCCAGTTTGCAGTTCGCGGCGGGCTCGTCGACGTCTTCCCGACGACGGGGCGTGAACCGCTTCGCGTCGAGTTCTGGGGGGATGTGATCGAGCAGATGCGGGCGTTCTCGCCCTTCACCCAACGCGCATTGCACCCCGTCCAGGCTGCAGTCGTCTTTCCGGCCGCCGAGCGGCGGCTCGATCTCGTGGAACCGACGCTGCTCGACGAGGACCAGCCGATCCCGGTCCCAACCGATCTCGTGCCGCCGGTGGGGGCCGGTCCCGATCTCGTCTGGCAGGCCGACGAAGTACGCACCGTCTGGGAGGAGGAAGGCTTCGAACCGGTGTCGCTCAAACGTGCTGCGCTCCTCGACTCCCTGCCCGCCGGCCAGCCGTTCGCCTTCGAAGCGCAGCGGCCGGCGCTCGTCGCCCGCGGGCTTTCCGAGGCGGAGAACGAGCTCGGCGCATTCGTGCGAGGCGGGCAGCGCGTCGTCGTCGCCTTCCCGCACCTCGGCGAGGCGATGCGCCAACAGAACCTGCTGCGGCGCGTGAAGGCGCGCATCCTCGAGGACGGAGAAGGTCTACCCCGCGAGCCGGAGCTGCTGTTCGCAGTCACACCCGCCCGCCGCGGTTTCGTCTGGCGCGACCTCGGGCTGACGCTACTGCCGGACACGCAGGTCTTTCGTAAGCGCCCGCCGCGCGAGCGCAGGATCGGAGGGCGCGCACTGCAGTCATTCGCCGACCTACGCAGCGGCGACTTCATCGTGCACGAGGACCACGGCGTCGGAAAGCTGCTCGGCTTCGAGACGAAAGAGGTTGCCGGCGTCACGCGCGACTATCTCTTCCTCGGGTTTCGCGGCGACGATCGTCTCTACGTTCCGCACGAGCAGCTGGGCAAGGTCTCGCGCTACATCGGTGCCGACAACACCATGCCCGCGCTGTCGAAGCTCGGTGGCAAGGCCTGGGACAACCTCAAGACCCGTGCACGCGAGTCGGTTCGCGAATTGGCCGGGGAGCTGCTCGCGCTGTACGCGCAGCGCCAGCAGGCCCCCGGGGTGGCCTACGACCTTCGCCACGAGTACCTCGAGCGTCTCGAAGCGAACTTCCCGTATCGCGAGACACCCGACCAGCAGGCCGCGATCGAGGCGGTCAAAGAGGACCTGGAGGCGCCGCGCCCGATGGACCGTCTCGTCTGCGGTGACGTCGGTTTCGGCAAGACCGAGGTCGCGATCCGCGCCGCGTTTGCAGTCGCGGTCAACGGCAAGCAGGCCCTGATGCTCGCGCCGACGACGATCCTCGCCGAGCAGCACTGGCACACGTTCCGCGACCGCTACCGCGACTTCCCCGTGCGCGTCGAGATGGTCTCGCGCTTCCGTCCCGCGAAGGAGGTCAAGCAGGTGCTCGCCGACTTCCAGGAAGGGAAGGTCGACGTGTTGATCGGGACGCACAGGATCTTGAGCCGCGACGTGATCCCGAAAGAGCTCGGCCTCGTGATCCTCGACGAGGAGCAGCGCTTCGGCGTCGCCCAGAAGGAGTTGCTGCGCTCGTTGCGCCTCGAGGTGGACGTGCTGACCCTGAGCGCCACGCCGATCCCACGGACACTGCACATGTCGCTCTCCGGGCTTCGCGACATCTCAATCATCGAGACACCGCCTGAAGGGCGGCGCCCGATCCGCACCACCGTGAGCGAGTTCGACGAGGAGATCGTGAAACAGGCGCTCGAGCGCGAGGTGGAGCGCGGTGGGCAAGCCTTCTACCTGCACAACCGCGTCGACACCATCGACGAAGCCACGGAGAAGCTGCGTCAGCTCGCGCCGAGCCTGCGCTTTCTCGAAGCGCACGGCCAGATGCGCGAGCGTGAGCTCGAGGAGAAGATGCACGCCTTCCTGCGCGGGGACGCCGACGTCCTCGTGTCGACGACCATCATCGAGTCCGGGCTCGACATCCCACAGGCGAACACCTTGATCGTCGAGCGTGCCGATCAGCTCGGCCTCTCGCAGCTCTACCAGATCCGCGGGCGGGTTGGCCGATCCGATGTGACCGCGCACGCGTACCTCTTTTATCCGGACATGTCCGAGCTCTCGCCCGAAGCCCGCGCACGCCTCGCCACGCTCGCCGACCACACGGAGCTCGGTGCCGGCTTTGCGATCGCCATGCGCGACCTCGAGATCCGCGGGGCAGGCAACTTGCTCGGCGACGAGCAGTCCGGCCACGTCGCCGCGCTCGGCTTCGAGCTCTACGTCGAGTTGCTCGCCGAGGCGGTCGCTGAGCTATCGGGCGAGCGTCGTGTCGCGGCGCGCCCGGTGCGCGTCGATGCGCGCGTCGACGCCTACGTCCCGCCCGAATACATTGCCTCCGAGGCGCTCAAGATCGACCTGCACCGGCGGCTCGCGCTGAGTGACTCGGAGGACGAGGTGCGCGAGCTTCAGGCTGCAACCGTCGATCGCTTCGGGCCGCTGCCCGAGCCTGTCGAGAATCTCTTCCTCATTCAGGAAGCGAAGCTGAAGCTCGCTCGCGCGGGTGCGGACTACTTCGTCTTCCGCGGCGGCAAGGCGACCGTTGGCCGGCTGGTGCTCGGTTCCGACGAGCTGCGCGATCTCCGGCGCCGCGTCGACACGGCGGTGTACACGACGTCCAACCACGAGGTGTCGGTGCGCGAGGAGGGTTTCCCGCAGGCGCTCCGACTGGTGGATGCTATACTGGCCGCGCGTCAGGCAGCGTGACGAATCCGCTGCAAATGGCGCTTTTTCCATGAAACGACTCATTCTTCTTATGTTCACGTCGGTCGTGCTCGTCGCGGCAGGCTGCGGCGGGTCGTCGACGGCCACGCTCGGTAGCGACGACGCTGCAGTGGTCGGCTCGAAGCCGATCACGAAAGTGCAGTTCCAGGCGCTCATGGACCGCGCGCAGAAGAGCTACACGGCGCAGAAGCGTCCGTTCCCGAAAGCCGGCACCACGGAGTACGAGCAGCTCAAAGGCCAGGCCGTCACGTTCCTCATCCAGCGTGCCGAGTTCGATCAAGAGGCAGACGCGATGGGGATCAAGATCTCCGACGACCAGGTCAACAAACGCATCGCGCAGCTGAAGAAACAGTTCTACGGCGGCAGCGACACGCGCTATCAGAAGGCGCTGAAGCAGCAGGGACTGACAGAGGAGCAGGCGAAGCAGGAAGTTCGCGCGCAGGTCGTCTCCGAAGAGCTCTTCAAGAAGGTGACGGCCGATGTCAAGGTTTCGCAGGCAGACGTCAAGGCCTACTACACCTCGCACAAGTCACAGTACGGCCAGCCGGAAACGCGTGAGGTACGACACATCCTCGTCCCGAAGAAAGCTCTCGCGAACAGCATCTACGCTCAGCTCAAGTCAGGCGCCAATTTCGCCGCGCTCGCCAAGAAGTACTCGAAGGATCCGGGCTCTGCCTCCAACGGCGGCAAGCTGACGATCTCCAAGGGGCAGACGGTTCCGCCCTTCGACAAGGCGGCGTTTGCGCTCAAGAAGGGCGAGCTCTCGCAGCCCGTTAAGACGCAGTACGGCTACCACGTCATCCAGCCGCTCTCCGGCGTGAAGCCGGCGAAGTCGACACCGCTTGCCAAAGTCCAGACGTCGATCAAGCAGCAGCTCGAGCAGCAGCGCAAGAACGAGACGATGACAAAGTGGGTCGAGGACAAGAAGAAGCACTACTGCAAGTCCGGCATCAAGTACCAGGTCGGCTATCAGCCGAATCCGGACCCCTGCACGACGCTGGGCTCGACCACCACCACCACGTCGCAGTAGGTGTCGCTCGCCGAGGCGCTCGTCGACCTCCAGGAGCTGACCGAGCGGCTACGACGCGACTGCCCCTGGGATCGAGAGCAGACCGAGCGCACGATCGTTCCGCACACGGTCGAAGAGGCCTACGAGGTCGCCGACGCGGCAATCGGGCGTGATGACGCGAAACTCGCCGACGAGCTCGGCGACCTGTTGTTTCAGGTCTACTTCCTCTCACTGTTGCTCGCCGAGCGTGGCGGCGATGATCTCGAGTCGGTCGCCCGGCGCGCGCACGAGAAGCTCGTCCGCCGGCATCCACACGTCTTCGGCGACGCCGAGGCGAAGACGGCCGGCCGAGTGCGCGAGCGCTGGGAGGAGATCAAGCGCATGGACGAAGACCGCGAGGGCATCTTTCACGACGTCCCCGAGTCGCTCCCCTCGCTGCTCTACGCACGGAAGGTGCAGCGTCGCGCGGCGGCGATCGGCTTCGAGTATCGGGACACGGCTGGAGCGCTCGCCGACCTCGACGACGAGGTGCGTGAGCTGACGGAAGCGCTTACCGAAGTGGGGGAGCCCGCGTCCGAGACTGAGCCACACCCGCAGGTGTTCGCGGAGATGGGCGACGTGCTCTTCGCGGCAGTGAACGTCGCACGGCGGCTGAACGTCGATCCCGAGCTTGCGCTGCGCGCGATGTCCCGCCGCTTCGTCGAGCGGGTGGAGCGGGCGGAGCAGTACGCGGCCGGCGAAGGAAAGACCTTCGCTGCGCTCGGGCTCGAGGAACAGGACCGGTACTTCGACCGCGCCAAGGAGGAATTCGAATGAGTGCGTCCTCGATCGCCCGCGTGAGCGGACGGCAGATCCTCGACTCGCGCGGCAACCCGACTGTCGAGGTCGACGTCGTGCTCGAGTCCGGTGCGACGGGCAGGGCCGCGGTTCCCTCCGGTGCTTCGACAGGACAGTTCGAGGCGGTGGAGTTGCGCGACGGCGACGCACGGGCTTACGGCGGCAAGGGCGTGCTCA
Organism: Actinomycetota bacterium; assembly: GCA_013816245.1. Taxonomy (GTDB): domain Bacteria; phylum Actinomycetota; class Thermoleophilia; order Gaiellales; family Gaiellaceae; genus 3-1-20CM-4-69-9. The sequence continues at coordinate 54,440 of JACDEU010000009.1, read as the reverse complement.
CCGCGGTGCGGAACGTCGAGACGGAGATCGCCGACGCGGTCACCGGCCTGGATGCTGAAGACCAGCGCGCGCTCGACCTCAAGCTGATCGAGCTCGACGGAACGAAGAACAAGTCGCGGCTCGGCGCCAACGCGATTCTCGGAGTCTCGCTCGCGACCGCCAAGGCGGCGGCCGCGAACGCAGGCGTGTCGCTGTACCGGTGGATCGGCGGCGTGAGCGCCCATGTCCTGCCTGTGCCGATGCTGAACGTCGTCAACGGCGGGGCGCACGCGCAGAACTCGCTCGACCTGCAGGAGTTCATGCTTGTGCCTGCCGGCGCGGATTCGTTCGCAGAAGCGCTGCGCATCGGGGCCGAGACGTTCCAGGCGTTGAAGGATGTGCTGCACGAGCGCGGTCTCTCGACGGGGGTCGGCGACGAGGGCGGCTTCGCGCCCGAGCTCGACTCGACCGAGGCGGCGATCGAAGCGGTGCTCGAAGCCGCGGAGCGGGTCGGCCATCGCGACCGCGTTGCGATCGCCCTCGACCCGGCGTCCACCGAGCTCTACAAGGACGGCGGCTACCACTTCGAGCGCGAGGGCGGCGTGATCCGAAGCGCAGACGAGCTGATCGAGCTCTACTCGAACCTCGCCGACCGTTATCCGGTCATCTCGATCGAGGACGGGCTCGCCGAGGACGAGTGGGGAGCGTGGAAGACGATGACGGAGCGACTCGGAGATCGCATGCAGCTAATCGGCGACGACCTCTTCGTGACGAACGTCGAACGGTTCCAACGGGGAATCGACGAGGGCGTCGCGAATGCGATCCTCGTGAAGGTGAACCAGATCGGGACGCTCACCGAGTCGCTGGAAGCGATCGAGCTCGCAAGGGCGAACGGCTACGGCGTGGTGATCTCCCACCGCTCGGGCGAAACAGAGGACACGACGATCTCCGATCTCGTCGTAGCGACGGGTGGCGGCCAGATCAAGACCGGTGCGCCGTCGCGAACGGACCGAGTCGCGAAGTACAACCAGCTGCTCCGAATCGAGGAGGAACTCGGCTCGGCCGCGGTCTATCCGGGGTGGGACGCCTTCCCGCGCGCCCAAGGCTGACGGGCCCCGGCGCTACCCTGAAGACCATGCCAACGGTCGCGCCGCGCCGGACGAAGATCGTTGCGACGGTTGGTCCCGCCTGCTCGACGCCGGAGCTGGTCCGCCAGCTGGTCGACGCGGGAATGGACGCAGCGCGGCTCAACCTCTCCCACGGGACGCACGAGGACCATGCCGCTCGGGCAAAGCTCGTGCGTGACGTCCAGGATGACGTTGGCCGCCCGCTTGCGCTGATCGGTGACCTGCAGGGCCCGAAGTTCCGCGTCGGCACCCTCGCCCAGCCGCTCGATCTGCTGCAGGGTGGCGAGGTCACCATCGTCCTCGATGACAGCGCCAGAAACGGTGAGCTGCCGATCGCGCCGGCCGCGATCGGCGAGGTGCTCACGCCGGGTCATGAAGTGCTGATCAACGACGGGATGATTCGCCTACGCGTCGACGAGGTCGAGGAGGGTCGAGCGCGCTGCGCCGTCCTCGTCGGTGGGCGGGTGACCGCGCACAAGGGTGTGAACCTCCCGGGGGTGCCGATTCCGATTCCGTCGTTGACGCGCAAGGACCTGGACGACCTGCGGTTCGCCCTCGAGCTCGGCTGTGACTTCATCGCGCTCTCGTTCGTGCGCTCGGCCGCCGACGTGCGCGACCTGAAGGCGTTGATCGAGCAGGAGGGATCCACGGCGCACGTGATCGCGAAGATCGAGAAGTCGGAGGCGGTCGATGCGCTCGACGACATCCTCGCCGAAGCGGACGCCGTGATGGTCGCCCGCGGCGATCTCGGCGTCGAGATCGGGCCGGAGCTCGTCCCGCTGGTGCAGAAGCGGATCATCCTCAGGGCACTCGAGCGCGGGAAGCCCGTGATCACCGCGACCCAGATGCTCGAGTCGATGATCCACCACCCGGAGCCGACGCGTGCTGAGGCCAGCGACGTGGCGAACGCGGTGCTCGACGGAACGTCAGCGATCATGCTCTCGGGCGAGACGGCGATGGGCGAGTACCCGGTCCTCGCGGTGCAGACGATGGACCGCATCGCTCGTGCGATCGAGCCCAGTCTCGGCTATCGGCACCAGATTCCCGAGGCGACCGATGACCCGACGATCGGAAACGCCATGTCCAACGCTGCCTGCGACCTCGCAGAGGCGCTCGGCGCCGCGGCGATCCTCGTACCGACGTTCACCGGCCGCACGGCCTCTGCCGTCGCCCGCCTTCGTCCGCGGCGGCCGATCGTCGCGCTGACCCACAAGCAGTGGTCTGTTCATCAGATGGCGATCGAGTGGGGCGTGACACCGATCTGGATCCCCGAGTGCAAGGACGTCGAGGATCTTTGGAACCGCTCGATGGAGGCCGCTACGGCTGCCGGCCTGGTCGGGTCGGGTGACACGGTAGTGATCACCGCGGGGACTGCGGTGAACATCCCCGGCTCGACGAACGTCATCAAAGTCGACGTCCTCTAGAGGATCGGGCCCGCTCTGGGCGAAGGTGCCGCGCACATGGCTGCGCGCACTTCTCGCCGTCCGCCGACCGCTGCACTGGTGCGGCGCTGGCTCGCCGTGGGCCTCGTGGCCCTGATCGGCTTCGCCTACTACCACCCTCTCCGCACCTGGCTTGAGACCCGGCACGAGCTCTCGACCCGCCGTACGGAAGTCGCCCAGCTCTCGGCGGCGAAGCGTGAGCTTCAGCGACGACTGAATTCCTCGACGAGCGCCGATGCGCTCGCCAGGGAAGCGCGACGCCTGGGGTACATCCTCCCGGGCGAGCACCTCTTCATCGTCAAAGGCATCCAAGCCTGGCGGCGTAACCACATTACGATCGACGGTGATGGAAAGTGATCGCGCCACCGTCGAAGCCCAGCTAGGCAGACCACCTCGCGCTTTCAGACGGGTCGTGGTCCGCTGCCCGTCGGGACACCCCACCGTCACCGAGCAGAACCCCTACGACGAGAACGGCGAGCCGTTCCCGACGATGTACTGGCTCAGCTGTCCCGAGCTCGTCGCAGCAGTCTCGAGGCTGGAAGCAGCGGCCGGCGTGGAGCGCTGGACGCGCGCAGCGGCTGAGGATCCGACCCTCGGCGCGAGCCTCGAGCGCGCACACGCCGAGCAGCGCGAGCTCCGGCCCGAGCTCGACCTCGGCGTCGGCGGCGCCCGGGCGGGCGCGGGAACGCTCAAGTGCCTGCACGCTCACGTTGCATTTGCACTCGCACGACCGGGCTACCTGCTCGGGGAGCACATCCTCGGAGAGCTCGATCCTCCGTGGCCGACAGTTTGCTCCGCTGACTAACGGATAGGTTCTTCGCCCGTGGCGGTGGTGATCGAAGCGGTGAGGCACGAATGGGAGGACGGCTACCGCCGTTTCGAAGCCGCGATGCGCGATCCCGTCGCCGCTGAGCGACTGAGCGTCCAACTCGAAGTCGTGACCGACGAGCTTCGACGACGCATCGGCCAGACGTTCACGGTCGAGCAGCTCGCGATCGCCTACGACTGCGCCGATGCCTGGGTCCGCGACGCTGTGTCGGAACATGCTCCTACGCCAGGTTGGGTGCGGACGCTGGCACTCGTCGAGGACGCCGCGTTCCACCTCTACCAGCGCGGCGCAGTCGACTACGCGCCGTGAGCGCGTTGACACCGGTCGAGCGGGGCGAGCGACGACGCCAGCAGCGCCGCCAGGAGTTGATCCGGTGGAGCGTCCGGATCCTGCTCGTCGTGCTTGTGTTCTCGCTCGGCGTCGCCCTCGGCCAGGCGATTCAAGACAATCCGAATCCCGGCCGCACGGTCACCTCGGACCGGACGCTCCACGTCCCGACGGCAGGGAACCCAGGCTCGACCATTACTCCCTGAACTGAGGCCAGAGGGCAGATCTCGGCAGGTTTCGAGGCGCGCGCTCCCTCAGGTGTAAAGAAAGCCAATATTTGGGTAGATTCGCGGTGTGGCCACTCGTGACCCCGGATCGCGCCGGACGGCTGCCGGTGAGAACGACTGGATGACCCTCGGACAGGCGGCGAAATTCCTCGGCGTCGCCCAGAGCACGATCCGCAAGTGGTCCGACGTGGGTCGGGTCCCGGCCTTCTATACCCCCGGCGGCCATCGCCGCTACAAGCGCAACGACCTCGAGGCCTTCCTCGAGCGAAGCGGACCGGGCAAGCCCGCACGTGGCCCGCTCGTTCTGCTCGTGGACGATGACCCGCAGGTGCGCGAGGTGGTGCGCGTCAACCTCGAGATGGAGGGCTACGCCGTGCGGGAGGCCTCGAATGCGGAAGACGGGCTGGCTGCTTTGAAAGACGAGGCACCGGACCTGATCCTGCTCGACGTGATGATGCCGCAGGTCGACGGCTGGGAGATGCTGCGTCGTGTGCAGGAGCGGCACGGCGTCGGCTCGATTCCGGTCGTCATGTTCAGCGGCCAGCTAGACGCGGGGAGCGAGGCAGCGCAGCGCGGAGCCCAGGGCTTCGTCGGGAAGCCGTTCGACCTGCGCGCGCTGATCGATCAAACGAAGCAAATCGTCCCGGCCTGATCTCTAACACCAGGGCCGGAGGCCAAGACCAGGCGGAGCCGGGCTTATCCGAGGCGAACTGATGCGGCCGCGGCTGCGGAGCGGCCGTGCCCGCACGTGAAGGGGACTGTCGCCCCAACGAGACCACCAATAAGAGTGCGCGGGCTTTGCCCGCGCACGTTCCCGCGAAGCGGTGCACCTATCACCGATCGAAAGCGCAGCTTTCGATCGGAGCGGAGCTAGAGCTCGTCGCCGGCTCGGAGAAGGCCGGCTGCGGTTACGACAAGTGAAGCGATGAGCGCGATGAAGATCCCGATTCCCCGGCCTCGCCAGCCGAAGAACTCGTCGGGGATGCTCAGTAGGCGGATGAGCACGAAGACGGTCGAGAGTGCTCCGAGCGCGATCACGACAAGGCTTTCGGGGACAGTGGCGGGAAGCTCGATGCCCGCTTCCCTGAGTGCCACGAGGGCGAGGACGGCAATGCCAATGAAGAACACGAGCTTTCCCAGGGCCCCGGTATGCCATCCGATGACGCTCGTCGTCGGGCCCGCCCCCGAGCCGACGTACCAGTCCGTGAACGCGGAGATGGCGAGAACGAGCCCCGAAGCCCAGGTAAGCGTGTGTCCGAGGCGGGAGAGATCCTCGAAGCCGCGGGCCGGCCGGGGCTGAGGCGCCAGCCAGTCCTCCTCTTCGGGCGCTGGCGGCGGATAGGGCTCGGGAGTTTGCACGGGGATCAGCGGGGAACCGGATCGGCATGAGGGTCAGGCCGAGGGGAGTACTCTAAGGGGGTCCGGATGATGAGGGACTCGAGTACCTCGCAGGTGGCACCCGACGAATTCGTCGAGTTCTTTCCGACGGGCCAGCCCGTCAAGGGCGAGTACCACTGTTCCGAGTGCGGATACGGCGTCACGATTGTCCGCGCACTCCCGCTCTGCCCGATGTGTGGTGGCACCTCGTGGGAGCAATCGGCCTGGAGCCCGTTCTCCCGCTCCCCCCTGCGGTAACTACAGCCCGAATACCTTCTGGATCTCGTGCCAGATGGTCAGCATCAGAAAGAGCGCAAGCCCCACGAGGATCGCGAACGTCGCAATGAAGCGCAGCTTGGCGCGTGACTTCTCACGGCTGCGCCTGACCCGGGCGTTTCTCCGTGCGCGGTGGTAGTGGTACGCCCGGTCGATCGCCTCGGGGTCGACCGGAGGCTCGTCCTGGGACGTCGCCACACGGTGGGCTGGCTGGGCCATCCGGTGAAGTCTAGTGGCCTCCCCCGGGGCTTTCGGGATACTTGGGGTCGGGTCGGGATGGCTGTACGTCCAGAAAACCGGGGGGCCGAGCTCACCGAGGGTGGGCTCGACGCCCTTGCGCAGGCGGGGCTGGCGCTCGGAACTGCCCGGACGCTCTCCGACGCGATGCAGATCCTCGCCGAGGCGGCAGGCCGTGCGACCGGCGCCGAGATCGTGATCGTTCGCGTCGCGGACGAAGCGCGCCGCGCGCTCGTCACCTGCGCCGTCGTGACGAGCTCGGCGGCGGTGGCCGCCGAGCTCGAAGGCTCCCGGCTGCCGATCGAGGATATGCCCGCGCTCGAAGAATCGGAGGCCGAGCGCCTCCCCGACGGCGCGAGGCAGGCAGCTGAGCGCGTGCATGCAGGGGCGGCGGTCCTGATTCCTGTCCATGTCGACGGCCGCGTGCAGGGAAGCGTCGAGCTGATGCGCGCAGAAACCCCGTTCAACGAGTCCGAGCTCCGACTTGCGCGGCTCGCCGCCGGACAGGCCGGTCTCGTGATTCGCGCCTTCGCGGGGGCGGTCGGCGAGGCCGACTCGGAAGCGGTGCTCGGTGTCGCCGGCGAGGCTCTCGCCGCAGGCGGAGACGAGCTCCGGACGGCCGAGCAGGTCACGCGACTCGCGACGAACGCGACCAGGGCGTTAGCCGGATTGCTGTGGCGTCGTGGCCCGGAGGACGAGCTTGAGCTCGTCGTTTCGGTCGGCGCCGCTGTGACCCAAGAGCCCCTCGTCGATGCGAGGTCGGCCGCGGACCGCGCGCTCGTCGGCCGCCACGCGGTGAGTGTCGAGAGCGTCGCCGGGCTGCCGGGCCTGGTAACGCTCTCGGCGACCTTGCAACTGGGGCAGCCTCCGCTCGGAGCGCTGCAGCTCCTGTTTGCCGAGGACACCGAGTCGAGCGATGTCGATCTGGCGACGCTGGCCACGTTCGGCGTCCGCGCCGCTCACGCCCTTCGGGCGAGCATGCACGCGCGCTCCGTCGAGCTCGAGCTCGGTCGCACCCGCGCGCTGCTCGGAGTCGTCGGCCAGGCGATCTCGCAACTGTCGCTCGCCCACACACTCGAGACGGCCGTCGCCCGCGTCGGCGAGCTGCTCGAAGCCGACCGGCTTGCCGTCTACCTGCGCGAAGAGGGTCGCCTGTATGCGGCAGCGGGTCTCGGGCTCGCCGGCCCGCACCTGCGGCTCGCCGATCGCCTACTCGAGCTCACCCTCGGCCCGTTTCGCTCGCGCGGGATGCTCGTCGTCGACGACGTCTACGCCGATCCACGTCTCACCGGCGTCGCCGACGCGGCGGCCGAAGCGGGCATCGAGGCCGCGATTGCCGTGCCTCTGCTCGCGCGGGACGAGGTCATCGGGCTGCTCGGCGTGTTTCCATCCTCCGGCCGCGTCCTCACGGAGAACGAATCCGCACTGTTGGCCGCGCTCGCCGCGCAACTCGCCGTTGCAGTGCAGAACGCCCAGTTGCACGAGCGCGCCAAGCAGCTCGGGGGGGAGCGAGAGCGCGCCCTCGACGCTGAGCGCGCGGCTTCCAAGCAAGTGCGCGCCCTCTACGAGATCTCACGTTCGTTCGCGCAGAGCCTCTCGCTCGAAGCGACCCTCGAGGCAGTGGCCGACACGATCGTGGAGATCCTCGGAGTCGACGTTGCGCTCATTCGCATGCCGGATGAGCGCCGCGAGTATCTCCTGCCGCGGGCGATGAAGGTCTCGGAGCCTCGTGTCGGCGAGGCCGCGCACTCCATCCTTTACCGCCCACAGCGTTTCGCCGCCTCGCCGATCCAGCGTCTGTTCCGCCTGCGTGAGGCGTTTGCAGTCACGGTGGAGTCGGTGACGGAGATCGGGCCGCCGGCGACCGCTCTCATCCCATTTCTCGAGCGCGGCTGGACCGCCGCGGTGCTTCCGATCGCGACTCCCGCGGAAGTTTTGGCGTCGCTGACGATTCTCTCGATGCAACCCGGCTCGCCCGTGACGCAGGACACGATCGATCAGGCCACCGCGATCGCGGGGCAGGCGGCCCTCGCGATCGACAACGCACGTCTGTACCAACAGCAGAAGCAGTTCTCGGACATGATGCAGCGCTCGCTCCTGCCGCGCTCGGTTCCGGAGTTGCAAGGGCTCGAGCTCGGCGATGCGTACGAATCGTCGGCGCACGTCGAGGTGGGAGGCGACGTCTACGACTTCATGGAGCTCGGCGACGGCCGACTCGCGGTTGCGCTTGGTGACGTGACGGGACACGGGATCGAGGCCGCCGCCGACATGGCGATGGCGAAGTTCACGTTCCGCTCGCTGGCGCGCGAGCATCCCGAGCCGGCCGACTTTCTGCAGTCCGCGAACGAGGTCATCGTCGGTGAGATCGCTCCCGGGAAGTTCATCACGCTTGTCTATCTCCTCATCGACGGGACAAAAGGCGAGGTGTCGGCAGCCGGGGCCGGCCATCCACCGCCGCGGATCATCGGGGCCGACGGAACTGTCACTGGCCTCGAGGCGCGAGGGCTCGTCCTCGGCATCGAGCCGAATCAGAAGTACGAGGAAGTACACGCGTCGTTGGAGCACGGGAGCACGGTCGTCCTCTACACCGACGGCGTGATCGAAGCGCGTCGTGACGGAGAGCTGTACGGCGCAGAACGTCTCGATCGCGTGCTCACCGAGCGCCGCGATCTGCCCGCCGGCGAGCTCGCGCAGGCAGTGCTCGACGACTGCCGCGCATTCGCACGTGGCCAGCTCGCCGACGACTGCGCCGTCGTCGTCGTGAAACGCACTTGATCCAGCTTCGTCGGCCGCCTGGCCAATTTGCTCGCGTCGGCCATCGCGGTGCTTCCGCGCTCGCGCCGGAGAACACGCTGCCGGCGCTCGAGCTCGCGGTCGAGCTCGGCTGCGACATGCTCGAGTTCGACGTGCTCGACCTCGTCGGCGGAACGCTCGTGCTCGCCCATTCCGGGGACCTGCACGAAGTGAGCCACGGCGCCGCTCGTGGGCGCGTACGCCGGCGCGATCTCGCCGGCCTCAGGAAGGTCGCGCCCGGCTTGCCGACTCTCGACGAGGCGCTTGCGTTTTGCGCCGAACGCCTCCCGGGGATCGGGCTCCAGCTCGACCTGAAGCGCCGCGGCATCGAGGCGGCGGTCGTCGCCGCGCTCCGCGAACACGAGGTCCTCGACCGCTCGTGGGTCAGCACTTTCGACGCCCGCTCCTTGAGGCGGATGGCCGAGCTGGAGCCCGAGCTGCCACGCGCCTACACGCTCCCGCGCGACCGGTTCGGGATCTCGAAGCGAGGGCCGCTTGCTCCCCTCGTGCGGGGTGCCCTGGGGTCGATCGGTGCCTCGCTGCCCCGCCGCCTGCCCGTGCTCCTGGCGCGCACCCACGCCGGCGCCGCGACGCTCCATCACTCGATCGCCTCCAAGGCAGCGATCGCCCGAGCTCACGAGCTCGACGCGGCGGTCTACGTCTGGACCGTCGACGACCCGAGGTTGGCCGAGCGGCTCGTTCGTGACGGAGCCGACGGAATCATCACGAACGATCCGCGGATCTTTACGATGTTCCAGGCATGAAGCGTCTTTCACTTCTGATCTCGATCGTGGCCGGCCTGCTGGTGGCCGGTGTCGTGGCGTCCGCGCTACCCGCCGCCGACGAACCGATGGCGGCGATCCCGGTCGGCGTCACGATCGGGGGAGTGCAGGTGGGCGGGCTCGCCCCCGACGCCGCAGCGGCTGCCGTGCAGCAGGCGTTCGCCACTCCCCTCGAGCTCCAACTGGGAACGACGCGGGTCCTGGTCACGCCGGACGTGCTCGGCGCGGCCCCGATCGTCGACAAGGCGATCGAGCGTGCACTGGCTGCTCAGCCGAACACGCCGATCGCGCTTGGTGTCAGCATCGTGCCCGGAACGCCGCTCGCATTCGTCGCAACGCTTGCCAAGCGCTACGACCGGCCCGCCGTCGATTCGAAGCTCTCGCTTCGCCACCTTCGTCCGTGGCTGTCGAAGGAACGTGCTGGACGCAAGCTCGTCCAGCGCCAGTCCGTGCGCGACATCGCAGCGGCTCTCACGGGTGGCGTGCGAACCGGCATCGTGCTTACGCACACGACGCTCAAACCGAAGGTCACGCGTCGCAACTTCGGCCCGGTGATCGTCATCCGTCGCAAGTCGAACCAGCTCTTCCTCTATGACGGTTCGCGGTATCGCCTGTTCTTCGCCGTCGCGACGGGCCAGTCGCAGTACCCGACGCCGCTCGGCCGCTTCTCGATCGTCGTCAAGTGGAGGAACCCGTGGTGGTACCCGCCGGACTCTCCGTGGGCGCAGGGAGAGACGCCGGTTCCGCCCGGGCCGGACAATCCGCTCGGCACTCGTTGGATGGGACTGTCGGCACCTGGAGTGGGCATCCACGGGACCCCGTCAGACGCCTCGATCGGCTACTCGGCGTCTCACGGCTGCATCCGCATGCACATCCCGCAGGCCGAGTGGCTCTTCAACCACGTCGAGATCGGAACGACCGTCTTCATCGTCTCGGCCTGATGAGCCGATCGGCCCGGCTCGCAGCGCAGGGGCTGGCGGTCGCGCTCGTCGTCGGATTGCTTGGCCTGCTCGTCTGGCGTGTCGCGAACGACAACACCAAAGGCGTGTCGCAGGCGCTGAAGGACGGGCAGCATCCAACAGCGCCAGCATTCGACTTGAGCCGGCTCGACGGCCGCGGACGCATCGACCTCGCGTCGCTGCGTGGCAAGAAGCCGATCGTGCTCGATTTCTGGGCGTCGTGGTGCGTCCCGTGCATTCACGAGTCGAAGCGCCTCGAGGCGGCGCGCAAGCACTACGGCGACCGCGTCGCGTTCATCGGCGTCGACACGAAGGATTTCTCCGGCGACGCACGCCGGTGGCAGCGCAAGCACGGGATCACGTATCCGAGCGTGCACGACGGCAGCGGGGGCGTCTTGACGAAATGGGGCGGGCTGCCGATTCCGCGGATCTTCTTCGTCGCGCGTAGTGGGAAGGTGGTCGGCGAGCTGGTCGTGGAGGAAGATCTGCCCCGGTATCTGCGGCAGATCGCAGCGTCATGAGAACGTTCGTGCTTGTCCTGGTTGCGACGCTGCTCGCGGCGCCGGTTGCGTACGCGAGCGAACCGCACCCGACGTTGAACGAGCTCGAAGGGGAAGTCATGTGTCCCGTGTGCGGGACGACACTCGACCAGTCGAGCTCGCCCGCAGCGCAACAGATCAAGCGCGTGATCGCTTCGCGCATCGCGGCGGGCGACACGAAGAGTCAGATCAAGGATCGCCTCGTCGCAGAGTACGGAGGCGCCATCCTCGCCGCACCACAGCACAAGGGCTTCGGCCTCCTCGCCTGGTGGCTTCCGATCGCCGGAATCATCGCGGCGGCGGCGATCGTCGGTGTGGGCGCGTGGCGGTGGTCCCGCGGTCGTGAACCGCTCCTTGCAGGGCCGCCCCTCGATCCCGCGCTCGAAGCACGACTCAACGACGAGCTCAGGCGCCTCGACGACTGATGGAGAAAGCCGGCGGACTGTTCCTGCTCGGTTTCGCATCGATCGCGTTTCCGTGCGTGTTGCCGTTGGTTCCTGGATACCTGTCCGCTGTCTCGGCCGTCGAGGCGCAGAGGCTCGGCGACCCGGGCGTCGGCAGACGCGTCGCGCTCGCGAGCCTGCCCTTCATCCTCGGCTTCGCGATTGTCTTCGTTGCGCTCGGTGCGGCGGCGAACCTCATCGCACAGGTCGTGAGCGACCAGACGAAGCAGGCGCTGGCCGGCTTCATCCTCGTGGTCGCGGGCCTTGCCTTCATGGGACTGCTGCCGTGGACCGACCATCTCGTTGCCGGTGGGCTGATTCGCGGGGCGCGGCGGCGTGGGTCTCGAGTGCTCCTCGGCGGCGCGTTCGCGATCTGCGCCGCGCCGTGCGTCGGCCCGTTCCTCGCCGAAGCGTTCGCGGCCGCGAGCAACTCCTCGACAGTGGTGCGCGGTTCCGCCTGGCTGGCCGCATACTCGGCCGGGCTCGGTCTGGCGTTCCTGCTCGTCGCGGTGTTCTTCGTGCGCGGCATGGCGTTCTTCCGCTGGATGCGCGATCACTACCGCCTGTTCTCACTCGTCGGTGGAGTGATTCTCGTCGCACTCGGCCTGCTGCTCTTCTTCGACGAGTTCTATCGCGTGCAGATCTATACGCATCGCGTGCTTGAGGCCATCGGGCTCGGCGCCCTCTGAGCTACAAACGCTTTCGCAGCAGGCCGAAGACGCCGCGTACTACTTCCTTCTGAAGTGTTTTCCCCTGGCGAGAGTTGAGAAAGTCACCGAGCGCGTCCGTTCCTCCCCTGGTCGCCTTGGCCGCGTCGCGGTGTGCTTCCTTCACCGGCTGCTGTTTCTCGTCGGGTGCCGTCTCGAGCCGCGCAGCGAGGAGCTCGCGCGCGGACTGGCTGTCGATTCGCGTCGCATACTTCGAAGCGAGGGGCGACTGCGCCGAGGCTGCCGCTATGTCGTTGGCCGCTCCCATCCGCGAGCGCGGGGCTTGCATCTTCGTGTGCACGACCGGCGTGGGCACGCCGCCTTCGGAAAGGATCGTGACCACAGCCTCACCGGTGCCCAGCGCAGGCAGCAGCTCCTCGAGCTTGTAGTACTCGGATTTCGGAAACGTGCGCACCGTCGCGCGTAGAGCCTTTTCGTCGTCCGGCGTGAAGGCGCGCAATGCGTGCTGCACGCGGTTGCCGAGCTGGGCGAGCACGTCCTCGTGGATGTCCTTCGGCGCCTGCGTGATGAAGAACACGCCGACTCCTTTCGACCGAATCAATCGCACCGTCTGGATCACCGATTCGCGAAAAGCCTCCGTCGCCTCGTCGAACAGGAGGTGCGCCTCGTCGAAGAAGAAGACCAGTTTTGGCTTCTCGAGGTCGCCAACCTCGGGGAGTGCCTCGAACAGCTCCGCGAGCAGCCACATGAGTGCGGTCGAGAAGAGCTTGGGCTTGTCCTGCACGGCAGGCAGCTCGAGGCAGGAGATCACGCCGCGCCCATCCGAGGCGGTGCGCAGCAAGTCGTTGACGTCGAACTGGGGCTCGCCGAAGAGCTCGTTGCCGCCGCCGTCCTCCAGTCCCGCGAGTGAGCGCAGCAGGACACCGATCGTCTGCGACGCGACACCGCCGATGCCGGAGAGCTCCGCCTTTCCGGCATCCGATTCGAGGAAGGTCAGCAGTGCCCTCAGGTCGGAGAGATCGAGGAGCGGGAGCCCCTTGGTGTCGGCGTAGCGAAAGACGAGCGCCAGGCTCTGCTCCTGCGTGTCGTTCGCCTCCAAAACCTTTGCGAGCAGCTGTGGCCCGAAGTCGGAGACGGTTGCGCGGATCGGAACGCCCGGCCCGATACCGCCGAGCGAGAGGTACTCGGCCGGAAATCCAGTCGGCTCGAACTTCTCGCCGAGCTCCGCAGCTCGTTTGCCCGCCGGCCCGGATGCGTCCCCGGGCGCGGCGATACCGGAGAGGTCGCCTTTTACGTCCGCGGCAAAGACCGGGACGCCCTGTTCCGAGAGCTGTTCGGCAAGCAGCTGCAAGGTTCGAGTCTTCCCCGTTCCGGTCGCTCCTGCAATCAGCCCGTGCCTGTTCGCGCTGCGCAAAGGCAGTCGGATGTCGGCCTCGCTCACGACCTTGCCGTCGAGAACCCCTTTGCCGACTCCGATCGACGCGCCTTCCGCCGCGTAGGCAGCGGCGATTGTCTTCCCGAAGTCGCTCACGATCCGCGGGAGCCTAGTCGACTACGTGATGTCGGGCGGTGGCAGATCGAGGGAGCCTCGCGCACGCAGCTCTGCGAGTTGCGCGGTGAGTCGCGAGACGTCGACGCCCCGGTGCTCGGGACCGAACGGCGCCAGTCTGCGGATCGCCTTCTCGAGTTGGCGCTCCGTTCCGATCCTTCGGCCACGGCCGGCCTGGTACCAGGCGACGGCAACATGCACGAGACCTTGGAAGAAATCCCGCTCGTCCGCAGCGGCTGCTCGCCAGACCTCCTCGAGCTCCTCGTGGGCGGCGAAGTACTCGCCGCTCCTGATCAGCTCGAGCCCGGCCTGATACGCGCCCTCGAGCTCCTCCGGGCTCATGCGCGCGTCTCCCACGGGGTGACTTTCTCATGGCTCGAAGGCTTGAACCATCGGCGTGGACGGCATACCCTCCCGGCGTGGCGACGATCCTGCTGTGTGGGGTCGATGTCTTCTTTCGGGGCAAGCTCGAGGCGTTGCTCCCTGGACATCACTTCGTCACGACCGACAGCGTCGACTGGCCGGATCTCGTGATCGCTGACATCAGCCGCGTCGATCCCATGGACGTGGCCGACTCGTATCCGGAGGTACCAATTCTCGGCTTCGGCGGGCACACCGACACGGCCGGATTGCGTCGCGCGCACGAGGCCGGGTTCGACCAGGTGCTCGTCAAGAACGCGCTGCAGGAGCGGGCGGTTGAGGTCGTCGAGGAGCTGACCTCCTCAGTAGAGTGACGGTCCCGTGACGTACATCATCGCCGAGCCCTGCATCGACATCAAAGATCTGTCCTGCGTGGATGTCTGCCCCGTCGATTGCATCCACCAGGCGGAGCGCATCCTCGTGATCGATCCCGAGGAGTGCATCGACTGCGGCGCCTGCGAGCCGGAATGCCCGGTCGAGGCGATCTTCCCGGAGGATGCGCTGCCGGACAAGTGGCAGCCCTTCGTGAAGATCAACTACGCGTACGGCGAAGGCATGGACGTCGTGAACAAGCTCACAGACGAGTACGCGACCGAGCACAACGTCCAGAATCCACCCCTGGAATAACCCGCGCGGAAGTGGGCAAGGGACGCTCGTCGTCCATCAGAGGGGGCTCTGAAATGCCGCAGGATGCCTGGAGCGATAAGCGCGAGCGTCAGTACGAGCACATCAAGGAATCGGAGCTGAAGCAGGGGCGGAGCACGAAGCGCGCGAAGGAAATCGCCGCGCGGACCGTCAACAAAGAGCGAGCGGAGAAGGGCGAGACGAAGGACAGCAGCAGCTAGGTACCCTGGCGACGTGAAGCCGAGGACCCTGGACCACGTCGCCTTCTGGGTGACGGACCGCGAGCCGATCGTCGATTTCCTGACCGAGCACGTCGGAATGCACATCATCGACCGGCAGGATGCGTTCACGCTCGTCGGTTCGGACGCACGACGCGGAAAGTTGACCTTGTTCACCGCAGAAGGCCCGCGCGAGCAGGGCGCGTTCAAGCACGTCGCGCTGCGCGTCAACGATCTCGAGCGTGCAACGGCCGACCTTCCGAGCGCCGAGCTCGAGCTCGGCGAGGGTGTTCGAGTACAGCTCGTGGAAGCGCCGACAGATGTCGAGTACGACCTCGACCATGTCGCGCTCGTCTCGGCGGATCCCGAACAGACGGCGAAGGACTACACCGAGCTCGGCTTCAATCCCGCCGAGCCGTCCGGCGCTGGACATCCTCGCGTCGAGGTCGGCGGGGCCTACGTCGAATTCCACCGCGGTGATCCCGGCGATCCCGACAAACCGTTGCTGAATCACGTCGCGGTGCTCGTCGACGAGGTCGATCCCGTCATCGACGAAGCCGAGAAGCGCGACATCGTCGACAAGGTGGTCGACGCCGCGAACACGCGTGCCGTCTTCGTGTGGGGCCCGGAACGCGTGCGCATCGAATACGTCGAGCACAAGCCGGGATTCGCACTGCAGTAGGCATCGCGGGGGCCGGCATGGCCGGTCTGTCCGCGGCGGCTCGCGCCCGCGAGCTCGGCGCGGTGCCTGTCGTGTACGAGAAGGGAACGCGCCCGGGGGGCTCCATGCTTCTCTCGAGCTGCGTCATCTGGCGCTTCCGTGACTGGGACGAGTTTCGTGAGGAGTGTCCGGGCGGCGACGAAACGCTGCAGCGCGTGGTGTGGGAACGGCTCGACGAGGGGCTCGCGTGGCTCGAGTCGATTGGTGCGCCGGTCGTCGAGCACGACACCGGTAACCCGCGCACGGTCGGCAAGCGCTTCGACTCGCGAGGTCTGACCGAGACGCTCGTGCGCGCTGCGGGTGACCTTCGCGTCGGGGAGCCCGCAACCGAGGAGCCGACGATTCTCGCGACGGGCGGCTTTCAGGGTGACGGGACGCTCGTTGCCGAGCACATCCACCCCGCTGGCTCGCTGAGGCTGCGGGCGAATCCGTGGAGCAGCGGCGACGGCCTACGCCTCGCGCTCGGCCGTGGGGCCGAGCTGTCGGCCGGGATGGACGAGTTCTACGGTCGCAACATGGCCGATACAGAGTTCTCCGAGGAGGAGTTCGTCCCACTCGCGCAGCTGTACGGCCGTCATGCGCGCGTCTACAACGATCGGGGCGAAAAATTCTTCCAGGGAGAGGTCTCGTGGTCGGAGAACGACCTCGTGCAGGCGACCGCGCAACAACCGGAAGGACGGGCGTGGTACGTGCTTGACGACAACGCGCTCGACCAGCCGGTTCGTGGCGGCAAGGTGGCGGACATCGTCGCGCGCGCACCGACCCGGGTCGATCCCGGCGAGCTTCCGTTTCCCGCGCCGCAGGGCGCGCGCGTCGCAGTGCGCGTACGGCCCGGCATCACGCACACCATCGGCGGGCTGCGGATCGACCAGTCGGCGCGGGTGGTCGGGACGGAAGGACTGTTCGCCGCAGGGGCAGATGCGGGCGGCATCTCGACGGGCGGTTATGCGAGTGGGCTGGCGGCCGCGCTCGTATTCGGCCGGATCGCCGCAGAGTCGGCGCTAGACGGCCTGTAGGTACGCGCAGGGCCGGGTGTCGTTCGGCAGCGGCGAGGGGGCGATCTTGACCACCTGCTCCTCGCGGTCGTCGACCTCTACCTTCGAGCCGACCGCAGGCGCGTCGCCGTCGGCCTCGCGCAGCTCGTAGCCGCTGGGCTTCCAGATGAAGAGAAGGTGCTTTCCATCGCGTTCGGCCATCGGCCGCGCATCCTAACCAGCCACGTCCGGTGCCAGGCACGTGACAGGGCCTGAAGCGACACGTGCCAGGGACTCTGGCACATGGCCTAACGGGACGTTGCATACGGCGGGAGTGCGACGCGGACCGTCGTGCCCACCTCTTCGCCCTGATCCACGGTCAGGACGCCGTTCAGCGTTCGCGCCCGCTCCGCGAGCTCGTCAAGGCTGCGGCGCCGGCGCTCGCCGGGCGCATCGTCGGCGATCGCTGTCTCGAGCCCACCGTCGTCCGTCTCACGCATCGTCACCCTGAGGGTCTTCGGCCCACGCCGCACCGCCTGGTCGATTGCCTCTCGGATGATCTGGTACATCGCGGCCTGCGTTTGCTGCGCGAGGCGTTCCGCGGCATCCACGTCGACCTCGACGCGCACGCTGTGCGCGAGCGCGATCTGGTCGGTCAGTGCGCGCACCGCAGGCCCGAACCCCTGGTCCCGCAGGACGACCGGCTCGAGGTTGAACGAGAGATTCCGCAGCTGCCCGATCGTCGCGCGATGCCGCTCGAGTGCCCTGCCGATGATCTCCTGCGCCTCCGTGTCCCGCCCTTCTGCAATCGAGTTCAATCCCGCGTCGAGCAGCAGCGCCACTCCGGAAAGCGATTGCACCGCGCCGTCGTGCAGCTCGTTCGCCAATCTGCGCCGTTCGTCCTGTTCGGCCGTGATCAGCTGATCCGACAAGCGTGAGCGCTCGGCCTCACGGACTCTTGCGTCGTCGAGCAGTTGCGCATTCTCGTGCTCGCGCGCGGCGAAGTCCGCAAGCACGGTCGCGCGCACGACGTCGGCGCGATCGAAAGGCCGATCACGCGTCAGGCGCAGTGCGCCGATCTCCTCGTCGCGGGCACGCAGCGGAATCACGATGGCGTTCTCCGCCGGCGCCGGACGCGGGCGCTCGCCGGGCGAGAGCAATCGTGCGCGCGCCTCGAAGAGCCGTTCCGCTTCCTGACGCGTGCGCTCGATCACTTCGGCCCCGCCGACGATCGACCCCATCGTCTCAACGAGTGCCTCCAGGAAGCGCGCCTCGCTCGTCAGCTGCCGTTCGGCTGCCTCGTGCCGGCGACGCTCCGTCACGATCAGCGACGCGGCGACGATCCCGGCGATCGCGATCGCAAGCGCGAGGGCGGCGAGGGTGAGCGGATGGCTGCCGAGCGCAAGTGCGACGACGACGAGGACCGCCGCCGCCGCGAACGCCACGACGAGCAGTCCGGCTCTAGTCGATGATCGCTTCGCGAAGCGCAATCGCAACCGCTTGCGTGCGCGTGTCAGCTTCCAGCTTGGCGAGGATGTGCCGGACGTGGCTCTTCACGGTCTCCTGGCTGATGAAGAGCTTCGCCGCGACTTCCTGGTTCGACATCCCGTCCGCGAGCAACTGCAAGATCTCGCGCTCGCGCCCGGTGAGCATCTCGTCTTTGTCCTTGCCGGTCAGGAATGCCGGCATGAGCGCCGGGTCGACGTACCCCTCGCCGCCGGCCACCTTCTCGATTGCGCGCAACAACGTCTGGTGCGGCGCCTCCTTCAAGATGTAGCCCTTCGCGCCCGACTCGAGGCCGCGGCTGAGGAGCGAGCGCTCGCTGTACGCCGTGAAGATCAGGACGGCCGACTCGGGAACCTTTTCCGTGAGGATCTTCGTCGCCTCGAGCCCGTCCATCCCGGGCATGCGCACGTCCATGATCACGACGTTCGGGCGGCGGCGTTCCGCGAGCGCGACGGCGCTTGCCCCGTCCGACGCCTCGCCGATCACACGGATGTGCGGCGCTCGCGAGAGCGAGAGCCTCAGGCCTTCCCTTACGACCTCGTGGTCGTCGACGATCAGGCAGGTGATCTCAGAGGGAGTCGACACCGTGCGCGGATGATATTCCGCCCAGGCGTCGGCATCGCCGGCGCCGCAGAGAGGCCGTGCGGGCTTTGCCCGTGCGGCCGTCTCCATCCGGCTCTCTGAAAGCAACCATTTCGAGCTGCCAGGACGACTTCGTCAGAGCGCCAACGAAAGCTGTTCGGGCTCGGGCGGAGGGCTCAGGCGGACCTTTCGCCGGTCCCGGATGCCGTGCTCCCGGGCGAGCTTCGAGACCTCGGCCCGCAGCGGATTCCGCTCCTCTGCGCCCAGGTAGGCCCGGCGGCGGGCGTAGAGCCGCTCGTAGAGCGGAAGCTGCTCGGGCCAGTCCTCGGCCAGATGCTCGAGGAAATGCTCGCGCGTTCCCGGCCGCAGAAAGAGCAGGTTGGCCCAGACGCCCGTCGCGCCGGCCTCCCGCGCGGCCCGCACGACCTCGCGTAACTGCTCCGGCCGGTCCGAGATCCCGGGCAGGATCGGCGCCATCCCGACGCTCGCCTTGACGCCCGCGTCGACGAGAGCCTTCACCGCGCGCAATCGCTGTCGCGGGTGAGCGGTCGACGGCTCGGTCCGCTTCCAGACGTCCTCGTCGAGCGTGGGGATCGAGAACGTGACGCTGACGTCAGCGCGCTGCGCCGCCTCCACGAGCACGTCGAGGTCGCGCACGATCATCGGCCCGCGCGTGATGATCGCGAACGGATTCGAGGCAGCCCCCAACATCTCGAGGCACGCGCGCGTCAGCTTGAACTTCCCTTCGACGGGCTGGTACGGATCGGTTGCAGCCCCGATGGTCACCTGCTCGCGCTGCCAGGTGGAGCGCGCAAGCTCTTTGCGCAAGACCTCGGCGATGTTCGTTTTCACTCGGATCGACGTCCCGTACCGATCATCGGAGGGCCGGTCCGACCGCTTCTCGAATGCCCTGACGTAACAGAACGTGCACCGGTGGACGCAGCCCATGTAGGGGTTCAGGGACCACTTGAAGCCCATGCCCTTGACGGGATTCAGGGCGCTCTTGCAGGGCTCTTCGCGATACTCGATCCGCGTGGCCATGGGCGGGAGTATAGAACACACGTTCGTACCGCTCGAAGGCGGTATCCAACGGCTCACGCTGCCCTTGCCGACCGGCCCGAAGCATGTCCATTGCTACCTCGCGGGCGGGACGCTCTTCGACACCGGCCTCGGCCTCTCAGACGCGCCCTGGGCAGCCGTGGAGGCCGAGCGCATCGCGATCACCCACTTCCACCCGGACCATGTCGGCGGCGCCGAGGCGGCGGCGAGGGCGACCGGGGCGCCGGTGTTCCAGGGTGGCCTCGACTACGCCCAGTGCGAGCGGGTGTGGGGGAGCGACGACTGGCCGGAACGGATCGCCTCCTGGTTCGTGCGCCACGGCGCGCCGGACGGGGTCGCGGAAGACCTGATCGCGCAGGGTCACGCGTTTGCGCCGTTCATCCGCTACGCCGTCGACCCGAACCTCCTCTATGAAGGGAGCGTTGTGGACGGCTGGCAGGTCATCGAGTTACCCGGTCACGCCGACGGCCATCTCGGCTTTCTCCGTGACGACGTGCTGATCGGCGGCGATCACCTGCTGCAGAAGATCTCGCCTGCGGTCGGCCTCTATCCCGAGAGTCGACCGGACCCGCTCGGGGACTACCTCGCCTCGCTCGAGCGAACGATCGAGCTTGCGCCGCGCATCGTGTATCCCGGGCACGGTGAGCCGATTCCCGACGCCGCTGCTCGCGCGCGTGAGCTGATCGAGCACCATCGCCTTCGGCTCGACGACACCGCCGAGGCGCTCGGCGTCGAGCAGCGGAGCGCGTACGAGATCTCCCTTGACGTCTTCGGAGCGGACCTGGGGCCGACGCAGCGCCGCTTTGCCGTCGCCGAGACGCTCTCGCACCTGGAACGGCTTGTTCGCGAAGGCCGGGCAGGCCGCGGAGAGGATGACCAACGGGTTTTCTATACTGGTCCCTAGTTGAACGACGACATCCTTCCTAGTACCAACGCCCACGGGGTCGGGGCGTGACGATCCTCCTCGAGCTCGTCGGCGTCGGCGCTCTGATTCTTCTGAACGCCTTCTTCGTAGCGGCCGAATACGGTCTCGTGACCGCGCGCCGTACGCGCATTGTCGAGTTGCACCATCAGGGCAACCGGCGCGCGCGCGAGGTGCTGCGGATCACGTCGGACCCACCGCGCTTCATCGCGGCGATGCAGCTCGGCGTCACGCTCACGTCTCTGGCTATCGGCGCGATCGGCGAGCAGGCGCTCTCGCACCTGTTCGACAACTTCCTCGCAACGGTGCTCGCGATCGTGCTCGCGTACCTCCTGCTGACGTTCTTGCACGTCGTGATCGGCGAGCTCGTCCCGAAGGGAATCGCGTTGGGCCATTCCGAGGGTACGGCGCTGTTCGTCGTCGCCCCGGTGCGCGGCTTCTTCATCCTCATGCGCCCGCTGATCTGGTTCCTTCAGCGCTCGACCGAGATCGTCCTGCGGTGGCTCCGCCTGCAGGCGCCGGGCGCCGACGACGACGTGCACTCGGAAGCCGAGCTGCGCATGCTCGTCTCGCAGTCGACCGAGCACGGCGAGATCGAGCAGCAGGAACAGGAGATGCTTTACAAGGTCTTCGACTTCGCCGACAAGGAAGCGAAGGACGTGATGGTGCCGCGGCCGGAGGTGGTCGCGCTCTCGATCGACCTACCCCCGGAGCAATGTCTCGAGGCGGTGATGGATTCGCCGTTCACGCGCTACCCGGTTTACCGCGAGACGCTGGACAACGTCGTCGGCATCCTTCACGTCCGTGACCTCTTCCGCGCGCTCCGCGACCGGGGCATGCACGAGGTGAAGGTCGAGGAAATCATCCGGCCGGCGCACATCGTCCCGGAGACGAAGGACCTCGCGGCCCTGCTCGCCGAGTTTCGCCGCGCGAACCAGCACATGGCCGTCGTCGTTGACGAGTACGGCGACATGGAGGGAATCGTCACGCTCGAAGACTTGTTGGAGGAGATCGTCGGCGACATCGAGGACGAGTTCGACCTTCCGGACGAATCGATCGAGCAGATCGACGAGGACACCGTGATCATCGACGGGACGTTCCCGATCGACGACTTCAACGAGCGCTTCAAGACGTCGATGCCCGCCGAGGATTACCACACGATGGCAGGCTTCGTCTTCGGCCTGCTCGGCCGCCAGCCCGAGAAGGGCGACACGCTGATGCACGACGGCATGCGCTTCGACATCCTCGAGGTCGAGGGGTCGCGCATCCTCAAGATCGTGGTGACCTTCGAGCTGCGGCGCGAGCAGCGAGACCGGGACGATCAGGAGCGCGACGCGCTCGGGGCCGAGCTCTTCGACGCCGAGAACTAGCCGCCGGGCGGGGCGAGCTCGTCCATCGACATGCGCGCCTCG
Organism: Actinomycetota bacterium; assembly: GCA_013816245.1. Taxonomy (GTDB): domain Bacteria; phylum Actinomycetota; class Thermoleophilia; order Gaiellales; family Gaiellaceae; genus 3-1-20CM-4-69-9. Next base: position 32,448 of record JACDEU010000009.1, on the reverse strand, counting down.
GGGGAGCGCAGCTCGTCGAGCGATCGGGCCGAGCCGCTCATGCGGCTGGGCCGAACGCCGGCCTACGCCTGATCCAACGGACCCTGTCACTCGGCGGGCTCCCTCCATTCCCGTCGTACACGGAGGATTTGAACATGCACGAGACGCTGATGACACCACTCCCTGCATCCTGGCTCGCGTCCAGGCTGCGCATCGATTCCTCGAAGATCGAGCAATTGCGCGAGCGCGGCGAGGTTTTCGCTATTCGTGACACCGGTAGCGACGAGGGCTCTATCCCGTGTGGCAATTCGGCCTCGGTGGCGATGTGCCGGGGCGTGCGCGATGCTGTTGTGGCGGCGCGCGAGGCGGTCCTGGAGGAGTCGCGATTGCTGGCGCTACTGCGTCGTTGCGTCGGCCTGATGGGCGGCGGCCGGTTCCTCGACCTCCTCTTCGAAGACCGGTCGGACACCGTCGTGGCGGCGATCAGGTCGGCGGTGGAAAGGGCCTGACCCAAGCGTCCGCCGCTACCCTTTCGAGACAGAAGTTCTGGAGGTCTGAACTACTCACCAAGGAGAAGCATGCTTCGTACTCGTCTCGCTTTCGTCGCGCTGCTCGGTGCTGCGCTCGTGTTCGTCGTCTCGGCCTCAGCGGCCGTGCCGCTTCTCAAGGGCACCGACGGCCCTGGCTTCACGATCACGCTCAAGAAGGGCACGACCAAGGTCAAGTCGCTCAAGGCTGGGAAGTACAAGATCGTCATCAAGGATCTGTCGAACATCCACAACTTCCGTCTCACCGGCCCCGGGCTGAACAAGAAGACCGGTGTCGGGCCTAAGGGCACGTTCACGTGGACGGTCACGCTCAAGAAGGGCACCTACAAGTACGTGTGCGACCCGCACGCCACGATCATGAAAGGCAGCTTCAAGGTCACCTGACGGTTCGGAAAACCGCTTCGAGGCCCCCTCGCGTATGGACACCCATACACCAACAGCGAGGGGGCTTTTCTTATGTTGAGAATGACACTGTCAGTACTTGTCGTCGCCGCTGCGGCGGCGATGGTCGTTGCTTCTGCCCAGGCGAAGTTCTCGGGCCTCACCGGTGAGGTCGGTCCGGCCTACTCGATCGAGGTCAAGAACAAGGCCGGCAAGGATCTGAAGACGATCAAGGCCGGGACGTACAAGATCAAGGTCGAGGACAAGGCTTCGATCCACAACTTCCATCTGATGGGACCCGGTCTGAACAAGAAGACGGGCATCTCGTTCAAGGGAGACACGGTCTGGACGATCAAGCTGAAGCCGGGCCGCTACACGTACCAGTGCGATCCCCATGCCGCGAGCGGCATGAAGGGCCACTTCACCGTCACGAAGTAACGGGGAGAGCTTCGATCTGGCCGCTTTCGATCCGGAAGGCGGCCAGATCGTCGTGCCGGATCGAGTAGACGAGGTACGGCTTGCCGGCCCAGAGCCCGATGTTCTCGACGTCGGTGCGCGACGGCCGCGCGGGCGACGAGATGTGCGAGTGGAAGACCGCGAGCTCGTAGCCCTTGTCCTCCGCGAACCAGATCTCCGGATCGTCGAACTCGAGCTCGAAGCGGTACGGCGACGACGCGGCGTTACGGCCGGGCTCGTAGCGCTCCGCTCGGCCGTCGCGCAGCAGGACGAGGCCGCATGCTTCGTTCGGCGACTCGCGGTCCGCGTGCGCGACGAGCGCGCTCCGCACGTCCGCCGGGATTACCACCAGACGGTTCGCTCCATCGCCTGCTCGACGTCGTCGGCCTCCCAGAAGTCAGCCGAGAGGTACTTCCAGCCGGCGTCGGCGAGGATTGCGACGACGACGCCTTCGTCGAGCTCGTCGGCGAGCTTCCGCGCGACGTGTCCGACGGCGCCTGCCGAAACGCCGGCGAAGATCCCGTCCTCGTCGAGCAGGCGGCGCACTTCGCGCACCGACTCTTCGTTCGAGACGAGCACCTTGCGGTCGAGCTTCGAGATGTCGAGGATCGGCGGGACGTAGCCGTCGTCGAGGGAGCGCAGCCCCATTACGGGATCGCCGGGCAGCGGCTCGGCCGCGGCGACGACGATGTCTGGAAACGTCTCACGCAGCCGCTCACCGGCCCCCATCAGCGTTCCGCCGGTGCCGAGGCCCGCAACGACGACGTCGACGCGGTCGAGAGCCTCGGCGATCTCTGCTCCTGTTCCCTCGTAGTGGGCGCGCGGGTTCGCCGCGTTCGCGTACTGGAACGGCATGAAGTAGCGCGGCGCCTTTTCGGCGAGCTCGAGCGCCAGGCGAACGGCGCCGTTCGAGCCTTCTGAGCCGGGGGAGTAGACGATGTTCGCGCCGAAGAGACGCAGCAAGCGCTTGCGCTCCTCCGTCGCGTTCTCGGGCATCACGCACGTCAACGGATAACCCTTGATCTTCGCGACGAGGGCAAGTGAGATCCCGGTGTTGCCGCTCGTCGGCTCGAGCAACTCGCGGCCGGGCTCGAGCTCACCGGACGCTTCGGCGGCCTCGATCATCGCCTTGGCCACGCGGTCCTTGATCGACCCGGTCGGGTTCTGCCCTTCGAGCTTCGCGTAGATCTGAACCGCGCTGGCCGGCTTCAGCTCGACGAGCGGGGTGTTGCCGACGAGCTCGAGTAAATTCTTTGCAGTTCTCGAGTTCATCGAGCGAAGCGAGGATCGAACTTCAAGAGCTCCGAAAGTGCAAAGCACTTTCGGAGTGGCTAGCCACCGGCCATTGCCGGTAACAGGATGACCGTGGAGTCCGTGCGCACTTCGGTCTCGAGCCCGTCGAGTGTGCGCACGTCCTCGCCCTCGACGTAAACGTTCACGAACGGGGCGATGTCGCCGTCCTCGACGAGCTGGTTGCGCAGAGCAGGGAAGCGGCCCATCAAATCCTCGAGCAGCTCGCGAACGGTGTCGCCCTCAGCGGGAAGCTCGCGCTCGCCGCCCGTCACCTCGCGCAGAGTCAGGGGAATACGCACCTTCGTCATGCCGGTTCTCTCGTTCCGGCGCAGAACTCGACATAGTCGATGTACTCGGTGATCGTCGGATGGTCGCTGCACACGGGACAATCCGGATCGCGGCGCAGCTTCACTTCGTTGAACTCGGCCGAGAGCGCATCGAAGAGAAGCAGGCGTCCGACCAGAGGCTCACCGATGCCGAGTGCGAGCTTGAGCACCTCACTCGCCTGCAGCGAACCGATCACGCCGGGCAGCACACCGAGCACTCCGCCCTCGGCGCACGACGGCGCGAGCTCGGGCGGCGGCGGTGTGGGGAAGAGGCAGCGATAGCAAGGGCCGACGTGCGGCTTGAAGACGGTGACCTGTCCCTCGAAGCGGTAGATCGAGCCGTGCACGACGGGGATGTCGTGCCAGACCGACGCGTCGTTGACGAGGTAGCGCGTGGGGAAGTTGTCCGCGCCGTCGACGATCACGTCCCAGCCGTCCGCGAGGATTCGCTCGATGTTCTCGGAGGTCAGGCGCTCCTTGTAGGTGATTACCTCGACGTCGGGATTCAGCGCCTCGATCGAGCGCCTCGCCGATTCGACCTTGGGCTCGCCGAGCGACTCCGTCGAATGCACGATCTGCCGCTGCAGGTTCGACTCGTCGACGACATCCGCGTCGACGATGCCGATCCGGCCGACCCCCGCCGCGGCGAGGTAGAGCGACGCGGGTGAGCCGAGGCCGCCGGCGCCGACCAGTAGCACCTTCGAGTCGAGCAGCTTCAGTTGGCCCTCCTCGCCGACCTCCGGAATCAGAAGGTGCCGGCTGTAGCGCGCACGCCGGGACGCATCGAGCCCGGCCTGGAGCTGGACGGGAAAGCCGTTCCGCTTCCAGTCGGTGAAGCCGCCCGAGAGAGCGACGACGTCCTCGTAGCCGAGCTCGGCGAGCGTCTTGGCCGCGAACGCCGAGCGGTTGCCGGCGGAGCAGTAGACGAGCACGGGACGCGAGTGGTCGGGGGCGGCGCGTTCGACCCGCGACTCGAGATGCCCGCGCGGAACATGGATCGCGCCGGCGATGTGACCCTCGTCCCACTCGTCCTGCTCGCGGACGTCAAGGACGAGCGGCTGTCCGGAATCGATGAGCTCGCGCGCATGGGTGGCGTCCACCTCCGAGATCTCGGAGCGGATCTGCTGGAGGAGCTCGCGGTAGGTCGCCATCGCTATAGGAAATATAGCTTTGCTTCGTTAGCTAGCGTCGTCCGCGATGAGCGCTTCTGTCCGGGTGAGACTGATCGTGGCACTCGCAGCTCTCGCTGCCGCCGGCGCCGCCGTCGGCGTCACGCTCGCCACGCGAACCGACGTCGCGAAGGACACGAGCAAGCCGCCGCCCTATGCAGCCGACCCGACGGCGCGGCCCGAGGTTGCCCAGGCCGTGCAGGAGGCATTGAGGGCCTGGCCGGCCGGGACGACGCGCAGGTTGCGGATCCTGGCTCAGCGCTACCCCCGAAGTGGTCTCGTTCGGTTCGAGCTCGGCCTCGCGCTTGCTTTGACGGGACAGCAGGCCGACGCAACGAAGGCGTGGCAGGACGCCGAGCGGGTCCAGCCCGACTCGCCATCGGCAGTGCGCGCCCAGGATCTCCGCCATCCGAACACTCCGCCCGGCCTGCCGCCGTTCGTCCCGGGCTTCTCCCAGCCGACGAGCGCGGCCCAGTCGCGGCTCCTGCGCGGCGCAACCTTTCAGCAGGGGCTTCGACCCGTCTCGGCGGAACGCGAGTTCAAGGCCGCGGCGACCCTCGCACCGGCCGACCCGGAGGCACTCACCGCCGCGGCCGTCGGGCTGTACGACAAGGACCGGCCGGCATTGGCGTTCTCGCACCTCGGGCCCCTCGCCCGCCGATTTCCCCACGCCCAGACCGTCCGCTTCCATCTCGGCCTGCTCCTGATCTATTTCGGGGATCTGGGCCGTGCCCGTCGCGAACTCGCCCTCGCCCGCTCGGAAGGCCCGGGAACCCCGCTCGGAAAGAGGGCCGACACGCTTCTCAAGGCTGGTCGAAAACCCTAGGACCAACCCGCACAAAGATGAGCCGTTCGGCCTATGGCGCTCGTCCGAGCCAACTGGCACAGTGCGGCATCGCGGAAACGCCGGTCCTAGAGGGGGGAACGGAGTGAGCGCAACCCAGGAAGCCGTAGCACCGAAGGCCGTCGTCGATCTACTCGAGACGGAAGATGCGAAAGCGCTGCTCGAAACCGGGCGCGAGAACGGACAGCTCACTGCCGACGAGATCGCCGTCGCTCTCGACGAGCTCGATCTCGAGCCAACCCAGATCGACGACTTTTATCACGCACTCGAGGAGCTGCACATCGAGGTCGTCGCGGCGGTGGCAGAGGAAGAACGGCCGGTCGAAGCGCCCCGTGAAGTCTCGACCGACTCGCTCCAGCTCTTCCTGAAGGACATCGGCAAGGTCGACCTGCTCACAGCTGCTCAGGAGGTCGGGCTGGCGAAGCGGATCGAGCGCGGCGATCACGGCGCGAAGCAGGAGATGGTCGAGGCGAACCTGCGCCTCGTCGTCTCGATCGCGAAGAAGTACCGCAACCAGGGCCTGCCCTTCCTCGATCTGATCCAGGAGGGCACGATCGGGCTCGTCCGCGCCGCGGAGAAGTTCGACTACCGCAAGGGCTTCAAGTTCTCGACCTACGCGACCTGGTGGATCCGCCAGGCCGTCGCCCGTGCGCTCGCCGACAAGGCCCGCACGATCCGGATGCCGGTCCACGTCGTCGAGAAGCTGAACAAGATCGTCCGCTCCGAGCGGAAGCTCCGCGCCGAGCTGGGTCGCGAGCCCACCTCCGCCGAGATCGGCCGCGACCTCGACCTGACGAGCGACGAGGTGGAGCACATCCGCCGGAGCGCCCAGACGCCGGTGTCGCTCGAGAAGCCGGTCGGCGACGAGGACGAGTCGGAGTTCGGGCACTTCATCACCGACGAGAACATGCCGCTGCCGGACGAGGAAGCGGAGATCACGATGCGCAAGGAGACTCTTGGCAAGATTCTCGGCACGCTCTCGAGCCGGGAGCGCCAGGTCCTCGAGCTCCGTTACGGGCTCGACGGCCAGCATCCCCGGACGCTGGACGAGGTCGGCCGGACGTTCAACGTCACGCGCGAGCGGATCCGGCAGATCGAGAACCAGAGCCTGAAGAAGCTCCGCGCCCTCGCCGAAGCGGTCAAGCTTCGCGACGTCGCCTAGACCCACGCGCCTAAAGTGCGGCTGATCCGAAATTCGGCGCGGTCCTAGTCTCCCCTGTGCTCGCGGCACATGGTGAGCGAAGCGGCTCCACGATCATCGCTCTCAGGGACTAGTCAAATCTCGGTTCACGTAGACTCGCCGCCCGTGGAGCAGACCTGGGTCGACGAGTTGCGCGAATTCATCGCGATCCCAAGCGTGAGCGCCGACCCGGCGCATCAAGACGACGTGCGTCGAGCCGCCGAGTGGGTGCGCGACTTCGTGAAGAGAGCAGGCGGCGAAGCCGAGCTTGTGCGCATGGGCGAGCGCGATCTCGTCATCGGGGACATCCCCGCGAATGCGAACGGGGCCAAGGCTCCGACGGTGATGATCTACGGACACTTCGACGTGCAGCCGCCGGCGCCGCTCGAGCTCTGGGAGTCGCCGCCGTTCGAGCTCGCCGAGCGCGACGGCTGGTACTACGCGCGTGGCATCGCCGACGACAAGGGACAGCTCTTCACGCTCCTGAAGGCGGCTCAGCTGCTCCGTGAGCAGAACGCGCTTCCCGTGAACATCAGGGTCGTGTCCGACGGCGAAGAGGAGATCGGCGGTCATTCCGTGGTGGACTTCCTCGAGGCGGACGAGCGCGGCGCCGACGTCTGCATCATCTTCGACGGCGGAATGACGCGCGCCGAGCAGCCCGAGTTCGGGCTCGCGACTCGTGGCCTCGTCGCGTTCCACCTGAAGGTCAAGACCGGAGAGCGCGACATGCACTCCGGCTACTACGGCGGAGCGGCGCTCAACGCGATCCACGTGCTGATGCAGGGACTGTCCGCCGTGACGGCGCGGGACGGTCTGCTGCCCGACCAGTTGCGGATAGGGCGCACGGCGCTTAGCCAGCTCGAAGTCGACAGCCTCAAGAGCCTGCCCAACGGTTGGGAGATCCTCGACGAGGCGGGCGCGACGCCGCTCGACGGCAAGGCTGCAGAAGATTTCTACGACCGCACCTGGGCCGAGCCCTCGCTTGACGTCAACGGCATTCGTGGTGGGAAGCCCGAGTTCGTCAATACGACACTGATCGTCGCGGCCGAGGCGCGCTTCACCATCCGGCTCGCGCCCGGGCAGGATCCGGAGACGATCGCCGCCGGGGTCGAGAAGCTCATCCGCGGGGCGGTGCCGGACTCGGCCGAGGTCGAGCTGATCCGTGAGAACTCCGCGGCGCCCGGCGTCTTCTCCGCCGACTCACCCGCGATCCAGCTCGGCATGGAGGCGTTCAAGAGGGCGACCGGCGTCAAGCCGCTGCTCGTGCGGGTCGGCGGCACGCTTCCGATCTACCCGGCGTTGGCGGCGAAGGGAATTCCCACGATCGGCACTGGCTTCGCTCTTCGCGAGAGCAACGTCCACTCGCCGAACGAGCGCCTTCGCGTCGAGGACATCGACCGCGCAGTCGCCGCTGCATCCGAGCTCTACCGGAGCCTCGCAGCACTTGGCTGATTCGCGCTACGTGACGCCGATCGCGGCCGAGCTCGCAGACGATGTGCTCCAACGGTTTCTGCGCTACGTCCAGGTCGACACGCAGTCGGACGACGACTCGGAGACGTACCCGAGCACGACGAAGCAGCTCGACCTCGGCAAGATGCTCGCCGACGAGCTGCGCGAGATCGGGCTCGAGGACGTCGAGCTGACCGAGCACGGCTACGTCTTCGCGACGTTGCCCGGGTCGGGTGGACCGACGGTCGGTCTGATCGCGCACATGGACACGAGCTCCGACGAGTCGGGCACGAACGTCAAGCCGCAGGTCATCCGCGACTACGACGGCGGCGACATCGTCCTCCCTGGTGACACGCGGAAGGTCCTGCGCGCAAGCGAGAACCCGATTCTCGCCGAGCGCAAAGGGCACGACATCGTCACGACGGACGGCACGACGCTGCTCGGCGCAGACGACAAGGCCGGCGTCGCAGAGATCATGGGCGCGGTCGCATACCTCGCAGCGCATCCCGACATCGACCATGCACCGATCCGTGTTTGCTTCACCGTCGACGAGGAGGTCGGCCGGGGAGTCGACCACTTCGACATCGAGAGATTTGGCGCGGACTTCGCGTACACGCTCGACGGCTCCGAGATCGGGCGGATCGACGACGAGACGTTTTCAGCTTCGGAGGTGCGGATTCGCATCGAGGGGCACAGCGTGCATCCAGGGACGTCGAAGGACAAGATGGTGAACGCGATCAAGCTTGCCGCGCACATCGTCGAGCGGCTGCCACGTGACGACCGCTCGCCGGAGACGACCGAGGGTCGCGAAGGTTTTGTTCACCCGACGAGAATCTCCGGCACGACCGCAGAGGCGGAGCTCCGTTTCATCGCCCGCGACTTCGACGCACAGAAGCTGGCCGAGCACGAGCAGCTCCTACGCTCACTCGCGGACGAGGTCGGAGCGGAGGAGCCGCGCGCAACGTTGACCGTGACAGTCGAGGAGAGCTACCGCAACATGAAGGAGTTCCTCGACGCAGACCCCGCCGTGACCGAGGCGGCGTACGAGGCCGCTCGCAGGACGGGGTTCGAGCCGTGGAGCGAGCCGATCCGCGGGGGCACCGACGGCGCGATGCTCAGCGCGCGCGGGCTACTCACCCCGAACATCTACACAGGAGCGCACCAGTTCCACTCCGTGCTCGAGTGGGCCTCGGTCCAGGACATGGCCTCTTCCGCGGCGACGATCGTGGAGCTCGCGAAGCTTTGGGCGGAGCCCGACTGGGCTAGTCGGTCAAGTACGAGTGACCGAACCGCCGCATCTCCTCGATGATCGGCAGCAGCGCGGTCCCCTTGTCAGTGAGCTCGTATTCGACGCGCGGCGGCGACTCGGCGTAGCTCTCGCGATGCACGAGCCCTTCGTCCTCGAGCGCGCGTAGACGCTCGGAGAGCGTTCGCGGGCTGATGCCGGCGCACGAATGCTCGAGCTGGGAGAAGCGGCGCGGCCCCTCGGAAAGGTCATGGACGAGGAGGGCAGTCCACTTGGCGCCGATGATCGCCGCGCAGGCCGCAACCGCGCACGACGTGGACTCGTGTACGGGGTTCATGGTGCGCATCACTTCAGGAATTGTAGTCAGCTCCGGAAAGGCCCCGGAGTGGCCTCGATCTTCGGGATCGAGAAGCGTGCGATCGTTCCGAAGCCGGGAGCCGGCTTGCAGGCCTGCGCCACGCCGGCGTCGCAGGCCACCGAGAGGAAGATGAACGCGTCCTCGACGGTGAAGCCCCACTCGTCGACGAGCAGCTTCGCGGCTTCCTCGGAGCAGAGCTGGAGCGCCTCGGCGTAGTCGTCGGCGGTGGCGTGGGGTAGCCAGCGGTCCGGCAGCTCCGTCACCGGCCAGGTTCCCTGCTTGCCTTTGACGAGGTCGAAGCGGATGTCGATCTCGCCGGCGATCTCGACACCTGTGAAGCAGATCTCGCCGTCGCCCATCGACGCGTGCATGTCGCCGACGGCGAACATTCCGCCGGGTTGGCGCACAGGGAAGTACATGCGCGCACCCTTCCCGTGCAGGTGGTCGTCGAGATTGCCGCCGTGCCGGCCGGCGAGCCCGTTCGTGAGCGTCTCGCCGTCGGTTGCGACGCCGACGACACCGACCATTGGCCTCGCGGGAAAGCGCACCCGGTCGTTCATCTCGATCCAGCCGTCTCGAACGCGGAACAGGCGAGTGACGGGCGATTGCACCTGATCGATCAGCTGGCCGAACCCGGGGATCAGGCATGCGAAGCCGACTTCGACCGGCCGCACGTCGAGGATCTCGGCGACGAGCGAGTCGCCTGGCTCCGCGCCTTTGACTGCGACCGGGCCGGTCGCGCTGTTGACCTGGTCGAAGTCGATCTCGGTGACGAGGTCGTCCTCGCTCGTGATCTGTCCGGTGAAGCAGTCGTTCGTCTCGAACGTGACCGTCTCGCCGGGCTCGACCTCGAGCCGAGGCTCGAGGTCGGGCCCGAACGCCCAGATGATCTCGTCGCGGCCGATCCTGTGGTCGACCGCAACGGCCATTACGCCGGCGCGCCTGCGGGAGCTGTCTCCCCCGCCAGTGTCTCGTCCTCGACATAGACGCGCTCCATGTCACGCAGCCGGTCCGGGTAGCGGGCGTAGAGGTAGAAGGTCAGCAAAATCCCGGCTGCGACCCAGCCGAGCGCAACCCAGTTCGCGTACTTGATCGGGTACGTCGGCGGGAACTTCACGTACTCGTAGTAGAGCGGGAAGAAGAAGAGAATCGCTCCGGTTGCCGGAACGATGCCGTGGATGAACCAGTTGAACTCCGCGCGACGCTTCGTCCAGTAGTGCCAGATGCACCCGATGCAGATCAATATGTAGACCACGACGACCACGATCACCGCCAGGGTCGCGATCAGGGCGAAGCCGACGAGGGGGCCCCATTTCCAGCCGAGAAGCAGTGACAGGACGACGGCAAAGACGGTCATCCAGATGATTGCGACGTACGGCGTCTTGTACTCGGGATGCGTGCGTCCGAGTTGTCGTGGCGCGAGTCGGTTGCGCGCGAGTGCGTAGAAAACCCGCGTTGCGGCGTTGACCGCAGCGTTCGAGTTCGCGGCAATCGAATTGCAGATCGCGAGGAACACGAGCACCCATGCGCCTGCCCAGAAGGTCTTGCCGAGCGCGCGCCATGGATCTGCACCGGTCGCCTGATCGACGAAGCCGTTGAAGCCGGCGCCGAAGACCCACGCGTACGCGCAGAGAATGTAGAACAGGCCGATCGCGACGGCCGACCCGATGACGGCGCTTGGAATCGTGTGGCGCGGGTGCTTGGCCTCCTCACCTAACGGGGCCGCGGCTTCGAAGCCGATGAACGCGAGGATCGCGAAGACCATGCCGCGGAAGACACCGTTCCAGCCGCCGACCGCGTGATCCGGGTTGAACGGCTGCAGGTTGAGGTCGCCGGCGTTCGAGATGAGCATCCAGACGGCGAGCGCTCCGAAGATCAGGATCTCGAACGCACCGAGGATGACGCCCGCCGTCGTCGAGATCCGGATGTCACGGTAGGTGAGCAGGAAGACGATCGCGGCCATCACGAACACCCAGAGGACCCACTGGCCGGACCAGTGCCAGCCGGCCTCGCTCGACATGACCTCGCGCATCGCCCAGCCGAACTCCAGGTAGAGGAAGGGGGCGACGAGCGGCTCGAAGAGGATGAAGAGCCACGCGACGTTGAAGCCGGCCCACGGGCCGAGCGAGCGGGCGGCGTAGGCGTAGAGCCCGCCTGCCGAAGGTTCGAGCTTCGCGAGTTGTCCGATCGCGGTCGCCGCGCAGAGGCATGCGATGAGCGCCAGCAAGACGGAGAGCGCGAGCGCTTGCCGCGAGAATGGCACCGAAATGTAGATCGAGTACGCAACGGCGGCCGCAGGGGCCATGTGCGTGATCGACTGGAAGAGCACTTGTGGCAGGCCAATCGAGTGCAGCCGCAAGCGATCGAAGGATCCGGAAACCGAGCCAGCTTCCATGAGAACGCCCTCCTACGTTCGAAGTACCCAGTGCGATCGTCTTACATCGCGGCGCGCGTTGTCAATCCCAAGGCGGCGGGTTGTGCACCCAGCGGCCGCCGAGCATCGTCGCGACGACGCGGACTTCGGGCAACGCTTCCGGAGGCAGGTCGAGCGGGTCGCGGTCGAGTACGACGAGGTCGGCGAGGTAGCCGGGCAGGAGCTTGCCCCGGCGATGCTCGTCGCGCGCGAGCCAGGCGGGATTGACGGTCGTCGCCCGGAGCGCTTCCTCGAGTGTGAGCCGCTGCTCGGGGTGCCACGGCTCGCGGCCGTCGATCGTGCGCAGGACGCCCGCACAGACGCCGGCCCAGGGGTCGAGCTCCTCGATCGGGGCGTCGGAGCCGTTCACGAGCAGAGCGCCGGAGTCCCAGAGCGAGCGGTAGGCGTAGCCGCCGCCTGTTTTGGCGCCCCAGAAGCGGTCGGCCAGGTCGCGATCAGACGGGGCATGGCTGAACTGGACCGAGGCGGTGATCCCCAGTTCGGCGAAGCGGGGCACGTCTTCAGGTGCGAGCAGCTGTGCGTGCTCGATGCGGTGGCGGAGTCCGAGCGGTTGCCAGGCGGCGCGTGTTTCTTCGAAGGCGTCGAGGGCCTCCCGGTTCGCGAGGTCGCCGATCGCGTGAACGGCGACCGGAAGGCCGGCGGCGCCGCCGCGGCGGATGATCTCCACCAGCTGTTCCTTGCTCGTGATCTGCACGCCGGTGCCGTCGAGCATCCGCGCGGTCTGCGAGCCGAGCGTTCCGTCCATGAACGTCTTCAGGTAGCCGATGCGAATCAGGTTGTCGCCGAAGCCGCTCGAGACGTGCAGCGCTTCGAGGTCGTTCACCTGTTCGGCGGGAATCGACTGCCAGATCCGTAGGTGCAGCGAGCCATCGGCCCGCAGGCGCTGCCACACGCCGAGCGCGCCGAGCCACCCGTCCTTGTCGTGCACCGAGGTGACGCCGCGCGCGATCGCGATGCGGATCCCTTCGCGGGAGGCCTCGACCATCTCGTCTTCGGTGGGGCGCACGTAGGTGTCGCGGAAGTGCCAGGCGCACTCCTCGCGCAGCACCCCCGTCGGCTCGCCGCGTTCGTCGCGCTCGACCACGCCGCCTTCGATCTCGAGATCGCCGTTCGCGTGGGCGAGGGCTGCCGAGTTGAGCCAGAGGGAGTGGTAGTCGCGCGCCATGAGCGCCGCGGGCGTGTCGCCGGTGACCCGGTCGAGTGCCTCTTTCGTCGGCTCGGTCGGCGGTGACCAGTCGCCGGCACGCCAGCCCAGGCCACGGATCCAGCGGCCGGGTTCGGCGTGCTCGGCTGCCAGGGCGACTCGCTGGAGCGCCTCGTCGAGCGAGGCCGTGTCCTCGAGGCGGATCTGCCGCTGGGCGAGGGCCCAGGTCGGGAAGTGCACGTGGGAGTCGCTGAAGCCGGGTAGGACGCACCGGCCGCCGAGGTCGACCCGGTCGGGGCTCGCGAGGGCGGTCTCGTGGGTGCCGATCCCGCCGGCTATGCGGTCGCCCGCGATCGCCAGGGCGCGGGCCAGCGGGAGCGTCGGCTCCATCGTTCGGACGACGCCGTTCTCCAGGATCACCCGGGGGACTGTAGACGCCACCAGGGTTGCGAAACCCGATCCGCCGGCCGGCCGTTTAGAGGGTCATGGACACCGTCGCGATCCTGCTCATCCTGGTCGTCATGCTCGCCGTTGCGAGCTTCTGGCCGACCAGCGACTAGCCGCAAATACACTTGCCGGCGTGGCGTACGAGCCGCTGACCGGCGAGCAGCGCGAGATCCGAGATCTCGTTCGCCAGCTTGCGCGTGAGCGGATTGCGCCGAGGGCGGCGGCGATCGACGAGAGCCACGAGTTTCCCTGGGATGTCGTCGAGCTCTTCAGGGAGAACGACATCTTCGGGCTCTTTTTCGACGAGGAGCACGGCGGTCTCGGCACCGGGACGCTCTTGTCACTCGTCGCGATCGAGGAGATCTCGAAGGTCTGCGCGACGAGCGGGCTGATCCTGGCCGTGCAGGAGCTCGGGTCGCTCGGGCTCAAGCTGGCGGGGAACGAGGAGCAGAAGGGGCGGTACCTGCCGCGGCTAGCGTCTGGAGAGTGGCTTTGTGCGTACGCGCTCACGGAGTCCGGGTCGGGCTCGGATTCCGCGGCGATGCGCTCGTCGGCGCGGCGCGAAGGAGACGAGTACGTCTTGAATGGGTCGAAGCGTTTCATCACGAACGCGGGCGTCGCGCAGCTGTACACGGTGTTCGCGAAGACGGATCCGGAAGCGGGCCATTCCGGCATCTCGGCGTTCGTCGTCGAGGCGGACACGCCGGGGTTCGAGGTCGCGCGCGTCGAGCCGAAGATGGGGATCAAGGGCTCGACGACGGGCGAGCTCGTGTTCGAGGAGGCGCACGTACCGGCCGGGAACCTGCTCGGCGGGGAGGGCGAGGGATTCAAGATCGCGATGCGCATCCTCGATCGGTCGCGGCCGGGTGTCGCGGCGCAGGGGCTGGGTCTCGCACAGGGTGCGACGGACTATGCGCTCGAGTATGCGAAGACGCGGGAGACGATGGGCCAGCCGATCGGGCAGCACCAGCTCGTGGCGGCGATGCTTGCGGACATGGAGACGAAGTGCGAGGCGGCGCGAGGGCTTCTGTACAAGTTCGGCGCGGCGGTCGACGAGGGCATCGACGGGTCGGAGCTGACGAAGCTGTCGGCTATGACGAAGCTGTACTGCACCGATGTCGCGATGGAGGTCACGACTGATGCGGTGCAGGTGCTCGGCGGGTACGGGTACATCTCCGAGTATCCGCTCGAGCGGATGATGCGTGACGCCAAGATCACGCAGATCTACGAAGGGACGAATCAGATCCAGCGGCTGGTGATCGCGCGGGAGATGCTCAAGGAGCAGCGCGCGTTTCTCCTCGCCGGCGTCGGCTGAGGCGTTCATTCGCGCTCGCGCGCGAGTTGTCCCAAATCAGGCGCGTTCGCGTGACACCGCAAGCCGTACCGTGAAACGACCCTTTTGGCCCAGTACGGCGGGCGCACCACATGCCGACATTTCTTTGGGTCTGACCCAAAGACAGCGCCCCGAAAGGACAGGATGCCCCGTCCTCTACGACCCCAGGTCCCAGGAGGGATTTACCACCTCGTCAGCCGCGGTGTTCGGAAGCTGCCCATCTACACGGACGACGAGTCCCGCAAGGTCTTTCTCGGACTGCTCGACGAGACGATCGAGCGCTACGCATGGGAGTTGCACTCATGGTGCCTGACGACGAATCACTTCCCCCTGCTGGTGACGACCGTCGAGCCGACCGTCTCGGAAGGCATGCAATACCTGAACGGCTGCTACGGACAGTGGTACGACGGGCGACACGGATACGAGGGACACGTCTTCGAACGGCGCTTCTGGTCGGATCTGATCGAGACCGACTGGCACCTCTACGAAACCGCTCGCTACATCCTGCTCAACCCGGTTAGGGCCGGAATGTGCACGACTGCAGCTGACTGGAAGTGGACCAGCTACCGAAAGATGATGGGCCTGACGACGAAGGGCCCGCGGCTCTCGACGATGCTGCTTAACGAGTTCGGCCGCCGCCTCGACATCGCGCGTAAACGCTTCGCCGCATTCATCCGCGCCGCGGAATGATCCCCCGCAGCCACTCGGCCACTTCGCCGACGAACGACGGATCGAGCTGGTGGCCCATCGGCGTCTCGCGATACAACACCTCCGCACCCGCCTCGAGCACTTCGCGCGCTTGACGGCCCCACTCGACTCCGATCACAGGATCCAGCGACCCATGGCCGATCGCAACCGGCGGCAAGGGCGTCGACAGATCGAGCTCGAACCCGTCCACCGTAGGAATGAAGCTGCTGAAGACCGTCAGCGCAACCGGTCGCGGCCGACCTTGTCCGAGCCCGAGCGCGTACGACATCACGCCGCCCTGCGAGAAGCCGCCCAGCACGAGGCGCTCGTACCCCAAGCTCTGCTCCTGCAGAAACCCCTCGAGCCACTCCGACGCCGCCGCGTAGCTCGCCTCGAACGTCCGAGCCTCCGGCGTGCCGATCCCACCCAGCACGTACCAGTGCGCTCCCCCCGGCGGCAGCGACAGCGGCCCACGCGGCGTCGCGCCGACCAGCCGCCGCTCGGGGTCCAGAGCGTCCAGCAAGGGAAAGAGATCGTGCTCGTCCGCGCCGCGACCATGAAACAAAACGAGCGCTCCCTCGGGCTCGCCTGCAGCGGGCCGCACACGCGCCGTCAACGCCATCCCTGGATCATGACCTCCGCGGTAGAGTCCAAACGGCTGATGCAGTTCGAGGGAATCCACCATGTAACGTGCATCACGGCCGACGCGGCGGGCAACGTCGACTTCTACGTCCGCGTCCTCGGCCTCCGGCTCGTCAAGAAGTCGGTGAACCAGGACGATCCGACCGTCTACCACCTCTTCTACGCCGACGAGAGAGGCAGCGCGGGAAGTGACCTGACGTTCTTCGAGTACCCGCACGCACGCCGTGGCAGCGCGGGAGCCGGAATGGTGCACCGAATCGTCTTCCGCGTCGGTTCCGACGAGGCGCTCGCCTTCTGGGAGGAACGCCTCGCAGCGGAGAACGTACCCACCCAACGCGCCGACAGCGGGCTCCGCTTCGAGGACCCGGAGGGGCTCGGCTACGAGATCGCCGTGGTGCAGACCGACGACGAGCCGCTGACCGCGGACCATCCACAGATCCCCAAGGAGCTTGCACTCCAGGGCTTCGACGGCGTGCGCGCCTACGCGGACCCTGAGCCAAGTCGACGCCTGCTCGAAGAGACCCTGGCCTTCCAGCCGAAAGGCGACAACACCTGGGAGGTGCGTGGCGCGAAGCGCGGCTCGTGGTACGCCTACGACATCCCGCCCGGTGACCCCGGAATTCCCGGCGCGGGCACCGTCCACCACGTCGCCTGGGCATCACCGCCCGAGGAACACGAGGCCTGGCAGGAGCGCGTCGCCGCCGCCGGTGCGCACCCGACCCCCGTCATCGACCGCTTCTACTTCAAGTCGATTTACTTCCGCGAGCCGAGCGGCGTCCTCTTCGAGATCGCGACGATCGGCCCGGGCTTCATCGTCGACGAGCCGCTCGAGACCCTCGGTGAACGCCTCTCGCTCCCGCCGGACTACGAGCATCTGCGCGAGCGCGTCGAGCCCCTCCTGACGCCGCTGCCGAACCCGCGCGAGCTAGTTCAGCGCTAGCGGCGGATACTTCGCGCGGATCGAGTCGACGAACCCGGCCATCCGCTCGGCGAGCGCCGCATCCTCGATCTCCAGGACGTTCTCCGCATTCGTCTCGCCCGAGTGGGACAGATTGAAGCTGCCGATGAAGACCGTGTCGTCGGCGACCGTCACCTTTGCGTGCATGTAGTCGTGCACCGCCCCCGGCGCGTACGGCGTCGAACGCTTGCCGGAGAACGTCGCGCGCTGGAGCAGGAACTTGAGTGACGGAGCCTTCCAGGTGATGTTGCCGTTCACGCGCCACTGCCCGAGCACCTCGTGGATCTGAGTCGAGTCCACGACTCCGGCCAGATCGACCTTCCCGTCGGCGGCCACCTCCGCGAGCGTTCCTAGGATCGGCCCGGACGTGATCACAGGCGACGCGACCCGAACCCGCCGCTCCGCGCCCCCGATCAGGTCAGCGATCCGATGCGCCAGCTTCTCGCCGCGCTTCGGCGAAAACCACGTCCGCACCGAAGCATCGCCGACACGGATCGGATCCGTCGACACCCTCCCCGACGCCGAGACCTTGCGCTTCTTCCACAACTGCGCGAAGTCGTCCTGGAAGCGAATCGCAACTCCGGTCGACTCGACGACGACGATCACGTTCTCCTCACGCGTCCACGAGTCGTCGGTCCAGTTCGTCGATCCCGACCAGATCGCATCGCGGTCTCGCACGACATATTTGTGATGCATCAGGTCCGGCCACCCGGGAATTCCCGCAGTCTCGAACGGCAGCGACTCGATCAGTGACGGTTCGGTCTTCGGGGGCGGCGGCACGGGCGGACGCTCGTCGACCTCGTCGACGTTGTAGACGAGCCGAACGTTGACTCCGCGCTCGTGCGCGCCGATGAGCGCGCCCCGCACTATGTCGGCGGTCTTGTCATGCAGGCGGATGTCGTAGAGCGCGAGCTCGAGCGTCTCCTTCGCGCCGTCCAGGAACGCGGCGATCTTGCGCGCGACATCGACGGCGTTCTGGCCACCGTCGGTGAGTGTCTCGACCTGAATCAGCTTCGCTTCGCCCGCCGCATGAGGGTCGAAGAATACGCATGGTTGCCGGCTCAGAGCCTGGGTTTAAAAACAGCCGGCCGGAATACCGATCGAGGAGACTATCGCCCGGCAGCGCCAAGGGCACGAAAACAGGGGGATGTATGGAGAACCGTGGTCAGCGAGCCAGGGACTTCTGGCCGCACTAGCTTTGGCCGCAGTTGCAGCGTGGGCCGCGTGTTGGGGTGGCATCACCGTGCTCGACATCGCGCAGGCGGGCTCGCCCACGGTCGCCGGCGCGCGCTGCCGTTGCCCCACTTCGAGAACGAGGACGTCGACCTCTGTGGGAACATCCTGACGGTGGTGAACGAGCGTGAGGCGAAGGACCTCGGGTCGATCATGTACGTCGTCAGCATCGCGAACAGGACCTCACCCTCCGTGATTGCGATTCTCCCGCTCGGCCTGACCGGAAGCGGCCGGGGCTCCGGCCACATCGCGAACTTCGTCAAGCCGGACTGCTCTCAGGCCCCTGGTTCGACGCCAAGGACGGCTTCGCGGCGGTCGGCTGGTACGAGCAGGGTGTTCGCTTCCTCGACTACCGCACGCCCACCGCCATTACACAGGTCGGGTACTACATCCCGGCCAACGGCTCGACGTGGGCCGCCTACTGGTCGCCGACCGACTCGAACGGCGAGATCGTCTACACGGCGGATGCGTACCGCGGTGTCGATGTGCTCAGGATCGACAACGGCGGACTGACGGGGAAGAAGGTGAAGGCGCCGGTTCGTAACGAGTGGTTCGGGAGCCCGACCGCCGACTCGGCGTCGTTCCAGCCGAGCTCTCAGTTCGGTTTCATGTGCCCGCTCTTGAAGCCGGACCTGAACACGCACTAGTAGGCAACCCCGCCCCCCTCGGCGTACGCTTCGCCGATGCTTACGTGTCCATCCTGCGGCTCGGAGAATGCGCCGGAGGCGAAGTTCTGCTCCGAGTGCGGAACGCGCCTCGCCCCGGCTGTCCGGCCGATCGAGGAGCGCAAGATCGTCACCATCGTGTTCTGCGACCTCGTCGGGTCGACGGGCCGCGCAGAGCAGCTGGATCCCGAGGACGTCCGCGCGGAACTGTCGTCATATCACGTGCGCGTCAGGTCGGAGCTCGAGCGCCGGGGAGGCACTGTCGAGAAGTTCATCGGCGACGCAGTGGTCGCCGTCTTCGGAGCTCCCCTCGTGCACGAAGACGATCCCGAGCGCGCAGTGCGCTCGGCCTTGGCCATACGCGACTGGGCGCTGGAAGAGGAGGGCGTCGACGTCAGGCTCGCCGTGAATACCGGCGAGGCCCTCGTCAGCGTCGACGCGCGCGCGGACACAGGCGAGGGTCTCGTGGCAGGAGACGTGATCAACACGGCGGCCCGCCTGCAAACGGCGGCACCCGTCAACGGGATCCTCGTCGGCGAGAAGACCTACCGTGCCACCGAAGGACGCATCGAGTACCGCGAGTGCGAACCCGTGCAGGCAAAGGGAAAGCAGGAGCCTGTTCCGGTTTGGGAGGCGGTGTCCGCGCGGTCGCTGTTCGGCGTCGATGTCGACCTGGAGCCGCCGACTCGACTGGTCGGTCGTCGGCGCGAGCTGGACCTGCTGCTCGACGCGCTTGGACGCGCGCGCGCAGAGCATGAACCGCAGCTCGTCACGATCGTCGGTGTTCCCGGCATGGGGAAGAGTCGACTCGTGCAAGAGCTGTCGGCTCGAATCGAGGCGGAACCGGAGCTGACCCGTTGGCGCCAGGGTCGCTCACTTCCCTACGGCGAAGGCGTGAGCTACTGGGCATTGGGCGAGATGGTCAAGGGGGAGGCCGGGATCCTCGAAAGCGACCCAGCTGCTGTCGCGGAGTCGAAGCTCCGCGAGACGGTCGCGCGCGTGTGCAGCGAGCAGGAGATCGAGTGGCTGCGAACGATGCTGCAGCCGCTCGTCGGAGTCGCCGACGAC
The DNA here is from genome assembly GCA_013816245.1 of Actinomycetota bacterium. Lineage (GTDB taxonomy): Bacteria > Actinomycetota > Thermoleophilia > Gaiellales > Gaiellaceae > 3-1-20CM-4-69-9. The sequence continues at coordinate 12,608 of JACDEU010000009.1, read as the reverse complement.
CCCTCCGGGGGTGACCGCCGGGGCGAGGCGTTTGCGGCCTGGCGCCGCTTCGTGGAAGGACTCGCCGCCGAGCGCGCGACCGTCCTCGTCTTCGAGGATCTCCACTGGGCCGACGAAGGCCTGCTCGATTTCGTCGATTCCCTTGTGGACTGGGCGACCGACCTGTCTCTGCTGGTCGTCGCGACAGCGCGCCCCGAGCTCCTTGCGCGCCGTCCTCACTGGGGTGGTGGCAAGACGAATGCCACGACCTTGTCGCTCGCGCCGCTGTCCGAAGGTGAGACGGCTGAGCTCGTCCACGCCATCCTGGAGCGCTCTGTCCTCCCGGCGGACGTGCAGTCGGCCGTCCTGGCCCGGGCCGGCGGAAATCCGCTGTATGCCGAGGAGTTCGCTCGGATGGTCGCGGAGCGCGGGGATCTCCACCAAGGCAGAGAAATCGAGGTGCCCGATTCGGTTCAAGGTCTTATCTCGGCACGCCTCGATGCGCTGACGCGAACAGAGAAGGAGCTGCTGCAGGACGCCGCAGTGGTCGGGAAGGTGTTCTGGCCGGGTGCGCTGATCGCCGACCGCGATGCATCCTCGCTTGGCGACGCCCTCCGGGGGCTCGAGCGCAAGGAATTCGTCCGCCGTGAGCGACGGTCTTCGGTAGAGGGTGAGCTTCAGTACGCATTCCGCCACGTGCTGGTGCGGGACGTCGCATATGCGCAGATCCCCCGTGCGATGCGCTCGGAGAGGCACGAGCAAGTGGCGGAGTGGATCGAGCGGAATGTGCGCAGCGAAGACGCCGCCGAACTGCTAGCGCATCACTATGCGAACGCGCTGGAGTACGGCCGCGCCGCTGGTCGCGACATGACCGAGGTGATTGGTCGCGCCCGGGTCGCGTTGCGCGACGCCGGCCGGCGTGCCGTCGCTCTGAACGCCTTCATGAATGCGGCCCGGTTCTTCGAGGCAGCCGTCGAGCTGACGCCGGAGGACGATCCCGATTGGCCGCGGCTGGTGCTCGAGCAGGCCGAGGCGTCCGTGTACGTCGACGTCTCGAGCGATCGTCGGCTCCTCCGCGCGCGCGAAACGCTGCTCGCAGGTGACGTGCATGACGCCGCCCGGGCGGAGGTGCTGCTCGGCGAATACCGCTGGCTGCGGGGTGACCAGGCGGGCTCGAACGAGCACTTCAGGGTCGCCGAGGAGCTCGCTGAACGCATGACGGACGAGAAGGCCACGCTGCTGGTTCTGGCGAACCTTGGGCGCTTCGCAATGCTCGGGGACGAGAACGAACGTGCGGTGGCGCTTGGGCGCCGGGCGCTCGCGCTCGCGGAAAAGCCCGGTAGCGACCAGTTGCGCGCGCACGCGCTGAACAACATCGGCGTCGCGCGGGTCGCCTTGGGCGACCGGGCAGGCCTCGACGATCTCGAAGCCAGCCGCGAGATCGCGCGCACGATGGGCGGTCCCGAGTACCTGCGTGCCTGCGGGAACCTCGCCTCTGTCCTCGTATGCGAGGGTCAACTGCAACGTGCAGCCGAGCTGCATCGAGAGGCATTGCAGATCGCGCGGGACATCGGTTACGAGGAACCGATCCGCTGGCTCTCGACGGAGATCGCGAACGATCACATGCTCGCAGGGAACTGGCAAGAAGCCCGGCGAATCGTCGACGAGCTCATTCCCCGATACGAGGAATCGCCTTTCTGGATCGAGGCGCAAACGCGGGTCTGTCGGGCTCGCATGCTGATCGCAGAGGGTGCGGTCGAAGACGGGGTCGCAGACGCCGACCGGGCCGTCGCACTCGTCCAGGGAAAATCGACGTTCCAGGGTCTCTGCGGTCCGCTCGCCTTCCGGGCACGACTCCATGCCGAGCTCGGGGAGACGAAAGACGCGGCACGAGTTACAGCCGAGCTCCTGGACAGCTGGATGGAGACGCGGTCGGGATATCTCGAGCCCTGGCTTCTCGACGTCTGGCTGGCGGCATGGTCGGCCGGGGAGGAGGCGCGCTTGACGACCGCCGTCGCCAAGGCTCCGGTTGCCGTCCCGTGGCTCGAAGTCGTGAGCCTGTTCGTCGAGCGGGACTTCGAGCGGGCCGCGGGCCAGCTGGAGTCGATCGGTGCCGTCTCGGCCGTCGGACTCGCCAGGCTGTGGGCGGGAGAGTGGCTGGTCCAGGAGGGGCGTCACGCAGACGCCGCTGTGCAGCTGGAGCGCGCGCTTCCTTTCTGGCGCTCGGTGGGAGCGCGCCGGTACCTCGGCAGGTGCGAGTCGCTGCTCGCTGCCGCCTCGTAAGCTCGCGTCGCTAGGTTTGACGCTTCGCGCGCATCTCGGCCTTGTGCGCGCGCTTCTTTGCCTGATACTCCTCGAGCGCCTCGGGCGAGTCCACGTCGCCAAGCGTGGGATGGTTCGGGGCGAGCTCCTGCGCCGCATCGATCCCGAACCGCTTTGCCAGTACGGCGCTCAGCGACTTGAGCTTCATGTCGCCGAACCCGGGCAGTGAAGAGATGCGCTTGCGCAGATCCGCGCTGTCCGCCGCTTGCGTCCAGATCCGCTCGGCCTGACCGCCGTACTCGTCGACCACGACCGCGGCGAGCTCCTGCACCCGCTTGGCCATCGAGCCCGGGAAACGGTGGATCGCGGGCTTCTCGCGGAACATTCGCTCGAGCTCACCAGGATCGGCCCCCGCGATCTCGCGCGCGTCCAGCGACCCGAGCCGTTGCTTCAACTTGAGCGGTCCGAGGAACGCGGTCGGCACGGTCACCTGCTGGTCGAGCGCGAAGCCGATCAGCAGCGCGAGCGGCTCTTCGGCGAGCAGGGCGTCGGCCTCGTCGTGGCCGGTGAAATGAAGCGCGGCAGGTCGGGACTTCGTCGCCACGCTCTGATCCTAGATGGCAGGCATAGACTTTCGGAGGCATGGCCGATCCACAGGACAAGACGAAGGGCGTGGTGCATGCGGCGGAGCACCCCGTCGAGACCGCCAAGGCGCTCGAGCACGAGGCCGAGGAGGGGCGCAGCGCGCGCACTCCCGCAATCGCGATCACGGGCATCACACTCGTGCTCGGAGTGATCTTCGTGCTCCTGCTGGCGATCGCGCTGACACTGTACTTCGCCTACGGAGGAAAGTAGCGCCGCTATTCGGAGGCGTAGGCGAACCGGCTCGCGAACGCACAGTTGTCCTGGAGCTCCCAGCTGAACGGGTCGTCGCGAATCGTGAGCTCGTCTGCCACCAGCTCGCGTCCCGGTTGGTCGTAGCCGGGTATGACGCAGCGAACCACCGCGTCTGACGACACGGGTCGCGTCGCCCGCGCGCGGACGGCCTCGCCGACCCTGAGCTCGTAGCCCTCGCCCTGCGGGACGAGCTCGATCCTGTCCGGGCGCACGTCCACGAGGTGGCTCATCTTTCGCACCCAGGGCAGCACGCCTACCTGCGGCCCGGTCTCGACGAGCCATGTGAGCGCGCCGTAACAGATCCGGTATGTCGACCGGCCTCCGCGCACGCCGTCCACCATGCGACAGGGGCAGATGGCGTCACAGTTGCACGACTCGAAGTACGAACCGCTGACCGAGTACGGCACGTTTCCCACCCTGCGATCTTCGGTTTTCAAAGACCCCTGCGCAAGTACCCTGAGGGGGTGGTTCCGCGCACCTTTTTTAGCCCGAAAACGCGTGCCTGGTTCGACCAGGCCTTCGCCGGGCCGACCCCTGCGCAAGAGCTCGGCTGGCCCGCCATCGCGAGCGGCAACCACACCCTGATTCAGGCCCCGACGGGCTCGGGGAAGACCCTCGCCGCCTTCCTCTATGGGATCGACAAACTCAACTCGGAGCCCGACCAGGGTCTGCGCCTGATCTACGTCTCACCGCTCAAGGCGCTGAACTACGACATCGAGCGGAACCTCCGCGGCCCGCTGGCCGGGCTGCAGTCGGAGCTCCGGATCGGCGTGCGCACGGGTGACACGCCGCAGAAGGAACGCGCCGAGATGCTCCGCAATCCGCCGGACATCCTGATCACGACACCCGAGTCGCTCTACCTGTTGCTCACCTCACGCGCGCGCGAGAACCTGAAGGGCGTCCAGACGCTGATCCTCGACGAGGTGCATGCCGTTGCCGGCACGAAGCGCGGCGCGCACCTCGCCCTGTCCGTGGAGCGGCTGGAGCGCCTCGTCGACCAGCCGTTCCAGCGCATCGGCCTCTCGGCGACGCAGCGCCCGATGGAGGAGATCGGCCGCTTCGTCTCCGGCGGACGGGAGATCCAGCTCGTCGACGCCGGCGTCTCGAAAGAGCTCGACCTGAAGGTCGTCGTGCCGGTGGAGGACATGCGTGAACCGGGTGCAGCACCGGAGAGCGGCGCCGAAGGCTCGCAGAGCTCGATTTGGCCGTCGATCTACCCCAAGATTCTCGAGCTCGTCGAAGAGCACCGTTCGACGATCGTCTTCGTTAACAACCGCCGTCTCGCCGAACGACTTGCACTGAGGCTCAACGAGCTAGCCGAGAAAGAGGTCGCACGCGCACATCACGGCTCGCTTGCGCGCGAGCAGCGCGTCGAGATCGAGGAGCTGCTGAAGGCGGGAGAGATTCCCTGTCTCGTCGCGACCTCCTCGCTCGAGCTCGGCATCGACATGGGCGCGGTCGACCTCGTCATCCAGGTGGAGTCGCCGAAGTCGGTCGCGCGCGGCTTGCAGCGTGTCGGCCGTGCAGGCCACGATCTCGGCGCGGTCTCGAAGGGCCGCATCTTCCCGAAGTTCCGCGCCGACCTGCTCGAGTCGGCCGTCGTCGTCAAGCGCATGCTCGAAGGCGGCATCGAGGAGACCGTCATCCCGCGCAACCCGCTTGATGTGCTCGCGCAGCAGGTCGTCGCGATCACCGCAGACGAGGAGATCTCCGTCGACGATCTGCACGAGCTCGTCCGCCGCGCGTATCCGTTCGCCGACCTTTCGCGTGCGCAACTCGAGAACGTGCTCGACATGCTCGCCGGCCGCTATCCGTCCGACGAGTTCGCCGAGCTGCGGCCGCGGATCATCTGGGATCGCACCGCCGGCGTGATCCGCGGGCGGAGCGGCGTGCGCCGTCTCGCAGTCACGAACGCCGGAACGATTCCCGACCGCGGTCTCTTCGGCGTGCACCTCGTCGATGGCGGCGGACGCGTCGGCGAGCTCGACGAGGAGATGGTCTACGAGGCGCGCGCAGGGCAGACCTTCCTGCTCGGCGCGTCGACCTGGCGGATCGAAGAGATCACGCGCGACCGCGTGCTCGTCTCGCCCGCACCGGGCGTCCCCGGCGCGGTTCCGTTCTGGAAAGGGGAGGGCGTCGGCCGCCCGTACGAGCTCGGAGAAGCAATCGGCAAGACGTCGCGCGAACTGGTCGCGCAGAGCCACGACGTCGCGCTGGCCCGGCTCATGGACGAGCACCGACTAGACGAGCGCGCCGCGAACAACCTGCTGACCTTCTTGAACGAGCAGGCCGCTGCGACCGGCGCCGTTCTTTCCGATCGGACCGTCGTCGTCGAGCGCTTCCGCGACGAGATCGGCGACTGGCGGCTCTGCATCCTGACTCCGTTCGGCGCGCGCATCCACGCGCCGTGGGCCCTGGCCCTCGCCGCGCGCCTGCGCGAGTCGCTCGGCCTCGAGGTGCAATCCATCTGGTCGGACGACGGGATCGCGCTGCACCTCCCGGACGCCGACGCGCCGCCGCCCATCGAAGACATCATGATCTCGCCCGAAGAGATCGAAGAGCTCGTCGTGCAGGAGGTCGGGCAGAGCGCACTCTTCGGTGCACGCTTCCGCGAGAACGCGGCGCGCGCGCTGCTGATCCCGCGCCGCCGCCCGGACCAGCGCACGCCGCTCTGGCAGCAGCGCCTCAAGGCACAGGGCCTCCTGCAAGTCGCGCGCCGCTACGGATCGTTCCCGATCATCCTCGAGACGTACCGCGAATGCCTGCAGGACGTCTTCGACCTGCCTGCGCTGAAGCGGCTCCTGCACGGGTTGCGCACGCGTGAGCTCGATCTCGTCGACGTCGAGACCGCCTCCGCATCCCCGTATTCAGCGTCGCTGCTCTTCGACTACATCGCGACGTACATGTACGAGGACGACACTCCCCCCGCCGAGCGGCGAGCGCAGGCGCTGTCGCTCGATCGCGACCTCCTGCGCGAGCTGCTCGGCCAGGAGGAGCTGCGCGACCTGCTCGATGCCGGCGCGCTCGAGGAGGTCGAAGCACAACTGCGCGGCAATCCGCGTAACGCGGACCAGCTGCACGACCAGCTGCGCCTGCGTGGCGACCTCCGCGAAGGCGAGTACGACGAGGGCTTCGCCCAGACACTGCTACGCGAGCGGCGCGCGCTGCTCGTGCGCTTCGCGAACGAGCAACGTCTGATCGCCGCGGAGGATGCCGGCCGCTACCGCGATGCACTGGGCGTGATGCCTCCCGGCGGTCTGCCCGAGGTCTTCCTCGAAGGCGTCCCCGATGCGCTCGACCAGCTCGTGTCGCGGTACGCACGCGGGCGCGGGCCGTTCACGACTGCGCAGGCGAACGAACGCTTCGGCCGTGACGTCGAACCGGTGCTGCAGAAACTCGAGCGTCAGGAGAAACTCGTCCGAGGTGAGCTGCGACCGGGCGGGACCGAACGCGAGTGGTGCGATCCCGACGTGCTGCGCCGCCTGCGCCGCGCGTCGCTTGCCGCGCTCCGAAAGGAAGTCGAGCCTGCAGAACAGGCGGCGTTCGGTCGCTTCCTGCCGCACTGGCACGGCATCGATCGCCGCGCGACGTTGCGCGAAGCGCTGGTCCCGCTGCAGGGACTGTCGCTGCCGGTTGCGCTCTGGGAGTCGGAGGTGTTGCCGCGCCGAGTGCCGGGATTCAACCCGGGGCAGCTCGACCAGCTCTGCGCGTCCGGTGAAGTGGTGTGGGTCGGCGCCGGGCTCGACCGCGTCGCGGTCTTCTTTCGCGAAGACGCCCCCGCGCTCGGCCGTCCGGTTGCGGCGGCTCGCCCTGAAGGCGAGGCGCACGACAAGATCAGGGAAGCGCTGGGGCGCAGCGCGGAGTTCTGGTACGACCTCGTGACGGCGACCGGGCTCGAGCCCGAAGTCGCGCTCCCTGCTCTCTGGGATCTGGTCTGGGCGGGTGAGGTCATGAACGACGCCTGGACGCCTCTTCGAGCTGCACGCCGCTACCAGTCGCCGAAGGCGAGCCAGCGTGGACGGCCGCGTCGCTTCTCGCGCCAGCGTTCCGCCGGAATCACGGCGACGCAGGGACGCTGGTCGCTCACCGACAAGCTCTTCCCCGGTCGACCCGACGCGCGCGCGCTCGCGGAGCTGCTGCTCGAGCGTCAGGGAATCGTCACACGCGACGGCGTGCGCGGCGAAGGGATCCCCGGCGGTTACGGCGCGGTGTACGGCGAGTTGCGTGTGCTCGAGACACTCGGAGTCTGCCGACGCGGCTATTTCGTCGAAGGCCTCGGTGGCGCGCAATTCGCGGTGCCCGGCGCGGTGGAACGACTCCGCGAACTGCGGCCACGCGAAGACGAGGAGCCAGAGCCGCTCGTGCTGCCCGCTGCCGACCCGGCGCAGCCGTACGGCGCGGGCCTGCCGTGGCCGAAGCGAGCGGGAGCACGCGCGGCGCGTGTTGCCGGTGCGCAGGTCGTGCTGCTCGGCGGTCGGCCGGCGCTCTTCGTCGAGCGCGGCGGCAAGTCGCTCGTCCCACTGCGTGATCCCGAAGAGGCTTGGCTCCGTATCGCGCTGAAGGCGCTCGTCGAGCACGTGAAGAAGGGGAGCACGAAGAAGCGTCTCGCGGTCGAACGCTTCGACGGCGAGCCGGTCGGTGAGACCGAGATCATGCCGCTGCTGCTCGAGGCCGGTTTCCTCGCCGGCCCGCGGCGTGCTGTGCTGCGGCCTTAGTCGACCGTTACCCAGAGGCGGCCTGCGCCGAAAGCCATTCCCCAGGGGTTACCTCCGACGCGAATTCTCTTGGTGATCGTGCCACTGCTCGGGTCGACCTTCAGTACCTCGCCGACGCCTCCGCCGCCCGTTGCGATCTCGATCGCACCCGCTCCGAGCCCTATCGCCTCGATGATCCGAAGCGTCTTCGGGTCGATCCAGGTGACCGTGCCGTTCCGCGGGTTCGCTATCCAGACGCCGGCAGGAGTGAACGACCGTAGCACCGGGGTCTGCGGATGCCTAGCGTGCGAAATTACCGCCGAATTACCGCTCGAATGGCTGGATCCTGGGCGGGAAATGCGCTCGGAGTGACCGGCATGCCGTCTTCTTGGCGAATGAGCGGCGCTGGGCCGCTCGCAGAAACCAGGAGGGCAAGATGACTTCGAAGAACACAATCAGCCGGTTCGTCGGCCTCGTCTTCCTCGTCGCCGCTCTGTCGAGCGGCACGGCGAACGCGGCAGGCTCCACGCCCCAAGGCCTGAAGGCAGACGGCCTCCGTCTCCAGGGGATCGCGCAGCGCTACCAGGAGATGAGCGGCTACACGCAGCAGGGCCTGAAGGCCGATGGTCTACGGCTACAGGCAATGGCTCAGGCGTACGCGAAGCGGTCGAATCGGCCGGCGGCCAGCTTCTACACGCAGCAGGCGCTGGATGCGATGGGCCAGCGCTGGCAGGCGCTCGCGCAAGCGTACCGGCAGCCCGGCGCCGCAACGAGCAGCTCAACCGGCTTCGACTGGGGTGCGGCGAGCATCGGAGTTGCGGGCGGGATCGTGGTCGCACTCTGCACCGCACTGCTGGTGTTCGGCGTCCGGCGCGTGCGGCAGGAGAAGGTCGCCGTCTGAGGCTTGCGGGACCCACCGCAGGGGCGTAGGGCGTTCTTCGGGGCGCCCTACGCCAGCTTGAAGACGGCATGCCGGGAAGCTTCCGCCTCGAACTCCTCGAGCGGCGCGTCAACGCCGGCTTCGAAGAAGCTCTTTGTGACCGGCGTCTTCTTCAGATAGTCCCTGAGGATCGGCGCTGCAGTCTGCGCGTCGACCTCCTCGATGTGTGAGCGTTCGGTTCGCAGCGCGCGTGTGAGCTCGACTTCGCCCGCGGCTCTTGCGTTTCGCACCCACTGGCGCTCGCCGTAGGGCGCGACGAGCCAGCGGTCTCCGCGGTGGAAGACGAGCTGCACCGGCGTGGAGTACCGCCGTCCGGTCGTCCGCCCGGCAACGGTGAGGACGTGCATGCGCTTGCCGGCGAGCCCGAGCCGGGCAAGTGGCGAGATCAGCCTGTTTCCCAGGCGTCGGACGAACGTGCTCCTGTATTCCGCAGCCACGTCTCGATCGTACGTGTGCCAGGGACAGTCCCTGGCACGTTCCGGTTACGCCAGGCGGCCGAGGATCACGCCGAACAGTGCATGGCGGTACGTCGCCTGTGCAAACGCGCCCGGACTCGTGACCAGGCTGCGGTCGACAAGGCCGATGAACGGCCAGAGTACGACGTGCTCCGCCAGAGCGAGCGTCAGCGCGAGTCGCCGCTCGTCGACCCCCACCCGTTGTCGCACTGCATCGAACGCCACTCCGAACAAGGCGCCGTTCACCGCATGCACGACGAAACCCACGGAACGCCGCCCGCGACCGAGAAACGCCACGTCTGAGTAGTCGCAACCGAAGACCCGCTGATCGAGCGGTTCTTGCAGTCCCCAGACGACCGCTGCAGCGGCGCCGGCAGCTGCGGCACGAAGGCGAGGCGACATACCCTTCCAGCATGCCCGAAGGGGACGCCCTTCATCGCGCCGCCCGTCGCCTGCAGGTGCTCGTAGGACAGCAGCTCGAGGTCGAGACCCCGCACCCGCGGGCCGCGGTGAAGCAGCTCGCGCCGCGCTTGGACGGCCGCCGGCTCGAGCAGGTCGAGGCGATCGGCAAGAACCTCCTGCTCCGCTTCGAGGGCGGAGTCGTTCTCCGTAGCCACTTGCGCATGAAGGGACGCTGGCTCGTCCTTCGCCGCGATGCGCCGATCTTCGGTCAACCCTGGCTCGTCCTCCGCGGTGACGAGTACGTCGGTGCGATGTTCAACGGCGCAGTGCTCGAGCTCGACAAGGGAGTCGCGAAACGCCTCGGCCCGGACATCATCGCCGAGCCTCCCGACTACGACACCATGCGAGAGCGGTTCCGCGCCGAAAACCAGCAACGGCAGGTCGGCGACGCCCTGCTCGACCAGCGCCTCGTCGCCGGCATCGGCAACCTGTGGAAGGCAGAGTCGCTCTGGCACGCGCGCGTCTCGCCGTGGCGTCGCCTCACGGAAGTCACCGACGCCGATCTCCGCGCGACCCTCGAAGCAGCGCACCGCTTGATGCGCGGCCGCCTCGACGACATGGCCGGGAGCGCGCAGGCATATCGGCGCAAGGGCCGTCCCTGCCCGCGCTGCGGGGCGAAGATCGAGTCGTGGCCGCAGGGCGACGACGCCCGCATGGCCTACTGGTGCCCTCAGTGCCAGAAAGGAGAGGAACCGAAGACGGCGTAAGCCAACTTGTGATCGTGCGCGCTCCACAGCTTCACGAGTCCCTGAGGGCCTTTGCGCTCGGCTCGTTCCGTGCGCTCCTGCAAGAGCTCGAACGCGGCGCCGATCTCCCGTTCGCCTTCGAGGAGCACAGCTCCTACGACCGGCCCGCGCTCTACGAGTACAGACCCCTCGTCAAGCCGTTCATCGAGTCGCACGCGCACTCGCTGCGCAGACGACCGGATGCAGAGCTCGCCGTCGACGAGCTCCGACGGGAGCCTGCAGCCGCGATCTTCGCGCGCGCACATGCAGGCCCGCGCGCAGACGAGCACGAGGCGCTCTTCGGCAGCGTTCTGCTGCCGCTCCTGATGAGCACAGCCGAGTCGTGCGGCGGTTTCGATTGGGACGATGCCGCGTTCGACCGCGCGTACGTCGAGCTCGAAAGCTCGCTCTTCGGCGAGGGCCATCAGTACGGCGCCGTCGCGCCGTTGATCGGAATCACCACCGGTGGAGCGACGATCGAGCTCGGCAACGGCATCCGCATCCGTGCGGCTGCAACCGGCGAGCTGGCGAAGCTCTGGCCGGAGGCGAACGGACTTCTGCCTGCGGATTTCGGACGTGAGCCCGACCGCCTCAACGTGCTCGAGCTCGAACGCTCACTCGAGACGGGCGCGACCGAGCCGCCCGATGCACCCGGCGAATTTGCGGACGCGGTCACCGCGATCCGACTTGCGACTGCGGCGCCGATCGCGGCAGGCCCCGTGCTGTTCGAACGGCTCGACTGGCGTCCCTACGGCGTACGGCCGGTGCTTCCGATCGCCTCAACACAGCCCTCCGGTGAGCCGGCCCGGCTCGACTCGTTCCGCGCGGGCCTGGCAGCCGATTTGCTTCCACGCCTCGCGCTCGCAGACGAGGACCCGGAGCTGAGCGAAGCCCTCGACCGCTGGGAGCTCTCGCTCTTCCAGGACGGCCCGTTTCAGTCAGAACAGCTGCGCGAGTCGCTGGCGGCGCTCCTCGGCGGCAGAGACGGCCTCTGGGCCGCCGCAGTTCGCGGAGCCATCCTCCTGGGCGACACGCCGCGCGCACGCGCGGAGCTCCAGGACCGACTCGCTGGCGATCCCGAAGCCGATGTCATTCGTCGCACCCTGGTCGAAACGCTGATGCACGGAGACCGCGCGCAGCTCGTGGCGACGCTCGACCAGTCGATTCTCGGTTTGCGCGATCCGCCGGCCGGCTACTTCGCCGCCCGTGCGGTCGCGGGCTGATCTCCGAGCAGCGCGTCTATCTCGGCGATTGCCGGTGCGGCCTCGAGCCTGGCAAAGATGTCACGCGCCTGATGCAACACCGGAGTCGCCTCGGCCCTTCGCCCGAGCGCAAGCAGGCAGCGTGCCGAACCGAGCAGTGCCAGCGCATGACCCAGCACATTTCCGTACTCGCTCCAACGCCTCGCTGCTTCCTCGAACAAGACGAGCGCCGCCTGTGGTTCCCCGTCCGCCTCCGCTAGCACTGCTTGGGCTCCGACGAGCGAATGGCCTGCGCGGCCGGCCGTCATCCGAACGCTGTCTACAACCTTGCTTACCGAATCCAGCTCTCCCGCCTCGACGCAGATGGGGGCGAGCTCATCGAGGAAGTGCGTCCGGTGGAAGTCCGCGAACTCTCGAGTGGCCTGTTCGAACTCGTCGACGAAGCCCATGGCAGCTGAAAGATCGCCACGCGCCTGCTCGACGAGGGCGGCCACGGCAAGAGCCGGAACGAGGACCTGTGCGTCACGTGCATCACGCGCCAGCGGGACGAACTCCTCGACGAGAGCGGCCGCTTCGGCGATCTTGCCCCGGCGCACGAGCACCTGGGTCTTGTACGGCAGTGCGACGAGGCGGAGCTGGCCCGTGGAAGAACCGGCAAACGCCAGCGAACGGTCCGTCGCCTCCAATACTTCATCCCAGCGGCCGAGGTCGTAGAGCATCCAGGTGGTTTCGGCGATCTTCCAGTGCCGGTTCCCCTGTGCCCCTCGTCGCTCGTCGAAGGCGATTCCAGCCTCGTGAATCGCGAGGCCGGCTTCCGCACCGTCGATCAGCCAGACATAGCAGCCGAGGTTGCTATAGCCAACTCCAGCGTTCCGGACAAATCCTTCCTCTAGCGACAACCGCAGCCCTTCACGAAGATCCGTCAAGCCTTGTTCAACGTCTCCGAGGTCGCACCGAGCAACTCCGCGGGACTGCAAGACAAACGTGAAGTG